>JAESRX010000009.1 GCA_016764435.1 Flavobacteriaceae bacterium | reverse complement strand
CCTAAAATCACTGTTTTAACGATTATTGGAATAAGTAGGTGCATTCGAAGTCTTAAAATACGTAATAGTCCTCTTTTTAGGGATAATAACGTGATTAAAGCAATTCATACAGCTAAAAAACACACCGTTCCCTATGGAATTAACTCTAGTGAAAAAGATATAAGTATAGTAAAAACTGCATAAAAGTGTCTGTTTGATACTATAACTCATAGTTATCCGTTGTAAATTTAAATTATTAACTATATTTAAAATAATAATTCAACATCTACTGTAGTGCTCTAGGTATTATTGATATACCGTCAACTTTAGGGTTCCTGTTTTGGATATAGAGGCGTTGTAAAACATTAAATAAATGAACATTAAATTCTATTATACATTTCTCATCTTATTATTTTCAGTGAATTTAATTGCTCAAAAAAACAGGAGCAATGATTTGAATGACTATAATCTTAACGGCTTAGTTAAATTTGTAAAAGAAGATTCATTAAAAGTAATTGATCGTTCAGACAAAAAAACAAAACAAGAGCTTCACATCAAAAGATTTTACAGTGAAAGTAGAACCGTCTCTCGTACTTTTAATAAAGAGGGAAATATTACACAAAGTCAGGTTTTTACTAAGTATGGAAAACCTATTAAAATACTTACATATGAATATCACGGTAAATTAAAATATAAGGCAATAGATAGAAGCTTGAGTTTTAATAATAAAATAGATTTTTGGAATTTCAAATATGATGAAAAAGACAATATGGTAGAGACTATTATCGGAAGTGAAGATGGTAAAAAAATTAATGAAAGAGCAACATTTGAATATGATAATAACAAAAATCGTATTAGAGCTAAACAGTACAGGAATAGTTCCGATCATCCCAATTTATTTATTTATTACAGACATGATATATTTGATAATTTAAGAGAAGAAATAGTTTATGAGGAAGATAGTACTGTTTTTCAGAAACATATTTACACTTATGATAATCAAAAGCGAAAAATATATGAGGAACACTACACATATATGGGGATGTCTGAGTATTTATCTGATGAAATTACTTCTGAATACAACAAAAACAATGATGTTATTGACGAATTAAGATATGACCATATGACAGGAAATATGAACCGATGGACTTTTGAATATGTATATGATGAATTTTATAATTGGATAGAAAAAAAAGAATATTTTGAAGGTAAACTTCTATTTATTAATACAAGAAAAATAAAATATTATGATGAATAAAAAACGTTTTACAACAGGCGTTATTCCCAATGTACTTGTCGCAGGCGCAACACAAGTCCACTTGGAATAGCGCAAGCGTTCATGTAAAACAGACATTTCGATGTTTTTTGAAGAGAAAAGAAAATTAGATTTGGAGAGTGGACTGATTTTGACAGGATGAAATTGAACCACCAGGGTGGGGTATAAATATCGACCTGCTCTTTTTAGTGTAGCCTGTAAATATATTGGAATGGATAAATACAACGTTGAAAATATTTTAGAAATTGCTGTTCATTCTTTGTTGCAATGTCGTAGCATAAGACTAGAAGGAAGTATTCTTTAAAAAGTAAAAAATGCTCCGGCTATTTTGAGAAAGCAGCATGAATTAGTTGCTGAAATAAAAGAGAAATCTGATTATAATGATATTATTTCTAAAGACCTTAATTTCACGTTTAATCATACTTTAGAAATTGATTCTATAATTAATGGATATTCCGGAGTAAGCTGCCCCCTCTAATTATTAAGAGCGCTCATTTTTGTAACGGAGCATGTTGACCCCTAAACGATTTTGGTTTTACTTAGTGGTAATTAATCACTAAATGAGAATAGATGGCAGGTAAACCAACATATGAGTCACGTAAAACAATTATTAAGAATGCACCACAATGGAATGTCTAGTTTTGTTAGTTTAGTTTTAAGTGATTAAATTCTAAATAAAAACATTTAAGAAACATAAGTAATACAGGCAATTGAGTAACAATAACAATATTAAACTATAAAAAAACATTGCGTTTGGGATAAAAAGTAGTGCTATAAACCCTGCATTACCAATATTTCAATCCTTAGCTTTCATTAATAAAAAATAAACATTGCATGAAAAACAAATTTATATTTCTTTTAGTAACCTCTTTTATTTTATGTTCCTGTAATACAGTATCTACAAATAAACAACTAAAGTTGGAAACGATTGCAATAGCAATAAAAAACGAATCTATTCCATCAGATACGTTGAGGATTAAAATAACGAATCAAAGTATTACCGATAGGACCAATTATATTACTGAATGTTTTTATAAAAGTTTAGTGAATGGAAAACAATCTTTTGAAGCTTTCGAAAAATCGCTTTTAAAACAAAATATTTTGAAGAAAGCAACACCGAAAGAGTATAAAGATTTATTTATAAGACATTATGTATCCGCGCAGTTTGCCGTTCATGAGAATAAAAACACACTTAAATATTATCAACAGCGACTACAAATAGCGACTCTTTTAAAGACTCATATTATAATTTTAGAAAAAAACGCAGCAACAATTAGAACTTGTTTTGAAGCCTCTTCAAAAAAAGAAAACTTTAAAAACAGTAGTACTAAGGCTTTAATTGATAAAATGAGGGAAATTCATAATCTTTATAGCTCCGGTAAATTAAATCTAAAAAGCACAGAACAAGCTTACGAAGTATCAAATAGCTATTTTTCTAATGAATTATTCCTGAATACAGATAGTCGAGTGATTATTTACGCGAATCTATACATGAGTCTAAAGAGTTATGATAAGGAACAAATGGAGCTTGATTATTCGAATTCCTTAAAAGTCCAAAATGTAAATAAGAATCAAAAAACATCAACTATTTCAACTAAAATAGGAAAACAAAAAAGACTTGCTGCTCCAGAATTAATAAAGGAAGAGGATGAAAAAGAATTTGTTAAAAACGGAGGAAAAACAATAGAATCGAAGGAATAAAACGAAAAGCCAACAGGGAGGTTTGAAGATATTAACTCTTTACTGTGAGAAGCGAAGCGTTCTACATAATTTTTAAAAAAAAAACATGAAATATATATTAAAATTCTTTTTAATTTCTTTAATAATAGTACTCACTAGTTGCGGTGCATTAGGGACAAAAACACTTTACAAATCTGAAGGGAATTTGAAAAAACCAACTATAATTGGATTTAGTCAAGTTGTTATCGAAGATATGACAGGAAAAATAGTTCAAGGAAATGTGAAAATCTATGATAGTGTAATGACAAGTGAATTAACGAGTCAAAATATACATTCAAAAAAAATAGTTATTGATGATTTTGACGGATTTGATAGCATAAATTCCGGATTAATTAAAAGTATCTGTTCTAGAAATCAATTGGACGGAATTATTCTGACACAACTTAAATTTTTTGATGTTAAATATACGAGTATGTTTATTCCGATAGGTCAAAGTAAGGATACGGAAGTAGAAATGCACTATTATGATAGAAACGGGAAATTATTATTACACACAAAACACAATACTCATAAGGGGAACTCTTATTGGAACTCTCCTGCTGTCAGCAAAACTATTACAGATGGAACCAAAGGAGCATTGGGTAGAATTTTAAAAGAAATGGGAAAGTGAAACTAAATTCAATACCTAGCGATTAAAATGACACCGGATGTGTTATAGCCTGTTAATTTTCTCGTCTTGTTACACGGTACTCTGGTTTATTACAATCAATAGTTACTGAAATTTCTCCTTGTGTATTTTCAATAATTCGAAGACAGTCCTTTTTGGTTTTCTTCTATCAATTTATTGTTTTAAGCAGGTTGTTTTTAATACTTTAGGGGGGGGTTGAATTGTTTCTTTTCATTAAAGAAAAAGAATTTCTTTAATGAAGACCGTGTTTTTTCTGTTCAAAAACGGTAAACAGGAATCAATGAATTCATAATTCTAGTGTTTTCCTGTTAGTAATTAATGCCTTTGGTAAGCCACGTGATCCCTGTGTGATTTCCGTAAATAACAGGCTGTATTTATAGTGTTTGGGCTGAAACATGTGGCATAAAACGGAGGGAGTCACATTTTCTATGGTTAGGTATAATTATGTGTAAATTTAGGTCATTACAAATGGTGGAAAATCTAAAGGTCTTATAATTCTAAATTGGTTGATATTGAATGATCCCTTCCAGTGAGGGCTTTGCGGTTCCGTATTCTCATTAGTGTTTTATTATTAAGTACTTTAAAATAGTATCTATATGTCTGATAAAGGATTGCATAATTGTAGCAGTTTTTTAGAATTTACAGCTTTTTTTATCTAAACCAATCTGTTAATTTTAGTCTTTCCGGTCCAGGTTCTTTTATAGAAGAGAGATCCCAACTCCCCCTTATTCATCTGTACTTCTGGAGATACTCGGTCTGGTGAAACGTGGCATGCAACGTCTTTCCGGGATAAGGAGTAGGAAATTAAGGCTTTTATGGATGGATGTTATGGGGTGTCTTTCGATTGCTACTATGGCTGTTTCTGAAGATACTCAATTTTATAGCTGTTATGTGGACGTATTTTTATTGTCTTTTCTATGCATGCGTTAGGGATAGAAGCGGTTACCCTGCAACTTTTTTTTCTTCTAAAAAAGTGAAGCGTATGAGCGTATAGCCCGACCCTTGGGGAACGCCCAAAGTAGCCTGAATTTAATTGTGTTATGGTGCTTGGTGCTGGGTATGTATTCTCATTTTTCCATTTATTTGGTGCTTTATTTGTTGGGGGAAAAGGCAAGTTGCTTTTACGTTCCTTACGATGAACGTTATAATATGAATCTGTATAATTTTGTGTCTTTTCTTAAATTAATGTATCTTTCACAGGTCGTAAATTAAAGATATATGAAAAAATATATAGTAGAAAAACCGGTGGTCATTTCAGAACTTAAGACCAAGGTAGAATTGAAGAATGCAGCAAAGAAACTTGTTAAAATCCGAGCTAAAATCAGTAAAATTCAAGAAGCTATGTATGCGGAAGGGAAGCATTCTGTATTGGTTTGTTTACAGGGAATGGACACTTCTGGGAAGGATAGTTTGATTCGGGAAGTGTTTAAAGACTTTAATGTTAGAGGGATTAACGTTCATAGTTTTAAGTCTCCGAGTAAACGGGAGTTGAAATTTGATTATTTATGGCGCCATTATATGGCATTGCCAGAGCGGGGTAAATTTTCTGTTTTTAATAGAACACATTATGAAAATGTGTTAATATCTAGGGTGAGGCCTGAAATAGTAGTCGCGGAAAATATTCCTGGATTGGCAACTGAGGAGGCGATTAAACCAGGACTTTATGTGGAAAGAATGGAGGCCATGGTGAATTTTGAAAATCATATTTCTAACAATGGAACGATTGTTATTAAAGTATTTTTACATTTGTCAAAAGACGAACAGAAAAAACGCTTGTTGCGCAGGTTAAATATTAAATCTAAAAACTGGAAATTTGAACCAGGAGATTTAAAAGAACGCAGACGTTGGGATGATTATCAGGATTGTTATCAGGATATTTTAAATAATACGTCTACGGAAAAAGCACCTTGGTATGTGGTGCCAGCAGATGATAAACCATCATCAAGACTGATAGTTGCTGAGATTATACTCTCTATTTTAGAGAAATACAATTTTAAAATGCCGGAGCTTCCTCCTAAATTTAAGGCGGAAATAGAGAATTATAAAAATGAATTATTGCACGAGTAAGGTTGGTTATTTACGAACGACTCATTATAAATATAAGTAAATTCGATGGAATTAAATTTGACGAAACCGATTGTATTCTTTGATCTAGAAACGACGGGTATTAATATAGCACACGACAGAATTGTAGAAATTTCAATTCTTAAAATTTTCCCTAATGGGAATAAGGAAAGTAAAACTTGGTTAGTAAACCCAGAAATGAAAATTCCTAAGGAGTCTACGGCCATTCATCATATTACGGATGAAAAAGTAGCCAATGAGCCTACATTTAAAGAGTTAGCAAGGGAAGTTAGTTTGTTAATTAAAGACTGTGATTTGGCAGGATTTAATTCTAATAGGTTTGATATTCCTTTATTGGCAGAGGAAATGTTACGTGCTGCAATTGATTTTGACATGAAAAATCGTGTGGCGATAGATGTGCAGGTGATCTTTCATAAAAAAGAACAACGCACCTTGTCTGCTGGATATAAATTTTATTGTGGTCAAGATTTGGAAGGTGCACATTCTGCGGAAGCAGATACCAATGCTACCTACGAAATTTTATTGGCGCAATTGGATAAATATCCAGATTTAGAGAATGATGTCAAGAGTTTAAGTGAGTTTTCTACACATAATAAAAGGGCAGATTTTGCTGGTTTTATTATGTTTAATGAGGATGGAAAAGAAGTGTTTACTTTCGGAAAATACAAAGGGAAAGAAGTGGAAGCTATTTTAGCGAAAGACTTAGGTTATTATGCATGGATTCAGAAATCAGATTTTCCTTTGTATACAAAAAAAGTATTGACGGCTATAAAATTACGTAGCTTTAATAATAAATTAAGTTAATTATGGTACTAGATTTTAATAAATTACCAGAAGATGCTAGGGTGTGGATTTATCAATCTAACAGAGCTTTTACAGCGGGAGAAGTGGCGCAAATAGAAGAGGAATTAGCCGTGTTTGTAGCCGGATGGACGCATCATGGAGACGCCTTAAATGGTGCTTTTGTGGTAAAATATAATCAATTTATCATCTTGGGAATTGATGAGAATACTACAGGAGCATCGGGATGTTCTATCGATTCTTCTGTCTTTTTTATCAAACAGATGGAAAAGAAATTTAATGTTCAATTATTGGATCGCATGCAAACTGCTTTTCGAGGTGATAACGATATAGAAGTTGTGAGTTTGGCTAGATTTAATGATTTAGTGAAAGATACTAAAATAACTGAAAACACTACGGTGTTTAATAACTTGGTTGCTACCAAAGGTGTATTTGATAGCCAATGGGAAGTCGCCGCAAAAATGAGTTGGCATAAACGTTATTTTAATTAAAAATGTTTCAAAAGGGGGGCGAGATGCCCCCTTTTTATACGACTACCATTCTATTAGTTTTTGCCGTTTAAATTGTTGCTATGAAATTAAAATTGCCATTATCCTTCCTACTTTATATTCTCTTACCTTTTTTTATAATCGCTCAGAATAGTGATCCATTAGTGACCAAAGATGCTGTATCACAGGAGAAATGGGTGGATTCTTTAATGAGCAATATGTCTATTGATCAAAAAATAGGGCAGCTGTTTATGGTGGCAGCCTATTCTAATAAAGACAAAAAACATACTGCTTTTATCCAGCGTTTAATTGTGAACTATGAAATAGGGGGACTTATTTTTATGCAAGGAACTCCTGAAGCTCAAGCAAGACTTAACAATAAGTATCAAAAACTATCCAAGGTTCCTTTATTAATTGGTTTTGATGGGGAATGGGGATTAGACATGCGTTTGAAACATACGTTTAGATACCCTTGGAACATGACTTTAGGGGCTATTAGAAACGATAGTTTGATACGTGATTTCGGAAAACAACTGGGTAAACACTGTAAGAGGATGGGGATTCATATCAACTTTGCCCCTGTGGTAGATGTGAATACAAACCCTAACAATCCTATCATTGGAAATAGGTCTTTTGGTGAAAATAAATTCAATGTGGCCTCCAAGGCGGTGGCCTTTACTCTCGGAATGCAAGGCGAAGGTGTTTTAGCCAATGCCAAACATTTTCCTGGACATGGAGACACAGCTACCGATTCTCATAAAACGCTACCTATAGTTGATTTCACGAAAGAAAGGATTGATTCTGTAGAATTATATCCGTACAAACAGCTATTTAAAAATGGTTTAACGAGTATTATGGCGGCGCATCTGAGTGTGCCAAGTTTGGAGTCAAATCCAAATTTACCTTCCTCGTTATCGTATGCTATTATTACCAATATCCTACAAAAGGACTTAGGATTTAAAGGCTTAATTATTACGGATGCTTTAAATATGAACGGAGTGGCTAATTTTGCCAAGCCTGGAGCGATAGATTTGGCAGCCTTGTTAGCCGGAAATGATGTCTTATTATTTCCTAAAGATGTGGGGCTTGCAGTGGCAACGATCAGAAGTGCAATTAAGGAAAAGATTCTAACAGAAGACCGCTTAGATATTTCGGTTCGAAAAATATTAAAGGCGAAATATTGGGCAGGTTTACATAGCATAAAACCGGTAGTATTGGCACATTTGAATCAAGATTTGAATACAATTACGGACCGATTATTACATAAAAAATTAGTTGAAAATTCGATCAGCCTTATTAAAAATGCAGACAATGTATTTCCTGTTCAAAATTTAGATAAGAAGCGCATTGCGTATGTTAAATTTGGAGATGCTCCCAATGATGATTTTTTAAAAATGCTCCGAAATTACACGGAAATTACGGTTGTTAAAGGAAACACCATTGATGTGATTCAAAGGAAGTTAAAGGACTTTAACTTAGTGATTATTGGCTATCATAAGTCTAATAAAAACCCTTGGAAATCATTTAAGTTTAAGGCCAAGGAATTGGTTTGGATGCAGGAAATAGCCCGTGAAAAACAGGTGATATTAAATATTTTTGCGAGTCCATATAGTTTATTAGATGTTAAAACTTATGAAAATATAGAAGGACTCTTAGTTTGCTATCAAAATAGTAAAGTCGCTCAAGAAGTTGCTGGACAAATGATTTTTGGAGCTCTTAAAAGCAAGGGGAAATTACCGGTATCTATCAATAGATATTTTTCTGAAGGACATGGTTTAATGAGTTCTTCATTGCATCGATTGAAATATGGTATTCCGGAGGAAGTAGGAATGAATCATGCTATATTGGATAAGATAGATGCGATTGCTAGCGAGGTGATTTCTGAAAAAATGGCGCCAGGTATGCAAGTTCTTGTCGCTAGAAAAGGGAAGGTTATTTTTTATAAAGCCTATGGATATCATACGTATAAAAAACTGCGTAAGGTTAGGAAGGACGATGTTTATGATTTAGCATCTTTGACCAAAATATTAGGGGGCCTACCAATGATTATGAGGAGTCAGGAGCTTGGAAAGTTTACATTAAACAATACCTTAGGAGAAATTATGCCTCTTTTAAAGGGCTCTAATAAGGATACGGTAACCATTAGAGAAGCGCTGTCACATAATGGTCGGCTAAAGGCATGGATTCCTTTTTATTTAAAAACGATAGACAGTGTCACAAAACTGCCCTCATTAAAATATTATCGCAAGACTAGATCAAGGATGTTTCCTATAAAAGTGGCGCGAGATTTATATTTGAGAGTGGATTATATGGATACAATATTCCAACGAATTGTGGACATTCCACAGCGAGAGAAAAGCGGTTATAAATACAGTGGATTGCCGTTTTATTTGTTTAAGAAATACGTGGAAGATACGTATTCAGAAAAGATGGATGTGTTGAATACACGTCTTTTTTACAAGCCTTTGGGGGCTAATTCACTGATGTACAATCCGCTGAATAAAATAAATAAATCTAGGATAGTTCCGACGGAGCAGGATGATTATTTTAGACATCAATTAGTGCAAGGGTATGTACACGATATGGGGGCTGCGATGCTAAATGGTGTCAGTGGAAATGCGGGATTGTTTGGGAATTCAAATGATATTGCGAAGCTGATGCAACTGTATTTACAAAGAGGGTTTTATGGTGGAAAGCGATTTTTTAAAACAGCAACGATCGATACATTTACAAGACGTCATTTCGAAAAAGAGAACATACGAAGAGGATTGGGTTTTGACAAACCTCAATTGAACTCTGAGGGAGCTTCTACCTGTGGTTGTGTTTCTGATAAGAGTTTTGGGCATAGTGGATTTACAGGAACTTTTGCCTGGGCAGATCCGGAATCTGAAATAGTCTATGTGTTTTTATCGAATAGGGTCTATCCTAAAATGAGTAATAATGCCCTTGTAAAAAAAGGCATTAGAACCAACATTCAACAACTAATTCAGGATGCTTTTAGCAACGAAGAGGTGCCAGTTTTACATATAGAAACCCCGCTAGGAAACAAAAAAGCAAATAGTACCAATGCCAAGGTCCTCCAAAAATAAATAAAATAGCGAGACTCTGAAACAGGTAAAATAAAGGGAATAGCGTGATGAAAAAAGCAAACCTAAAGGTGGATAGGAATTCTATTTCCTGAATATTTTTCGAAGCTTTTTTCCATAGTAGCCATGGAATTAAACTGTTTAATAAGAGGATTAGATATAAGGGACTCCACCAATTTATGGGCGTTGTTATTTTTTTCTTATGGAGTGTCTTTCTCAGTAACCTTTTTAATATTTTATTTGATTTTTTAGGATTTAGGTAATCTACTTCTAAAGCGTCTAGGTTGTTTTTTATAAGTTGGTAATTTTGTTGATCTTCTATATGTACGGTCAATTCTTTTAAGGAATTACTCACTACTTCTTTTAGGGAATCTATCGAATTTTTAAGCGTGTCTTTTGAATAATGTTTTGTTACATCAATGGGAGTACCATAGTGAATGGAGACTTGGCAGGGGAAATTCACTGAATTACTGTAATTGATTCCGACTGGGATGATGGAGATTGGGAGTTCGGGGTATTTATCGACTGTTCCGAATAATATCCGTGTAAACCCTTTGCTTAATGGTCTAATTCTCTTTTTTATATTGTGACTTCCTTCTGCAAAAATTACGAGGGCTTCTTGAGTATTTAATAAATCATAACAGGTTTCAAAAATCGCTTCATTTTTACTGAGATTAGACCAACCGTCTCGTATGCGGTAGATAGGAATCATTTTCATCATGGTGAAAAAACGAATGATAGATTTGTTTTTAAAAACCCCTGCTCTGGTTAAAAAATTACTTTTTCGGTTGTTTGTGATTCCTATTAACAGCGGGTCTAATAATGCATTTGGATGATTAGAAATAAACATGACCGCGCCTTTTCGAGGGATGTTTTCTTTTCCTACAACGCTTATCTTTTGAAAATAGCAGTATAAACCTGCCTGGAAATATATTTTTACGAATTGATACATCCTATTAGTTTTAGGGGTGTTTAGGGCAATATGTCACGATAGATAGTGGGGTGTAAGCATCCAAATCTAAGCATCTAATGCTGTGTTTCCATTGCTTTGTAAAAGTAACAATAAGTTACTTAACTCTATGTTTTTATCTCCTGCTCCTTCAGTGACAGTTGTTGTTGTTTTAAAAAGAGTAATTCATTATATATGATAATTTATAAACCATCTTGGTAGTTAAAAATCTAGGATGTGTATGCTGAATTGCCTGTGTACATCTGGAGCGAAGCTTTTTGAATGATTTTTCTAAAGAGGTGTCCTTGGTGTTTGTTTCCGTTTCTAAGCTTCTAAGCGGGATGTATAAAAACAAGATCCATGGCCTGTTATTCTTGAAATTGGTATTTAGCGTCTCTAATTCCTTCATGATTAATGGCTAAAGACGAACGCAATAATATTACTTCCCATTTGCAGGGCTTTTTGTCGAGTGCTATTACTATTCCCGTGTACCGAAGCATCCTCCCAACCGTCACTTAAGTCGGTTTCGTAATCATAAAAAACAAGCATTCTGCCCTCTACAAATAGGCCAAAACCTTGTGCGGGTTTTAGGTCGTGTTCGTGTATTTTAGGCAGGCCGTTTTTAAATGCATAGGGTTGCTGATATATCGGGTGATTTGTAGGGATTTCTTGTAGGGATGCCTTTGGGAATAATTTTTTTAATTCTCGACGTATGTATTTATCCAATCCATAATTATCTGAAATGTGTAAAAAACCTCCAGATAAAAGATATAAACGTAGGTTTTGAATATCCATGTCAGAAAAAAACACATTCCCATGTCCTGTCATAAATACCATGGGGTAATTTAAAATGTCTTTGTCGGAAGCTTCTATAGTCACAGGCTTCTCATTAATTCTAGTTCCAATATTCGCATTACAGAATTGAATTAGATTCGGAACTGCCGTAGGGTTTGCATACCAATCACCACCACCTTGGTATTTTAAAATAGCCACTTCCTGTCCCTGTAATTGGAGGGTGTTTAAGAGATAAGAGGCACTAAAGAGGAGTAATAATAAGGCTTGTTTTTTCATTATTCATTGGCAAACGCAATACTGTGTACAGCAACTATTCCTGCAGTTTCTGTTCGTAAGCGGCTTGTACCCAAAGATACAGGAATATATTTATGCAGCAAGGCAAGCGCGATTTCTTTTGTGGAAAAGTCTCCTTCTGGACCTATTAGAATCGTGTAATTTTCAGATTCCTTTAGTACTGATTTTAACGATTTTTTATCCGTTTCTTCGCAATGTGCAATGAGTAAATTACCAGTTTTTTTTGTGGCGAGAAACTCACTTAATTTTATCGCAGGGTTTAATACGGGGAAATGGTATTTTAGAGACTGTTTAGCGGCCGCATGAATTATTTTTTCCATGCGCTCGTGTTTGATTACTTTTCTTTCAGAATGATCACAGATAATAGGGCTTATTTCATCCACTCCAATTTCGGTTGCTTTTTCCAAAAACCACTCCAGTCTATCGTTTAGTTTCGTTGGAGCGATGGCGATATGTAAGCGGTATTTTCTTTCGTTGGTGTGCTGCTGTACTTCCTTTATTTGTACCCTACATTTTTTATCACTGGCCAATATAACCTCGCAGATAAACAAGCTTCCTAGTCCATTGGTAATGGTTAAAATATCTCCTTCTGTTTTGCGTAATACGCGAACGATGTGCTTACTTTCTTGTTTGTCAAAAGTAAAATCAACATCGCCTTGCTGTATGGTTTTATTATAAAATAATTGCATTATATGTTTTTAAGGTAGGTACACCTTTTTTTATGTGTCACTGGTTTGAAATTTTTCCATAATTGGTGAATCGCGGTGTTTTCTTCTAACTCAGGGGTGCGAATACAGGTCTCAATACCATTCTTTTCAAAGGCTTTGTGATATTCTCTGAATAAGATAGAAGTCACTCCTTTATTTTGATAATCAGGGTGGATTCCAATTAAGTAAAAAATAATTTCTTTACTTTTCTTTTTAGCCCTTAATAAATGGAAAATTCCAAAAGGAAATAGTTTCCCATTTGCTTTTTGTAATGCGGTAGAAAAGGAAGGCATTGTAATTCCAAAAGCGACCATTTTTCCTTCTTTATCCATTACAAATTGGATGTATTCAGGGTTTATAAAACTGATGTATTTTTTTTTGAAATATTCTTTTTGAATGTCCGATATAGGGACAAAAGAAGCGAGAGATGCATAAGACTCATTAAACAAGTCGAACATTTCGTTTACATAAGGCATTACATCCGCTGTTTTCTTAAAGTTTAAAGCCCTTAGTCCATAGCGTTTTTCAACCAAAGTGGAAATCCGTTCAAAATACTTAGGTTGGATGTTTGAAAAATCCATTTTGTTTTCTAGAAACACCTTGCCTTTTGTAAAACCTAACTGTTCAAAGTGATCTTTATAATAGGCATGATTATACCAAGTGATCATGGTACCTAAATGGTCAAATCCTTCGGTAAGTACACCTACTTTATCTAAGTTGGAAAAGCCAACAGGGCCTTCCATAAATGTTAATTGATGTGATTGTCCAATGATTCTCACCTCATTTAATAAAGCCTTGGTAACTTCAATATCATCGATCATATCGAGCCATCCAAAACGCATCTTTTTTATTTTCTGATCTCTAACCTCTACCCAATTTACTATCGCGGCGACACGTCCTACAATTTCACCGTCTTTTAAAGCAATAAAATAACGCGCTTCTGCATGTTTGAAAACGGGGTTTTCTGTCGGGTCAAAACTTGCGACTTCGTCCTTTATAATAGGAGGAACCCAGTACTTATTATTTTTATAGAGGCTAAAAGGAAACTCAACAAATGTTTTTAGTTCCTTCGGGGTGTAAAGTTCTTTTATTTGAATCATGGTCATTAGTTCCGTTTAAATAATCTTGAAAAGAAACCGCCGCGTTTTTTAATTCGTTTTGGCCTATTTTCTTTAGCGGTGGTTTTAAATGAATCTTTGTGTAAATCTAAGCGCCAACTACAGCCTACTGCGGCATACATATAGGTGTATCCTCTTTCTAGATTGGTTCTGATAGAGGTGTCAAATTGTAGGTTAGGAGAGGCTAAATATGCGATTCCAGCTCCGAGATGAAATTCGTTTTGTCGTTCTTTTATAAATACACCTTGATTTTCTGCAAACATAGATATTCTGTCGGAAGCAGCATAGGTAATGGTGGCAATATATCCGTATTCAGGATGGTCTCCTGTAATTTTATCTCCTATTATATTGGTGATCAATACCAGCTTATCAGTAAAGTCGTTTTGTAATAAAAGCGCAACTTTTGGAGTCACACCTTCTTCTTTAAAACCATCGCCTAGGAGGTTTGTGTTGACTCCTAAATAGACACCAACAGAGGGAACCATCCGCTTCCAGTCAAAGGCATATTTTCGCTTCCAACTTCTAATTTCCTTGGATCTATCAGCGTATTCCTGTTTGAAAATAAGGTATTTTCCTCCTAGCGTAAACCTACTTAATCCCGATTCTTTATAGTTGCTCTTAAAAAGGTTATAAAACGTATGTTCATCTTGTTGGAAAGAAAGTGCTAGATTTATCTCCAAGCGTTCAAAAAATTGACCTGTTCTTAAAAAAAGATGCGTTCCTATAGACTGTGATGTGCTATAGGTGACAGGCTTGTTTATTTCTTTGTAAAAAAAACCAGCTTCTACTTGGTATACTCCAGTTCCTACACTGTATGGACTTTCTGAAAAGCCTGGACGTTTTGAATTTATAATTTCTGTATACTGAGCTTGCGCACAGTAGTTTGAGAAACATAATAGTGAGATTAAAAAAGCTTTTTTCATGTTTTTAGCAATAATTTTAGTCAAATATAAGATATTATCTTTTTTTAACGTTTTTAGTTGCCTACAAATTGTTATTTTTGGTCTAAATTAAAAAAAAATCATTTTAATGAAAGTTATAGTAATTATACTAGTCCTTTATCTTCTTTTTAAAATTTCAGGTAAATACATCATGCCTTTACTCTTTAAGAAGGCGGTTTCTTCTTTTGAAAAGAAAATGAGAGAACAGCAGGGGCAACAACCTTATAAAGAGGATGGTGTAAAAGAAGGAGAAACGGTGATTGATAAAAAACCAAGTCCTAAAAAGAAGAGTAAAGATGTAGGTGAGTATATAGATTTTGAGGAATTAAATGATGAATAGTATGTTCTTAAAAAAAGGAGTACCCTACCTTGTTTCCGTCCTTGTTTTTGCCTTAGTTTCACTTGTTTATTTTCATCCAGTATTGGAAGGGAAAAAAATTGAGCAATCTGATATTCGGCAGTTTATAGGTATGTCCAAAGAAATTGTTGATTATAGAGCGACATTCGATGAAGAACCGTATTGGACCAATGCGGCCTTTGGCGGTATGCCGTCATATCAAGTAAGTACTTATTATCCAAACGATTTTATAAAGAAAATAGACAGTATCGTTCGTTTTTTACCACGTCCTGCTGATTATTTATTTTTGTATTTTCTAGGATTTTTTGTCCTATTAATTACGCTTAAATGTGATTGGAAATTGGCGCTGATTGGCGCTTTAGCTTTTGGGTTTTCCACCTATTTCATCATCATATTAGGGGTAGGTCACAATGCAAAAGCACATGCTATTGGCTATATTCCATTGGTCTTATCGGGGATATTATTGGTTTTCCAAAAAAGGTATTTGTGGGGGTTTATACTGACCGCATTTGCCATGGCCTTGGAGATAAATGCAAGCCATCCTCAAATGACATATTACTTGTTGTTTTCGGTGCTTATTTTAGGCGTATTTAAACTAATCACGGCGATTAAGGAGCGTCAATTGGCAGTTTTAGGAAAGCAATTGGCTATCTTAAGTGTCGCTGTACTCTTGGCTATTGGGACCAATGCCTCCAGTTTACTTGCGACCAAAGAATATGTGGCGCATAGTACCAGAGGAAAAAGTGATTTGACCATTAATGAAGACGGAAGTCCTAAAAAACAAACCAATGGACTTGCTAAAGAATATATCACAGCCTATAGTTATGGGAAATTAGAAACATTTAATTTGTTCATCCCACGTTTTATGGGTGGGGCAAGTGTAGAAAATGTGGGAATGGATTCTCAAATTTATCGTTTTTTAAAGGGGAAGGTTTCTCCTAGACAAGCCATGGATTGGTCTTATAGAGCACCTACTTACTGGGGGACACAACCGGGAGTTTCGGCGCCCGCTTATATTG
Organism: Flavobacteriaceae bacterium; assembly: GCA_016764435.1. Taxonomy (GTDB): domain Bacteria; phylum Bacteroidota; class Bacteroidia; order Flavobacteriales; family Flavobacteriaceae. Next base: position 64,187 of record JAESRX010000009.1, on the reverse strand, counting down.
GGGCTGTTTTTATTTTCCTTTTTATCCTAGGTTTATTTATGGTAAAAGGAACGCTAAAAAAATGGTTGCTAGCCACGGTTATTTTCTTTATTGTTTTAAGTTGGGGTAAAAACCTTTCTTTTTTGACGGATTTCTTTATTGATTACATGCCTTTATATTCAAAATTTAGGGCAGTTTCTTCGATGCAAGTTATGGTTGAAATAGCCATTCCTTTACTGGGAATACTCGGCTTAAAAGAGTTATTGTCGGAAGGTATACCGAAAGAAATTAAACTAAAATATTTAAAATATTCAGTGCTTATTACCGGTGGTTTGGCCACCTTATTTATGGTTTTAGGGACTACGGTTTTCGATTTTATTGGAGTCGGGGATGGGCAGTATGATCAAATGCTTCCAGGGTTAGCAGATGCGATTCAGACGGATCGAAAAGCGATGTTTTTTTCAGATAGTTTAAGAACATTATTATTAGTAGTAGCGGCAGCTGGAGTGTTATGGCTGTTTTTACAAGAGAAATTAAAAAGAGATCTAAGTATTCTTTTGATGGGAGGATTGTTATTATTTGACATGACTACGGTCGCTTATAATTACGTCAATGAAACTAATTTTATAGCGGCACGTAAAGTAGATAAACCGTTTGTTGCTACTGCGATTGATAAGGAAATATTAAAAGATACCAGTTATTACCGCGTGGCAAATTTATCTGGAAATCCAATGAATGATGGGGCAACTTCTTATTTTCATAAATCTATAGGAGGGTATCATGCGGCCAAACCAGGTCGTTATCAGGAATTGTATTACCACCATATTGCCAGTAATAACATGGAGGTTTTAAACATGTTAAATGTCAAGTATTTTATATTTACAGGGGAAGAAGGACGCTTAAATGCAGAACAAAATACGGAGGCCAATGGGAATGCATGGTTTGTTTCCAAAATTAAAATGGTTGGGACTGCGAATGCGGAAATTCAGGGCTTGAAAAGTGAAATTTTTGATTCGAAAAACGAGTTGATTGTCAATGAAAAACAATTCACTCCTACCGAATTAAACATTCCAAAGGATAGCACGGCAATTATTAAATTGACGCATTATAAAGCGAATGAATTACAGTATAAAACATTTGCGACCACACCACAATTGGCAGTGTTTTCAGAAATGTATTACCAGCCGGGATGGAATGCCTATTTGGATGGAGAAAAAACAACACATTTTAGAGCTAATTATGTCTTGCGCGCCATGGAAATTCCAGCAGGAAGGCATACGCTAGTCTTTAAATTTGAACCGACTGTAATTGCCACCGGAGGATTGATCAGCTTGGTGAGTTTTATACTGTTAGTAGGAATAGCCGGTCTTTGGTTTTTTAGGGACTATAGAAAAAAAAGAGTTTAGGATGAATATAGGAATGCTATTGGACAAGACATTTCCTCCCGATCCAAGGGTGGAAAACGAAGCTGTTTCTTTACTAAAAGAAGGACATAATGTATTTTTGTTTTGCCTTACTTATGGTGGTGAACAGCTGGAGGAGGAGATTCGTGGGATTCAGGTGAAAAGGCATCTGTCTAATAAAATTACCTATAAATTATCGGCCTTGGCCTATACAATCCCCGTGTATTCTATGCTTTTAAAAGGAGCAATTCACTCTTTTTTAAAGGACAATGCGATTGACGTGATACACATACACGACATCCGTGTAGCAGAGGCGGCTTTCTGGGCAAATAAAACGTTAAAATTGCCAACAGTGTTGGATTTACACGACAATATGCCAGAGATATTAAAATACTATCCGCATACTCAAAAGTTTCCGGGAAAGTATTTAATTTCCTCCAAACGATGGAAAAAAAAGGAAGAAGAATTCATTCATAAGGCCACAAATGTTATTACAGTTTCCAATGAATTCATAGCGGAAGTGGTCGGACGTACACAAATCAGTGCCTCTAAAATTAAATTGGTTCCCAATACCGTATTGGCGTCTTTTTATGAAGATGCACAGATTGATTCACAAATAATAGATCGCTATAAAAACAATCAGGTATTATTATACCTTGGTGATACGGGACTCCGTAGAGGGTTGCAAACAGTGATAGAAGCGATGCCTTTATTGAGGGCTAAATTTCCAAGGATCAAATTAGTGATTGTAGGAAAAAATTCCTCAGATGCGGTGTTGAAAAAACAAGTGAAAGCGTTAAATTGTACGTCTTATGTAGATTTTGAAGGTTGGCAAAATGTAGCCTTATTTCCATCGTATATTATGGCAAGCACTATTTGTTTATCGCCCTTGCACCGAAATATACAGCACGATGTAGCCTATGCCAATAAATTATTTCAATACATGAGTTTTGAAAAACCCTTATTGGTCAGTGATGCTACGGCTCAGAAAACATTGATAGAACGGACTCAAACAGGATTGGTACATAGAGAACGCAACGCGACGGATTTTTCTGAGAAAGTAACTGTTTTGTTACAGGATGATGCGCTGAGAGCTACTATGGGCGCAAACGGGAAAGCATTTATTGTAGAGGAGTTTTGCTGGGAGAAAGCCTCTAAAAATTTGATTGAATTATATAAAAATATCGTCTAAGGTGATAAAAGCACTCATCATAACTTATTATTGGCCACCAGCAGGTGGGTCTGGCGTACAACGCTGGTTAAAATTTGTAAAATATTTACGAGATTTTGGCATAGAACCGATTGTGTTTACCGTAGACAATCCTTCTTATGCCATCTGTGATGAAAGCTTGAAGAATGAAATACCTAAAGGCGTGGAGGTGCTCAGGCAACCTATTTGGGAACCCAATGATTTGTTTTCGTTTTTAGGAAGTAAAAACAAAGGTGTAAGTGCCGGTTTTTTAAACCCAAATCCTTCTGTCGCTGGTAAAATAATGCAATATATAAGGGCCAACTATTTTATTCCTGATGCGCGTAAATTTTGGATTCAGCCTTCTGTAAAAAGATTGAAAACCTATGTGCAGGAACACCATGTGGACCTGCTTATATCTACAGGGCCGCCACATAGTGTCCATTTGATAGCAAAAGCGTTAAAAGAGGCGTCTAAGCTTCCTTGGATCGCAGATTTTAGAGACCCATGGACGGACATTGATTATTTTCATCAATTGCCCTTGACTGTGGCCTCTAAAAAACGACATTTCCAACTGGAGAAAGCGGTGGTTCAGACCGCAGATGCGGTATTAGTGGTAGGGAAAACCATGCAAGAAACATATCAAAAACTCAATAAAAACACCCATGTTATTTACAATGGTTTTGATACTACACCGGAGTTTACAGCCGAGGCGGTATTGGACCTGAAATTTAGCTTGACCCATATAGGCTTGATGAATAATGATAGAAACCATGCTATTTTATGGGAGGCTATTTCTGAATTATGCCAAGAGAGTAAAGAGTTTGAAAATGATTTTACCTTGAATTTAATCGGTAAAATTGCGCCTGAAGTACGGACCTCTATAAAAGCGCATGGATTGGAAGCGCAGGTGACGATTACTAATTATGTACCGCATGAGCAGGTATTGGAATTTCAAAAAAAATCACAGGTATTATTACTTTCTGTAAATAACGTGCCCAGTGCAAAGGGGATTTTAACAGGGAAAATATTTGAGTATTTAAATGCACATCGCCCTATAATTGCTTTGGCGCCTAGGGAAGGTGATTTAGCGGCTATTTTAAGGGATTGTAAGGCAGGGGTTTGTGTCGGTTTTACTGAAAAGGAGCGCTTAAAAAAGACATTGCTAGATTTTTACAAGGATTATAAAAAGAAGGTCTTAGTGAGTACTGCGCAGGATATAGAACAATTTCATAGAAAAAACTTGACAAAATCACTCTCAAAAATAATATGTACTTTGGTACAAGCAACCACTAAATAAGTAAGTAATTGAAAAAAATAGTCACCATATTAGGCGCACGCCCCCAGTTTATAAAAGGAGCCGTGTTAAGTAGAGAACTCGCTAAATGTGCTACCATAACGGAAGTAATTATCCATACAGGACAGCATTATGATGCCAATATGAGTGCGGTGTTTTTTGAAGAAATGGGCATTCCTACGCCTAAGTATCATTTAAACATTAATGGATTGTCGCATGGTGCGATGACAGGTCAAATGTTGACGGAAATAGAACAAGTGTTACTTCTTGAAAAGCCGGAAGCTGTGGTGGTTTTTGGGGATACAAATTCTACATTAGCTGGCGCATTGGCAGCGAAAAAATTAGGCATTAAATTGGTGCATATTGAAGCAGGTTTACGTTCTTTTAATATGCAAATGCCAGAAGAAATTAACAGAATTCTAACGGATAGAATTTCTGATTTGTTAATCTGTCCTACCCAGCAAGCGATGGATAATTTGGAATTAGAAGGTTATGGAAATATAGAGAATAGGGTAGTGAATAGTGGTGATATTATGAAAGATGCCGTCCAGTATTACAGTCGTTTTTCTGCAGAAAAATCTAAGCTAATTGCTCGCTTAGGGCTCACAAACACCCCTTTTGTTTTGGCGACCATCCACCGGCAAGAAAACACAGATGACCTTTCTAAATTAAAGGCCATTTTTCAGGGATTGGAAGAAATAGCAAAAAAGGAACAGGTAATTGTTCCTTTACATCCTAGAACTAAGGCACTGTTAGAGAAACACCAGCTGCATTATAATATTACATGCATTCCTCCTGTGGGTTATTTTGACATGATGGAGCTGTTAAAGCATTGCTCTTTAGTGGTGACGGACAGTGGCGGTTTGCAGAAAGAAGCCTTTTTTCATAAAAAGCATTGTGTAATTGCACGTACAGAAACCGAGTGGGTGGAATTGGTACAGCATCATTTTGCGTGTATTGTAGGAAGTGATCCGAAAAAAATGGTAGATGCTTACACTGCATTTAAAACGAAAGAAAGCGATTTCTCTATGGATTTATTTGGTGAGGACATTGGGAGCACTATTGTCAAGGAAATCCAACAATTAATAGACGCATAAAAAAATACTACGATGGGAATAGTACTCAAGCAATCGTTTAAAAATACGCTCCTTATAATTGTAGGGTTTGCCATTGGTGCAGTCAATACTATTTGGTTTTATCCTCGATTTTTACAAGAGGAATACTATGGCTTGGTGACCTTTTTATTGTCTAGTTCTAATTTATTAATGCCACTAACGGCATTTGGGGTGCAATACACCATTATTAAATTTTATGCAGGCTATACCGATCCGAAAGAACAGGATAGGTTTTTATTTACGATGCTTGTTATGCCACTGTTTATCGCGCTTCCTTTTGCCTTCATTGGAAACCTTTTTTATGAGGCTATTTCCGAATGGCTCTCGGTAGAAAACCCGATCGTAAAGCAATATACATTTGTTATTTATCTCATCGCCGTGGCTACGGCCTATTTTGAAATATTTTATGCCTGGTCTAAAGTGCAACTCAAATCGGTATTTGGAAACTTATTAAAGGAGATTTTTCCTAGGGCCGTTGTCTTTTTTTTATTGATCGGATTTAGTGCCGGTTTATTTTCAAAAACAGCCTTTATCTATTTTCTCACGGCAGGTTATTTTGTACGTGTATTATTGATGATGTGCTATGCTTTTTACTTGAGAAAACCAGTCCTAAGATGGCAAGTTCCCGCTAATTTAGGCGCTATTTTAAAATATACTTCTTATGTTATTCTGGCGGGTTCTGCGGGTACCATTTTATTAGATATCGATAAATTCATGTTGCCACAGCATGAAGCGATTGCCATTACTGCGTATTACTCGGTGGCTATTTATATAGGATCTGTCGTAGAAATGCCTGGAAGGGCGATGTCTCAAATAGTAAATCCAATCACGGCATTGGCCATCAATCAAAACGATTGGAAGAAAATAGCCTCTCTTTATAAGCAAATCTCTATTAATTTGATGTTAGTCTCCGGATGGTTGTTTATTTTAATCAATGTAAATATCCGACAGCTGTATGCTTTTATGGAATCGACCTTGCACACGGAAAATTATACACTTGGAATTCCTATTGTCTTGATGATTTCATTGACCAAATTATACCATATGATCTTAGGGAATAACGGGGCTATTATTTCTAATTCTTCCCATTTTCGTGTCCTACTTCCTTATGGGGTTTTAATGGCTTTGAGTGTCTATTTTTTAAATAGTTATTTAATTCCGACAATGGGAATGAATGGAGCGGCATTTTCTACATTTATAGTGGTGTTGGTGTTTAATACGCTCAAGTTGTGGTTTGTGAAATCTACCTTTAAGTTCTCTCCGTTTAGTCATAAGTCGATGCTCTTAGCGGTGGTGCTCATCGTGTTTTATGCCGGATTTGTAACTTGGGATTTTAACTTTAATCCATGGGTAAACATCCTGTGTAAAAGTGGGATTGTTACGGTGTTGTATTTTTTAGTGGTCTATTATTTAAGAATATCTAAGGATGCAAATGAGCTCGTAACGGCCTTGTTTAAAAAGAGAAGAGAATGGTTCTAAAGTGCTAGAAAAAAGCCTCATAATAGTGGGTATTAGGAGGCTTTTAGTACGAATATTTATATAATTAAATCAATTAATACTTAAATGTACGCTTTTTTTGAGTCTTGTAATGTGATATTTGTTACAGAAGCAATGTGAGGTGGGTTTATGAAGGTAATCTAATGTCTTGTAGTTGAGGTTTGTATCGTATTTTTTCAGCTTGAAACTCCAGTATTGTTCCTTATAACCGTAGTTTAGAAACTGTTTCTTTGCATAGAGGTGTCTTGAATATTCACAATTGTTGTGACGCATATTTTTTAGTCTAGGAGTAATGCGTTCATGAGATTGTTTTTTTTAAAAACACGGTGTATCGGTTGAAACTACGTTAATTGTTGCCAAGGGCTGTTGCTGTTTTAGGAAGGTAGCGATGCGTATTCTTGTAAGAAAACTGATTTAATTAAACTATATTTACTTAAAATACCTTCAGAATTATATGACAGCAGCCATCATTAAGAATCTACAGCGCGGAATAAAATTATTAGAAACAATTACGGACACGTCTTATACGGATACATCTGTAGCTCCATATTATGCCAGTATCGGAGTTCATATACGCCATGTAGGTGATATTTTTGAGTGTATCTTTGAAGGGGTTCCTGTGAATAATGTGGATTTTTCGGCAAGAAAACGCATGGAATTGGCTTCTCAAAAAACGACAGAAGGCATTGCCTATTTTCAAAAAATAATTGAATCATTACGGGCTGTCACTCCTTCTCAATACGAGGACCTAATTTTAGTTTCTGACGATTTGGGCTTGGGAGTGGTTCAAGTGAAGTACACTTTTGCAAGTACTTTAATTCAGGCACATAGTCATGCCATTCATCATTTTGCAAGTATCGGTTACATCATAACTCAATTGGGAATAGAAATTCCAGACAGTGATTTTGGATTCAATCCAACCACGCCACGAAAATCGGTAAAGAGCCTTAACGAGTAATATACACCCATCCTTTTCTAGTCTTGGACTTGTCATTCAAGTACAATACATAAAAATAAGTTCCGGTAGGAAGTTTCTTGGTTTGTGAGATGGTTAAACTATGATCAGAAGTTCCATCCCAAGAATTTTTATAGTCAATGGCTTTATAAACCAATGATCCCCATCGGTTGTAGATGGTCAATTGATTGTTGTAAAATACTTCAATATTGTCGAAGACTAAATAATCATTCACACCATCCTCATTCGGACTGATCACATAGTTGATATTATCCGTAATAACATCGGGACTTAAGACACCTCTTAAATCAGATCCTAAGGTAATGACTTCGTAGTCGTTTGGGGTAAAAGGAATGGAGCTAATGCTTCCATTACTAAATCCACCTGTGAAGCCTGTATTTCCTAAGTTGTCCCATTTTAAAGTGTTTTTATTCCAACCTACGACACGTAATTTTTTAAGAATAGGCGTCAATCCATGCAGGTCACTTACATCGTCCCATGTTAAGGTAACGGATGTTTCTTCGGCGCCATTAAGGTCCCAAAATTCTAGTGTACTTACATTGGTAAGGGTATTGACAAGTTGGTCGGTGTCAAAATTATCATTGAAATAATCCGGACTGTTTGGATCCTCGAAAAAATAAGCAGCTTTAAAAAAGCTTGTATTTTCAGGGATTATTAAGGGCCTTAAGCGGTCGTCATCTCCTATCGGAAATGTAAAATTTTCAATTCCAATAACACTGGCATATCCATCTATATAGGTAAGGTCGGATTCTCCGGCAAACATAGAATTAGACAAGTAGTTTAAGGCGATGTTTACTTCGTCTCTAGGCGTGATGATAAGTCCATTTATAAAGGACATGTCGTTTAGAACATCTACCGAAGTATACAGTTCTAAATTGTATTTTGTATCCACTTCAAAATTGTGAAATCGTGGAATATGAGTTCCTTCAATACTCAAGGTTTCGTCAGTGCTATAGAACCCCACCAAGCCTAAATTAGTATCAAAAGACTGATTGTTAATTAAGTTCGTATGGAAGCCAATGGAAGCACCAGCGTGCATTTGGATATTTCCATGGGTGGCTAAGGCATAATTAGCCTGTGCGTATATGTTTCCAGCTCCACTAAAAAGTAAGCCTGTTAAAAGAAGGTAAGTCGATAATTTTTTCATCCTTAATACGGGGGTAAAAATAGGTTACTTTTAAAATGTATGTATCGAATTATTTCTCTATAAAACAATTATTAGTAACACATTACAGCTACAAAAGTACGCTTTTTTTATCTAAATAGTTACACTCTGTTTGTTTTAAACAATGGAAGGCTGGAGCTTCTCCGTAATGATCGGGTTTTTTTAAAAGAATGTCAGAGAGTTTTTTGCCCGCTACTGTAGGTTGTTTTCTTATGTATTGTAAAGTCTCCGTTTTTAGCCCTTTAAATGTGGAGTTATATGGCTAGGAGGAAACCCCGTTTATTTTTAGTCCATGACGGTGAACATAAATTCGGAATCAAATTTATTTCGGTCCGATCCACCATTATCATTGTCACCAATTCTCACTTTAAACCCGGTATTGGTTTGGTCGTAATAAGCAATACCTGGATCGTCATTTCCCTGACCATTCCTGCTTTTTTGAGCCAATTGTATGGTGTAGTTATTGTGTGAAAAAGGCGTGGTAAATATAATTTGATATTGTCCTCTAGAAATCCTACTGCTCAGCGCTCCTATTATTTTAGCGGCCGGACCGGAGGCTGTTATTTTTCCATAGGCTTTTATCGGGTTTTCATAATAAAGACCTTGATCGGTTCCTGTGGTAATACTATTCGTGTCATCTGTACTTATGAGCGCATTTTTTGGTATCCATTTGGTCGCTGCTCCTGTGGAGCTAAGGATATCTCCAGGACTTCCACTACTAAAGGTGCCGTCAACGAGGCGTTCTTTTAGGATGAAATCCTTTAAAGCCGTGGTGTTTCCTTGTAACCGAATACCGATGTCGGCGACCAGACGGATGTAATTACTGGCTTCGAGTTGAATATTAGAATCAGAGGCCAGTCTGATTACAGAAGAGGCATTTATGTAAAATTCCTTAAAATTATTAAACCATAAATAGCTAGAGGGATTTCCTGTAACGACTCGGTTGTTTGGAATAGTTCCATCTGTGGTGTACAAATTAGTAGTGGCTATATTAAAATTGAGGGAATGGTACACGCCATTACTCAATCCTAGATAGATGTTTCCACTGGGAACTCCAATGTAAATATCACCCTCAGCGGCGGTATTCGTAGAGGTTTGACTGTCGGGTATGGTGTTTTGAGCAATGCTCAGGCACCCCCAAAGAAGGAGCACAAGTAGTACTGTTTTTTTCATAGCAAATGATGTATAACGGATTGGTAGCAATTAAAACCGTAGTTATAAGGGGCAAAGGTATGAAATAATATTGATTTTTAAGAATTTGAGAGAATCACCTCTTGCGTATAATTATAAAACTCAAGGGAGCGGTGACATGTCATCGTGCATCCGTAGAATTCACCTGTTTGAGTTTTTGATTTTATTGTCTAGCCTACAGTAATCATTGTGAATTTATAAACGCTGGTTGTACCTATATATCCGAGTGTATGAAGGGCCTTCTTCCTCGTCTTTCTTCTGAAGTAGAAATACTATTTATTTGTTCTGTGTTGAACCTTATCATTTGATGCTCTTAAGAGAGAAGTCTGTGTGTAAAGTGTGGAGTGAATTTAATTTTAGACACGAAACAGCGCCTGTTACTTAAAACTGATATTGGTTACGACTTCTTTTGTAGCGGAAACGTTAAAGGTCCAATCCAAATCAATAGGGACGTATACTAATTTTCCAGGCTTTTTTTTCTTAGCATTTTGATAGGTTGGCTTAAAGAATGAAATGTTGAATCCATTCCTGGATCTATTTGAAATTTGTGTTACAATTCCTTTTATGATTGAATAGTTACTATGGCTAATGTCATAATACATACCGTTTGGATGGTGAGTTGAAAATTGGATATTGTAAACACCTTTTTCCTCTCTTTTAATACTAGCGTGCGTTACATTTATATTGTGTTTGTCATTACTTCCGTTAAGATGAACATAAGAAGCGGCAAATACATAGCCTATAGTTTCTTTTGTAACGTTAAGTGTAGAAACAGTACTGCTGGAAGTATTGGAATTATTGATTTGTTGCCAATTGCTACCATCACTTTGTATAAATAAGATTGTCTTAGGAGAAATTTTTGTACTATTTTCCCCTGATGCGTCTTTGTAATTACTAATAGTTATGGTGTTATTAGTAGTGTTTTTTAGGATGTAATTTCTCCCTTTGGAAGTGCTGGCATTTGGAAGCCTTATCCTATGATTTTCATTTATGATGATGGTGTGATGCTCCTCTGTTAGGGTTAAATTTCTTGTGGTTTTTATAATACTTAGTGAGATGGATCCATTTACTTGTAGGGTGGAGTTTGCGATATTATACCCTAAATTGGCGTTATCTTTGTAGCCGGGAACTATAGGTTTATGAGTGGTGTTTATATTAATTCCGAACCTGGTTTTAGCATTGGCAGTATTGTCACTTCCTTGGACTCTGAAAAATTCTTGATAGAATTTTCCGTTTCTAAAATCATAGCGTTTAAATATTATAGGTTCGGCGCCATCATCACCTATAATAAATTCTAAGCGCCCTTCATTGTCAGGACCCGCAGATCCTATTTCAAAGAAGTCTGATTTTCCTGAGCTTCCTTTTAAACGAAAGTTTCCATTAGGGGTGGTAAAAAACATAGGCTTGTAAAAAGAGGCTTCTGAGGCAGTGAATTGTAAGGCTGCGGTATTTCCATCTCCATTTAAAAGGACTAAAGGTTGGTCTCCAGTTTCATAGTCTGGAAAAGGTTGCACAAGTCCCAGTGTTTTTCTTCTTCCAAATTCTAACATTGGAAGATTGTTAGAACGTATTTGCATTTTAACATCGTTAGTGGTTCCTAGAAAACTAAAAGTATTTGTAGGGGCATTCCCGACTATTAGCCAGTTGGTGCCACTAGTTAATTTATCTACATATTCCTTAGTCGCTGCATCTTTTGGTTTTAAAGGTGTTCCTAGATTTGTTATTTTTTTACTGGCAGCATCATTGGCTTGCGCTAATATTTCCTGTAGATTTGTAAGAATAGGATGGTAGCTTCCATCACTGAGCCCTATGTAAATCACATTGCTTTTATGGTGCCTGTATAAATCTCCTTCGGATGCTGTATTGTTTTTAATGTCGTTGTCAAATATCATTGTTTGTCCATGCATATGAAACGTTAGAAGGAACAAGAAAACAAGGATGCAAAGGTATTTAGACATGTTGTTTAAGCGTAGTGAAATAGTGTATTGTGTCATTTTTTTGTGGGGACTGTTGTTACTTTAGGCAGCTTTAACTTTTTGATAAAACCGATCCAATGAATGGGACTGTGTTTTTTGTATTGAGCGGTGTTTCTGCTGGTTTTATAGGAATATAAAACAGGAGAAAATAGCATTATTAGCTAGGGTAAAATGGATTGCTTTTTAGGCGTACCGCAATAAAGGCATGCGGCGGTTTATGGAATTCAGGTATAAATAGGCAACATAAGAACGGGTTTTACTGAAATGACGTTTATGAATTTGAAAATGCGATATGAGCGAGTGCTGTCTTCTAGAATGATTAAAAACAAGACTCTAAGATTGTAGGCAGTGGACTCTTTCGCTGTTCCTATTCGTTGAGGGGAGTAGCTGTAATATCGAAACTCCAGCCGTACATGAGGTCATTTTGTGCTTCTGTAGTACATGGATGACTTCCATAGGTGTTCATAGAAAAGGTATACTCTCCAGGGGCTAGTTTAAAACTACGGCTAGCCGCACAGGTACCCCATCTTTCTGATGTGCCAAAGGTGTTTGTCAAGGTACTCATCTGGCTTGTTTTTATGATGTCTCCAGAGATGTCTATATGGACCGTACGGAATGCTCCGGTAGTACCATTGGTTCTTTCAAAGGTAAATATGTAATTTATATTGACAATACTTGCTACTTCAAGGGTTACAGTATGGGATGCTACACGGTCTTCATTATTCGAAGGTTTAATACCCCAATTTTCGTGTTTTGTACTTTCTTTAGAGAGAAACTTAATGGTATTTTTTTTAACAAAAACGCCTTTGTCAGTTCCCATGGTCACGGCATTCTTCGGGTCTGTACTAATAAGTGGATGCCAGTCCGTTCCAGTAGCTGTCCCCGTAGAGGATAGTATGTCTCCTGTATTACCGGTGTCGGTACTGCTGTCGCTATAGCTTCCTGTTACAGAGAGGTTTCCAGTTACGGATGTGTTGTTCTGAAGTTCAATACCTAAAGGAGCCGCTATTTCTACATTCCCAGCACTTGATTTTAATTCAATTTTATTGGTGGCTAAGAACTGAGAAGACAAGCTTTTACTCAATCTATTGATTACATTGGTGTTGAAATTACGAACATTTTCAAAGGATAAATTATAGGAAGCCCCTAAAAGCTCACGGTCACTAGTTAAAGTGCCACCGTGAGTGTAAATGGATTTTCCGCTTGGATTATCTATCCATTTGATATTTGTGCCAGTGGAGCTTAAGATTTGGCCCAGTGTACCAGATTCCCAATCTTTATCTGTAAGAGCACCAATAAACTGAACTTTTTGGTTCATGATAATTCCAGCTTTCCCAGAGAGGATGGTGTAAGTATCTGCCGTTAATCTAATCTCACCTTTTGTGTAAACATCGAAATGATCGAGTGCTTCAAATTTCACATTGAAGTTACCAGTTCCATTAATAATTCTATTTCCTGTCAATACTCCATCATCAGTATAGATATTTCCTTTTGCGATGGCGTGATAGGCTCCATTGGCCAAGCCAATATATACGGTACCACTTGGAGTGGCTTCATATAAGTCTCCTTCTGATGCTGTGAGGTCACCAACTTCGCTATCTGTAATAAAATTTTGTGCTAATGCGAACTCTGTCCCTAACAGAAGTATCGACATTATTAATAACTTTTTCATACGTACTAGATTTTCCCTAAAAAATGTAGTGATTTTATTTGGGGTGTTATACTATCAATTTTTTTTTAACCTGCATGTAGCTCGTCTCGAAGGCCTTATCCTTGCGTTTATTCATCGTTAAAATACAAAGTGATAGCGGTGGCCATCATTCCGTATAATATCCAGATGAAATAAAATGCAGGGTTATTTCTAAACAGGTCTATGAAAATACATTTGGGTCATAGCAAATATAGGAATTATAGGAATACTGCTATGTAACTTTTGTTCATTTTTTATGCCTATTATGTTACTAGGGTAATAGGTGTAACTATATTGTTTTCAGTTGATTACGATATATTTCCGTATAAGCAAAAATATAAAGGTGTTTTTATCCTTCTTTTTTAGGTAAAAATTACGCGTAAAACTGTGTTTCGTCATGTTTTTTTGATTGAAAAAACAGGTGTTGAGTTTGGTGAAAAAGAGGGGTTTAGATGCTTTTTGGGGTGATGGAAACATTGAAATTCCACCCGGTGAAGTTGTAGGGGGCTTGCGTAACACTGGAGTTGAAACTATTACTTCCAGACTGTATAGGGAAGTTTCCTTCTGTGTCTGTTGTTGATGGTTGTTAGGTAATTAAATTTGTTGAGGGATTATGGTAATATCAAAATTCCAGCCTGTATTATTATATAATGCATTTACAATATTTGCATCGAAATCATTACTCCCTGTATAAACTGGCATGTCTCCTAAAGTTATTAATTCAATCGTGTAGATTCCAGGAGTTGTAAGTACCACTTTTTTTGAACCGTAATTTGTTCCTAGATAAGCAGTCGCATTATTGTCGTTTTTTACACTTTTTAAAGGAGTATTTCTATGAAGTGACAAATGATCAAACGCAATTGTCCCATCCGGGTTTTTTACATTAACATAAGTAATTCTATTTCCTTCTTGATAATTTGGGTCAATAAAAAAAGTAAACGTATAATTGAAACTTAAAATACTTTTTTCTGTTATAATAATGGAATGTGTTTGACCTACGGTTGTACTTGAAATCGGCCATGTCTCAAAGAAGTACTCAGGAGCAGGATATGTTTTAGCACTTTCTGAGGTGTAATATTGGATGGTCTTTGGTGAAACGCTGGAGGTAATCCATTTGGTGCCTATGTTTGTGGAACTTAATAACTGGCCTTGAGTACCTGGGTTTCCATCGCTGTCTAGATAGATACCGCTAATAGCAATGTTACCAGTAACGTTTGTACTACTTTTTAATATGTTTTTTACCCCAGCGCTAAAATTAATATCGTTAGTAGCTGTAAGATTATAAGTGATTGTTTTATTTGTATAGAGGGCTATATTTTCATAGGTTAAATTAAAATTCATACCATTAAGGATTCTATGAGATGTTAGGCTGCCATTAGCCGCATATATACTTTCTGCGGATTTACTATCTACATATAGTTTTGTAGCAATATCTTGTGGACTTATAGGGGGGGGGAGCTCAATTATTCTATTAGCGTCTGCATTGTTATTAAAATTTATTATTTCAGAAAGACCATTTGTAAAAAGAGGTTGGTATGTACCGTTTTGTAATCCGAGATAAATTAATCCGACAGGATTTTCTGTTCCTATAAAATAGTCGCCTTCTGATGCATTATTTAATGCCAAAGTAGCGGTGTTTATTGGCGTAACAATACCTTGTCCATAACAAGAAAGTAAACTAGCTGTAAAAATCATTAAATTCAATAAGAATTTCTTTGATGATATGATGTAATGGAGAATGTTTGTCATGCTTAAAAACTTTTTGGAGTTACACAAACATCAAAGGTATAGCCTGTGAAATTATATTTATTGGGGCCAGGAATGTTCAGTCCTGTGCCTATTTTGAAATCGCCAGAAATTCTAAGTTCTACCCTGTAATTCCCAGTGTTGTTATAGATATAATTTTTATTTGCTTTATTAGTTCCTTTTATCCAAAAATTCGTTTTTCCAGAAGGTAAATATATGGGAGAAGTTACTGTGGGTAATATATAGTCTTCTATAATGACCGGAAATAATGGATCTGTTAGGTCGCTAATTGTTAAATAAGCTCTTCGCATTCCTGCCGCTTGATGTGAAATCTTGAAATATCTAAAATTATAATTAATGTTAACAATACTTTCTTCTGTAATGGTAAAATCTATGGTACTCACTATGGTACGACCATTTTGTGATGTTCCAGCCCATTCTTCATAGTCTTGATTTGTTTCAATAACAGCAATCGTGCTTTTTTTACTGTATAAAATAATGGTTTTCGGAGTAGCACTGGAAGTGACCCACTCCGTATTAGTCCCGTCGGAACGTAAGACTTGTCCTGCGATACCTATGGCCCCACTGCTATCAATAAAATTACCCCTTACCGAGATGGCATTATGAATGTCAGTGGTATTAAAATTTATAGCTGTGGCAGCGGATATGTTAATTTTTTCACTACTGTTTAAGGAAGTATTCGTTGCTTTAATAGAATAGGTTGCGATATTTTTTTCTGCTAAATCATAAGCAGCTCCTTCTACATTACGAACAGCTGCTAAGGTGCCATCGTTTGAGTAAATAGTTCCCGCTAAATTATTGTCTACGTAATTTTTAGTAGCAGCATCTTGGTCGTCAATTAGTTCAGTTCCAGGATCTGAAATATTTATTATAGTTAAATTGTTTGCACTATTATTGATCGTTAAAATCTGAGCGAGATTTTTATCGTATACAGGCTGGTATTCTCCATTGGCTAACCCTATATAAATCTGATAAACGGGAGCTTCTCCTATATAATAATCTCCTTCAGCTGCAGTAGTATTTGTGACTATAGTAGAATTATCTACGATTGTAATGGGAGTCTGCCCCCAACTGATACTAGTAGTAAGTATCATAAAAATAGCGAAAGTGAATATGGGTTTCATAACAGTGTTTTAAATGGAGACAGGAGTAACACAAATTTCAAAAGACCAGCCTGTATAGTCATCATTTGTACCAGATTCATTAATACTTGTAATGTCTATTCCGCTAGTGTCTTGACTGGAGGGATAAACAATGTCGCTTTCTGTTTTAAGAGTAAATGTATAAGTGCCGGCAGGTAGTTCGAACATTTTATCACAGTTTAATGTAGGAGAGAGTACTGTACTAGATGAAGCATTCTGTAGCATATATATATTCGTAGTTGATATCATTTGAGCATTTATTATTGCACTTCCTGTGATATTTACATAAACGGCTCTATTGTCCACTTCTTTCCCAATCAATCGGAAAAAATTAAAGTTATAGTTGATGTCAAAAATACTAGTTTCAGTAGTTGTTATTTCTATACTGGTTATATCTTCTACTCCTGTATCCGCCCACGTGTTACTAAAAGAACTTTTATTGGTGTAATGCATTATCGGAGTAGCAGCAGGAATAGTTCCGGGAATCCAATTGGTTCCTGTTCCAGTGGCGCTTAAAAGTTGTTCGTTGATACCGGGGTCGAAGCTAGTATCATAATAAATACCGCTGACATGTAAATTGCCAATAATATTCGTATTGCTATTTAGATTTATAGAATTAGAAGCGCTTAAAATATTGTTTTCAGTTGAAGTAATATTAAGTTGATTTGCAGATACGCTTTGTATACTAAGATTATTATAGGTTAAATTTACTCCTCCTCCTTTTAGTATTCTATCATTTGTTAAAGCTCCATCTCCTTTGTAAATACCTGTAGACTTAGAATCTACATAATTTTTAGTAGCAGCATCCTGTGGATTCACAGGATCCGCTAAATTTGAAATTGTTTGATTTCCGGCGCTGTTGCCAATGGCTAAAAACTCGCCGAGTGTTTTGTAAATAGGTTGGTAGAGGCCTGTAGAAAGGCCGATAAATATAGTGCCACTAGGATCTCCAATATAATGATCTCCTTCCGAAGCGTCCTTTGTGCCCGTAGTAGGGTGGGTGTCCGCATCTAGTATGGTGGTTTGTGCATTTAATAGAACATTAAATGCAAGAAAAAAAACGAATAGGGATAACGTTGTTTTCATGGCTATACTTATTAAAAATAAACGGTCACTTGAAGTTTTAAATACTGCGAATTAGGGAGGGCAGTTTTAAAAACATACATTAAAAATGGGGGTTTCTAATGATTTGGTAGGCGTAGTCTTTTATTAAAAGCTGCTCCAGGGTAGGAGCAACTTTTAAGTTTAATAGGGTGTTATAGTTTTTCTATTGTAATAGAAGAACCGTTTTTAGCAGTGGTAGCTGCTGCTTTACCTTTGTATCTTGTCGAGATAACTTGAAATTCATTATCTTTTTCAAATTCTACAATTTTAACAACTGTAGCTGTGTTGTACATAAAGTGCTTGTTTCTTAAAACTAAAGAACTAAATGTTCCAGGAATGTCAGTTGATGTTGTTGAATTATATAAATTGAAATTAACTCCTGTTCTCGTATTTCCACTCATTTCTAAACTTACACGGTAAGAAACTTTGTAAGTACCAGCAACTAGCACTTTAAAAGTTGTGTTTGTTGTAGCGCTATAATAAGTTGCATTTGTTATTGTATTGGTAGTTCCAAATTCAATAGGAGTTTTCGCGTCTATTATTCCAATAGTTTGCGTTCCTGTGATGTCCATAAATTCTCCAAATGCCCCTGTGTTAGCAGTTGCTAATATCCAGTTAGTACCATCCCACTTTAATATTTGGTCAGCAGCTGTACCGTCTTTTAAATCGATAGGTGCAACTGTTCTGTCTTTAATATTTTGGGTTTCAATTAATGCCCATTCAGTTACATCAGTACTACTTGTTCTTAATACGGTGTTTGTTGCTCCTTCTAATATTTTAGCAGTTGTAATTCCATTATCTTTTACAACTAATTTATTTGTTGTTGCGTTAATCTCAATAGTAGAATCATCAACTAAAACATCTAAAGTACCGTCTGTTTGAGCTTTTAAAGCATTTCCTGTAGGATCTTTTGCAAACCATTCTTTAGTTGTATTATTCCAATATAGGTATTGTGCATCGGCAGTACCACTTGGTATTGCTTCTGATGTAACTAATTCCCATTTTCCTGATGTATTGTTCCATTGCATAATTTGTTCATCAATTGAACCATCAGCAATTTTAGATAAAGTTACTGCTTTTAAAGCTAATTGAGCATTTGTAATTCCTAAGTCTGCTACTTTAATACCGTCAGCAACTAGTGCAAGAGTACTACCAGAAAGTTGAACAGAAAGAGGTGTTGTATTTCCATCTCCTACTATTGAAAGTTCATCAACGTTTACAGTGTTGTCAGCTAGAGCATCCTTTAACTCTATAATTGCATCTTGTACATTTAAGGAAGTCATTGCATCTGTAGCAGCAGCATCTTTAAATGGATTCGTACTTGCTGCAGTTTCTATGGTTAAGTTGTCCGTTGCAAGTCCATTTGTGTATAAGTATTTTCCACTAGCAGCTACTCCAGCTACTATTTTCGCTTTTACTACAGTTGATGTTGTACCTTTTTCATCATTAAACGTTATTTTTCCGTCATCTTCGTCAGAGATTGAAGTAATTGTTTCATTAATATTCGTAACAACCCCGTTTGGTTGTGTTACTTTTGTAATTAAGTGTCCTGTGATTGGAGCAGTTAAAGTAAGCCCATTTGTGTTAATTATAACATCTGAACCGTCATTGTTTGTGAAAGTAAAAATTCCTTCGGTTATGTCTGCTTTGTTCACTGTTGTGGTACCTCCTTTTTCATCAGTAAATATATAAGTACCTACTAGTGTTTCTGTAAAAGATGTTAGTGTCTCAGTAATAACAAAATCATCTCCTTTTTCATTAGTATAGGTAGCTATTAAATTTCCATCAGCCGGAAGGACTAGATCTGTAATAGTTGTTATTGTTTCATCTATGTCTACCGTAGTTGTACCATCAGGTTGTGTGATAGTAGCAATTTTATTTCCAGCGATTACATTGGTAATTGTTAAACCATTTGTGTCAATAGTTCCAGTGCTACCATCAGAGTTTGTATATGTATATACTCCTTTTACTGGACCAGTAATATCATTACTTAATAAACGTACAGAACCGTTACTTAATCCAATATACCAAACTTTATTGTCAGTATCTAATTGGTATAAATCTCCTTCTGCAGCAGTAAATTTAGTTTGGAAATCTGTAATATCCGATTGTGTATACTTCTGATGTGAAGTTTCTTCCTGCCCATAAGACACTTGCACTGCAAGGACTAGGACTAATAAAAGTAATATTTTTTTCATGATTTAAAATTGTTTTGGGATTGTAAATTATTTATTTTATATAAAGGTTTATTGTTTTTCTATTAAAAATGTCGTGGCGTTTACGACGGTTTGTAAGGTCGCAGCTCCGGAGACGTGTTTTGCTTGTACGGCAATGGCTACACTTAGTGGAGCAGTTCCAAATACTTCTATAATTCGTGTGGCCGTGGCCGTGTCTTTATTATTCCTAGAGTTTCTATGCTTTCCGAAAGCGGTAGAGCCTGGGATGACGGTGTTATTTTGTACCAGTTGAAATTCTGATTCAGAGCGGTTGTTTCCGCTTTTAAATTCCAAACTCACGCGGTAGGTAATTTTATACACACCGGGTGTTTTAATAATAATGGAATTATTAGTGGTGGTAAAGTTGCTCCCATCTACGACGCCTGTGTTCCCGAAAACAACATTGGTAAAGGTGTTTCCTATGACTTGAGGATTGCTGGTTAAATAGCTCTCCGCAACGGCACCTATATGTTTGGTCCATTCTACATTGGTTCCTACGGTGGTTAGGATGTCTCCATCATTTCCAGCTTTAATTTCTAGCTTGTCAATACTCACTGTTTTGGTACCTCCATCTTCTAAGGTTATCGTAAGCTCGTTCGTGGTGGCATCAAAAGTGAAGTCTATTTCTTGGTCATCGGTATTTTCGGTACATAAGGACCTCCAAAGGACTCCGTCAAATTGAAAAACACATTTCTGGTCAATATTATAAACCATGGCCCCTCTAGAAGGAAGGATGTCGTTCATTTGTGCGGTCGTAACTCTTGTCAAAACAAAAGCACGGTCAGTACTCTCCAGCTCTAGGATAGAATTGGGGTGTATTGTCTGAGGGTTGTCTCCTATTTTAATTTGACCTAGCATATTCAAGGTGCAAAATAAAGTGAGAATAATTAAAATTTTTTTCATTAACTATTTGGGTAACAATTATAGAGAGGCAAATCTATGCATTTGTGAGCATGTTTGACTCTAAATTCAACGGATTTTAACAGAATGCTTAATCTTGGATATGAATGGTGGTGTTTTAGAATTAAACTGCCTGTATTCAGTTGTTTTCGGCAAAATTACGCTTTTTTAATTATATTTTGATGTGGGGAACCACAATTACTCAATATCGTGTTTTTTAGTGATTTTCCTGATAGATGTTGAATAATGCTTCAATTTTATTAGGGTTTTTATAAAGGAACGGAAACTTTTAAAATGAGATGTTTGATGCCTTTTGTGTGCCTTTGCAATGGTAAAAATGATTTTCCAATGTTTTTTCAGCGTTCGCAAGCAATTTATGTAGTTTCCTGTACGGCTATCATACATGTGTGTGGGTTCAGAAATCAGGCCGTTTATTTCAAGGATTTTAATGTTTTTTCCCTGCTCTAAATCGCTAAAGTTTTGATACTTGATATCTAAACGTCCATAGTCCCAGCCTTTTATTTGGGAGGCTATCTGCTGGAAGCTTTTGGTGAGTTTCTTTGAAATAAGGTGGTTGGCATTTATAAAACGTGTTCCTTTTGCGTGATTTCCAATGTTATTTAAACGAATTACTGCACCTTTTTCAGGGATGCTAGTGAGTTGCTGGGCATTTAATTTAAAGAGGAGTGTGGCATAGCGTTTTGTCCGTTTATTGCGAAGGATAAGTTCTTGAATACTATGGGTTCCGTTCCCGGTGACAGCACTAAATTCTTTAAAGGTTAAGGAGCTAATGACGCCTTTTTTTTGCCCAGGTATTTTATAAAAAAGGAGCCCACATTCGTTGGGGTAATCTATGTATTCTTGTAGGATTAGATGGAGGCTATTGTGTTTTTTTAGGTAGGCAATAAGGGCTTGAATATTGTTGATTTTACTGACAAAGAGCCCTCTGAAACCAAGGTCAGGCTTCATGATTAAAGGGTATTTTAGCTCTTGGTCGTTCAGGGCTTTTAAGACCGTTTTGGTGTCACTATTTCTAGGAATGTATATGCTGACAGGCTTTAAGGCTTCGGGGATTAATTGCAGTGTTTTGTATTTGGATTCTGTCCCGTCGCCACTGTTTTCAATACCGGGGTTCACCGCGTAGAAAAAACCGCCACTTCTGGCTTTAATTGCCAAGTAAATGGCATAGGGGATTAAGGGAATGTAAAACAGGTAAGAAGGCCAGTATTCATAGTTTTTTATTCCTTTCATAGTCTTTTATTTGTCGTCAAAGAACGCATTAACGATGAGTTGTAGTCCTTTGAATCCGAGACCGATACCAAGAATAGCAAAGGTGCATCCGATGACAAGCCAGCTGTAATTATCGTCTTTTAAAGCTTTGAATCCGATGGTGATAAGGACAGGAGCTGTGATGATGAATCCTAAGGCGATGGCTTCGTATTTAATTCCTTTGTACAGTAATGATTTGTTGGTACTCATAAATGAATGTTTGTCATCAAAAATACTAAAAAATCAGCGATAACAGCGAATTGTAGTGAATTAGTGACCTTTTAAGGAGGAATGTGTCTAAATAGTGTACATTTAAAAAGAACAATTAAAAAATTTATTCGCTATGACAGAAATTACAGAATCGTTATCGACATTTATGAATTCTATCCTGGAAGGGGTTGGGAGTTGGGCACCACGGGTGTTGGGGGCTATTGTTGCCTTCATTATAGGGCTTTGGCTTGTAGGATTGTTGATGAAAGGTGTGAGCAAGTTGTTTGAATCCAAGCATTTAGATGCGACCTTAAAGCCTTTTTTAACCATGATTATAAGTGTTTCTTTAAAAGCGGTGTTGTTTATATCGGTTGCGGGTATCGTAGGTATAAATGTGGCTTCCTTTATTGCTTTATTAGGGATTGTTGGAGCGGCTATCGCCTTGGGATTCCAAGGTTCATTAGGGCATTTAGCAGCCGGAATTATGTTGTTGTTTTTCCGACCTTTTAAGGTAGGGGATTTGATAGAAATTAATGGAGAATTGGGTTTTGTAAAAGAGATCTCCGTGTTTGTGACCATTATAGAGACTTTTCAAAATAAAACAGCCATCATTCCAAACGGGACTATTATGGCCAATAAAATCATTAATTATACAAGTATTGGAAACCTACGGGTGGACATGGCCTTCGCAGTTCGCTATGGATCAGACTTGCAGAAAGCAATGACCATTGTAGAGGAGGTTTTAAAGAATGATGTGAATGTATTAAAAGATCCGGCACCACGTGTTGCGGTGAATAATTTAGGAGAAAACGCGATAGAATTAGTTGCATTGCCGTATGCTTCGGTAGAAGGGTATTGGGATGTGTACTGGGATACAAGACAGAAAATAGTAGAAGCACTCGTAAGTGCACAGTATGAGGCGCCTCTTCCTCAAAGAGTCGTTACCATGAGTAAGTAGTACAATAGCTTGATGTTGAGGTAAAAAAAAGGGAGCGGAGGCTTCCCTTTTTTTGTGCTTCATAAAAAAAAGACATGTCTAAGCGTTCGCTTTGTACATGTCTTTTTTTTTAATGCTATAAAGAATCTTAGAAGTTATCTATGATGGTGTTTAAGGTGTTACTTGGACGCATGGCGGCGGTCGTGATAATAACGTTTGGCATATAGTATCCTTTGGTGTCAACGATGCCTCCTTGTACGGTGATTAATTCCTCGTTAATGATCGCTTCGTTTGCTGCCAATTCTTTCGCAATACCACTGAATAGTTGTTGCAATTCTGTATCGACGGTTTGGGAGGCAATAGCCTGTGCCCAATACAGGGCGATGTAGTAATGAGAACCTCTATTGTCCAATTCGTTTACTTTTCGAGAAGGTGATTTCTTGTTCTCTAAAAACAAATCGGTAGCATCATCTAAGGCTGTCGCCAATACTTGAGCTTTTGGATTGTCGGTGTTGATGGCCAAGTGTTCTAAAGAAACGGTCAAGGCTAAAAATTCACCTAAGGAATCCCAGCGCAAGTGGTTTTCTTTTATAAATTGCTGTACATGCTTTGGAGCAGAACCTCCAGCGCCTGTTTCAAACAGTCCACCACCGTTCATTAAAGGAACGATCGATAGCATTTTAGCAGAAGTTCCCAGTTCTAGGATCGGGAATAAGTCTGTTAAATAATCTCTCAATACGTTTCCAGAAACAGATATGGTATCTAGACCGTCTTTCACTCTTTTTAAAGTGTATTTGGTGGCATCTACGGGAGATAAGATTTGAATGTCCAATCCCGCGGTGTCATATTCTTTTAAGTAAGTGTTTACTTTTTTGATCATTTCTCTGTCATGCGCTCTGGCATCATCTAACCAGAAAACAGTAGGTAAGTTGGTGGCTTTTGCACGTCCTACAGCTAGTTTTACCCAGTCTTGAATCGGCAAGTCTTTTGCTTGACACATTCTCCATATATCTCCTGCTTCTACGGTGTGTTCCATTAAAACAGTACCGTTGTCTGCTAGCACTTGTACTTTTCCGTCACTGGAAATTTCAAATGTTTTGTCATGTGATCCGTATTCTTCTGCTTTTTGAGCCATCAGTCCTACATTGGAAACACTTCCCATAGTGGTCGGGTCAAAAGCGCCGTATTCTTTACAGAAAGCAATGGTTTCAGCATAAATTCCAGCATACGAACTGTCAGGAATAACGGCTTTTGTATCTTGTAATTTCCCTGCCGCATTCCACATTTGACCGGAAGTACGAATCATAGCGGGCATGGAGGCGTCAATAATGACATCGGAAGGTACGTGTAAATTGGTAATTCCTTTGTCAGAATTCACCATGGCCATGTCGGGACCGTTTTCAAGGGCTACTTTGATAGCCGCTTCGATGCTTGCTTTTTTAGCAGCAGGTAATGTTTGGATGCATTGTAGTACGTTTGCAAAACCATTGTTAGGTGCGACACCTAGTTCGTCAAATAAATCGCCGTAGGTATCAAATAAATCCTTGAAGTATGTTTTTACAGCATGTCCAAAAATGATAGGGTCAGAGACTTTCATCATGGTGGCTTTCATGTGTAAAGAGAAGAGTACGCCTTGTTCTTTAGCGCTGGCTATTTCTTTTTCTAAAAAGGAAATTAAGGCTTTTTTACTCAATACTGTCGCATCGATAATTTCGCTTTTTAAGACGGCTGTGGTCGCTTTAAGAACGGTGACTTCCCCGTTTTTTGCGAGGTGTTGAATGGTGACGTTTCCAGCGTTTTCTAAGGTGACAGATTTTTCGTTAGCCGCAAAATCACCGGCATCCATGGTGGCTACATGTGTTTCAGAATTTGGATCCCAAGCGCCCATAGAATGTGGGTTTTTCTTAGCGAAATTCTTGACTGCTTTTGGAGCTCTACGGTCAGAGTTTCCTTCACGTAATACCGGGTTTACCGCGGATCCTTTTATTTTATCGTAGTTGAGTTGGATTTCTTTTTCGAGTGTATTGCTCGGTTCGTCTGGGTAAGGAGGAATGTTAAATCCTTTAGAAATTAATTCGTCAATGGCTGCTTTTAATTGAGGGACAGAGGCAGAGACGTTGGGTAATTTGATGATATTTGCTTCGGGTTTCTTTACGAGTTTTCCCAATTCGGACAAGGCGTCCGGTACTTTTTGAGTTTCGGTTAAGTTTTCTGGAAAGGTCGCTAAGATACGGGCTGCTAAAGAGATGTCCTTTGTATCTATGGTGATGTTTGCGGCTTTAGTAAAAGCTTTTATGATGGGTAGTAATGAGCGAGTTGCCAAGGCAGGCGCTTCATCGGTAATCGTATATATAATCGTTGAAGATTTCGACATTTGTAGGTGTTTAATTAATAATCTATTTGTATGGTAAGTTTTCAGGATTAAAATTACGATATCTTTTGTTCTTGCTGAAATATTTAAGGTACTTCTTACCTCTTATTGTGTATATAACAAAAAAAAAGGCTGTTTTTGACAAACAGCCTTTTTTAGAATCGTTTTTTTGCTAAAGCAAAAATTAACGTCTTTTTTCAGTAATTCTAGCTTTCTTACCAGTAAGTCCTCTAAAATAGAAAATACGAGCTCTACGTACTTTACCGTGTTTGTTTACTTCAATTTTTTGAATTGCAGGTAAGTTAATTGGGAAGATACGCTCTACACCAAATGCACCTGACATTTTACGGATAGTAAACGTTTCTGAAGCTCCTGCTCCTCTACGTTGAATTACTACACCTCTAAAAAACTGAGTTCTTGTTTTGTCTCCCTCTTTAATTTCGTAATATACAGTGATTGTATCTCCTGCTTTGAAATCTTCAAATTTGTTTTTAGCAACAAACTCGTCTTGTACGAATTTAATTAATGCTTCCATGTTTTCTTGTATAATAGTTTTCAAAAGCAACATTCACGATTCTCGTCAGAGGTTGGTTTTGGAAACGCAAAAGTACTTCTTTTTTTTTATTTAACAAGTGTTCTGGTTAAAGTAAATCGGGCCTGATAGATTCTGTTCTTGAAAGTGCTTGTTCCGTACGCCAGTCGTCTATTTTAGGGAAATTTCCTGAAAGTAATACTTCCGGAACTTTCATTCCTTTGTATTCTGCGGGTCTGGTATACACTGGAGGTGAGAGTAAATCGTCCTGAAATGAATCTGTCAAGGCAGAGGTTTCATCGCCTAAAACACCTGGGATTAATCGGATTATTGCATCACATAAAACCACGGCTCCTAATTCTCCACCGCTCAATACATAATCGCCAATAGATATTTCCTTGGTGATGTGCATTTCACGAATTCTGTGATCCACTCCTTTATAATGACCACATAAAATCAAGATGTTTTCGGCCATGGATAAGGTATTCGCAGTCCGCTGATTTAAGGTAGGAGCATCCGGAGTCATATAAATGATCTCGTCATAGTCGCGCTCCTTTTTTAGTTGGCTGATGCATGCGTCTATGGGTTCTATCATTAAAACCATGCCAGCACCACCTCCAAATTGGTAGTCGTCTATTTTTCCGTATTTATTCAAAGCGAATTTTCGAAGGTCATGAAAATGTACTTCGGCCATTTGCTTGTCAATCGCCCTTTTCATAATTGAAAATTCAAAGGGACTTTTAATCAAATCTGGTGAAACTGTAATAATATCTATGCGCATGGGGCAAAGATACTATTCTCTATTTTCTTTCCTCTATTCTCTCTCTTCTTTTTTCTCTTTGCTATTTTTCTCTTTTAACCTAGGTTGGTTTTGAGCATTCGGTCTGCCTTAAACATATCCTGTTTGAGAAGGATATGTTGGAAGCCATGATTTTCTACAAGTGCGACGGTTTCTTTTCCTAAATACTGATTGATTTCAAAAAACAGCAATCCTTCGGCTTTCAAATGCTCTTTTGCCAAGGCCGTGATTTTGTCATAAAAAAGCAAGGGATTATTGTCTGAGACAAATAAAGCGGTATGTGGTTCGTAGTCCAGTACGTTTTTTTGAATTTCTTTTTTCTCTAGGTCACGTACATAAGGAGGATTGCTTACGATGATGTCAAATTTTTGAGATAAGGCCGTTGCTTCTAGAATGTCTACCTGTTCAAAAGAGACGGATACTTTATTGAGTGAGGCATTGGACGTGGCTGTTTGCAATGCTTCTTTAGAAATATCGTAGGCGGTTATGTGTGCGTTTGGTAAGTTTTTAGCCAAGGAAATGGCAATACAGCCAGAGCCTGTTCCGATATCTAAAATAGAAATGTTTTTTAGTGGATCTTCTATGGATTCAAGAATCCAAGCGACTAATTCTTCAGTCTCAGGCCTTGGAATTAAGGTGTGTTCGTTGAGTTTAAAAGGCAGTCCGTAAAATTCGGTGCTTCCTATTATATATTGCAAGGGCTTGTGTGCTTTTAATTGCGAGAGCGCTTGGTTCCATTTTTTTAGGGGTATTTCCTCAATGATGGAGTCGGCGTCTAGGACTAAGTCTACTCGTGAGAATCCTATAATCTCTTCGGCCAACAGGTAGAAGAAAGAAAGTGCTTCCGTATTCGGATACAGGTCTTCTAAGTTCGATAAAAAGTGTTTCTTGTAATTTTTTACGGTCATTTTATACATCTTTAAGCATCCAAACGTTACAGGAGAAATGCCCTGTGTTTCCAATGCGTTTTTCTAGGGGGCGAAATCCTGCTTTTTTATACAAGACTTGAGCAGCCTTCATATAAGGTAGGGTTTCTAAATAACATTGATCAAATTCGTTATTTTTTGCAAAATTAAGACATTTTTTCATCATTATAGCGCCCAATCCAATTCCTCTTACACTGCTTGTGAGGTACATTTTTTGAAGTTCACAGCTATTGTGATCACTTTCCTCGAGGGGCATGATGCCTGCTCCTCCAATTATTTCTCCTTCTTTTTCTAGGATGAAATAGGCAGACCTGTCTTGCGTATAGGTTTCAAATAGCGTGTCTAAATGAGGGTCTGCATAGGCAGTTCCTTGTTTCGGTACCTTGAATTCTTCTAAAACAGTCCGAATCATTGTGGCTATTTTTTTGTTGTCCTTTTTTTTAATAGGGCGTATGTGAATATTGGAGTTCATCGTTAGAAAGCTTATGTTTGCGGTTAAATTACGAAATTAAAAAAATGAAAAAGGGATACATAGTGTTTTTGTTTTTGGGGCTTGTTTCTTGTACGGTTAGCGAGGTTCCAGAATTTGTAGGGATAGAGAATGTAGTACTGCAAAAATTTGATGGAGAGGAAATTGAGTTGGTCGCCTCTTTAAAGTTCTTAAATCCGAACAGTCTTGGAGGTTCTTTAAAATGTAAAAATATTAAGGTTTTGGTCAATGATTTGAATGTGGGAGTACTCAGCTCTGAGGTGTTTGATGTCCCTTCAAAATCAGAGTTTACGGTGCCTTTAGTGGCGAAAATTCCCTACCATGAATTGTTTAAATCATCTCCTGAAAACCTATTAAAAAATCTATTGAGTGTGGTGCTTGAACAACAGATAAGGGTGAAGTATAGTGGGCATATAAGTTATACCTTCGGAAAATTGAACTTCGATTATCCGTTGGAATTTTCAGATACAATTTCCTTAAAACGCAGGTATTAATGAACGCTTCTTTATACATGCAACGGTGCATTCAGATCGCAAAAAACGGGTTAGGGCAGACACGACCAAATCCTATGGTCGGCTGTGTGATTGTCTATGAAGGGAGCATTATCGCAGAAGGTTTTACCAGTCCTTATGGGGGGAGTCACGCAGAGGTAAATGCCATTACATCTGTAAAAAACAAGGCGCTTTTAGAGAAATCAACGCTTTATGTCACCTTGGAGCCCTGTGCACATTATGGAAAGACACCTCCGTGTGCCAATTTAATTATAGCGCATAAAATACCGAGGGTCGTGATTGGAACAATAGATCCTTTTAGTAAAGTTGCAGGAAAGGGCATACAATTATTAAAAGAGGCTGGATGTGAGGTTACGGTAGGAGTGTTAGAAGAAGCTTGCCGGGAACATCACAAACGATTTTTAACCTTTCACGGAAAAAAAAGACCTTTTATTGTCTTGAAATGGGCCGTTAGCCAGGATGGTTTTATAGATGTTCTTAGAGAAGAGACGGAGATAGAAGATGCCAAGCCTAATTGGATTACGAATAGGTATGCTCGCCAATATGTACATAAGTTAAGGGCGGAAGAACAGGGGATTTTAATCGGAACAAATACGGTGATTAATGACAATCCAGCATTGAATGTTCGGAACTGGTCAGGGCAAGATCCCGTGCGTATTATTTTAGATAAGACATTGCGAATTCCAGTGAATTATACGGTATTGAATGATGCTGTAAAGACACTTGTATTTACGGAAGTAAAGCGAATGGACACTGAAAACACCAAGTATATAAAGATTGATTTTTCGAGAAATATTGTACGTGCTATTTGCGAGGAGCTGTACCGAGAAAATATTCAGTCTGTACTTATAGAAGGAGGGAAACAGACCTTGCAAAGTTTTATAGATGCCAATGTTTGGGACGAAGCGCTTGTATTTGTTGGCGCGTGTAATTTTAAAAAAGGATTGCAAGCTCCACGCATCCACGGAGCATTGGTGGAGGAAATTAATTTTGGAGACGATGTGCTTAAAAAATATAAAAACCCATGTTAGATTTATTGTTATCCGTATTGTTAACGGGTGTATTGTTTCTTGTTTTTAAAGGGTTTAATCAGTTTAAAGTAGATAATTTACAAGCGATTATTGTAAATTATGTGGTGGCTTTTAGTATTGGATTTTTACTGTCAGATAGTGAGGTTAGTTTTGCGAAAATCCCGTACCAACCTTGGTTTATAGGGACCTTAATATTGGGGTCTTTGTTTATTGCAGTGTTTAATATATTGGCCTTGACTACACAGAAGTTTGGGTTTTCAGTGGTTTCTGTAGCCTCTAAAATGAGTTTAGTGATTCCCGTTCTTTTTGCCGTATTTATGTATGATGACGTACTGAATATCGCAAAAATTATAGGTTTAATATTGGCTTTGTTAGCCGTGTATTTTATTACTAAAAATAAAAATTCCTCTCAGAGTTTTGATAAAAAACAATTGTATTTGCCTTTGTTACTTTTTATAGGTGCCGGTGTGTTGGATACTTTGCTAAACTATATTGAAACTACCTATGTTCCACGTTCAGAATTTGAATTGTACACCGCGACTATTTTTATGGTAGCAGGTGTTTTTGGACTTGTTGTTATAGGTTTTCAAACGCTTGTTTTTAAAAAGACTTTCAAGTTTGAATTTAAAAATCTCCTAGGAGGAGTTTGCTTGGGGATCCCTAATTATTTTTCTGTTTATTATATATTAAGAGCCTTGAATACCGAAGGATTGAGCAGCGCTACTATATTTACGATTAATAATGTGGCCGTTGTATTGTTGGCCACGATAATAGGAGTCCTCTTTTTTAAAGAACGCCTGAGTCGTTTAAATTGGCTAGGAGCGCTGTTGTCAATCGCGGCTATTTTATTATTTTATTTTTAGGATAAGCTGTTTTTTCAAAAAGTTCTATGACTGTTTCGCCGGTTGATTTTTTATAGCCTCTAAACATTCCTTTGGTGTTAAAATCCCAGAAAACGGAGGCGTTTTTATCAATTAAAATCATCCCGCCTTTTCCTCCGAGAGGAGCTATTTGATTAAAAATCACTTCTTGCAATGCCTTTTTAGGTGATGACTTCGTGTATTTAAGAATGGAAGAGACTTCATGTGCGGCGACCGTTCTTATAAAATACTCCCCTGTTCCTGTACTTGAAATACCACAGGTGGTATTGTTTGCGTAGGTTCCAGCCCCTATTATTGGAGAGTCTCCGATGCGACCGTATTTCTTATTGGTCATTCCTCCTGTGGAGGTTCCAGCGGCGATAGAGCCACTTTTGTCATAGGCTACGGCTCCTACGGTTCCGTATTTATGATCGTCTATAAGTGGTTGCACTTGTAAGAGTGCGCTGTGGTCTTTGGATATTTTATTTTTTCCTAGAATTTTTTGAAGTTGTTGAAATCTTTTATCCGTATAGAAATAGGAGGAAGGCACCATTTGAATGCCGTATTTTTTTACCAGGATCTCTGCGCCCTTTCCGGATAGGAGTACGTGTTTAGAGCTGTCTAAGACTTTATTGGCTGCTAAAATAGGGTTTTTTACGTGGTTGATCCCTGCGACGGCGCCTGTGTTTAATGTGTAGCCATTCATAATGGAAGCATCCATTTCCTGGAGTCCTTCGCTGTTAAAAACAGCTCCTTTTCCAGCGTTAAATAGAGGAGAGTCTTCTAGTATTACTATAGCGGCTTGAACGGCGTTTATGGCACTTCCTCCATCTTCGAGTATTTTGTATCCTGCATTCAGGGAGATTTCCAGCTGTTGTTTATAGGCTGTTTCTTGTGCTTCTGTAAAATTAGAGCGCTCTATACCACCGGCACCCCCGTGGATTACAATCGAAAATTTAGCGATGGTTGCGTTCTTGTTTTCGTTGGTGTTTTCTGAATTCTGACAACTGGAGATAAGTGTCATTGTTAAAAATAGGAGGAATAGCTTATTCATAAGGATGATTTTAAGTTCAAATATATTTAATAATTGTTAATTTATTGAGCTTCCCTTTATATATTTGTCAGAAAACACACCATCATCGAAATTAAAGATACATACAGAACCGTTGTAAAACGAAGTCAGGGAGAAATTCACAAGGTCAAAGGAAGTAAGTTTATTGGGATTGCCATTCCTGTAGAAAGTGAAGAGGAGATAAAAGCTTGTTTAGTAGCGATTAAGAAGGAGTTTTATGATGCGCGCCATTGGTGTTATGCTTGGCGATTGGGTACAGAAACGTTCCGATTTAGGGCCAATGATGATGGAGAGCCGAGTAATTCGGCAGGGCAACCTATTTATGGGCAACTATTAGCACATGATGTGAGCAATGTATTAATTGTGGTTGTGCGTTATTTTGGCGGTGTAAAGCTAGGCGTAGGTGGGCTTGTCTCCGCATATAAAATTGGAGCACAGTTTTCATTGGCAGCTGCAACGATTGTAGAACGGATTATTTGTGTGCAATTTAAACTTGTATTTGACTATCCGCACATGAACAAAGTAATGCGGATAATTAAAGAGAATAAACTGGAAATTATCACTCAAAAAATGGAATTAAATTGCGAATATACACTCTCAGTTCGCAAGAGTGAAGCCCTTAAAATTCAGCAGTTATACCTTGGATTAAGATGCCTTACAATCACAGAAATTGAGGATTAAAATCCAGTAATTTTTTTCATGAAGTAGGACGGTATTCTACAGGGTTTATTTTTTTTCATGTCAATAAATACAAGCGTGGTTTCACCTATGGTAAGAAGTGTGTTGTATTGGTCAAAAATCTCGTACTTAAATACTATTTTAGCAGAGGGCTTGGCAGTTAATGTTGTTTTTAATGTGAGAAGATCATCGTATTTTGCTGGTTTTAAGTAATTTATATTTAGATTAATTACGGGTAACATAATGCCCTCGTCTTCCATTTTTTTATAGGAGATGTTTAAGTTTCGCAACCATTCGATACGCCCCATTTCAAAATATTGAGCGTAATTTCCGTGGTAAGCATAGGACATTTGGTCAGTTTCACTGTATCGAATTCTGAATTGAATTGTATGGGTCATTTGTAAAAAATTAGTTTTATCGAATAGCTGTATATCTTACGCAAAAAATAGTTAATAATCAATAGTAAAAACATTTTTTTATCCTGAAAATTATTCACACTTTTGTATGACTATGACACGTAGAGGAAACTCTATCATTTTCAGCTAATTAAATAAATTAAACGTTAACATTAGGATGAGTAAAACTGCAGCATCAGTTTGGCAGGAATGCCTTTATTTTATTTCGGACAATATCAAGCCTCAAGCATACAAAACTTGGTTTGAACCGATCATACCCGTTAAGTTAACTGGTGAAGCACTTACTGTTCAAGTGCCTAGCAAGTTTTTTTATGAGTGGTTAGAGGAGCATTACATTAAATTGTTACGAGTTGCGCTGGTAAAGCAACTAGGAGAGGATGCTAAGTTAATTTACGATGTACGTATGGAAAATACGTATAGTAATAACAAGCCTCGCACCGTTAAAATACCGAGTTCGAATAGAAATCCAATCAATCCCCAAGGAATGTCTGTGATGGCTGAATTAAACAAAAGGGAATTGCGCAATCCATTTGTGATCCCTGGAATTCAAAAAGTGAAAATCGAATCTCAATTAAATGCCAATTATAACTTTGATAGTTTTATAGAAGGTGATGCCAATAGGTTGGCAAGGTCTGCGAGTATGGCCGTTGCGAATAAACCTGGAGGAACCTCTTTCAATCCATTATTAATTTATGGTGGTGTTGGATTAGGGAAAACTCATATCGCCCATGCGATAGGAGTGGAAATAAAAGATAAATACCCGGATAAAACCGTTCTCTATATATCTTCAGAAAAATTTACACAACAATATATTGATTCTGTAAAGGGAAATACAAGGAATGATTTTATTCATTTTTATCAAATGATAGATGTATTGATCATTGATGATGTACAATTCCTTTCTGGTAAAACTGGAACTCAAGATGTATTTTTCCATATTTTCAATCATTTACATCAAAATGGAAAACAGGTAATTTTGACTTCGGACAAAGCACCTGTGGATATGCAAGATATAGAGCAACGCTTATTATCTCGTTTTAAATGGGGATTGTCGGCAGAGTTACAGCCACCACATTACGAAACTAGAGTGGCCATATTACAAAATAAATTATTCCGTGACGGTGTGGAAATGCCAGTGGAAATAGTGGAGTATATAGCCAAACATATTAAATCGAATGTTCGAGAATTAGAAGGTGTACTTATTTCTATGATCGCGCAAGCTTCCTTTAATAGAAAAGAGTTTACATTGTCGTTGACCAAGCAGATTGTAGATAAATTTGTGAAGAATACGAAACGAGAAGTATCTATTGATTATATACAAAAAGTAGTATCTAGTTATTTTGATTTAGATGTGGCTACGCTACAGTCTAAAACAAGAAAACGTCATATTGTACAAGCGCGTCAGATAGCGATGTTCTTTGCAAAACGTTTGACCAAAGCTTCTTTAGCAAACATTGGTGCTCAAATAGGAAAACGTGATCATGCTACGGTATTACACGCATGTAAAACGGTCGATAATTTGACGGAAACAGATAAAAATTTCAGAAAATATGTTGATGACTTAAGAAAAAAATTATCTTTTTAATCTTAGAAATTCAATACCAATTTTTTATAAATAACACTAAAAACGAATGCAACTTTAAAGTTGCATTCGTTTTTAAATTTAATTGTATACCATGGTAAAAATAGTAATGGTTTGTTTGGGGAATATCTGTAGATCGCCATTGGCGGAAGGTATTTTAAAAGCAAAGGTAGATCCTGTAAAAGTATACGTAGATTCTGCGGGGACAGCGGCATACCACCTCGGAAAAGGTCCGGACGAAAGATCTGTAAAAGTAGCAAAGGAACACGGGATTGATATAAGCTTGCAGAGAGCCCGTCAGTTTAAAGTGTCAGATTTTAAGACCTTTGATTATATTTTCGTAATGGATCAAGCTAATTTTGATAATGTTGTATCTTTGGCCTCTACAGAAAAAGAAAAGAAAAAAGTGAGTTTCATTTTAAATGAAATAACACCTGAACTAAATAGTGAAGTTCCAGATCCATATTACGGTGGAGAGGACGGATTTAAAAATGTCTACGACATGCTAGATATAGCCTGTGATAGCATCAATAAAAAATTAAGTATATGAGTGATTTAGGAAAATTATATTTGATTCCTACTATGTTAGGAGATTCTGAACCATTAGAAGTGTTGCCCTTGTCGGTGAAGAAAGTGATTGAAGAATTGGACTATTTTATTGTAGAAAATGAAAGAAGCGCACGTAAGTTTATCAAGCGTATTACGCCTAGAAAATCACAGCCGGATTTAAAGCTATTTACCTTGGATAAATATGCAGATGAAATGGAAGTAAGACGCTATTTAGACGTTTGTGCTCAAGGAATATCAATCGGGATGTTGTCAGAAGCAGGAGTTCCTGCCATCGCAGATCCAGGGGCGTTTATTGCTAAGATGGCCCATGAAAAAGGGATTCAAGTAGTGCCATTAGTTGGACCTTCATCTATCTTATTGGCCATGATGGCTTCTGGTTTAAATGGTCAAAATTTTGCCTTTAACGGTTATTTACCTATCGATGTTTCTGAAAGAAAAAAAACCATCAAGCAATTAGAACGCTTGTCTAAAGAAAAAGACCAATCACAAATCTTTATCGAAACGCCTTATCGAAATGATAAAATGTTTACAGATTTAAAAGCGATTTTAACTCCAGGAACTGACCTGTGTATTGCCTGTGATATTACTTTAGGAACGGAGTATATTAGAACGCTTTCTATTCAAGAATGGAAGGGTCACAAACCTAGTTTACATAAAAGACCTACGATATTTATCATCCATAAATCATAATTTAGAATTCACTGTCAGTGCGGTGATTCTCAAAAGAGCCGATAAATGAATGCTGTGTCACAGCATTCATTTATCGGCTCTTTTTATAGGCTTGTTATCCATTTATTATTAATGGAGAACGGGCTTGCTATTTTTTAGGGTGATTGTTGTACGTTCACACAATGTCACACTGTGTGATTTTGGATTTCGTTCACTCACGTAGCGTCACATCGAGTGATTGCGACGGTAGGAGTGATAGTATCGAGATGCTTTTTTAGCTGTAGTTTTGTTTTAAAACTAATTGGTTCTTTATCTGAATTTTTGAGTAAAACGCCATGAATTCACTCGGTTCTCGTTGCTGATTTTTGAATAATAAATTCAAATTCACTCGGTTCTCGATACTAATTTTTGAATGAAAAATTCAAAAATTCACTCGAACTGACGCTAAGAATGCGTTGTTGTTTTTACTTGTTTTTTTTTAAGGGAATGCTAGTGATTGTTCTTCTTAGATTTTATAGCGAGAAGTACTTTTGAGGGAAGGAACACGATAGTGTGTGTTTGAAATGATGAACAGTTCTAATTAGTCTCCATGTCATGCAACGTAACCTTGTGAATGAAGAAGTTAGGCTAGTCTATTTTCTAGGTGCTTAAAACGCTAGGAAATGGCTGTAGATGTATAGTTGGGCTAGCGGATGCTCATGGAGTTTCTAGGCAACGGTAGTGAACTGTCAAAAAGTATGAAAACAAAAAATGCCCACTGTGAAGTGAGCATTTTTAACATCTAACCAAATTTAGATCATTTCTCCTATTACAGGCCTTTTAAGAGCCCTAATATTAGAAGTATTGTAACCTGAGAACTTCTTCATGTAGTGCTTAATGGTTGTTCCATAAGCATCTTCAAATGCATAGTTTCCTCCTGTTCTCAGGAATTTCTTTACGTTTCCGGCGCCTGCTAAATGAGCAGCAGCTAAAATACCAGATTCTGTTATTTTAACACCATTCATGCGTTTGCCAACGCTTCGTTTGATATCTCTTCTTAAAATCCATTTATTTAACGAGCACAAAGCTATAAAAGCGTCTTCCTGTAGTTCTGGAGTATTCAAGAACTTATTGGTGTCGTATATTTTAAATCTTTTTAAGGTTGATTTCCCAAATTGATACTTTCCTAAGTATCCAAATTTATTTACCACGGAGTACTTTCCTTGAGACTCTTTAAAAGCAACTGCTTCTTTAAATCCTACAAAGGAGTTTCCTGCAAATGGTATTTGGGATATTTCCTCTTGTTCACTGTGTTCCATTGCTAAAACAGTACTTACGGTATCTTTGTTGTAAGTAACATTGTAAATGGACTTGTTTTCTTTTTTCGTCATTGCTAGGAACGAAAAAATCAGTGTCACAATAATTGTGTACAGTATGTGTTTTTTCATCATTTTCAGGGTTTTAGGTTAGTATTTCCCTTTAAAATTTGGCGGTGCAAAGATATTCATTTTATTTCAATTAACAAGCGTTAAGTGAAATAAAATTTTTATCTTGTTTTATTTGCTAATAAAGTAGTTTGTAGTTGCTTATCGCCGGACCCCTTGTCTATTCAACCATTGCTGATATTTTCTTGCATTTCTATTGTGTTGCGACAACGTTTTCGCAAAAACATGTTTTCCTGGAGTATTTATATCCGCACACATGTAAAAATAACGATGTTTTGCAGGACTTAACACCGCATCAATTGCGGAGATATCTGGCATTCCGATAGGTCCTGGAGGCAAGCCACTTATTTGGTAAGTATT
Organism: Flavobacteriaceae bacterium; assembly: GCA_016764435.1. Classification (GTDB taxonomy): domain Bacteria; phylum Bacteroidota; class Bacteroidia; order Flavobacteriales; family Flavobacteriaceae. The sequence goes on along the minus strand of JAESRX010000009.1, from coordinate 26,872 downwards.
ATAGGCTGATTTTATCTTTAAATCCTTTAGTAAAACACGTTTTATAACTGTTTCTTGTCCTTTGAGCTCTTTGATGGCGTAGATCACTGTTGGGTCTGCCTGTAATGGCCAGTTGTTATTGAGTCTGTTTAAATAGAGTTGAGCAACATCAGGACGTTCGCTAATAGACGCCGTTTCTTTTTGGACAATAGAGGCTAGGGTCGTCACTTCTAACGGGCTTAATCCTTGTTTTACTGCCTTTGCTTTTCTTTGGGTATTCCAAAAACGATGGTACTCTTTGAGCATGCGTTGTTTGAATTTGTCTGCGGAAGTATTCCAGTAAAACTCATACGAATTTGGAATGTACATGGAAATAGCAGTGTGTACATTGAAATTGTTTTTAGTTAAAAAATCTGGGGCTTTAAAGGCTTTAAGAAGGCTTATTGAATCGGCTTCTATCTGTGCTGCGATTCTTCCGGCTAATTTCTCTAAGGTATCCTGATTGTTAAAGGAGAGTTTTAATACCTGTTGGTTTCCACTTCTAAGCAAGTTGATTAAGGCATTATTGTTCATTCCTTTTTTAATAAAATAGCGACCGGCCTTAATTTTTGCGGGATAATTTTTTTTATTGGCCACCCAATTTAAGGGTTTTACGCGCTTTACAAATGGACGTAATAAATTTGCCACATCTTGGTACGATGCATCGGAAGGAATGTATAAATAGCCTTCTTTTACGGTGTTTGGTTTGTAAATTTTACTGTAATAACTGTAGGTTAAAACACTTGCCATAATTACGACTAGGGCGGTCAATAAGAGGAGGAGATTCTTTTTATTCATGGGTATTGATCAACTGAAATATTAATTCGTTTTTGTACGTATTGTTACTGTAAATCCACTCTTTTTTACAGCCAATTTCCAGGAAGGAAAGTGCTGAAAATAGGTGAATACTCCGGTGGTTGTCCGAAGTGATATTTGCGTATAATTGATGTAACTGTAAGTGGTGAAAGCTGTAGTGAATGACTTGTTCTAAGGCTTCTTTTGCAAAACCTAAACCTTCAAATTCTGGTAGGATAAGGATGCCTATTCCGGCTCTGTGATGGACTGGATTAAAGTCAAATAAGTCCACCATTCCTACAGGTTGTTTGTTTACTTCTATGACAAAGCGTTGTTGCAAGGCTTCGTAGATCGATTGCCCAGCATTGGCGATGTATTGTTTGAGGATATATTTAGAGAAAGGAGCCGTAGTTCCACTCACTTCCCAGAAAACTTCCTTATTTTCAGTGTCAAATAAAAACGTGAGGTCTTCCGGTTCTAAGGCGCGTAATACGATGTTTTTTCCTTTTAAAAATTCCATTAGTAACTAATTATTCCTTTAAAGGTGTTGACAGCAGGGCCTGTTAAAAACACCTGTGAATAGCAATCGTCTTCTACGGTAAATGAAACGTTTAAGAGACCTCCTTCTACCTGAAGGTCTATCGTATTTGCCTTGGTTTTTTCAAGACTATGAGCAATCAGAGCGACGGCTGTAACTCCTGTGCCACAAGCCAATGTTTCGTCTTCAACACCCCGTTCGTAGGTGCGAACTCTAAAATGTGCATTGCCTGTTTGACTGACAAAATTAATATTAGCTCCTTCGTTGAGGTACAATTCTCCATAACGGATCGTAGCACCTTCTTTTTTTACATTTACCGAGGCTACATCTTCACAAAATTGAACGTGATGTGGAGATCCTGTGTCTAAAAAGCTATACCCTTCAAAATGGGTAAAAAGACTGATGTCTCCCATTTGTAAACTTACAATTCCTTCTTTAATAGAGGCATTGTGTAAGCCGTCAGCAGCGTCAAAGGTTGTTTTGTTATCAATTAGACCTAGCATTTTAGCAAAAGCAACGGTACACCTGCCTCCATTTCCACACATACTTCCTAAGGCGCCATCAGCATTAAAATACACCATTTTAAAATCGGTGGTTTCTGAGTTTTCCAACAGGATTAATCCATCGGCACCAATACCAAACCTACGATCACATAGTTGGTGTATTAAATCTGTATTCTCTTTAGGGAAATTCAATGATCTATTATCGATCATTACAAAGTCGTTTCCAGTTCCTTGATATTTGTAAAATTCTAGTTCCATTCCTGCAAATGTACTAAAATTAGGGGGCATTTTTACACGCTATTTACCTGGTTTTTTTTTCCTGTTAAAATGAGTTAAGAATTAGTTAACGGTAGTTAAAGAGCTGTTTTTAAATAATTTTTAGGCTACTTTCGAGTTAGAGACTATATGTTAGAAATCCCTAAAACGAAAATAAGATGAAGAGAATAGGAGAAATATTGTTGATTTCAATGCTTGGTGGTGCGCTTACCTTAGGTGCGTATGTCACTTTTTTTACGGAAAATGCAGCAACCCCGAGCAGCGGGATTCATACAACTGAAAAAAATGCAATGGTTCAAGCGAATTATAATACTACGCGAACGGCATCGTTCGAAAATACTGATTTTACCCATGCGGCTTCGGAAACTTTAAATGCCGTGGTCCATGTTAAAAACACGGCCATTACCACATCCGTAGATCCATTTAGAGCCTATTTTTACGGGCAATCTCAAGGACTTCAGAAAAGAGCTCAAGTAGGAATGGGTAGTGGTGTAATCATTTCTTCCGATGGCTATATTATCACTAATAATCACGTGATAGATAATGCCACTGAAATAGAAATTACCATGGATAATAAAAAAACCTATATCGCTACGCTTATTGGGACGGATGTTAAAAATGATATTGCTTTGGTAAAAATAGAGGGGCATGATTTTCCTTACATTACTTTTGGAAATTCCGATAATGTAAAAGTTGGAGAGTGGGTGTTAGCGGTTGGGAATCCGTACAATCTTACGTCCACTGTGACTGCTGGAATTATTAGCGCAAAAGGCCGTGATTTAGCGGGAAGTTCTTCCATAGATTCATTTTTACAAACGGATGCCGCGGTCAATCCTGGAAACAGTGGTGGTGCATTGGTGAATATTAGAGGGGAGTTGATCGGTATTAATACCGCCATTTCTTCTCAAACAGGCTCTTTTATTGGCTATTCTTTTGCTGTACCTTCTAATATTGCAAAAAAAGTAATCGAAGATATTATGGAGTATGGAACTGTGCAACGTGCGATGATCGGTATTTCTTATAGTATTAAAGGAGCGCATGATTTCGAAGGTGTAAAAATTGGAGAGATCACTCCGGACGGTGGAGCAGACATGGCGGGGCTTCATAAAGGAGATGTTATCACCAAGATTAACGAGGTTAAAATCAGCGAATTTTCTGATTTAAGCGGGCAGTTAAGTGCTAAAAGACCTGGAGATAATTTAGAGGTGACTTTTAGTAGAAATGGGAAAGAAATGACGAGAACGGTGACCTTGACAAAAAATAATTTTAAAGAACTAAAAGTACTAGGCCTTATTTTAAAAGATTTAGAACCACAAGAAGCAAGCAAGTATCAATTGAATGGTGGGGCAAAAATAGCCTCGGTATCTAACAGAGACTTGCTTAACCTAGGCGTAGAAAAAGGTTTTATTATCGTAAAAATTAATAAAAAAGAAGTGAGAAACGCTGATGATGCTATTCAACTAATTTCGAGTAAATATGGCAAGGAAGTGATGTATATTGAAATGATGAATAATAGAGGACAAATAGAAAGATATGTTTTTAGATAATTAGATTTTGAGTATTGATTTGATGAAAGCCCTTTCCAATTATGGAAAGGGTTTTTTTCATTAAAACATGCTACGAAAACGTTTGAAATGGCTACTTTTGCGCCAACAACAATAACTAAAATAAAAACACACAACAATGCAACACACGGAAGTTTACGAAAAAGAACTGGCGTTCCAATCAAAACGTAGGAGGGCAACCGTCAATTTTATTAAAATTATCAGTGATTTCTGGTATGATGATACGATTGAACTTATCTTATTTAGGAATCAATTACTGGACAGAAATGTTAGTGAAATTCTTTCCTTATTAGAATATGCAGGTGATTTTGTAGAAAAACCTATTTCTATTTTCGATGCCCTTGAAATGGCAGAGGCCATAAAAAAAATAGACTTACCGCCGTCTAAATTAGATGTAGGGAAATTGGTCTACGAATTTCATTCGTGTGACACCTCCATAGATGCCTTTATTAAGGATAAATTAAGTGGCGCTAAAGAAGTGTCGAGTTTTGAGCCAAGAGATGTAGTTCTATACGGTTTTGGTCGTATTGGAAGATTGCTTGCAAGAGAGTTAATGGCGAGAACCGGGAAAGGAAATTTAATGCGTTTAAGAGCGATTGTGACCCGTGGAGAAATTACGGAAACAGTCCTTGAAAAAAGAGCTTCCTTATTGAGAGATGATTCTGTACATGGCGAATTCAGAGGCTCTGTAAGAGTTGATTTTGAGAACAAGGCACTTATTATCAATGGGAGTACTGTAAATGTTATCGCTGCAAATAGCCCTGAAGAGATTGATTATACATTATATGGTATTCATGATGCTTTAATTATTGACAATACAGGTGCTTTTAGAGATAAAGAAGCCTTGAGTAGACATTTAAAATCCACAGGGGCAAGTAAGGTATTGGTGACAGCTCCTGCTAAAGGAATTCCCAACATCGTTTATGGCGTAAACCATCAAGAGCATTCTCCTGATCAGGTGGATATTTTTTCTGCTGCTTCCTGTACAACCAATGCGATTACTCCAGTGTTAAAAGCTGTAGAAGAAAGTTTTGGAATTGTAAATGGGCATTTGGAAACCATTCACGCCTATACAAATGATCAAAATTTAGTAGACAATATGCACAGTAAATACCGAAGAGGACGTGCGGCCGCACTGAATATGGTAATTACAGAAACAGGAGCTGGAAAAGCAGTGGCTAAGGCCTATCCTATTTTAGAAGGGAAGTTAACGTCTAATGCGATTCGTGTACCTGTTCCAAATGGCTCTTTGGCCATTTTGAATTTGAGAATTGAAAATGCAGCGAGTAAAGAATCGGTAAATCAAGCGATCAAACAGTACGCATTGGAAGGAGATTTGGTAGAGCAAATTAAATATTCGATGAGTAACGAGTTGGTGTCTTCTGACATTGTAGGAACCGTAGCTCCTTCTATATATGATAGTAATGCCACCATAGCAACAGCTGATGGGAAGAATATTGTAATTTATGTTTGGTATGATAATGAGTATGGCTATAGTCATCAAGTAATGCGTTTGGCGCGCTATGTGTCAAAAGTAAGAAGGTTTACCTTTTATTAGGCCTGTACATTTATTAATATAAAGAACCGAAGTCTGTTTCAGCTTCGGTTTTTTTGTATATTTTCGCCTCATATTAAGATACAAACCCTGTGAACATGACATCGATTTTAGCCAAAATTCAAGCCTTAAGAGCGGAATTAAGAGAATTCAACTACCAATACTATGTGTTGGATAATGCAAGTATCTCTGATTATGAATTTGATATGAAGTTGAAAGACCTGGAACTCTTAGAGAAAGACAATCCAGCGTTTTTTGATGCCAATTCTCCTACCCAACGTGTGGGAGGTGAAATCACCAAGAAATTTAACACGGTTACTCATAAAAACAGGATGTATTCCTTAGATAATTCCTACTCTTTGGACGATTTATTAGATTGGGAGAAAAAAATTAAAAAATTATTAGGGACGGATGATGTTGCTTATACCTGTGAATTAAAATTTGATGGAGCTTCCATTAACTTAACCTTTGAAAAAGGAGTTCTTGTGAGCGCCGTGACTAGGGGAGATGGTTTTATGGGCGATAATGTAACCGCAAATATTAAGACAATTAAGTCGATTCCCTTAGTGCTAGGGGATGCTTTTTTAAGTGACTTTGAAATTAGAGGAGAAATAATTTTACCCCTAGAGAGGTTTCATAAAATGAACGAGGAACGTATTGCCGCAGGCGAAGAACCATACCGAAACCCTAGAAATACGGCAAGTGGTAGTTTGAAGCTACAGGATAGTGCAGCGGTTTCCAAGCGACAATTAGACTGTTTATTATACCATGTGGTCGATGAAAATAATACCTATAAAACACATTTCGAAACCTTAAAAGTAGCCCGCTCTAAAGCGTTTAAAGTTCCTCAAGAAATTACCTTGTGTGAAAATATAGCGGCTGTTTATGATTTTATTCAGTATTGGGGTGCAAAACGACATGAGTTGCCTTATGAAACGGATGGGGTCGTAATTAAAGTCAATGATTTACATCAACAGGACGAGTTAGGATTTACCGCGAAAGCCCCTCGATGGGCCATTGCTTTTAAATTTCAAGCCGAGCAGGTAAGTACTATATTGCATAAAATCACCTATCAAGTAGGACGTACAGGAGCGATTACTCCTGTCGCTAATCTAGCACCTGTACAGTTAGCTGGAACGACGGTGAAACGAGCTTCTTTACACAATGCAGACCAAATAGCCAAATTAGATATTCGTGAGAATGATACCGTATTCGTAGAAAAAGGGGGCGAAATTATTCCTAAAATAGTAGGGGTAGATCTTGAAAAACGCCCAACAAATTCTCATCCAACGGTGTATAGTAAAACCTGTCCGGATTGCTATACGGACCTTGTGCGTACAGAAGGTGATGCCAAGCATTATTGCCCCAATACGTATGGATGTCCAACACAAATCACAGGACGTATACAGCATTTTATAAGTCGTAAAGCCATGAATATTGATGGTTTAGGAAGTGAAAGTGTAGCGCTTTTATTTAAGGAAGGCTTGATTACAAATTATGCGGATTTGTATGATTTAAAGGTAGAAGAAATAATTCCATTAGAGCGCATGGCTGAAAAATCAGCACAAAACATGATTGCTGGGATTCAAGCGTCTAAACAAATTCCGTTTGAAAAAGTATTATTTGCCTTAGGCATTCGATTTGTAGGAGAAACAGTCGCTAAGAAATTAGCCAAACACTATAAGTCAATATTCAATTTAATGATCGCGAGTACAGATGATTTAATTGAAGTGGATGAAATAGGAGAACGTATTGCAGAAAGTGTTGTGGAATTTTCTAATGATTTAGGCAATATAGAATTGATAAATCGATTGAAAATTTGTGGGCTACAATTGGAAATAATAGTAGATGAAGATGCCATTGTTTCTGAATTATTAGCGGGAAAAACCTTCGTGGTTTCTGGCGTTTTTGAAATCATGTCTCGAAATGATCTAAAAAAGAATATCGAAAGTCATGGAGGGAAAGTAGGGAGCTCTATTTCTAAAAAAACACGCTATGTAGTCGCTGGTAAAAATATGGGGCCAAGTAAGCTGGAAAAAGCATCAAGTTTAGGCATTCCAATAATTTCTGAAGAAGAATATATGGACCTCGTGGGACTTAAAGAATAAGGGATTTTAGCGAGGAAGCTTTAGGTGTCATAAAAGGAGTTCTTTTCTTTAATGCATGTGGAGATTCTAGAGACGCGTTATTAGCTCATTTTATTATGAAAAAAACTCACTGACTTTTTGAAAGAAGTCAGTGAGTTTTAATTTTTAGGCTATTTTTAAACGCTTTTATAAAAGTTTTTTTTAAAATTAGCAAGGCATTAATTATCGAACTAAAGTACCTGTAATTAATAAGACATTTTCATGATACTAGCAGCATCTTCAGGAGTCAATGTTCCTCTTTCTCCCATTTTAAGCCAACCTCTTTCTGTAAAACGCGTGGCTATAATTTCAGCCGTTCCTTCATAGTCATCAGTGTAGTCTGACAATTTTGTGTCAATACCTAGAGAATGGAAATATTCGGTAGTTTTTTGGATTCCAGCTTTCGCTCTTTCCTCGATGCTCCCTTCGGTAACGTTCCAAACACGTGTTGCATATTGTGCTAATTTTTCCTTTTTGTCGTCTAAATTATGCAGGTAATGGTTTTCTGTAATTATGGCCAATGTACGTGCATGGTCTATTCCAAATAAAGCGGTTAATTCATGTCCTATCATGTGAATAGACCAGTCAGAAGGAACTCCCTGAGAAATTAATCCGTTCAAGGCCATGGTACAAGACCACATAAAGTTACTAGCGGCTTTATAATCACTAGGGTCTTTTAATATTTTTGGAGCGACCTCTATAATGGTTTGTAGCACGCTTTCTGCAAATCTATCTTGTAAATCTGCCCCAACTGAATAGGTGATGTACTGTTCCAATACATGTACAAAAGCATCTGCAAGTCCGTTTGCTAACTGTCTTTGTGGGATGGATTTAATAACTGTTGGATCTAAAACAGAAAACAATGGAAATAAACCAGGTCCTCCCATGGCGTATTTTTCTTTGGTAGACGCTCTCGTGATGACTGCACCTGAATTCATTTCAGAACCCGTAGCTGGTAAGGTAAGAACAGCTCCAAAAGGCATTCCTACTTCTGTACGAATGTTTTGAGTCAATATATCCCATGGACTGTCTCCTTCAAATAAGGCGGCTGCCGCTAAAAACTTAGTTCCATCGATTACAGATCCACCACCAACGGCTAATAAAAAGGTGATATTTTCTGATTTGATAATTCCTAAAGCTTCCATTAGTACGGAGTATTCTGGGTTTGCAGGGATTCCTCCAAACTCGATTACTTTGTGCGATTCTAAGGCTTCGGTTACTTGTTCATAAATCCCGTTTTTCTTGATGCTTCCGCCTCCATATAATAAAAGGATTTTTGCATCTGCAGGGATTTCTTTGCTTATGTTTTCAATTTGTCCTTTTCCAAAAAGAACTTTTGTTGGGTTGTGTAAATTAAAATTATTCATGAGGTACTTATTCTATTACTGTAATTAATTCTTTGATGCTTTTACGAACTTTAGGAAGGTTTACTAACCAGTCGTTTGGGGCATCTCTATATCCCAAAGGAAGCATTACTGCACTGCGGAGTCCTTTCGCTCTTAAACCGAGTATTTCATCTAGTTTTTCTGCGTCAAATCCTTCCACGGGAGTACAGTCTACTTTTTGTTCTGCTGCTGCAAACATGGCTGCACTAAACGCTATATATGCCTGCTTGGCAGCATGGTTAAAATTGGTTTCTGCATCTTGTTGTGGGTACATCCCTAAGAGCATTTGGCGATAATTTTCCCATCCTTCGTTTTTAAATCCACGAATTTCGTTGGTAAGGTCAAACATATAGTTAATACGATCTTCGGTATAGGTGTCCCAGGCAGCAAAGACTAATAAATGAGAACAATCTGTAATCATCGATTGATTCCAAGAGATAGGTCTAATCTGTTCTTTAATTGCTTGGTTTTTAATAACAAAAATTTCAAAAGGTTGTAAGCCACTTGAAGTAGGAGCTAAGCGTGCCGCTTCTAATATAAGGGCTACTTTTTCTTCTGAAACGATTTCTCCATTCATCGCTTTGGCGGCATAACGCCATTTTAAGGTATCTATTAAATTCATAATATTTTTTTCTAAGTGGTTATTTTTTGGCTAATATTTTAATGGTATTCGAGGCTATAATCGGGGTGTTTTGAGCGGTTGAATTTGCTAGAACTATCATTGCTTTGGCAATAGTATCTGCATAAATCATTCGGTATTTTTTGAGTCTTCCTTGTAATAAAGCCTGACAGAACAGGAGTATGTTTTTCCAAATAGTCTCTCCGATCCGTGTTTCTTTTCGGTGTCCAACAATCAGGGAAGGTCTTAGAATGTAGGTGTGTTCTATCTGTTGTGCTAAAACGGCAGTTTCCATTTCTCCTTTAATTCTGTTGTAAAAAATACGGCTATTTTTCGCCGCTCCTAAAGCTGAGATGACTATAAATGTAGGGATGTTATGTTGTTTACATAATTTGGCAGCTGCTTCTGGAATCCCCGCATCTATTTTTTTGTAAATAGCAGGGTCGGTTGTTTTGTTTTTTGTGGTTCCTATGCAACAGAATAATTCATCCGCTTTAAAGAATGCTGAAAATTGAGATAAGTCTAATAAATCACCAATATGCTGCACTACTTTTGAAGGTAAATTGTCAATTTTACTCCTCGATATTACTATGATTTTTTCATACCTAGTATCCTCAATTAATTTTTCTAAGAGGAGGGAACCGGTAAGTCCAGTAGCTCCTAAGATAAGCGCTGTTTTTTTCATAAATTGATTTATTAATAAACGTTCATTCTTTTATGAATTGATAATTACTGTTTAATACTGTCCCAAGCCGCGTCAAATGCAATTTTAAGTTGTTTTTCATCCAAGATAAAATCACCGCGTTTATGGGCTGATAATAAAAAGGTGAGAGGATAGATGGCATTTGCATACAAAAGATGAGAAGCGATCGGTTTGATGATTTCTTCTTGTTGTCCACGCTTCCACAACAGTAATAGTGGTTTAAAATACTCCAATGCTTCCTCTCTTACTTTAGAATCAATCATAGGAGTGGTTTCACATTGTGCTAAAAAGGAAGAGGTATCTGTTTGTTTTAATTTGTAATTCGCAATGTTATACCAGATCAATTCAAAGCCTTTTTTTACAGGCATTGAGGGGTCGTAATTTATAAAAGCCTCTTTAGTAAATGCTATTTTAGAGTTGATGTATAATTGATTTATTAAATCTTGTTTACTTTTAAAATAGAGGTAAATAGTAGCGGGTGAGACACCCGCTAGTTTTGCTATTTTCGACATTGGAGTCGCATGGAATCCATTGTTGTTTACTAAGTTAAGGGTGGCGTTGAGTAATGCTTCACGTTTTTCTATACTCTTAGTTCTCATGATTTATAGCCTTTGTTTTTTGATAATAACGAATAAAATAGGCTCCTAAAGCAATCAATGAAAATTGAACAATCAATCTTATTATTGCAGCATTATGTGATCCTATAGCTGGTGCATCGCTAAATAAATCGGCGACATGTACCGGTAAAAAGAGGCACATTAAAACGAGATATGCCCACGAAGCTTTTAGCGTAGTTTTTGGAATGAATAAGCCGAGTCCTATAATGATCTCTACGATTCCACTTGCGTAAATTATAAAGGGTTTAGCTCCTAAGAATGCAGGTACAAACGGTAGGTAAAATTCCATATTTATAAAATGCTGTACGCCTCCGAAGACGAGAAACGCTCCTATAAATATTCGGGATATAAGCGTTAAAATTTTTTGAATCATATTTTAGATGTTTTGTGCAAAGGTACATAAACTTTCTAAAATGAATGAATGTTCTTTTTAGAATTGTGTAATTTTTAACGAATTAGAGTTGTTGTTCTTGATTTTACACTATAATAAGAGGGAGAATAGGGCATGCTATTAGCGCTTTGCATGGAGGTTTTCTTTATGGAAATACGTTGCAACCCCCCTGTTTTATTATAGTTACTATTCTGGAGGAGGTTTTCTGTTGCTTATTTTTTTGAGTAAAAAACACAACTTTTTGAACGGACATTGAATAGTATGTTTCTGTGAGCAGTCATTGGCGCAGTCAAAAACAATGGAAACAGATCGATGTAAATAGTTTGTTATTGTTCTCTCATTGCTTGAGATATAAGTGGAGGTAATTACTATTTGTAGGTTTTTCAACGTGAAACCTCAAAAAATGACGTCAATTTCAAAGGGTTATTGAGCATGTATTTACGAGTAATCAAAAAAAAGCCTCCAACGTAAAACGTTAGAGGCGCTATATTTTTTTAAAAGAAACGTGCTTATTTAACCACTGTTTCTTCAATGATGAGGTCATAAGAATAACCTCCACCGAAATTTTTATCTAAGGTAACAATTCCTTCAAAAGTTACGATATCACCTACGGTTACTACTTCTTTAGAAGTAAGTGTAAGGCTATAGGTAGTTTCAAACTGAGTACCATCTTGAATATGAATCCAGTTACGGTCTATGATATTGTTATTTACTTTGATTACTTTTCCTTTGATGAGTATTTTTTTACCGGCTAAAGTAGCTTTGTTTTTATACAAGGTAGCAATGGTAATTCCACCGTCAATTGCTTCTATTTGAACATCTTGTTTTAATTTAGTGCCACCTTTTTTAGTCGTTTTCTTGATTTCATGAGGGTTCTCAGCTTGTTTTACTGGGCTGTTAGTGATAGGTTTATCACTAATTGCATCCACTAAATATAATGTTTCAAAAACTCTATTGAGCTCTTTAGAATTAAAATTTACCATTTTGGTTGCGTTGTTGTAATAAATCTCGCTTCCTATTTTTGTACTTGTACTTGAAGTGGCAATCCAGAAATCGGTATTGTTTTCGTTGACTAATAAATAGCTGTAACTACTAGTTTGTAGTACTTCTTTGACCATCACTTTATGCATTGTTGCATGTGTGGTTTTTGGGCTGTCTACGGCTTTGTATTCTTGTTTGTTTTGTGTGTTACATGACACTAGTAAAACAACACTTAAAATTAGACTTAAAAATCTCATATTGATGAATGTTAAATAGGTAATTATAAAAAGCGAAAATACGCAATAATTGGGTGTATAAGTATGATTTTTAGCAGGAACTTACAGTGAATATCACTAGTGAAACAAAAACACCTCAAAAATCACTATTATTATTGAGGTGTTCTATTATTATTTAGATAGTAAATGACCGTTGCGTTTAATATCTTAAATAATTGTTTTTAATGACTATGAGCAGTTTCTCCTTTGCCTATTTCTGCCAATAAATAATAGGCTCCAGACAGGGCTATTTTTGCCTCTTTTAATACGGTGTCTTTCATGCTTATTTCTGTGTGACTAGTACTGATTTGTCCTGTAGTTACTTCGGTCATTTCAAAGGTGAATTCAATGACTGAATTGTGATCATGGTCATGTTCGTCCTTCTCAGAAGTCTCCTCTTTATGTGTTGTTTTTTCGGTTAAAATAAAAATATATGTTTTTTCATTTTCACTTACAATTGCTCCATTTGGAACCGTGGTAGTTAGTACGTTTTCTGCGATGATACGTCCTTGAATATACATGCCTGGAATCAAGTTTTTCTTACTGTTTTTTATGTCAGCATGAATGTGTAGTGCTCTTGGGTTCTCTTCAAAAACAGGGCTAATGGCATGTATTTCCCCCTCGAATTCGGTCCCGTCTACACTGGTCGTGGTAAAAAAGAGTTGCTGTCCTACTTTTACCTTATTAATGTCCTTTTCATAGACTCTAAAATCAGCGTGTAATTCATCGTTATTAACGACTTCAAATAGTTTACTTAAAGGAGCTACGTAGGCTCCAATATTTGTCTCTACCAAACTTACAGTTCCGGCAAATGGTGAAGTGACTGTCAATACGGAATAAATTTTCCCCTTAGCAACGCTATTTGCGCTAATTCCCAACATGTTTAACTTCATTTTTAAGGCCTGAATGGCTGTTTTTTTATTGTTGTAAGTGTTGGTGGTTTCTTGAAATGCCTTTCCTGAACCTACCTTTTCTTCGTATAAGATTTTTTGACGTTCGTAATTCTTTTTGAGGAGCCCTAAAGAATTCAGGCCTGTGATATAATCTTGTTGTAATTGAATAAAATCGGGATGCTGTAACGTTGCCAATACCTGTCCTTTTTTTACATGATCTCCTTCTATCACCCGGATAGATTTAACAATTCCCCCCATAAACGGACTGATGTCTGCCCGGTCTTGCGGTGCTAATTCTAAATTTCCTGTGACTGGTATTCCAATGCTCATATTGCGTTTTTCAACGCTTCCTATAAGCAAGTCGATGGCTTTCATTTGCTGTTTGGTAATGGTGACACTGGTTATGTTTTCTTCGGCTCCCTCGTGTTCGTCATGTCCTTCGTGATTTTCTTCGGTTTCTTTTTCTTTGGGAGCTGTCTCATTGCAAGAAATTGATAGTAGGGCTACTATTAGTAGGGTGAATAGGTATTTTAAATATGTTGTACTCATTATTTCTGACGTTTTTATTTGGTGTAATTTGGATTTCCTAACAATTGCTCTAAGGCAATTACTGCTTGGTTATAATTTGATAAATGATTTAAATACTCATTTTTAATACGCAGGCCAATACTTAAACTCTGTACGTATTCTACATAATTAATAGCTTCGTTTTCAAAACTTTTTTTGGCATTTGAGAGTATTAAATCGGCCTGTGGAAGTGCTTTAGTATCATAATATTCCAATGCTTTTTTATACTTTAAATAGTTTTGAACTGCTTGCTCGTATTTTGCTTTTAATACGTTTTCAAAATAACGTGCATCGTTGCTTATTTTTTGCTTGTGAATGCGAGCTGCTTTGATGCGTGCCAAATTAGCTGTTGCCCATAGAGGAATGGAGATGCTTGCAGATACGGCAGAAAATCGTTGGCTGTTATCATAAAATTGATCTACCCCGTTTTTGCTATGGTTTCCAACCAATGATTGATTTAAATATCCAATAGAAAACTCCGGTAATAAATTTGATTTTTCTAAGAGATATTCTTGCTCGCTAATGGAAACTTGATGTAATACCGCTTTTAGGCTTGGATTATTTTTTAGAAAGGCCGGGTTTGTGTCTAGTTTTAGTTCTTTTTTTGAAATTGCATTTTCGGGAACATCCACTTCCGTAGGGCTATTTATCAATAGCTGGAGTTGCTTTCTGTAAATTGAAATATCTGCATTGTTTTGCGTCAATTGAACCTCTACGGAAGATAATTTTGCATCTCCAGTCACTTTTTCTAAGAGCGTACCTGCTTCTGTTTGGTACCGTATATTGGTCGCTCTAGAAAACTGTGTAAAAACTTCCTTTTGATAGCTTAATAATTCCTGACGTGCTTTTAAATTAACCAAGGCATACCAGGTGCTTTCTACAGCGGTTATCAATTCGTTTTCCGTATTTATTTTAGCGAGTTCACTGGCAGTAATGTGACTTTGGGCGAGGTTCTTTTTGTTTTTATACACCGTAGGCATTTTAAAACGTTGGGTAATTCGAAGTGCCATATCGGTTTCAAAACTATTATAGGTACCATAGTCTACACTTATTTCCGTTTTCTCGATAGCTATAGAAGCGCCTTTTAAAGCCGTTCTTTTTTCAATTTCTAAATTGGCGGATTGTAGCTTTCCATTGTGTTCTAGACCATAGGCGATGGCTGCGTCTAATGAATAGGTTTTGATTGGAGTTTGGGCGAAGGTTTCTGTCCCCATACACAGAAGTCCAAGTAGTATGGGGATGCTGAGTATTGTGGCAAAATTAAGCCCTCCAATAGGCTTGGTGTTTGCTTCTTTTAGTCCGTTCTTTTTTTCGGCTCTTCCTTCTACGATACTATATAAAATAGGAATAATAATCAATGTTAATATGGATGCTGTTAGCATTCCTCCAATAACCACTGTGGCTAAAGGTCGTTGTACTTCTGCTCCCGCTGAGGCAGAAATTGCCATAGGCAAGAATCCTAAAATATCTGTGGATGCAGTTAAAAATATGGGTCGGATGCGTTCTTTTGTTCCTTTAATAATACGTTCTCTAAGTCCTAGACCTTCTTCTTTTAAATCGTTCATACTGGTAATTAAAACCAATCCATTTAACACCGCGACTCCAAAGAGTACTATAAAACCAATCCCTGCTGAGATGCTAAAAGGCATGTCGCGTAACCATAAGGCAAAAATTCCACCAATAGCTGATAAAGGGATGGCCATATAAATCATAATAGATTGACTGAATGATTTTAGCGCGAAGAACAAGAGGACAAAAATAAGAATTAGAGCAATGGGAACTACAATCATCAAACGAGATTTAGCGCGTTCTAAATTTTCAAATGTTCCTCCGTATTTGATGTAATATCCAGAAGGCAAGTCTAAGTTGGCGTCTAATTCTTCTTGAATCTCATTCACTACAGATTCTACATCTCTTCCTCTTACATTAATTCCAACGTACGTTCTACGGTTGGTTCCTTCTCTAGAGATTTGCATAGGACCGGATTCATAACTTATAGTCGCAACTTCATTCATTGGAATTTGATTTCCGTTTGGTAAATCGACATAAATATTTTTTAAATCGTTTATGCTCTGTTTATGCTCTTGTTTTAAGCGCACTACCAATTCAAATCGTTTTTCTCCTTCAAAAATATGTCCTGCTGTTTCTCCACTAAAAGCAGTCCTCAAAATGGTATTTAAATCTTGGACATTTAAGCCGTATTGCGCTAATTTTTGACGGTCATATTTGACAGTCATTTGAGGAAGTCCCTTAGTTGCTTCCACTTTCATGTCTGCAACACCTGCTACTTTTCCTATGATAGCAGCCATTTTTTCAGCGTAGTTGGCTAATACGTCTAAATCTTCACCAAATAACTTGATGGCAACATCTTGTCGGACTCCTGTCATCAACTCATTAAAACGCAGTTCTAAAGGTTGTGAAAATTCGTAATTTACTCCGGGAATTACGGCTAGTTTTTCTTTGATTTTTTCTATCAATTCAGGCTTTGTACTCGCAGAAACCCATGCGTCCATAGGTTTTAATATGATAAACATATCCGCGATGTCCATAGGCATAGGATCGGTAGGTAATTCTGCGACTCCTATTCTAGAACCAACCTCTGTTACTTCAGGGAAGTTTTCTGAAATGATGCTTTCTATCAAGGTCGAAACTTTTTCTGTTTCTTCCAGGGAACTTCCTGGTTTTAATAAGGCCTGCATGGCAATATCTCCTTCGTCCAATTTAGGGATGAATTCACCACCCATATTAGAAAAAGTGATGGAGGCTACCACTAACATTGCCACAGAAACGCCTAAAATTAGTTTCTTTTTATTCAAGGCTGCGATTAATATTGGTTCGTATTTTTTACTCAACCAACCAATAAATTTATCTCCCCATAATTTTTTCTCTGAAGGCTTTTTACTCATAAATAAAGCGGCCATCATAGGTACATAGGTCAAACATAAAATCATAGCACCGATGACTGCAAAACTAAAGGTCATGGCCATAGGCTTAAACATTTTTCCTTCTACACCTTGTAAGGTTAGAATGGGTAGGAATACAATCAAGATGATTAACTGTCCGAAAAATGCCGCATTCATCATTTTACTAGAAGACTTATAGGAAATACTGTCTAAATCATCTTGGGATAATTCTTTCTTTTTAGAGGCCTGAACATGCATTACGGTATAAAAAACCACACTTTCTACAATGATGACAGCACCGTCTACAATAATTCCAAAATCGATCGCTCCAAGACTCATTAAATTAGACCAAACCCCAAAAATATTCATCATTATATAAGCAAATAGAAGGGAGAGTGGGATGGTAGAAGCTACAATTAAACCTCCTCTGAAGTTCCCTAAAAATAGGACCAACACAAATATAACAATCAATCCACCTTCTAATAAATTATTGCGAACGGTACTGGTGGTACGTTCAATTAAATCGGCACGGTCTATAAAAGGTTTGATGCTGATGCCTTCAGGTAAGGATTTTTCAATACTAATAATACGCTCTTTTACGCGGGCAATAACATCATTGGAGTTTTCACCTTTTAGCATTAAAATCATACCACCTACGGCATCTCCTTTTCCGTTTTTAGTAAAGGAACCAAATCGGACAGCATGTCCTATGCGTACTTCCGAAACATCCTTAATAAGTATAGGAACTTCGTTTTCTGTTTTCACCACTATCATATTGATGTCATCCATAGAACGCGCTAAACCTTCTCCACGGATAAAATTTGCCTTGTGGTTTTTTACAATATAGGCGCCCCCCGTATTTTCATTGTTCATTTCAAGGGCTCTGAAAATTTCAGCCATTGTAACGTTCATGCTTTTTAAACGGTTGGGATCTATGGCGACTTCATATTGTTTGACCCGACCCCCAAAACTATTCACTTCTACCACACCTTTTAGCATGGCCATTTGGCGTTTTACAATCCAATCTTGGTAGGTTCGTAGATCCGTGTCTGTGTATTTGTCTGCAAATTCAGGTGCTACATCCAGTGTGTATTGGTATATTTCTCCTAGCCCTGTACTGATAGGGCCCATAAAAGGAGCGCCAAATTTTTCAGGGATTTGCCCTTTTACATCGCCTAATTTTTCAGAAACTAACTGTCGGGGTAAGTAAGTGCCCATGTCGTCTTCAAAAACGATGGTGACTACGGATAGTCCGAAGCGAGAAATAGAACGAATTTCTGTAACTCCGGGTAAATTAGCCATCGCTAATTCTACGGGATAGGTCACAAACTGTTCAATGTCTTCGGTTCCTAAATTAGGAGAGGTGGTAATTACTTGTACTTGATTATTGGTGATGTCTGGAACGGCATCAACGGGTACTTGATTCATGGAGAAGATACCGACTCCAATCCAAGCTATCATCATCATTCCAATGATGAGCTTGTTGTGTATTGAAAATGAGATTATTTTATTAATCATATTTTTTTAAATGCTAAATGAATGGAAAGCTTGTGAAAAATGAAAATGTTTTTCAATTTTTACAAACAATAATTGTCACATCAATAAATGATGTTACTATAAATTAACAAGTAAAAGAAGGAGGGCCTCTGTTAGGCGAATTTAATAAGGGGGGTGATTTGAATAGCGGTGCATTATTTGAGTAATAACTTACACTTTCTACAGGCTGTTCAAGGTATATGAAAAAGGAGTAAACCAGGGCGATAACAGCCGTTTTACTCAAGTTTTCAAGGTTTTTATTAGAACGTTTGAGTGGAATATATTGCAATACATTGCAATTTGAATCCTTATGCTCCATCTCATTTAAGACACATAATAGATAGTCTGTTATGTTCGTGTCGTAGTGATTGTCGTGTGATAAATGTTCGTGATTATCCTCTGAAGTTTCTCCTGTAGCATGCTGATGATGCGCATGACTATGGGTGAGGATTGTTTCCGTCTGAAGCTGTAAATTAGCATGTCCTCCATCTACATGTGGAATGGCACTATGTGCAAATCCAAAAGCATAGGTGAGGAGTAATAAAAGAGATATGATTAGTTTATTGATTTTCATGCGCGACAAATATAGGGTATATTTTTAGAACCTAGAGATTTATGATTTTTTTGTGATTTGATTAACTGTTTTTGGAATGATGCGGTCAATGTGAATTCGTAACGAATCAGTACTCGTTGCACTCAAAGAATAAGCACAACTGCTGGTTTAAATAAAAGTTTAATACTTTTTTTATTCAGACAGCGTTGAGTTTACACCCCTCTTTTCAAAGTCTTTGTGCCAATCTAATTTTAAAGAATTGTATTCAGTATGTTTTAATTTTTTCAAATACATTCTTGCATTTTTTAATCAAGTTCTGGATAATCTACATCAAATTCTTTTGTTATTTCACCTGTTATTTCATCAATTATTCTATGTAAATTACTTTTGTCTTCTTTTTCCCAAGTAATACTCCACATTGATTTGTTCTCTACAATATTTCTAAAGATTTCAAAACCATAACCATTCATCTCAATATTTCTTATTTTAATTATTTTTAAAATATCTTTAAAAGTGAATTTATAAGGTTTGTCGTAATCGATTTCTTTTGTTAAATGAGCTTGTTGGTCGTATTCTTTCCAAATGCCTTTTTCAAAATCATTAGGAAAAAATCACTTTTTAATTTTAACTCCCCGTTTTTGTAATATTTATTAAATGTATGGAAATAAGCGTTTTTGGGTTTTATAACTTCTATGTAACCAAATTGCCACTCACGTTGAGCAATAATCGTATTTTCTTTTGTAACAAAAGTATATTCATTTAAGTGATTTTTGTTTGATGAGTAATCCATACTGTTTTTAGTCGCTCCTTTTTTAAAGTCGTAATCATTATTTTTAAAACTATGGATTAAACCTATTGCATGTAATAATTTGTGAGTAACATCGGTGTTTTTTCGACTTTTAAAAACAGATACAGACTTTGATTTAATTTGTTTTGCATCGTCTTTTCGACCACCTTCATCTCCAAAAAAGAAATTTTATAATAATATTTGTATTTTGGATGTGCATCATTAAAAGCCGTTTCCATAAAATAGTTGATATTGGTTGTTGTTCCTTTTTTGTATTTGTTGATTATTTTTGTTGAAGGAGTTTTTGTCACGTCTTTTAACGTATAATCGGTATTGAAATTAGGGTGTTTTAGTTTATTGGAGGTTTGGTCTTTTATTATAGCAGGATTAAAGTCTAAAAATTCTTCTAATTCCAATTTAATAGATGCTTGTTTGAGTAAACGTTCCAGCATATCTTTTTCAGGTTTTCCTGATGTTGTAAATTTACCAGTCTCTTTAAGTCTTGTTTCAACTTTCACAAGTACAACTTTTGATTTTTTACGATTTTTTTTATAAATATAGAGAAAAATGAATATAATTGATAATAAATGCCTCAATGTGCGGAAATCCACAATTTATTTCACTAAAAAGAGGCTTTCTATGTTTTCTGTTTTCTAGGTTTCCATTGTAAAATTTTCTAAGAAGTACTTTTTTTTGAATCTAATTCCCTAAGTCGGGTAGTCTTGGATTTACGCTGTTTAAATACTGTTGTAACACAGATCAGTACCAACCGATTCCCTACGAAAGACTGCGAGAGTAAATGATTTTAAAACTGCGGGTATCTATCAGAGTTGGTTTTGGCTATTTTTTAATGAACTGCCCGAGGTTTTACTCAGATTAGAGCTGTCATCGACAGAAGTATTCATATTTGACTTCATGTGATTGATGCACTCGGAGGTGTCGCTAAATTTGTATTCAATCATTGGAGCTGACTAGTTACTTATAAAGATAGTAACTAAATATGAGTAGCAATAACTGAAAATACAGTTGCTTTTTTTAGATGGATCAATCCGACTTTCCTTTGGATACGTCGGTCTTTATGTTTGTTACAGTGTTAACGATATGTTGTGTGTTACCTGTGGTTTAATAGGGACAGGAGGAAGGGGGTAATTAGCATCAAATTGCATGGTGTTGTTCTGTGATAGTATGTTGCTGAAATATTGAGTAGGCATCTAATTTAAACGCACAGACAATTCAAGTTCCATTTATAACAGTTGAGTATTGTTTAATTGTGTAGACGGTAGTTTTCCAACACATTTGTAGGACTAAAAAACAAGGTTATGATACAATTTGAAAAAGTTTCTTTGGCGTATGATACGCATCAAGTATTTACAGATTTAAACCTGAGTATTCCTAAAGGAGCAGTTTTTGGCTTGTTGGGACCGAATGGAGCTGGGAAGTCAACCCTAATGCATTTATTGAGTGGTTTATTGCAAGCGTCCTCTGGAACTGTAATGATAAATGCATTGGATGTAAAACAACATAAATTACAGGTGCAAAAGGATTTGGGGTTTGTGCCTCAGGAAATTGCTTTGTATGAAGCATTTTCTGCGCTTGAAAATTTGCATTTTTTTGGGAGTTTATATGGGTTAAAAGGAAACTTATTAAAAGAACGTATTTCGGAATTGTTAGCCTTGATAGGCTTGGAATCTAGAAAAAATGACTTGTTGAAAACCTATTCTGGAGGCATGAAACGTCGGGTGAATATAGCGGTCGCATTATTACACAACCCTTCATTAGTTTTAATGGACGAACCGACAGTGGGAATAGATCCTCAAAGTAGAAATAGAATTTTTGAAATCATAGAGAAATTGAAAGAAAAAGGGACTACGGTAGTGTACTCTACGCACTATATGACGGAAGTAGCTCGCTTGTGTACTCAGATAGCAATTATCGATAAAGGAGAGGTCTTAGTACAAGGAAGTTTGGAGGAATTATTACAGTCATCGTCTAAGGAAAGTCAAATTTCCATTTCGTTTCAGGAGGACGTACGTGCTATTGAATTGCTGCTTCCCGTCGATTTTTATTGGAAAGGTGAGGTGCTCGTCTTAAAATGTAATAAGAATGAAGCGTTGACGAGTGTGCTAGAAATATTGAATTTAAAAGGCTTAAATATCGTCAATATCGATTTTTTAAAACCCAATTTAGAACAATTATTTATGGAGTTAACAGGAACTAACTTAAGAGATTAATTATGATACTAATTATAGCTAAAAAGGATATTAAATTATTCTTAAAAGATAAAAAAGGGGTGTTACTTACCTTTTTATTGCCCATTCTTCTAATTACGTTATTTGCGTTTGCGTTTGGTGGAATAGGGAAGTCAAGCACTAAAATGACGCGTATAAAATTAATCGTTTCTACCGAGTATCCTACAGAAAAAATCAACAAAGTTATAGCTGATTTAAGAAGTGTCAAGCAAATAAAATTAATAGAAAAGCCACTGGAGGAAGGCTTAGAATTAGTTAAGAAAGGAAGTTATGTAGCTCAATTAGTACTGGAAACTGTAATTGAAAATGGGATACCTAGATTAAAATACCAATTGTTTGTAGACGAATCAAAAAGGATTCAAGTTGGGTTTTTAGAAGGAGTTTTACGGCAGTATGTTGTAAAAGGAAAAATGGCTCGTTTTTTTAGCGAAAAATTTGCTGGGATGTCAGTAAAATTGAGACAGAAAATTAAAAAAGAGATGAATGATACTTTTCAGTCCTCAGGATTAGAGGTTGTTTCTGTTTCGGAAAAGGAGGTAGATAAAGATAGTTTAGGTTTGATACAAGCAGTTTCAGGAACGGCTATTATGATGTTGCTTTTTAGTATTGTAGCTGTCGGGGGAGGACTCTTAGATGAAAAAGAGAATGGGACATTTAAGCGCTTAATAACGGCGCCTATTAAACCCCTGCATTTATTGTTTGGAAAATTAGTAATGTCAATATGTGTGTCTGTTGTACAACTGTTGATGATGTTTTTATTTGCTTGGATTGCTTTTGATTTACATATTTTTAAAGATGTTATTTCACTATTGGCCATGGTATTTTGTACG
The DNA here is from genome assembly GCA_016764435.1 of Flavobacteriaceae bacterium. Classification (GTDB taxonomy): domain Bacteria; phylum Bacteroidota; class Bacteroidia; order Flavobacteriales; family Flavobacteriaceae. Next base: position 4,207 of record JAESRX010000009.1, on the reverse strand, counting down.
GCTTTTGCTGTGTCTGGTTTTGGTGTTTTTTTAGTGTCTATTGTAAAAACAAGGCAACAGTTAAACGGTGTTTCTACGTTGATTATTATGACGATGTCTGCTTTGGGAGGTAGTATGATTCCATTATTTGTGATGCCTGTTTTTATGCAAAAAATAGCAGTGGTGAGTTTAAATTACTGGGGGATTCAAGGCTTTTATGATATTTTCTGGCGTAATTTATCCTTTATAGATATTTTACCACGCATGCTTGTTCTGCTAGGGATAGGAGGTGTAATGTTATTGATTTCCATGCCTTTATTTAAGAGGAACTTACAGGAATTGTCCTAGTCTATAAACGATAAACAATTCATCTACGGTATTAGACAGTTCGGTTGTTTTATGTTTTGTAAAAGAGGATTCAAGTATATATTTGTATCGTAAGCTCCCTATTTGGAGTCTATAAATAAGAATCGAGAACTACCAAGACCTGTTTTAAAAAAGGCATCTCAACATCTCAAGTCAATTACCGTTTAGGGGCTGTCCAATTAAGAACTAATCACGGCCTTACTCACGTAAAAAGGAAGGGGACTAAAAACTAAAAATTATGATTACATATATTACCATGCTATTACTATATGTCGCAGGAATCAACCAAAATGAGCCTGTTGCAATTCAAAAAGGAAATACAATTCATGTTTCTGTAGACAACGTGAGTTCTAATAATGGAAGAGTATCCTTCACTTTGTTTAATAAAGAAGGTTTTTTACAGCAACCAATTAAGAGCGTTTATGTAGATATTAAGGGGGCATACGAGTAAAGTATCATTTAGAAATGTAGCTGCAGGAAGCTATGCTATTATTTCTTATCATGACGAAAACAATAATAAGCAGCTGGATTTTTCACCAAAAGGGATGCCTTTAGAGGATTATGGAACTTCTAATAACCCTTTGAATTTTGAGCCTCCAGATTTTGAAAGTACTAGTTTTGATCTTTTGATGGAAAATTTAAAACTCAAGATAAGGTTTTAAATAGGTTGATTTCAATATCTTAATGATTTAATCTAACTTGCATCTATAAAAAAAATATAATTTATTGTTTTATGAATTCATTGGTTAAAAATATGGTACGCTGTTTTTTTATAGGAATAGTGATTCAACTTGTGTCATCTTTAATGTTTGGTGATTTAAATGTGACTTTTGACTATTTATTAAAGTCCTTTTTTATCTATCAAATGTATTCCTTCGTCATTGGGTTTGCTAATATGCAATTGTTTATATATTTTAAAAAAAACGGTTCCTTAAATGAAGGCTCAAAAAAAAGGTTATTGTTAAATTTCGGGTATTCAATAGCGCTAACACTTTTGTGTTTATTGATGTTGAATTTTGTGACCTCGGTAATTATATTTGATAATAGTATGGATTCTTTTATGAAAAAGCAATCCTTAGGACCGTATGTTTTCGGGATAATAGTTACGGTTCTAATTATCTTAGTGTTTCATCTAATTGCTTTTTATAAAGAGCTGAATGAGACTAAAGTAAAAGAAATTCAGATTGTAGCAAAAACAGAAACCGCTAAATATGAGTCTTTAAAGAGTCAGATCGATCCTCATTTTTTATTCAATAGTTTAAATGTATTGACGGCTTTAATCGGTGAGAATCCTGAGCAGGCAGAAAAATTTACTACTAAGTTAGCAAAGGTTTATAGGTATGTGTTGGAGCAAAAAAATAAGGACTTAATTAGTTTAGAAGAAGAGTTGGATTTTGCGCGCGTATATATGGACTTACTTAAAATGCGTTTTGAAGATGCGGTTGTGTTTTCTATCCCAGAAAAAGCGAGCAATCCTGCCTTGAGAATTATGCCACTTTCTTTACAGTTATTATTAGAAAATGCGGTAAAACACAATAGCGTTTCAGAGCACACCCCTTTGAATATTGACATCGTTGAACAAGATGGGTTTTTGGTTGTGAGTAATAATTACAATCCTAAATCAAGCTTAGAAAAAGGAACGAAAATAGGACTTAAAAATATCATAGATCGCTATAAGTTGATCACTCAAAAAGAAGTTAGTATAACAAAAAGCAATGCTCAATTTATAGTAGCATTGCCCTTATTAACTAAAAAATCTAAGAAAATGAAAACTAGAACATCTCACAATCAAAAATATTTAAAAGCAGTGGAACGGGTTAAAGAAATAAAGACATTTTACAGTGGTTTACTGTCGTATGTATTGGTGATTCCTTGCCTAGTTTTTATCTATTATAGGTATACCCCGGATACCATCCAATGGTTTTGGTTTGCGGCAATAGGCTGGGGTTTTGGCTTGTTATTTCAAGGGTTTAAGGCGTTTAGTTACCATCCCATATTAGGAGGAGATTGGGAAGAAAAAAAGATTAAAGAATTTATGGATCAGGAAGATAGTCAAATGTGGGAATAATTATAGAGAACAGGAAATATGAAGCCAAAGAAGATGCATTTTTAAGGGTAAAATAAAAAGTCTAATTTTAAAAGCTAAAGCAATGAATAAAACGACATTTACAGAAGAAGAAAAATACCTACGCGCAAAAAAGAAAGTGAAGGAAATAAAAGGATTCTATATCCACCTATCGGTATATTTAGCCGTTAATGGATTTGTATTTATTTCCAAATTAGTGGAGGAAGGGAGCATTCGCTTTCTTTGGGAACGGGAATCTTATGGACTTTGGTTTTTCTGGGGAATTGGACTCTTTTTTCATGGTTTCGGTGTCTTTGGAATGGATTTTTTATTAGGAAAAAAATGGGAAGAAAATAAAATTAAAGAGATCATGAATCGCGATAAGACGGAGTATTGGGAGTAGAAATAGGAGGGAGGTTTTAGCGCTGAGTATTGAGTTGGTGCCCTGATTTAATAAGGAATAATAAAATAAATATACCCATTAGCCAAAATGAACGTAGTAATAGTAGAAGATGAAAAACCAGCAGCAAGGCGCTTAGAACGCATGTTGATCAAATTAGACATGAATGTAATTGCGTTGTTACATTCGGTGGAAAGTGCCATTAACTGGTTTGATACGAATGCCCATCCCGATATTATTTTTTTAGACATTCAATTATCGGATGGATTGTCTTTTGAAATTTTTGAAGAAATAGAGATTCAGAGCGCCATTATCTTTACTACGGCTTATGACGAGTATGCATTGAAAGCGTTTAAGTTAAATAGTATTGATTATTTATTAAAACCAATAGATGATGAGGAGCTATCTACCGCTATTCGGAAATATTCAGATTTGAAAAAGCAACAATCATCGGTGAAAATAAATGAATTGAAAGCATTGCTACAACCGACGATCTCCACGTATAAGTCGCGTTTTTCAGTAAAAATAGGACAGCATATTAAATTGATTCCGGTACAGAGTATTGAGTGTTTTTATTCAGAAAATAAAAGCACCTATATATATACCAATAATAAACGGAGTTATTTGGTAGATATGCCCTTGGAGCAGTTGACAGGTTTATTGAATCCGGCATTGTTTTATCGAGTAAATAGAACCTATTTTGTAAACATCAATTATATCCATGATATTATCTCTTATACAAACAGTCGTTTGCAATTAAAATTAGATGCTTATACTGAGGAAGCAATCATTGTGAGTAGAGAACGTGTTCGTGATTTTAAAAAATGGTTGGATAGTTAGTATTCATGAAAGGACTATTTGATTCAGTACATAGGATTTCTCTTTTTACGGAGCCCCATTCTTATTCTTTTATGAAAGTGATTGCCATTCCCGTCGGGTATCTTGTGTATGATGTTAGGTCTCTGATTGACCACGTATCGATACCTTAGGAATAGGTACCTTAAAATAGATCGCTTTTTACTTACTACTAAATTCTAATATCATTTAAATCAATTTGTTAGATTAGAAATAATGTCGTAAATTTGCACACCTTTTTACGGATAGTAGTTATAAAAAAGGGAATACAATTATTTTTATATAAACAACTCTTACCATTGTTTCCGTCTAATAACTTAATACAAAGTAAGATACAAATAGTAACTCAGCAAGATGTCTGAAGAAACAAAAAAAACTGAGGAGCAAGTAGCTCCAGAAGTACAAGCAACCGAAGTAACAACAGAAGCAACAGAAACTACTGAAAAAGTAATTGAAAATGCAAATCCAGATTTAGCTACATTTGACTGGCACAAATACGAAGAAGGTATTGAAGCAGTTGATCAAGAGAAATTAGATGCATT
>JAESRX010000030.1 GCA_016764435.1 Flavobacteriaceae bacterium | reverse complement strand
AGATCCTTTGATTGTAATCGATTTCATTATAAATATATTTAATTATTTTTACATTAAAAATTTACCGCTGATAGATGTATTGTCTTGGACATTTAACATAACATCAGCAAATAACGGGGCGCAAGATACAACTTTAATTTTTGAAGATGTTCTTTTTAACGGAATTGTGTCAGAAACTATCAATTCTATTAATTTAGAGTTTTCAATTTTGTTGTAAGCATCGCCTGAAAGGATAGGGTGGGTACAGATAGCGCGCACACTTAAGGCTCCTTTTTCCATCATAACATCGGCAGCTTTTGCTAATGTCCCTCCAGTATCTATCATGTCATCTACTAAGATTACATGTTTTCCAGTAACGTCTCCAATTAATTCCATAGTAGAAATTATATTGGATTTTTCGCGTTGTTTATAACAGATTACTACATCACTTTTCAAAAATTTAGAATAGGCATAGGCTCTTTTAGAACCTCCCATGTCCGGTGACGCTATGGATAAGTTTTCTAGTTTTAAGCTTTCTATATAAGGTAAGAAAATAGTAGAGGCATATAAATGATCTACTGGTTTTTCAAAAAATCCTTGAATTTGATCCGCATGTAAATCCATGGTCATAATCCTTGTGGCTCCAGCTGTTTGAATTAAATTCGCAACCAATTTCGCTCCAATTGGCACACGTGGTTTGTCCTTACGGTCTTGTCTTGCCCATCCAAAATAAGGGATAACTGCTGTTATATGTCTTGCTGATGCGCGTTTTGCAGCATCTAACATTAATAACATCTCCATTAAATTGTCTGAATTTGGAAAGGTAGATCCGATGATAAAAATACGGCGCCCTCGTACAGACTCTTCAAATGCTGGTTGAAATTCCCCATCGCTAAAGCGCGATACTTTTACTTTTCCTAATTCTGCTCCGAAATGTTTGGCAATGTTTTTTGCTAATTCAGTGCTTTGCGAACAAGCAAAGATCTTGGGTGCTAACTGATTGTGGTCCATTTTTTAGTTGTGTTTTGTGTGTGTGGTTGTTTCTGCTTGCAAATTTAAAATATTTGAACAGTTATTTTGTCATTTTGCGTAATTTTATTAGTTTTTTTATTTATTTGGATGTTGAAACAAATATTTTGCTATATTTGTAGTTGTAGTATTTATTTTGGTCCCCAAATAATAAGATGATTTCACATCACTATACATTTTTATTGAATAAACCGTTTGAGTAGTAATTACTCGAGTGCTTTTATATGACTTAACTTTTTCCCTAAATTAGTTAAATTTTCCTTAAAAAGGATGTCTCCCTAAAGACATCCTTTTTTTTTTGAAGAATAATAGTACTGCTTTTATAGGAAGGTTAATTTTATGAAGTAGCTTCTAAATCAATCATTTTGAGTATGTTTGAATAGTAAAATATTAATTATGATAAATAAAATATTCTTATTGATTTTTGTTTCTATGACAATAGCGATGTCTGCCCAAGAACCTTTGAAGGTAGGAGATAGCTATCTAAAAATATTGGGAACCTCAAACATGTATGATTGGAAGTTAGAAGTGGACTTGAATCAAATAGAGCTGGAGGAAATTACCTTTCAAAATAAATTGTTAACTAGTATTGAATTAAAAATCCCTGTTGTTTCTTTAAATAAACCGAAATATTTAGGGCAAAAAAAAATCAACAGGGCATTAGAGGCGAAGGAATTTCCTTTTCTGAAAGTGATGATGGATGAATGTTTTATAAAAAACGATTCGATATATTGTGATAATGCCTTGTATACAATCGGTGGTGTGCAGAGGAAGTTGCCCTTTAAAAGTAGCTATGAGTTGGTAAATAATAATTATGTGTTGCTATCTGGAGAACAAAAGATAGCGATGGACCATTTTGATGTTCAGCCACCAACTGGTATGTTTGGGTTTATGAATACTGGAAATGAGGTGCTTGTGAAATTTCATTTCTTTTTTCTTTTAAAAAACGAAAACATTGTTAAAATAAAGTAAAATAAGTAGCGATTCCCTCGATTAATTTTTTAAATTTGCAACGTCTTAAAAGCCTTGGTGGCGGAATTGGTAGACGCGCTGGATTCAAAATCCAGTTCCGGTTTCGGAGTGTGGGTTCGATTCCCACCCAAGGTACTAAACCTCTTGTTAATCAATTGATTTTCAAGAGGTTTTTTCATGTGTCATGGTTTCTCTTTTTCTATATGAGGTATTCGGATTTTTCTCAGTGCCTACCACGATGTTGTTTTTTGGGCGTTCCCTAAGGGGCGGGCTATACGCTACTACGCTTCACTTTTTTAAAATAAAAAAAGTTGCAGGGTAACCGCTACTATCCCTAACGCGCGCATCGTTATATCTCCAAAATAAGGACACTAAGGGAAATATACTCAGATCAGAAAGAGAGACCGATCCGCTATTTGTGTTGCCGATACTGTAGGGTTCCTACGATTGTAGATTCCGGAGCAACCCAGGCTACTTGGACTCAAAAAAGATGTAATTTTATCTTTGCTGGCGTCCACCGCGCTATTTAGGGTGCCGATTATGGTACAACTTGTACCGCTTTACAGGATCTATATTTTCTAAGTGGGTTTTGTTTTGGGGATTATTGACTGTTTTCTGTTGCTGTAGTTTAATTAGAGAATAGGTTAGAGATAGTAAGTAGGATGTTGTTTTTATAACGTATTGCGTATTAGTAACTGTGGTTGCTGATCCTTTTATTTCTACCGGTTTTACTTGTTGTTAATTGTTAGTAAATAATGGATATTGAAACATGCGTATAACTTAATTTATGTACTTTTGAAAGGCGAGGTGCTTTAGTGAATCTTGTTTATAATTAGTATTAATAATGCCCCTGTATTGTAGTTATAATGGTTGCCGTCAAGTTTATGGTTTCTATTGCTAGTATATAATTGATGTACAGTATTTTAGAGAAATAGAATATATGAAAATAAAATTTAATGAATCGGAAAACTCAATAGAAATTAAAGATGGACTTAAAAAACAATACTTGATTTTAAAAATTGTAATGATCCTTAATATAGTAAATGCATCAATACGAATATTTGATAAAGGAGCAAGTGAATACGGATTTATTGAATATATATGGATTGTAGTAGGAGTTATTTCATTAGTTGTACTATTTTTCTTTCTCTACAAAATGTCAACTTCAGAGAAAATTTCTATCGGAGAAATAACGAGAGTTGAAGAAAAAACTATTTTCGGAAAGAAAAGATTTGCATTGGAATTGAAAAACGGTAAAAAAAGGAATTTAGGAAGTTGTAAAGACCAATACGAGTTGGCTCAAACGCGTGAATTATTCACAAAACTCGGAATAGTTTAAAAAATATAAAAACGTTGTATAACAACTAAATGTTCGTGTGGTGCGTAACGTCAAGTATGAACAGAGTGTTGACTATACAGGTTGACAAAGACATTATTAGGGGAGTTGTGTGCTACTAATTAAGTGACGGTTTCCTCTTTCAATCACTTTAAAGCAGGGGATAGGCTCAAAATAATAAATGAGTGCCTTTTTTTATAACGGATTGCATATTAACTAGCGTAGGTACTAACTCTTTAATTCATGGCTGTTTTTGTTTTTTTGTTAATTACCTGTAAATAAGTGACATGACGTTATGTGTATAACATAAAATTATGTACTTTTGAAAGGAGAGGTGCTTTATATGACCTTGAATAGAAATAGTTTTAATTAGTGCCCCTGTAATGTAGCTATAATGGTTTACTGTCAAGTTTAAGGTTTCTATTATGGATATATGGGTGTTGTACACAATTCTTAAACACATGAACTTAAACAAGGTATTTTATCTGATTATTACATTTTTACTTTCATCAAATGCATTCGGACAAAGTGAGAAAATTTTAGGTTCTTGGAAGCCTTTTGCTGTTGATAATGGCGAGTTTTATATGAACATTAAAAATGATTCAATCTCACTATATAAGGAATTTGATTATGTAAGGAATGACTCTTTGAAAATAAAGCAAATGAAAGACGTTGTATCGCAAATTTATTTCAGTCAAAAACATATTTTCAAAGAAAACGGAAAGTACATTCAGGATTTATTCATGGCGAATTTTGAATTTGATTATAAGGTTGATCAATCTCGTAATTTAATACTTACGTTTGAAAATCAGTTTAAAAATAATAAGAATGCGTTAGAAATACCTTACAAACTTGAAAACAATATCCTCTATTTGGAAATACCTTTGACTGAAACAGTAATTAAACTTTGGCTAAAAAAATGACCAGTGTACAACAGGAAGCTATAGAAAATACGGGGTTTTGTACTAAAATAAAGTTTAGTAGATTTAACAAATACCACCAAATCTATTGATTTGGTTTTTGAATAAAGAAAAATAATAATGGACTATTTTCATCTGAATGTTAACATTGTGGGAGTAAAGAACACGATTCAAGGGATTGTCCACATGGAATATTTTCGTCAAAATGTAAACACTTCCGAACCGCTACCTCTTGTATATTACTTTCTAAAAGTAAAACCCAGATAGCTATGAAATTTAACAAAAGAACCTTACAAAATAGAATGTAGGTGAATTTTTTAACAAAAAAAATAATTATTGGAAATAGCAAACTTAATAAAATGTAATCTATGTAGTAGTTTAGCCCCCTAGAAGCTCGGAGTAAATGTTGAATAATAAACATTAACTTTGAATATATGAAATACAAGAGATGGAGCTTAGATGAAAAGCTAGAAATTATAGCAAGTTCAGAAGAAATTAGGTATTGGGTGCGCAATGTTCCTCCGTTACCTGATGCCGATGAAACCCCTGATTTATTAAAAGACTTAGAAAAAGAGCTTCCTTATTTTATGTATTACATTAATAATCGTAGAATTAAAACGCCAAGGAAAACACGAATGTGGTTTACAAAGGAGCAAATTTATACAAACGCCTTAGCTAAGTTAGTGAAGGGAAACACAACAGCATTAAATAAAGAGATTGAGGAAATTTTAATAGATGATTTTATTAAATATGAAGTGAATGAGTTGAAATATTCATTAAACGATATGGTCGAAGTTTTATCTAAAAATAATATACGGGTATCAACTTCAAAAGTTTCAAAAGTTTTTAAAAACCACTTTAACCTGAAGAGTAAGAATGGTTCTTATGGTAAGTATTTTTTAACGACAATGCCTAATGATAAAAAACTGTTTGTTGATGCTGTAAATTTAAAAGGAAGGTACTTTACGTTTCTGCGTAAAGACTATGTTACAGAGTAGAAAACTGTTGATATGTTGACTTAACGGTGCAACTGTATGGTATTTAGCTGTATATATGATAACGTTGGGTCAACATTTCGTCAACAATATGGGGTCTATATTCAACTGGAAATCGGCACATGCTGTTTGTTTCGGATTTGTTGACTGTTAGTTGATGATTATATTTTTATGGTATTGAGTGTGTTAGGTGTTTGGTTCAATAATTCAACACAAAATAGGTGTCTTAATGAGAACCGTTAAACAAAACAACTTAGTTTTCCAGTTGCAACATGCTACATGATTTCCTTAATTGTGTAACAGTGTAATAGTTATTGCTTTTTAATACAGTTTTATACCAGTTGCTTGTGCAATTGATACTAAGATTCTTTTAAGTGGAATATTGTGTTTTTATTGGCTTTAGTGTGAGAAATTGCTTTGCCAATGGAAATAATTGTTTTACCAATTATATGTGAAATTCCTAAAAGGGTGTTCTTTTTAAAAAAAATACTTAGCTCTGATTGTTTCTTCTTTCCAATATTTTAATTAGAGGATAGGCTTTAGATAATGAATATAATTCCATTGTTATAACGGATTGCATATTAACGCTCTCTATTACAGGGTTTTTTGATGAAATACTATTTATAGGTTGTTAACTACCCGTAAATAAAGCGGCTTGGAGCGTGCATATAACACTATTTAATGTACTTTTGATGCGTGTTGAAGCAATATGACCTACAATTGATAATAACGGTTGCGTCCTAGAGTTAATGGATATACGTTATGTTTTTGTTTGTACTCTGGGAATATAGGTGTAATACGCAAACAATAAAACCTTAATAATTTAAAATAAATATAATGAAAAAATCTTTAATTTTCACACTGCTTTGTGCATTAATTGTTTCTTGCTCAACTCCACTTGATAAAAAATATAATGAAGACAATTTTGCATCCGATGCAAAAGAAATAAAAGAAAGCGGAAATCTTTCTAATGATGATGCATTAATGATGGCTGGCTGGATTATGAAGGCAAAATTTTCAGGGGAAAATTTAGAAGGAAAAACATACAAAGAAATTATTACAGAGGCAAAGGATTATAAAAAAGAACAAGAAGCACTTGCTGTAAAAGTTAAATTGGAGGAAGAAGAAAAAAGGCAAAGACTTAGTTCTGTTCTTACGGTAGCAATGTACAACAAAGGATATGAGGAACATAGTTATCAAAAATACCTCACATATAGTTTTGCGTTTGAAAATAAATCGGATAAAGATATTCGTGCTTTTAAAGGAGTAATTTCTATTCAAGACTTATTTGATTCTGAAATTAAGTCGATTAGCCTAACTATAGACGACCCTATTAAAGCAGGGGGAGTATTTAAAAACACATACACAACAAATTATAACCAATTTAGTGATAAAGATTCGAGATTGAAAGGTAAGGATATGGATGATTTAAAGGTTGTTTGGACACCTGAAAAAATAATATTCATAGATGGTTCAACACTTGAATAACTAATTTAATTTCTACATAAAAAGGCCTATTCAACTATGAATGGGTCTTTTTTTACAATGTATCGCATACTAACTATTTCGCTTATTAATACTTATAACCCATGCCCGTTTTTACTTCTTGTAAATTGTCCTTAAATAAAGGTTGTTAAAATACACATATACCTTAAGTTTAGGTGCTTTTTAAAATTAAATAAACTTGTTTTAAATAGTTTTAATTATATCTATATGTTTTAGATATACTAGGTTACCGTCGGAATTAAGGTTCTTACAGCGATACAAATTTGTTCATTAAAAAAACTAGCAAAACGGACTGGAGTTCAAAACTTGAATTAACGAACGGGAAATATTACATAATCACTTAATTGAATAAATAATGAAAAACCTCAAATTGAAAAGTACTTTAGTTGCATTAATTCTAACATTTAATTTAATAGCCCAAACTGCACCAAAAGGGAAAAAGACGTTAGATGTAAAAGAAAATTACGCAGGTGAATATACTCAGGAAGTTACTACTGGCGGATTGGCAACGGTTGTTGTAAATGCACTGAAGAAAAGAGTTCCTAAAAAGTTAAAAAAATATGGCTTTGAAGATATTACTATATTAAAGGTTGGGAAGGTGAAAGTTCCTACAAGTCTTGCAACAAAAATGTCAAAAGCTGTAGGTGGAAATAAAGCTGTCGGAGAAGCGCAATTAGTGTTGGCTAATACTTCAAGTGAGATAAAACGAGCAGTTGATAAAATTTATGAAACTGAAACTGAGACGGATATTGATTGGAAATTTCAAGTTAATTTTATTGACAATCAAACGGGTAAAGAATTTCGAATACGTCTAAGCTCAATGTCATATGCTCCAAAGTATATCATAAGGGAAAGTACAACTGAAGTGAATTTGAGAAAATAAGATATCCGTTGCCTAATGACAAAAAACTGTTAGTCGATGCTGTAAACTTAAAAGGAAGGTACTTTACGTTTCTGCGTAAAGACTATGTAACAGCGTAGAAAACTGTTGATATGTTGACTTAACGGTGCAACTGTATGGTGTTTAGCTGTATATATGATAACGTTGGGTCAACATTTGGTCAACAATTTGGGGTTTACATTCAATATGAAATTGGCACATGCTGTTTGTTTCGGGTTTGTTGACTGTTAGTTGATGATTATATTTATGGTATTGAGTGTGTTAGGTGTTTGGTTCAACAATTCAACACAAAACAAGTAGCTTAATGTGAGCGGTTAAACAAAATAACTTGGCTTTTGTTGGTTTGCCAGTTGCAACACGTTCCATAATTTGCTTTATAGTGGAACAGTATAGTTGTTATTGCTTTTTAATACAGTTTTATACCAGTTGCTCTTGCAACTGGCTATGTAATATTGTTGTTATTATGGGAATAGTCTTGTTATTGTTGGTTTTTGTACAGTTTTAAGCCAGTTGCTCTTGCAACTGGTTAAATTGCTTTTGCAATGGGCTACAAGGTTCTTTTAAGTGAAACATTACTTTGTTATTGGTTTTTTATGTAAATAATTGCTTTGCCAATGCAAATAAGTGGTAGACCAATTATATGTAAGGTTTCTTTTTAATTGGGCTAAGGGGTGTCTTTATTACGAAATAGAGTTGTTGTTATTGGTTTCAGTGTAAATAAGTGCTTTGGCAATGCAAATAAGTGGTAGACCACTTATTTGTAAGATTGCTTTTACAATGGGCTACAATGTTGTTTTTATTATTGAACAGCGTAGTTTTTGTTGGTTTTAACACAGGTAATTGCTTTTGCAATGAAAACCGTTGCTTTACCAATGAAAGTTGTTGCTTTACCAATTGTTTGTAAGATTCCTTTATAAACTGCCTAAAAAGTGTATTCGTTTAAAAAACATTTGCTTAAGCATGACTGTTTTGGCTTTCTAAGAGTTTAAATAGGGATAGGTTCGAAATAATAAATAAGCAAGCTTTTTATAACGTATTGCATATTAACTGGCGTACTTGCTTATTTTTTAGCTTATACTTGTTTTTCTTGGTGTTAATTACCAGTAAATAAGGCTTGTTAAAACGTGCGTATAACTTAAATTCATGTACTTTTGAAAGGCGAGTTAACGTTAGATGACCTTTTTTATGAATAGTTTTCATAATTCTCTCTGTAATGTACCTGTAATGGATATGCGTAGTCTAGTTTATACTTTTATTATGGATATATAGGTGTCGTGAGTCATTTGACTCACTCAAATAAAGATTACTTAATTTAAATATATATATATATATATATGGCATTTTTAACCGATTATTCTTATCGCCAATTAATTGAGAGAGTAGAAATTAAAAATCTAGATCGAATTGACCAACAGTTCTTCAAAAAGAATATTTATGACAATGATTATTTATATTACTTTTTTAATCAACTTGATTTAAAAAAATTATTTGCAGAAAAAATTATTTTGAGTGACGACAACACATTCGTTTTAGTTCACAAGGAAGTAGCTGAAAGAAAAGATAATACAACATATGTTCTTGAAATAAAAGGAAAAGTAAAATATCACAAGGACAATCAATGTGTTGCGTTAAATAGAGGATTTAAAAATTTCTATATGCCTGAACCAATTGCAATATTGGCAATAGAAGATTCCGTCAAACATGAGAAAATTGTTGGAGAAATACGACAATGGTTTGAAAAAAACAACTATACAGTACAACGTTATGAAGCAGGCGAAATAAATGACAAAATTTTGACTGCTGATTTTAATAATACATTTCCGAAAAAATTTGATATTGAACCAATTTTAATTAGTCAATCAGATAAAAGTCAATTTCAGTGGTATATTGAAAAAAAGTCTAAAGGTAACGTAGGAATTGAAGAATCATTCGATCATAATGAGTTCATAATAAAAATCGCAGAATTATTAAAAAAAAGAGACTTTATTTGCAATAGTCGAACAATGCAAAGTCTTTCTAAATATGATTTTTTAGTCATTCGTGATAATGTGGATATATTAAATTATATAAATGAAAGTCTATATAAAGGTTATCTAAGAAACGTTAGTGACGTATTTATAGATAATTACGGTATTGAAAGACTTAAAGAGTTTTGGAGTAAACATCGTGAATTAAAAATTGATGCATTTAATCTATTATCTGTATACTTTAAATGGACTTATAATTTCAAGGAAAAAACATTCGATGAAATATATTTGGAGGACTTTAATTTAAAGGCTTGCAATCTATGTTATGCAAGAAATTAAAAAACCTAATGCACAACAATACCTTAACGAAATCCAGAGTTGTTTTTAGCTCCAAAGTTCAGTGCATTTAACGAAGACCTCCACATCTTTTGAGTTGGATTTAGAATAAAAAAGATAAAACAAAATAAATAATTCCGGAAAATTGTAAGCTTGAAAGTTTGTGCTTTCTAATCGGCACTGTGTATAGTCTGACGATTCTAACAATATAACTGACGGCTTAAATTTGTGTAACTATTTCGTTTTTTTTATTTTTAGTAGGCTGTTTTTAACTTAAATATACGGAATGTATATAGAATTTGAATTATATTTTGTAAGTTGCAGAATACTTTAGCCGTAAAAATTAAGCCTACTAATAGTTTTTATCTATTTATGACGTTTTTTTGATAAAATATAAATAACATAGATTTAACATTTAAAAGTATGACTTATTAATAATAATATATTACTTTTGTCTTGTCGAAAGATAACAGCAACCTAAAATATTTATATTTTAGCCAAGCCTCTTTAATGAGGCTTTTTTTTTGTCTTTAAAATAAATATGAAAGAAACTCCTTCAAAAAAAATAGTAAACTTCTACATTGATGGATTCAATTTCTATTTTGGGCTCAAAAGAATGGTAAAACTAAAGCCGGACTGGAAAAAATTTTACTGGATTGATATTGTGAAATTCTGTGATGCATTTTTATCAGATAATGAAGAATTAGGAAAAGTAACTTATTTTACAGCAAGACCTAAAGACAACCAAAAAATGATTCGGCAAAACACTCTTATGCGGTGTAACCAAAAGTTAAATCCTAGACAATTAGAAGTTGTATATGGGAGATATGCGAGAAAAGGATTGAAGTGTAATGCTTCAGGAGGTTGTAAAAAAAAATATGACTCATTGGAAGAAAAGGAGACGGATGTTAACTTAGCAATACAGATGATAATAGACTCTTATGAAAAAGTCTGTGATAAAATGGTTTTAATCTCAGGTGATACTGATTTTGTGCCTCCTTTAAAGGAAATTAAAAAGAATCATAAGCATATAAATACAATGATATTATTTCCTCCGGGGAATAGGTCAACACACTTAAATCAGATATGTCCAAATAATAGAGATTTGGAAAATCAAAAACCAAAATGGAATAAATCAAGACTACCAAACAAAGTTGAATTTGAAGATGGAAAATTCTTTGATATTCCTGAAAAATGGAAAACCTAAAAATTTTAATAACACAACTTCATCTTCATTTAGAAGTGAACAATTTGTGTCTTCTGATATTTATTTCCATTATTGATAATGGAATTCTAAAAACGATTCAATAATTACCGTGTTTGAGGCTTCTCGAACGTAGGAGTTGTTAGGAATAGCCTTTTTTTAAATCGTGTTATTTGATGATGATGTGATATTGGGCTGATGAAAAAATAGCCGTAAATGAATGGTCAAATCAAGATTTAAAATTGTTTTTCAAATAGTATAAACACCTAACGTTTCCAATATTTACAAAATATTGTTACTTTCCTGTTACTGTAAATCACTCAACTAGCTGAAATAAAACAAGATAGACATGTATAAAAGTACCCACCCAAGGTACTAAACCTCTTGTTAATCAGTTGATTTTCAAGAGGTTTTTTCATGTATTGGATATTCCACAGTAAGCAACACTCTCATCCAGGATTCAAAAAAGATATAATTACATACAGACGTTCTGTCGTATGCGACCCTCTCTACACATGCCTATCACAGTATTATTTGTACCACCGATCATAGTCGGTTAGTGGTTGTGTTTATGGTTCAACTTGTGCCGCTTAGTTTTGAGCACAAAAATTAAAACGGTTCTATTTGTGCCACTCTAAAAGAGCCAGTTCAATGAACTTGCTACTTAAAACGCAACAGGTATAATCTGCTCTCTTAAATTGTGGATTGCTGTAATGGTTGCATATTCCGGAGCATATTGACCCCTAAACGATTTTTTTTAGGATGAATTCATTCATCGTTAAAGAAGCGAAGAAATTAGTGGGTTTTTGGAAATAGCAGTCCACGAGTGTTGCTATTCAAAATCGTACAAATCACCCTTACGATACTTCAATTCTTAGGCCTTAGTATTCGAAATAGTATGGGATCTTATAAAACTATTGCTGGATTATTGAGGAAATTCAAGACAGGTTATTTTTAGTAATAAGTTGCATTTCAGTGTTTTAGTGTGTTTGTTGATGGGTGTTTAACTCGCTATATCTTAGAGGTTTAGATAGTTGTAGGACGCGTGTTTTAATGGTTATTTTGTTTCTTTTGAGTCTTCATCTGTGTAGTTGTCAGTAGGTTGTGTTGTATTGTTTTAGTGTGAAACTGGACTGCTATAGGTTGAAATCAAATAAAAGTACTACTTTAGGCTTTTTTCTTGCTATGAATTAAAAAAGTTTTAAAAAAATATGAAAAATAATTACACACCTCTTTTAAAGAGAATGTCGTTTTTTACGGTATTTCTCTTGTCTTTTATTGGACACTCTCAGATTACTCCATTTGAAATGACTTTAACACCTTCTGACGAAACCTGTATAGGGAACGGAGAAATTACTGTAGATATTACAGGGACACAAGACGGTGCCGTCTTTGAGTTTGTTTTGTATCACTTGCCGAATATAGTGGTCCCGCTTAAAGTAAATAGTGATATAGTCCCTACGGGTCCAGATTTCACCATCTTACAGCATTTAGAAAATCATTTACCTGCGGGTGAATACAGGCTTGTAGTTACGCAAACAGTTGGATTGGAAACAAACCAACAAACCGCAGATGTTACCATTAGTAATTCAGAGGAAGGATTAGTATATACAACCTCCGAAAGTTACACTTGTGACACTACGATAATCACGGTAGATGTAACAAAAGGGAATCCGTTAACATACGAACTTAGAGACCTGCTTAATAACGTAGTCATAGCAGCTCAGGCTTCTAATGTACTAACGCCTGTAGCTGCTGGGGATTATAGAGTAGTGGTTACGGATGTTTGTAATCATGGAGTAACTAAAAGGATAGAAGTATCCGATAACCCTTCTCGATATTTCTGGAGCACCAGCTACAATGAAGGAGAGACTAGTTTTGTGTATCAAATAGAAGAATGTGCTACCGCAACACATACGATGACACTTGGTTATAATGGAGCTGGTCCGTTAGCAGATTACATATTTCCTTTAGATATTTCCTTGGAAATAGAAGACCCTTATAATCCAGGATCACCAACTATAATTACAGATACTTGGGTAGACAATTCTCAAAATAATAAAAAGTATACAATTCCGTTTTATCCAAGTAAATCTTACACGGCTAGTTTAACAGTAACGGATGCTTGTGGAGTTTCTAAGACATTAGTTAGAACCGTTGAAAGAAAACCCTTTTTTGAGCTTACAAAACATGGTTCAGAGTGTGGTGGAGATTATGCGATATATTTAAGGAATTTTAGGCGTATTACACTGCCTGTAGATGTAACTTTTATCTCTTATCCTGCAGGGTTTGATCCGAATACATATATTCCGAAATTTGAATTAGGAACTTATACTGCAAATTATACTAATATATCTACCCTTACTTTTGGGAATTCCTTAAACCCTATTCCTGAAGGATTTTACAATATAAGAATAACAGATGCTTGTGGAGTTTCTTATCAGAGGTCTGTAAAGGTAAATTCTGGTCCGGATTTAAGGTTAAGATTAGCATCTACTTATGGAGGTTGTGCGGTAGATGAGGGAGGGGTTTCTTTTTATATGATTGATAGAAATAATTTCTCAAAAACTGTTGGAACTGCGAGTGTAAAAATTACAGCAGCACCAGCGGCGTATGTTAATTCTTTACCCGATGATGTAAGCTCCAATTTGTCAGGTAAATTCTTTCATATGTCTGGCTTACCTACAGGGGACTATACTGTTGAAGCCACCAGTTTTTGTAAAACTACGCATACAATGAGTTTTACGATTCCTCCTGGTACTTTTACTTCCAGCGTAACACCAAGTCTTAATTGCGGAAGTTTTAACGTAGAAGCAACAGTTTCATCATGGTTTCGGAGTGAACGTATTTTATTACAAAAATACTATCCTGAAAAAGGGCTTTGGGGGCATCCTTTAACTGGAAATGTGGATGCTGAAACAGATTTGGATTCTAGAGTGATGCAGATAGCTAGGGATTATTCATCTAAGGGGTTTAAAGTATTAACAGGGACACTCTCTAATATTGAAAGTAGTGGACTAATGCGTGTTATAGTCAAAGCAACCGAATCTCCAAAACAGAATTCTACAGACTGTCTGTCTGTCTTAGATACATTTACAATTCCAGTTAGTAGCGTGATTATAGATAACTATTATGTGGAAAATTGTGCAAATGGGAATAGTGAGTTAATTATAGACGCTTCTGGTGTAGCTCCTTTAAGCTATTCTATCGTTGCTTTTAATGGGGCTTCAATTACCCCAATAGACAATGGTACGGAACCTGTTTTTACAGACTTAACCCCAGGAGAGTACACTGTGGAAATAGAGGATGGTTGTTTTAACACGACACGTGTGTTGTTTAATACTGGAGTTACAAAATCTCCAATTATAAAGCCAAGTCATCTTTGTGAAGGAGAAAAAGGCTTTTTATTTGTATCTGGACTGTCTTTTTTAGAGATTAAATGGACTAAAGATTCTGATCCAACAGTAATCGCTACAGGAAATATTTTAAATTTTGACTCCTTTGATAGCGCAACGGATTTAGGTACTTACCACGCTACTTTTTCATACGACGCTCATTCATCCGCCTGCCTGAATCAAACAGTAAGTTTTGACATCCCTCTAGTCTCTTCTCCTCCTAATGCGGGAACAGATAAAACAGTAGATATAATACAAGGAACTGTTGGGTCCGTTAATCTTTTTGATTTTTTAGAACTCCCTTTCGATAACTTTGGGGATTGGTCAGAGTTAACAACAAGTGGAGGTTTAAATAACGAATTATGGAATACCTCAGGTGTCCCTTTAGGAACCTACATTTTTGAATATAAGGTGCCAGGACGCTGTTCAGGAGATGATATTTCGCTGCTAACCATAAAACTGTTGACTACGGTAGATGCCGTAGATGATGTTTTCAATGCCTGTAATTTAATTACGCAGGAAGGGTTGTTTAATGTCATGGCAAATGATACTTATAATGGGAGTCCTATTGATCAATCATTATATGAAGTAACAACAATTACAAGTGACCCTTCTGGAGTTATTTCGTTGCATACAGATGGAACAATAGATGTGTCTAGTAATGGAGTTGTGGGGCAAACATACACCTTGGAGTATCGTGTATTTGAAAAAACAAAACCAACTGTTAACAGAAATAATGCAATTGTTAGTGTTTTAATAGTGGAATGTTCGACAGATTTAGTGACAAGTAAAGTGGTGGATAATACCAGCCCGAATGAAGGCGATACCATTGTATATACTTTATCTGTTTTAAACAATGGTCCAAGTGATGCTACAGGAGTAAGTTTAACCGATGCA
>JAESRX010000095.1 GCA_016764435.1 Flavobacteriaceae bacterium | reverse complement strand
ACATGAGATAACGAAATTCATCAAGGTCGAATCCTCTTCTAAACAGGTTGTTTGTCAACTCTAAGTTGTAAATTTGATTTCTTTGTCGAAATTAGGCAGAAATTAGACAGAAATACTACAAAAGAATGAATAAGAAATCAGAAAACATTAATTATCATATTGGATATTGGATTTTTGTATTACTCGTTTTAACCAGGGTTTTTGGATTTTCTTGGGGAAACAATACTGCTGCATTTTTCTTCGTTTGCATGCTATTTCCAATTGTTTTAGGAACTTCTTATTTTTTCAACTATGTGCTTGTCCCTAAATATTACCTTACTAAAAAGTATGCGAAATTTGCATTTTATACCTTTTGTATGGCTGTTATTTCTGTGTACCTCGAAATCATAATTTTAGTTATTTCTTTTATATACTTGGTAAATCTTRGTTATAATAATCTGAGTCCGAATGCTACTCAGATTATTCTATTGGCTGTAATATTGTATTTATTGGTATTTATAGGTTCGTTTTTATTAATGATGCATCAAATAATTGAGAATCGCCAAGTAATTCAAGTGCTTTTAGACGATAAAGAGAAAAGAAAGAAATCGTTTCTTGAAATTAAATCCAATAGGAAAACTACAAAAATACCTTATGACGATATTGTTTACATTGAAAGCTTATCCAATTATATTCGGGTTATAACTGTGAAAGACCAAATTGTGAGTAAGGAGAAAATCAGCAATTTGTCCYCCAGATTACCAGATGTTTTTTTAAGGATTCACCGTTCATTTATTATAAATACAGATAGAATAAAAAATATTTCTTCTGATGAAGTCATGGTGGATGCTATACTTTTAACAATAGGACGTAGTTATAGAAAAGCGGTTAAAGAATCTTTAAATAATAATTAAGTGCTCCCTATTTTGTAGGCTCATTGGCATACATAGGCAAAGCCATCGCACAACCAATTTTTGAGAAAAGAAAATAAACATCGATTATTATAAAATTATCCCTTCTTACAATTTATTGCATTGCAGTAGGTGAGAAGTTGTAAAAATTAAATAGAGAACGCATTCCTGTACTGTTGTTATAACGTTTATACTGTCGATTTCTACGTTTCCATTGTGTATCTAAGGAGGTGACTTCAATACGGAAAATTAAACAGTACAAAGCATAAACACAGTGTCGACTATACCGGGTAAAAAGATGTTATTATGGTATTGTCTACATCTATATGTGATTATGCGCTATTAATAGCTTATTCCAAAAAATAAGCCATAAAAAAAAGGTAATCTAGTTTTCTAAATTACCTTAATTCGTAGCGTGATGCTAGCATTGAACTGCAGTCCGCCTCAGGCGGATAATGAATTCACCAATATTTAAAAATTCAAAAATTCAAAAATTAAATTTTAAACATAAAAAAAGGCAATCTAGTTTCCTAAATTGCCTTAAAGTAGCGTGATGCAGAATTGAACTGCAGACCTCCGGGTTATGAATCCGACGCTCTAACCAACTGAGCTACCACGCCTTTTTGCGAGTGCAAATATAGTCAATTATATAGATGTAACAAGATGTTTTTAAAATATTTTTAATTTATAACGAAATAAATAAGAGCACTTTTTCAACCTGTTCATTTTAGGTGTTTTAGAAGTTAAAGAAATGGACTTATTTTTTTGACATCATTTTAAAAATATCCGAATTACGGTGTTTTTTCACAAAGGTGGACAAGGGCAATTTATCAAAAGGAATGTAATTAAGACTGTCCTATTGTTATTATTGTTTTAGAAGGTTAAAATTTTTTTTAATTCAATTAAATACATATATTGGCATTATAAAAATAATGTATGATCACAAAAGTAAAATTTGAAATAGAATTCCCTATCCACGCTTCTCCACAGATGCTTTATCAATATTTTGGAACTCCTTCAGGATTGTCTGAATGGTTTGCAGATAATGTAAATCTAAGAGGTGATATTTATACCTTTGTATGGGATGGTTCAGAAGAGCAAGCAAGAGTATTGCAGGAACGTCCTAATGAAAAAATTAAATTTAGATGGTTGGAAGACGAAGATGATACTAAATCTTATTTTGAATTTAGAATTCAAGTAGACGAATTGACAAAAGATGTTTCTTTAATTATCACAGATTTTGCTGAGGAAGATGAAGTGGAAGAATCTAAAATGTTTTGGGAAAATCAAATAGATGGATTAAAACACACTATTGGAGCCTAAGAATAGCCCTTAAATTATATAGAAAGCCTTGATGATAATCAAGGCTTTTTTTATGTACATTTGTGGCTTAAACTAGCAGATATGATTAATTTTAATGGGACACTTTTAGAAAAAGAAACGGCCATTTTTACGCGTGATAATAGAGGATTTAAGTATGGCGATGCTATTTTTGAAACCCTAAAAGTAAAGGATGGTAACATTGTGTTTTTAGAGGATCATTACTTTCGCTTAATGGCATCTATGCGTATGATGCGTATGGAAATTCCCATGAGTTTTACCATGCAGTTTATGGAAGATGAAATTCTAAAAACGGTGGAAATCAACGAAATTGATACCAATGCAAGAGTGCGACTTTCCGTTTTTAGAAACGATGGAGGTTTGTATACTCCGATTAGTAATAAAATTAGTTTTGTGATAGAGGCATCAGAATTAAAAACGGTGTTTAAACGCGTGTATGAGGTAGATATCTTTAAAGATTTTTATGTGCAAGCAAGTTTGTTGTCTACCATAAAAACAAATAACAGGATGCTCAATACCTTAGCTAGTATTTTTAGTCAAGAAAACGAATTAGACAACTGTATTCTTGTCAATGATAATAAAAACGTGGTAGAGGCGGTAAATGGAAACTTATTTATGGTGAAAGGTACTACCATAACTACGCCTCCTTTAAGTGATGGATGTATTAAAGGAATTATTCGTAAAAAAATGATTGAATTAATAAATGAACATAAGGAATATACGCTCGTAGAAGGTAAGATATCTCCTTTTGATCTTCAAAAAGCCGATGAGTTGTTCATTACAAATACGATAATGGGGGTACAGCCTATAACAAAATATAGAAAAACTTCTTATGTGATTGCTACTGCAAAGGAATTAGCGATCCAATTGGACAGGCTCAGTTAAGAGAAGGATTTTGAGGGGCATTTGCCCAAATTTTATAATCGCCTCCCATAGCAAGGAGGTGATTTTTCCATATCTGTGAGTTGTCAACAGTAAATATATTGGCATATTTATTTTCAACAACCACCCAAGAAGACTCCTTCAACTCTTGCCCTAATTGATTGATATCCCAACCAGAATATCCTAGAAAGAATCGAATTTGTGAACTGTTCACTTTGTTGTTGTTTAATAGATCTACGAGAATATTAAAATTCCCTCCCCAATAAATGCCTTTGCCTATTTCGATACTGTTAGGTATCAACTTAGGAACACTATGTAGGAAATATAGGTTCTCTTTCTCCACCGGCCCACCATCAAATATAGGGAAATTACAAGCTACTGCGGGAACTAAATCTTGAATGTTGTAACTGGTAGGTTTATTCATAATAAAACCTACGGTGYCTTCCGTTTTGTTATGTGCCGCTAAGAATATTACTGATCTATTAAATGATTTATCATTTAATATTGAAGGTTCGGCAATTAATAGCCTTCCTTTCGTTGGATTTAGAAGATTCATCGCGTATTTTTTATAAATATAGTAAAAATTTGGCAAAAAAAAANCTCTCTGCGTAGAGAGAGTCTTTTTATATGTAAGATAAAAACGTCTTAAAATGCTAGTTTACAGCACTGCTGAATCCAGCACCTGCTTTAAACTTCACAACGTTTTTAGCAGCTATTTTAATTTCAGCTCCGGTTTGAGGGTTTCTACCTGTTCTAGCAGCTCTTTGTGATACTGACCAAGTTCCCCATCCTACTAATGCAACTTTTTCTCCCTTTTTAAGAGTGTTGGTTACATTTTCAGTTAATGATTCTAATGCTAATTTTGCTGCTGCTTTTGAGATGCCTGCATCAGCTGCCATTGCATCAATTAAATCTGATTTGTTCATAATTTAAACTTTAAATTAATTTGGTTATACGTTATTTGCTTATTCAAAGCTCAACAAAGCTATACGAAATAAGGGATTGTGCAAGTTTTTGGTAAAAAAAAGCGCGTAATTGTTAATAAGTGGACTTAATTGTTAATAACCTCGTCTATTTAATGAACAAATCCCCTTAAACCCTTTATCTATAGGGCTTAGAGCATCATGGCGTTTTCTTCAAATTTGGTTCCATTTAATAAACTCACAGCATCCATTTTTCGTTTACCAGAAATCTTTAATTCTTTTACAATTATGTAACCGTTATATACCGCAATTTTAATCGTTTTCTTGTCCGTTAGAATGCTTCCTACTGCTAATTGATGTGATTCCAGTTCTTTTTCTACTTGATAAAATTGAACCTTGGTTTCTTCTGAGTTCTGTGATAAGGTACTCCAGGCGGCTGGGTAAGGGTTTAATCCTCGTATTAAATTATAAATAGTATCTATAGGTTGGGTCCAATCAATCTTACAGTTTCCTGGAAATAATTTTGGCGCTGGTTTCTCTTCCTCTAAAGGTTGTGCTTGTGTGCTGATCGTTCCTTCCTGTATTGCTTTTACGGTGGTGCAGACAAGTTTGCATCCTATACCCATTAAACGATCATGTAGTTCTCCTACGGTTTCATTCGGTGCTATTTTGATTTCTTTTTGAAGGATGATGGCGCCTGTGTCTATTTTTTCATCAATAAAAAAAGTGGTGACACCAGTGCTTGTTTCTCCGTTTATAATCGCCCAGTTGATAGGTGCGGCTCCTCGATAGGCGGGGAGTAGAGATGCGTGTAGGTTAAATGTTCCGAATGCGGGCATGTTCCATACTGCTTTTGGGAGCATTCTAAAAGCAACAATAATTTGAAGGTTGGCGTCTAATTCCTTTAACGATGCCAAAAAATCTTCGTTTTTTAAGTTGGTCGGTTGTAAAACGGGCAATCCGTTGGCTACGGCGTATTTTTTTACGGCAGATTGATTTATTTTTCGGCCTCGTCCTGCGGGTTTGTCTGGCGCAGTTATCACGCCCACAACATTGTATTTCTGCGTAATCAATTCATTTAAGGTGGCTACAGCAAAATCTGGAGTTCCCATAAATACGATGCGTATATCTTTCATTGGTGATTTTATTTTAAGAGGTAAGTATTCTGCGAAGTTAGGGCTATAATTTCTTTTTCTAAAAGTTCCTGAACTATTTTCAATAATTGGGGGGAACTGCAATTTATAGTCGCATTCATATCAAAAGAAGACAAGGCTTCTTTTTTTAACAGCGCTAGCACTTGTTCTTTAATCTGTGTGGAAGTAATCTTTTTTCCTGTTTTTTTTAGGCAATTATCACAGTGGCCACAGTCTTCTCTGACGGCTTCCTTAAAGTAGCGTAGTATGATTTGATTTCTGCATTCTTCCGTATTGTTAATATACCCTAATACGGTGGCTAGTTTCTCCTGCTTTACCTTATTCTTTTGGTCTACAAATTGTTTCATTTGATAGTTAATATAACGATCTTCTCTAGCTTGTAGAAATGTAATTTCGGCTATGTTATGCTGTTGTTTGTAATAAAGGATAGCATCGCCATGTAATAGGTGTAAGTATTTTAAGAGACCAGTCCTAGAAAGCATCAGTTTTTTAGAGATATACGCTTCATCTATATTGACGAAATGCTCAAAAATACCTCCGTAATTTCTAAGCAATAGTTTTATAAGTGCTGCTTTAGATGGATTGGATTCCATATAGTCAAATAAATAGTCCGATGAAACTTTAAAAATAAGAGACGATCGTTTTCCGAATTGTTGACTGACAGTCAATACACCTTTGTCCGCTAAATATTTTATAGCCTGTGCGGTTTTCTGAAACGAGAGTTTATAGGCTTCACAGAAATCAGATAAGACAAATGTAAAAACAGTCAATGGCAGTTCTCCATTCGCTATTTTAAAGTATTGATTTAGCTTGAAATACGTCTCGTTCACTTCCTGAATAGAAGGGAGGTTACGTGCTAATAATCCTTGTTGATTTAGTTGTTCTTGTAAATTTGTTAATATAAAGGAGTATGCCTGATTTCCGTCACGCCCTCCTCTTCCAGATTCTTGGACGTAATTCTCAATACTTTCTGGGGTGTTTATATGTATCACCACACGAACGTTTTCCTTGTCAATACCCATTCCAAATGAATTGGTAGCCACCATAATTGGGGTTTTCTCTTCCATCCAGTTTTTAAAAGAGACTTCTTTTTCCGCAATGGTTAAGCCGCCGTGATAGTAGGTGGCCCGATATTTACGGTGTATAATTTGTTGGCATAAATCCTTTACTACCTGTCTTCGGTTGCAGTAAATAATGAGTGGTTCTTTTATTTTGGCTAGAATCTGAAATAACTTCCCTAAGTTGTTTTCGGTATGAATAACATGATATGCAATGTTTTTTCTAAAAAACGATTGTTTAAAGATCACCGCATCTGGCATAGGAACCTGCGTTGCGATGTCTTCTAATACTTGAGGAGTCGCAGTGGCTGTTAGGGCGATAAAGGGAACGTTGGGTTGTAACTCCCGCAGTATTTTTAATTCTAAATAGGAAGGTCTAAAATCATGCCCCCATTGCGAGATGCAATGTGCTTCATCGATGGCTATTAGATTGATAGAAAGTTGCTTTATCTTTTCTTGAATAAAGGCTGTTTGCAATTTTTCTGGGGAGAGGTATAAAAACTTATAACCACCAAATTGTAAATTATCAAAGGCTCGGATGCTTTCCTCTTGACTAAATTTAGAATTCAAAGCAATGGCCTTAATACCACGACTGTTTAAATTCATCACTTGGTCTTCCATCAATGAAATAAGAGGAGAGATCACCAGGCAGATGCCGTCTTTTAACAAGGCGGGAACTTGGTAACAAATAGATTTTCCGCCGCCAGTTGGTAGAAGTACGATGCTGTCTTTTTGAGCTAATACGCATTGTATAATGGCATCTTGCTGTGGCCTGAAAGCATCGTAATTCCAATATTTTTTTAAGACGGCTAGGGCAGACATTTTAGTGTTGTATATATTGTAATATAAAATCTGTCCTATCGGATACTGTACCAAAAGGCACTTCAATAATGGTATACCCTAATTCTTCGTAGGTATGTTTTAAATGATTGTGTATGGCGAGTGATTGCTCAAAACTTTCATAGCGTTCGTTATCCGTGACATAGATTGTTTTCCAAGGTGGCATTAGGAAAACTAAATCGTAATTATGTAATTTACATTTATCTACATATACGGGAGGGTATTGTTGACTGATATAATTCATATATGCATGTACATCTGGAATTCCACGGTCAAAAAACACCACGTCCTTTAATGATTTTTCAGCAGAAATATACTGAGCTACTCTTCCTTCTAATAAGAGCTGGCTAAAGAGTAAAGGCTGGGTTAAGAACAATTGATCCACTCCTTTTTTTTGAGCTTCCAAGGTTACTTGACGGGAAATTTCCGGCATACATGTGTACGACCTTCTACATAATTCATCTATTACGGTCGATTTTCCTGTCCCGGGGCCTCCGGTAATGACAATTTTTTTCTGCATGGGGCGAAATTAAGTCTTTAAAATGTAATAATTTGTAATTATTTTAAAAGCTTGCGAAATTAGACTAAACTTAAATATAAAATGTATTTTTGTGGCAATAATTAATTAGAAGTTTAGCGTACCATGCAAGATAGAGAAGAGTTTTATAAAAATTTAAAATCCAAGTTAAAAAAAGGCACCAAATTCCCTACAAAATACTTGTTTAAATTTATTGTAAAAGGGCAAGAGGATAAAGAAAAAGAAGTAGAAGAGATCTTCAATCACATGGGAGCTGTGATTACTAAGAATAAGTCCAAGACGGGGAAGTACATAAGTGTATCCATTATTGTAAACATGAAAAGTGCCGATGCTGTGATCGAAAAATACCTAGAAGCAGAAAAAGTGGAAGGGATTATATCTTTGTGATATTATTAACAGCTGTTCCAAAAAAATAAAAATAAATTGCGCTTTAATTTTAAGGGCTACCCATCGGTAGTACCGTGATAAAATAAATGAAAATAGTACCTTGTTTTCTTTTTTTTAATAAAACAAGGTGGTTGCTGAAGAAGAAGATTTTTTAACCGGTTAAACGTATAAAAAAGTGAAAAATCTAAGTGTAGTAGTTATTGCATTCATGCTTGTCTCTTGTGATTACTTGAGTTTGAAGCAAGATAACAAAACCCCCATTGCCTCGGTAATGGACGTGACCTTGTACAGGGAAGACTTAAAAGCTGTAATTCCTTCTGAATTAAAAGGACAAGACAGTATTTTATTTGTGAAGAGTTATATTAATAGTTGGATTAAACAGCGGTTATTGCTGAATAAGGCGGCGTTAAATCTGGCAGATGATTCTGATAAGTTTGAATATTTAGTTAAAAGATATAGGGAGGAACTCTTTATTAATTCTTATAAAGAAGCGGTCGTAAAACAATATTTAGTAACAGAGGTCAATGACAATGATATTCATGAATACTATTTGAAAAACAGTCAGAATTTTAAATTGAACGAGGCGTTAATTCAGTTTAAATTTTTATTTGTCAGAGCGGATAATGTGGATAAAAAAGAATTGGTTGAATTGTTTAAATCTGGAGAAAAAGAGGACATAGAAAAACTCTTAGAAAAGGAATATCAATTAGACTCCTATCATTTAAACGATTCTATTTGGGTGAAATATAGTGACATTGTGAGAGGGATTCCCATCCTTAAAAACATCGCTAAAAAAGAGTTGGTAAAAAAATCGAAATTTATCCAAAAAGAAGATTCATTAGGACTATATTTGATTTCGGTAAAAAAAGTACTGTTACGTAATGAGATAGCTCCGAAAAGCTATATTACACCTACGGTTAAAAACATGATTTTACATCAACGAAAGTTGCTGTTATTACGTAATATAGAAGAAACATTATTAGAAGATGCAAGTAAAAAAGAACAATTTGAAATATATTAGTATGATTAAAAAGACACTTATTCTTGGAGTGTTAATGCTTGGAATTACAGCAATGGCTCAAGAAAGGATTAAAATAGATGGTGTAGCTGTTGTAATTGGAAAAAACATTGTGTTAAATTCCGACGTTGCAAAGTTTAAAGCAGATGTGGAATCTAGATCAGAAGGGAAAATAAAAATTTCTGACTGTGAGATGCTAGAGGAAATTATGACACAAAAACTGTTAGCACATCACGCCGTGATTGATAGTTTATTAGTAGGAGATTCTGAAGTAAATAGTAAAGTAGAGCAGAACATTCAATATTTTACCCAACAGTTAGGATCTTTGGATAAAGTAATTTCGTTTTATGGCTTTAATGATGAGGCTGATTTACGCAAAGAATTAGGAACGGTTCAAAAAGAACAATTGTTAATTCAAAAAGAACGCGCTAGTATCATTGAAAAAATAGATGTAACACCTGAGGAGGTGAGAACTTACTATAAAAATTTGGATGAGGAAGGGAGTTTACCCGAGTTTGGTGCAGAGATAGAATTGTCTCAAATAGTGTTAAACGTAGTGCCTTCTGAAGAAGAAGTTGCACGTGTTATGGCAGAGTTAAACCAAATTAAAGTAGACATTGCTAATGGATCTAGTTTTAAATTAAAAGCCATCTTAAATTCAGATGACCCTGCCGTATCTTCGGATGGTCAAGGTGGTGGAGGTCTATATACCATTACTAGAGAGAGTGGATTTATCAAGGAATTTAAAGAAGTCGCTTTTAGTTTGGATGAAGGAGAAATTTCGGAGCCATTTAAATCTGGATTTGGGTATCATATCATTTATGTAGAAAAAATAAAAGGACGCGAAAGAGATGTGCGTCATATTTTAATGCAACCTAAGATTTCTAATGTTGAATTAAAGAAAAGTGAGACCCTTTTAGAAGCGATAAAAAACGATATATTATCGGGGAAAATCACGTTTGAAGAAGCCGTGTCAAAGCACTCGGATGACAAAGGAACAAAACACAATAAAGGAGTACTTATGAATCCTGATTCTAATGATACTCACTTTGATTTGACAAGAATGGATCCCTCATTATATGCACGTGTGAGTAGTTTAAAAACGGGAGAGATGACACCTGCTTTTTATGATGAAATCAGGGGAGGAGATAAGATGTTTAAGATCATATTAATGAAAAGTAAAGAGGATGCGCATACGGCAAGCTTTACTAAGGATTATGTGAAAATTCAACGTTTAACCCTTCAGAAAAAACAAGAAGAGTCTATTGAGAAATGGGCCAAAGAAAAGATTTCAGATACCTATATTAAAATAAACGCAGATTTTAAAGATTGTGAATTCGAAAAAAACTGGTTAAAAGGTAAAAAATAATATATGTCAGATGTAGCTAAAGCAAAAGAATTAGTAGTAAAATATGGTCAAATAAAAAAAGAGATAGCAAAAATAATTGTGGGGCAGGAAGCTGCGATAGACCATGTGTTGTTAGCTATTTTATGCGGTGGACATTCCTTGTTAATTGGAGTTCCTGGCTTGGCTAAAACACTATTAGTTCAGACTGTTTCAGATACATTAGGATTGGAATTTAAACGCATACAATTCACGCCTGACTTAATGCCATCAGACATTATAGGTAGTGAGATACTGGATGAGTCCAATCATTTTAAATTTATAAAAGGCCCTATATTTAGTAATATTATTTTGGCCGATGAAATAAACCGTACCCCTCCAAAAACGCAGGCAGCTTTATTAGAAGCAATGCAGGAAAGGTCGGTAACTGTGGCGGGACATGGACATAAACTGGCCAAGCCATTTTTTGTCTTAGCTACGCAAAATCCCATAGAACAAGAAGGAACCTATCCATTGCCAGAAGCGCAATTGGATAGGTTTATGTTTTCTATCCATTTGAATTACCCAACATTTGAAGAGGAAGTGGCAGTGGTTAAGAAAACTACGGGTGACACTACAGAGAAAGTATCAACGGTGTTTTCTGCCATCGATATTTTGGAATACCAACGTTTAATACGTAGAGTTCCTGTAGCAGATAATGTAATTGAATATGCAGTAGGCCTGGTTACTAAAACCAGACCAGGGAGCTCCTTAGCTCCTCAAATAGTGAAAGATTATATGGATTGGGGCGCTGGCCCTAGAGCTTCTCAAAACTTAATTTTAGGCGCAAAAGCACATGCGATTATCAAAGGGAAATATTCTCCAGATAAAGAGGATGTTAAAGCCGTTGCTTATGCGATATTACGCCATAGAATTGTTAAAAATTACAAAGCAGAAGCGGAAGGAATTACGGAAGAGCATTTAATAGATGCCTTATTGTAAAACAAGTTACTTATTCCTCTTCGTCTTCTTCAGTATGGTTTAATTCAAAAAAGCTAAACATATTACCTCCGTATTTTTTAGAATAACTAAAGTGTGGATGGTTCTCAAGTTTTGTTTGTTTAGAGTGCTCAATAATTAATAAACCATCTTCCTTTACTAATTTTTTTTCGACAATAATATTAATAATATTTTCAAACTGTTCTTGTGTAAAGTCGTACGGTGGGTCCGCAAAAATAATATCCGCTGTCATTTTAGTTCTTTCGAGGAACTTATACACATCACTTTTAACCACATCTATGGGTAAATCTAGATCCTTAGCGGTGCTTTTTATAAATTTAACACAGCCAAAATGTGCATCTACAGCAATGATGTTTTCACAGCCTCTTGAGCCGAATTCAAAACTAATATTTCCCGTTCCAGAGAATAAGTCCATGACATGAACACTGTCTATGTAATAGAGGTTATTTAAGATGTTAAACAAGGCTTCCTTTGCCATATCCGTCGTAGGACGCACGGGTAATTTCTTAGGGGCTGTTAGTCGTTTGCTTTTATGAACTCCTGATATTATACGCATTCGTGTAAGTGTATTAAGTTAAAATTAGCTTGCTTGCTGGTTGTGTCAAGCAATGGTTGTGTTACGTTCGACAGGTCTATTAATTTCACCTGACGTACATAGGTTTTACAAAGTTTAAAATAGGCATCCTTTTCGGTGATTGTTCCCATCAGGATCAATTCGAAAATCTCTGGATTTAACTGTAATTGCTCTGTAGTGAAGAGAATATAGTAAATAAAATCCTCTTTACAGGTAATGGTAAAGGAATTGTACAACTGTAACTTGTTATTTTTGAGTACAATTATTTCCATAGCTCCATGTTCCAGTGCTACATAAACTTGGTTATTCGAGGTGTTTTTTGCATGTTTTAAGATGCTTTGTATAAAGATAGAAGCCGTGTGTTTATACTCGAAACTTCCATATTTTTCCAGTATGAAATTATTGAAATTCACAAAAGGGACGTATACATTTACGATGTCCGTATGTGTTATTTGGTCGTAGGTGATAAAATCATCTGCTAACACTCGGATATTAAAATTTAAATAATTGGAAAGTTGTTCACTGTCAAATATGGACAAGGGGACCAAACTGGCCAAATTATTTGAATGGCATACCTTAACAGCATTAAAAGACTGTTGAAGTATCTCTATAGACTGTATAAGATTTTCTGTAAACGTTAAATGTTCAAATGGATTGCTAGGCTTTTGATCAAATTTATGTTGCTCTAAGAAAATTATCTCATGAGATAATTGCTTAGTTATACAAAAAGAAAATCCATCCAAACTAAGTTGGATGGATAGATCGCAATGGTTTAAATTGCTAAAATTTTCTTTATTTTTTGTTAAGGTTTTTATCAGCTTTGTCATAATATGGAGGCCAGTTTCCGTTTTCACTAACTTCATTAAGAGAACCTACAGAGATAAATTCACCTCTTACTTCGTCTCCGGTAGCTGCTTCTAATTCTTGACGAATTAAATAATCAGTCATCCCTTCTAATACAATTTTCTTGTCAACTTTTACTTCAAATACTGGCTCGGTTAAGTTACCAAATTTTTGAATTTCATCCACAGAAAAAATGAATTTTATTTTATCATTACTCGCTACCTTTAGCATGTTTTTATATCCTCTTCCAGCAAAGATTGCTCTAACAGGTTCATGTCCGATAGTATCAACGACTCTTTTTTCAACATCTACAGTAATTAAACCACGTCTCTCTGAAACCACTACATTACGTGTTTGAGTGATCGCAAATTCAGCAGTGTCGATAAATTTAATTAAATCTTCACCGTTTTTAGTGTAGTCACCAGTGACTGTTTTGTGGGCTACCTGAGCATCTCTAATCACCTTTAAGTTTTTGATGACCTCTGTATAGCGTACTTGCTTTTCTTTATTAAAGCGAAGTGGCTCCATAATGCTATTATTAATTAAGAACAGAAGATATCCAGCAGTTGCAAGTAGCAAAATAGATAATATCCAATGTAATTTTTTAGGTATGTGGTTTACCGCAACATATGCGATAACACCAACTAAAATAATAGCTCCAATAATATAAAATACCATTTTATTAAGTTTAAATTGATTACACGCAAATTTACATTTTTTTTTCAATGAGAAAAATTTTTGAGCATAAATCAATTTGTATATTTGTATTTTATTTTATGTATGATTAAAACTGCCAATGACTTTTATAGTCGCATTACGAAATCCTTTCCGTTTATACCTACTGATACTCAGGAGGAACTGCTGGATAAGATGTCTGAATTTATATTTTCTAATGATAAAAATGCTATTTTTTTATTAAAAGGATATGCCGGAACGGGAAAAACAACGTCCATAAGTGCTGTGGTCAATAATTTGTGGCGTGCAGGGAAGAAATATGTCCTATTAGCACCTACAGGCCGTGCCGCTAAAGTGATTTCTGGATATTCTAAATCACAAGCCTACACCATTCATAAAAAAATGTACCATCCTAAAAAGGAATCAAATGGGGGTGTAAAATTCGTAAGACAACCGAATAAACATACAAATACTATCTTTTTTGTGGATGAAGCGTCTATGATTCCTGATAAATCAAGTAATAATCAATTCATGACTTCGGGGTCTTTATTGGATGATTTAATGGATTATGTATATACGGGGGTAAACTGTAAATTGGTCTTGATTGGGGATACCGCACAGCTACCTCCGGTTAAATTAGAGATGAGCCCTGCATTGATTAAAGAAAATTTGTCGCTTCATTATAATAAGAATGTCACGGAGGTCGAATTAACAGAAGTGATGCGTCAACATCAGAATTCTGGAATTCTTATAAATGCGACGGAGTTAAGGCATATTTTAAATACGGGTGGCTATGCACCTTTTGTTTTCCAAATGGGCTATCCAGATGTGGTGAGGTTGGTAGATGGCTATGATATTTTGGACGCATTAACAGAGGCTTATGACGGTGAAGGAGTAGAGGATACTACCTTTATAGTGAGAGCAAATAAACGGGCCAATCAATACAATGCACAAATTCGAGAGAAAATTCGTGGGCAAGAAAGTGAAATCTCTACTGGAGATTATATTATGGTGGTTAAAAATAATTACTATTGGATAGATGAAACTAGCGATGCAGGGTTTATCGCCAATGGCGATATTTGCGAAGTACTTGAAATTAGAGGAAGTAAGGAATTGTATGGTTTCCGTTTTGCGGAAGTAAAAATAAGAATGATTGATTATCCCGATCAAAAACCTTTTGATACCGTGATACTTTTAGATACCCTGACTTCGGAAACACCCTCATTAACGTATGAACAGTCGAATAAACTCTATCAGGAAGTTGCCTTGGACTATGCGGAGGAGAAATCAAACTACAAGCGTATGTTAGCCATTAAAAACAATAAATATTTTAATGCATTACAGGTTAAATTCTCTTACGCCGTGACCTGTCATAAATCCCAAGGGGGACAGTGGAAAACTGTTTTTGTAGAGCAACCTTATTTGCCAGAGGGACAAGGTGTCGCATATTATAGATGGCTCTATACGGCGATCACGAGGGCTCAAGAAAAATTATTCCTTATTGGTTTTGACAAGGAACATTTTGAAGCGGAGTAAGTTTAGTCATAAAAAGTTTAGTAATTTAGACAACTCATAAATAAGTAGTATTTTAAAATTAGCGCGTATGAAAAAATTAATTGGAAGTATGGTAATGTTTTTTAGTGGATGGACCTATACGTTTCCCTCAGCATATAAAACAGACAAATGTGTGATGGTGGCCGCGCCACATACCTCTAACTGGGATTTTGTACATACCATGTCTTTTTTCTGGAAGTGTGAAATTCCGATTGCTTTTTTTATAAAGGATTCGTACACTAAAGGGGTTTTAGGAGCATTATTCCGAAAACTTGGAGCTATCGGAGTGGATAGATCAAAAAACAATAATTTGGTAGACTATGCGGTGACAGTATTAGGTAGCTCTAATAATATGATGTTATTAGTGCCCGCAGAAGGAACACGAAAAAGGGTAGAGCGTTGGAAAACGGGGTTCTATCATATTGCACAGAAATCAAAGTTGCCTATTGCTCTTGGCTATTTAGATTATACTAAGAAAATTGCAGGTATTGGGAGCCTATTTCACCTTTCTGGAGATTTTGAAAAAGACATGCAAGGCATTCAGGAATTTTATAAAGACATTCCTGCGAAACATAAAGAATTCTACAATACCAAAATTTATTAGGAAAACACCTAAAGTATTTCGCCTCTTCTTTCGTGAAAAAAAAAGAGGGTGCGTATAAAAAAGAGCCTCACTCTTCTAACTGGGGCAATGCTAGTACGCCTGACAGAATTATGGTAACTCAAATTTGGTATGGCCCAGCTATG
>JAESRX010000065.1 GCA_016764435.1 Flavobacteriaceae bacterium | reverse complement strand
ATTTTTAAAAAAAAAGGATTGTTCCTTCTCCTAAATAAAAAGAATGAAGAAAAACTATTTGAATTAACAGATTGAACATTAGTAGAAAAAGTAAGAATAAACAAATCTCTTTAAAGAAATACTTATTGGTGCAACAATTGAAATTTCATTGTATAACACCGTTGAACTAGTCCAAAAAAAACACCATGAAAAAAACAATAACATTAATATTGATGTGTACTTGTCTATGCACATATTCTCAAATAAACTATAAAAAACTTATTCGGAATTTAGAAGAAATTAATTTTGAAACAGATATTGAAAAATTTTTCAAAGAGCTACGAGTAAACAAATCAGATGATAATTATACGTTTAAAGATGAACGATTTTTAAGGTTTCATGGTGTTATAGTTGATGACATGAAATATTATACTTCGTATTCTTTAAATAAGGTAATTCACATTACACCTTTCAATAATGAAAAAGATGCACTCGTTTTAATTAAAAAGTTAACACAATTGTATGGTGAACCAACAGATATTATACACCACGTTTTATCCTGGGGAAATAGCAAAAAAACAATTACTTTAGAAATAGAAAAAAATGAAGATAATAAATTTGAAAAGTTTAGAGAAATTGAAATCACATTACGAAATGATAAAAACGATTAGTCTAAGTTGCCTGTTTTTTAGTTTAATGTCCTGTAATATATCAAGTACAAAATACGATTTGGGGACAATTCACTCTCAAAACGAACTAAATAATATTTTAAATCTAATGCAGAAAAACAACATAGACGTAGATATAGATAGTTCTTTTTATTATGACGAATTGACACCGAAAGGAATGTTTTATAATGACGTTCCAATACAAAAA
Organism: Flavobacteriaceae bacterium; assembly: GCA_016764435.1. Classification (GTDB taxonomy): domain Bacteria; phylum Bacteroidota; class Bacteroidia; order Flavobacteriales; family Flavobacteriaceae. The sequence continues at coordinate 84,309 of JAESRX010000065.1, read as the reverse complement.
CTGGTATTACATGGCTTAGGAATAACTTTACACACAGATACAATAAATTTTTCTGCAAAAAGATTATTAGAAACACTAGAAAATGACAAAGGATTTGGAAATTATAAAACTGATTTATGGGAGAATCACACGTTTCAATGGGATAATGAACAGGAAAATTTAAAACTAAAACTCGAGCTAGCGAAAGGAAATCACCTTGCAAACATTGGAGAAAAGGACAATGCTACACTTGAAATAACATTCAATGACTCCTATAAAATACCTTTAGCAAATATTTATAAGCAGATTAAAATTGAAAAAAATAATCCTAACTATATTTTAAAAATAAACAGCTATGGAGTTTATTACCAAGTGTATTTAAATAATCTTAGAATTGACAATCTCTATTCTTGGATTTCAATAAATCCTTATATATTAGATAAAGGACCTATTTCGTTAAAAATAAAGGTTTTTCCAACAGAAGGAAATACTTTTTCAAAAGAAGATAGTTTTAAGGCAACGTTAGTAAATGAAACTACAGAAGAAATAGTATCATCAATAGCAACTATAGTCAAAAAAGGAGGAACGACCTATTTGTACCCAATATCCTTATTGTTTGATAAAAAATCAGAGCAGTTCGAAATTAATTTTACACCGAAACTAAATAGTTACCCCAAAGCGTGGTCCGACGGAGTTGATTTACGTAAAGACAAAAAATTAAAAAAGAAAATTATTGCACTTTATAAAAAAATAGGAGAATTTGTTTTAACAAAAGATGAACAAGGAATTAACGATTTATTTTACACAATGCTTTTAGAAGAAAATCAAGTAATTCAGAATACAGATTATAAGTTTTTTACTGAAAATTGGGTTCAATGGTTAACTAATTTTAAAAACACCTACAAGTATAGTATTTCTGAAAACTTTAAAATCAACTTTAACACCACTGGAAAGTTAATTAAAACAATTCCTTTAGATAAAGAAAGCATGCTGATTTTAACAGGAAAAAACTTTAACTCCAAACATAATTACTACTTGTATCAAGCTCAAAACAGCTCCGAACTTAAAATAATAAGACAATGAGAATATTAACATACATTCTAATCATTATTTCCCTTATCAGTTGTTCTAAACAAAAAATAAATACTCAAAACAAAGAGTTAGAAAATTTCTTAAGTGTTTTGGATAGCTTAACTATTGATGAAGTTAAAGTTGAACTTAAAAAAAACATCACTTTGGCTGAAAATTTCATAAATCTTTTCAATGATTTTTCTTCTATTAAAATAAAAACATATAAAGAAGAAAATTATGAAGCTATATTCAATATAGATACCACAAATATAGATAAAGCCTTAAAACAATTTGGAGTATTAGGATTTAATCAGAATTATAAAAATGACATTACTAAATTAAAATTTAGTTTTAGGAATAATACACATCAGCGAAAAATTGATTTAGGAGAAGGTATTAAGGAATTATTTACTCCTAAAAAAATATTTTATAAAAAAGGGGAAGTTAAAACGGAAAATATCAAAGATAACATTGTAGGATTTCATTTTTCTTATGACTGGGGTAAAAGAGCAATCATTGATAGTGTGGTTATTGATTATGAAATAAGTTATACTAATACGTATAAAACAATGACATTATCACTCAAAAACCCCACTGCTACTCATAATGGAGGTACTTTAGAATTAATTAAACTCGAAAAAAACTATGCCTATCTGAAAATTTCGGATACAATTTCTAACTTCCTGAAAATCCAGGCTTTTAATGACGCAGGAAAAGCATTAAGTAGAAAATCATATTCCTCGAGTAACGGAATCCCTATTGAAGGGAATGAAAATAAAATTCAAGAAATCTTAAAATATGGAGAAAAAATTCAAGAAAAATTAATTAATAATAAATTCACAACAATTGAAGCCTTAAAAAATCAGATAAGATCCGATTTAGCTAATTCAGAATTTTTTGACACTGATGGCTTTCTTTATTTAGAAGGATATTATGAAGGAAATATATCAGAAATAAAACTATATTTTGGAGAAAAAACAACCACTAAAAAAACGCAATTTAAAGCAGTAAATAACGTAAAGACACAACATATTTTAGAAGTTGATTTGGAAAACGGGACAATGTTTATAGACTCCTTAGGAAAGGAGTTGTTTACTACCCATAATAAGTCGATAATGCATTTAACATCTAATTATTATGAATGCATGGATTATTATTATCATTTCAATAGTTCTATAAAAACATTAGACACGCTATTCGTTTACAACCTGGATAGTTATAAAAACGGATTGGTAACAATTCAACAAGATAGTAAGGAGGATGATTTTGCGTTTTTTGATTCAGAAAACAAACAACTTTCAGCCTATAAATATTGGTTTATTAAAGTGGTTTCGGGTCAGTTATTTGGAAAGTATGAAAAAGGATATTTCAAAATTGACTCCCTAGGAAAGGAAACACCCTTGCCCAATATAATAAATATTTATGATGCTAAAGAAGAAATGATTGGACTAAAAAACATAGATTATAAACTAGGTTTTATGGATAATAAAGGAAAAATGGTTACTCCTATAATCTATAATTCTATTGAAAGTTTTAGTGATGGAGTTGCTTTTGTTAAAAAGGACACTGATAATTATGGATGTATTGATAAAAAAGGAAAAATGGTATTGCCATTTAAATATAAAAAAGTTTATAAATTTATACAAGGAATTACAGCCGTAAAATATGACGGAAGTTATAAATTAATAAATAAAAAAGGGGAAGTTTTAATAGAATCTGAGGCACCAAGCATCATTATTAGTACTAATTTAGGAAAACGAATATACAATCTAAATGGAAAAAAATATAATACTAAAGCACAATTAATTGTAGAAGATCAATAACTAGTAGTACGTATTAAAACCATTCATTAAAAACCAACGATAACCATAAATTTGAGTTAAAAAAAAGAGATGCTCAAGCATCTCTTTTTTACTATAATTATTCTATTCTTTCATCTCTATCGTAATTATAATCTCTATTGTAATTATTATAATTAGTTGTTTGCATGCCTTTATTTCGGTAATAAGAAATGGCAATTTCTTTGATCGCATTGATCCTTACTAATTCCAATTTATTCTTAGTTTCCCTACGTAACCTTTCTTCTTTTATTTCCTGTTGAAGACGTGCTCTTTCGTTCGAATATTCCCTTTCATCAAGTCGTGTAATTTCCGTTTCTATCTCCGTAATTAGCCTATCCGATTGAATGAAACATTTAGAGTCCGGATCAATACCTGATAAATAATCAAGGGCCGTTTTAATATCTTTTATGGCAATTTTAGATTTGGCCTTTAAAATAGCAGTACTGCAACGATTATTTTGATAGGCGATATAGGCTTTCACAGTGATATCTTGTACAGCTTGGTAGCAAGAACTAACCTCTTCAGGTACCGTCATTAATAATCCGATGGCTTCTTGATATTGCTGTTTCTTAATAAATGCATTCGCTTTACTCGCTATTAAATCACAATTGTTTTCATAATAATTAATGATTTTAGATTTAGATTCCAAAAAAAACGCATTTAATTCAGTGTCTCTGGTATTAATCCTACTGATCGCACTTAATATCGCTTTGTCTTTTGTATTACCAATCCCTTTTACAGGAATAGAAATCGTATTAAATATTAAATTGTTCTCTGTTTGGGATACATACAGGCTTAATTCACCCATAATTAAAACCTTAGACGTAAGACCCGCATCAAGAGTTTCCTCCTCAAAAATCTCAAATTTAGGATAGATTACAAAATTACTATTATAGCCATTTCCTGAAATACCATTTTTAGCCGTAAGCTGTTGAATTTTAGACTTTAATTTAGAAAATTCTCTAGAACTAATATTGTCTGTATTCGAAGGCATAACCACTGACAATGCTATTTTACCAATATCATCTATACTTTGAGCAAATGCCCCTATAGAAAGCATCAAAAAAATTGCTGTTAATTTTATTTTTCTCATTCTACTTTATTTTATGGTAATATTATTTTAATGGTTCCTTCCTGGACAATGGTAGAAAACCGTGCCCCTTTCCCATCTTTTTTAGCGATAATTCTACGAATCGCTTTTCTAAGAGATTTCTCAAAATCATTGATACTGTAATTGTTCCCATATTCATCTCGCAAGGGAATTCTTACTTCATCAAAAATTAAACTTTGACTATCACTACGCCCCATTTTAAATTGATTTTTAAAAGCTTTTTTCTTTACCCAATCAATGATTAAATCTGAAACCGTATCATAGTCATCTGTAACCTCATCATCTAATTTAAAAAGACTATCATTTGGAGACTGTATAACTATTGTTATTGCCAATCCTTTAGCAACTGTTTCACCTAATCCCCTATTTAAATCTGTAATAAATTCTTCTATAACATTCTCATCATTTAAAAGCCTTTTAACAATATAACCATAATCGTCCGTCCTAAAATGAGGAGAACTTACTTGTGGTAAAGTCGCTAAAACACCTCTGTTAGAAAGCTGTATCGCATTAAGAATAATCTGAACACTATTTCCAGCACCTTCTGTATGAAAATTAATCTGTGCTTTGATTAAAATGTCAGGTCTCGATTGAGATAAGAGTTCTTCTTCGATATTAAAAGAAATACCTTTTAATGAATTTATTCCCTTATTCTTCTTAACTTGATTAATGGTTTCTTGTAAATCTTTGGGAGTAAACCCTCTATCCTGAAGCGCTTTATTTATGGTCGCTATAATAGATTTCCATTCTTGTTTTTCTTCGTATTTAGCCAATGCATTCTCCCCAGACCCCGTATAAGGAAGTACCATTATTGAAGGCTGTACCTGTAGTACTTCATCCTGAGAAAACCCAACTGCTGTACAGAAAATAAATACTATTAATATAATTTTTTTCATCTTAATAACCGAATTTTCTAATGAGACCATTGTGTTCTAAATCTGCTCTAAGACTTTGTATGTTTACATTTATAGTCGCTCTTAGTCCTTTATTCCCATTCTCTAATTTTCGAAAAGGAGTTTGGGTTACGGATTGAGTGATAAATGATAAATACCTCTTATTAGCATAAAAAGTCTCAAAGTATTTTTTATGTTTCTGAAGAGCCAAGGCTTCATTAGTCCCCACTAAAGGACTGTTTAAATTAGAATTAGGAACACCTCTAAATAAGATGACATCTATCGCATTTTTTTGTGCGTTAGCTAAGGCTTTACTAGCATTCGATCCATATCCTATGGCTTCTACGCTCATAATTTGGTTTGTATACGACTTATACTTTACCTCAGAGACTAAATTAGTTGTTGTTTTACAGGAAAGAAACAACAATATACCGATGCAACTAAAAATTATTTTCTTCATATCTATTTTATAATTTCATTTATAATTTCATTCCCCGCAGTAAAATGTTTTAAGATAGCGGCACCTCCTTTGATCACTTTTGCTTTCGAAAAATTATCATTGACTACCTCTATCACTTTAATTTTACCAATAGTAATTGGAAAGGGACTTCCCATTGAATAATCAATAAATTTAGCAGTAAACAGTTGCCCTTTAAGGATCCCATTCCCCGCGCCACCTTTAAGAATTAAAACAAGTGCTTTTCCTTTTTTTTCTTCGAGTATCTTTGCAATACTAACTTTAATAGGAAATGAACTCTTTATATACTCCATTAACTCATCTTCGGTAGTACTTATCGCATTTTGAAGGGCAGTTTCAGGAGTTAATAGCACCTTACTTTCTGATGAAGAAAGCGTCTTAGTCCCATTTTTAATAAAACTTCCATTCTCTGTATTTAAAATCTTTAACGTATAGGTAATAGTCGCTTTATAGCCTTTCCCTCCATTTAATTTTAGGAATTTTATACTGCCTATATACGCGGTTAACGTATACTCCGCATTTATAGATTTATTACCTTCAATCCAGTTCTCAGACTTATAATTACTCGCAGAACTTTCTATCGATTGATTTCTAGCTTTTCCATCAATATCTACTAATTGAAATCGTCCTGTTTGATTTAAAACATCCGTAACACGTTCTTTTAAAACCCCCGCAAATCTTTCTTGTTGCGGGGTGCTTGCTGTAAAATCGGCAATACCTAAAATGAGTTGTAACCCTTTATTATTAGCCTGTTGAGCCATTAGATTACTTACACACATAAAGGTGAATACCCATAGAATTAACTTACTCATCTGCAAACTGCTTTAGTAATTTTTTAGTTTTGTTTGCATTTGAAATTACTTTTGGAATTTCTAACATCAAAGACGCTGAAACCACCTTTGCGTAGATATAATTTTTATTTGCGATAAGAACCTTTAAACCAGTCAATGTCTTTAATTCAGCATCCGCCAAAGTAGCTAATTTCATCAGTTGACTTTGATAATCTAAAAGATCCAACATCGCCTTACCTGTTCTTCCTAAACTAGAAAGTGCTTTTGGTTTTAATGCAATTAACTCCTCTTGACTTAATTCCTTACAGTTACTATCATAGTAAGTATATGAAGTCACTACACCTAAAGTTTCATCATTTACTTCTTCAGAAGTTACTTTGATATAATTAGATTCTTCCACCGCTATTTTTAATCTTTTATAGGCTTCAAAAACTCCGTTTACGTAGTTGTCAACTTGTGTAGCTCCAGATTTTTTTTTAGGTGCTTTAAAAGGAGATCTCATTTTTTTTACCTCAATAATTTTTCCATCAAAAGAACCTACAACCGTAACTCCTTTGATTACATTATTATTCTTACTGATTCTCTTTTTCCACCTTTTAGTTTTCTTCTTGTTTAAATTTAACTTCATCAATTCTCCTCCTGAGAATTCACATTCGGAGGCCTTCAGATAAATATCTCCGTCATTTAAGACGATCTCTCCTTTAAATTTTCTAGAAGAAGTATCTTCCATTATTAAATCATCCGATACTTCTACCGTACTTTGAGCGCTTATAGCAACTTGAAACATCAACAATATGAGGACTAATTTTTTCATTATATTATATAATTTTGGGTTATTTCTTTCAAAAATATATTTTTTTAAACTCTAAAAAATACTGTCTTATTAAACGTCCCGTTTTAAGGATTAATCGTTTTCTAAAAGACTAAAACAAGGGGTATTTAGGGGGGATAAAGACTAGAAAAAAAAGTAACAACCTGCAGGTCTTCAGGTTACAAAAAACATAGTTAGTTAAGAAGTTTTTATAGCAATTATTCCTCTAAATAACCGTTTAGAAACAACCTCATTTTTATAATTTCTAGACCTAGAAGAGAAGGAAAGTAGTTGCTTTCTTTCGATTCCGCAATAATCAAAGAACAAGAAACAACCTATTTACAACTATTATCTAGAAGTATTATAGGTTAGACCTTGTAGGAAGTAAACATTCCAAAAACGACATGGCTGGAAATAGGAATAGCTGACGACAAACGCTGTGATTAACTTCCTGAAATTAGAATTCAAGCCTTCGCGAATCAAGGCACCTAAAAATCAATTTTTGAAATTGAAAAAACGATTTACTCGTGTTCCCTTACTTTTTAAATTGAGAGAAAGTCCCTGTTAATTGGGGCGTTCCCCAAGGGTCGGGCTATACGCTACTACGCTTCACTTTTTTAGAAGAAAAAAAAGTTGCAGGGTAACCGCTCCTATCCCTAACGCGAACATCCTAGTGTTTTCAGAAACACGGGCCCTAGGAAAATCCATACGCAAGCCTAGAAAGTGTGATTGATCCAGAATCTTTCAATACCAAAACTAAAGACTTTAGAAGAAATTTTAGAGGAGTAACGGATATAAAATTCTTCCTGTTTAGACTCCCCAAAATTTATGCGTAAATAATCAAAAACCCATGAGTTTTTCCTGACCCATTTTTTTGTGCAAATTTTGTGAAAATTCAAAAAACAAGAAAATTTAGCAACGTCCAAAAACAAAAAAACCCTACCAAAAAGGTAAGGTTAACTTGTGATCGCAGCAGGATTCGAACCTGCGACCGTCTGCTTAGAAGGCAGATGCTCTATCCAGCTGAGCTATGCGACCATTTCAGAATTTCTTCCGATGTTTTGACAAACTAAATAGTTCAATCTGTCGGGGTGGCAGGATTCGAACCTGCGACCTCCTCGTCCCAAACGAGGCGCGATGACCGGGCTACGCTACACCCCGAATTTATATGGGTAAAATCAATAAAAAAAAGCCTGATAAAAAATATCAGACCTTTTTTTGGGTGAAAGACCGGTTTCGAACCGGCGACCTCCTGAACCACAATCAGGCACTCTAACCAACTGAGCTACAATCACCATTTACTTTTACTATTCTCAATACTACACTAGGCATATTAAGTTTCCATTTAGCGCTAAAAAGCGTTTCCTAAATGAAACAAAAAACCTTCCAAATCAATTGATTAAGAAGGCTTGTTGTGATCGCAGCAGGATTCGAACCTGCGACCGTCTGCTTAGAAGGCAGATGCTCTATCCAGCTGAGCTATGCGACCATTTCAGAATTTCTTCCGATGTTTTGACAAACTAAAAAGTTCAATCTGTCGGGGTGGCAGGATTCGAACCTGCGACCTCCTCGTCCCAAACGAGGCGCGATGACCGGGCTACGCTACACCCCGAATTTGTAACTGGTAATTACAAAATCTTGCGGAGAGACAGGGACTCGAACCCTGGCGACAGTCACCCGTCGACAGATTAGCAATCTGCTCCGTTACCACTCCGGCACCTCTCCTTGCATTTGTCTGTGTTAAACACATCCGTTTTGCGAGTGCAAATATAGAACTACTATTCAATTGCCACAAGGTTTTTCAAGCTTTTTTTTTATTTATTTTTACTTTTTTACTCCGGGTATTCAATGCGTAAATGGTAGATATTCTTTAACTTCTTCTTTAGCACTTTCTTAACTGTCAAAAGTTCCTTAAAAGTAATATCTGCATTTATAAATTGTCCATCGTCCATTTGCTTAGAAATGATTTTATCTATCAAATTATCGAATAATTCAGCTGTTGGTTCCTTAATACTTTTGGAGGCAGCCTCCGATGCGTCGCACATCATGAGTATCGCCGTCTCCTTAGAAAATGGAATCGGTCCCGGATATTGGAAATCTTCCCGTCTTAATCCTTCCGGATTTTCCTTCTCTTCCATCTTGTAAAAATAATAAACCACACTTGTTCCATGATGGGTACGTATAAAATCGATAATCCGGTCTGGTAAGCGGTGTTTTTTAGCCAACTCTACTCCTGCTATCACATGGTTGATTATAATCTGTGCACTGTCCTTTGGTGACAATTCATTGTGAGGATTCACATTGGTCGATTGGTTTTCGGTATAATACATCGGATTGTTCATTTTTCCGATATCATGATACAAAGCCCCCGTACGTACTAACATGGAATTGGCTCCAATTTCATTGGCACAAGCTTCTGCTAAATTAGCCACTTGTAAGGAGTGATTAAACGTCCCCGGTGCCTTTTCTGACAATTCTCTTAATAGCTTAGAATTGGTATTCGAAAGTTCCTTGAGCGATTCGTCAGACACCAAACTGAATAGTTTTTCAAAAACATATATTAATGGAAGTACAAACAAAGCCAATGCTCCATTTATAATAAAGTAAATAAAGTTATCGTAATTCTCTGTTAAGGATTGGGCATTCCCTTCTTGAATAATTGTAAAAGCAAAATAAGCGATAAAATACACCAATGTTATCTGCGCAACCGAAATAAACAGGTTGGCTCTCTTATAAAGTTCGGAAATAGTTAAAATAGTTACGATTCCAGCGATGATTTGCAAAAAGATAAACTCAAAACTATTCGGCACTATAAAACCAAGAAGAAGCACCGTTAATACATGAGTAAACAAGCCCAGTCGAGCGTCAAAGAAAGCTTTTAAAACCAAGGGTAAAATGACCAAGGGCACTATATAAACATATTTAGCGTCATACTTCACCACTACGGTAATTAACAGCACCATTAAAATGACATTAAAAAAAATGAAAGTCACTTTATTATTATCTTCATAGATCTCTGTTCTATATTTTCTTAAAAACAATAACAACATTAAGAAAGCCAAGGCCACCAATATTGTATAACCAAAAACAATCCAGTTATAATTGGAGGTACTCCAAACCTGCGATTCAAACTCATTTTTAATGGAGTTTAACACGGCTAATTTTTTACCTTCTACAATATCGCCTTTAAAAATTATGCGTTCATTTTCTGCCACTAGTCCCGTGGTATAAGAAATCTTTTTAAGAGACTCTGTCAATTCCCGCTGTGTAAACTTGACATCAAAAGAAACATTTGGCTGGAGTAAAGAAGACAGTATAGAAACAATCTCCCCTTCCTGTTTAGACAATGCCGCAACTTTAAAAAATCGTTCCACCACTGCGAGTAGTTTCCCTTCATAACTAAATTTAGAAGGCACTATATCTCTAATCTCATTTCCATTCCGCAAGGCAATAATCCTTCCTTGGTCCAGTATTTTCTCCGCGCTTTCACTATCTATTAGTCCATATTCATAGATATGGTGGATTAATTCTTCCGACCTTCCCTGCAACTCTTTTTGAATTTCAACTCCAACAGAACTGCCTTTTAAATACTTATTAACGGCCGCAGAAAAATCACTCTTGACACGAATTGCAATCCCATTATCATAGGCAAAATACTGCTTTCCATTTTTTTCTATTGCTAATTTTTCAGCAGCAATGGTTTCTGGGGTTTTTTGAACCGCAAAATCGAATGGCGCATAATAGTTTTCAAACTGCCATGGCTTTCCTTTTTGGAATTCATACTTAAATTGTCCTCCTTTCGGAAATAAATAGACCACCAACACCGTAGCTGTGATATACAAAAACAACTTATATATTAAAGAATGATTCTCGAATATCTTATTTAACACGTTTTTCACAAGTAAAATTTTATTTACCAAAAATAAGAAATAAATCAAAAGCTAAGTGCCTAAATAGCGATTATATCCATCTATGATGATAAATTTTAATAACAAACTCGCTAGTAAAAATTATATATCAACTAAAAATAATTAAATTCGCATTTAAATCTAACTAACAGTCCATGAAAGAAGTTGTAATTGTTTCCGTTGCTAGAACGCCAATCGGCAGTTTTCTAGGTAGTTTATCTTCCATTCCAGCCCCTAAATTAGGTGCAATTGCCATCAAAGGTGCTTTGGAAAAAATAGATCTAGAGGCCCACATGGTAGATGAAGTGATTATGGGAAACGTACTTTCTGCTGGATTAGGACAAGCGCCTACAAAACAAGCCGCCATTTATGCAGGAATCCCACCTACGGTTCCTTGTACTACGGTAAATAAAGTATGTGCTTCTGGAATGAAAGCTGTAATGATCGCTGCCCAAGCCATTAAATGTGGTGATGCAGACATTGTGGTTGCAGGAGGTATGGAAAACATGAGTAGAATCCCTCATTATATAGATGGAAGAAGCGGTGTTAAATTTGGAAACATCAACGTAAAAGATGGATTATTGGTGGATGGACTCACTGATGCCTACAATCAAAAACACATGGGAACATGTGCAGATGCTACGGCTACTAAATACAATTTTACGAGAGAAGACCAAGATGCTTTTGCCGTACAATCGTATACGAGAAGTGCAAGCGCTTGGAAAGATCGTAAATTTGACAACGAAATAGTTCCTGTTGAAATACCACAACGCAGAGGGGATGCTATTATTTTTAAGGAAGATGAAGAATATAAAAATGTTAGATTTGACAAAGTACCTACCCTACGTCCTGCTTTTAATAAAGAAGGAACCGTAACTGCAGCGAACGCGTCAACTTTAAATGATGGTGCCGCAGCACTGGTATTAATGAGTTTAGAAAAAGCCAAAGAATTGGGATTAAAACCAATGGCAAAAATCATAGGATATGCAGATGCTTCTCAGGAGCCAGAATGGTTTACAACCGCACCTGCTAAAGCAATTCCAAAAGCATTAGACAAAGCAAATATTAGTTTGAATGAAGTAGATTTCTTTGAATTAAACGAAGCTTTTTCCATCGTAGGACTTGCTAATAATAAAATACTTGGGCTCGATAATGCCAAAGTAAACGTAAACGGTGGCGCCGTTTCTTTAGGACATCCATTAGGAATGTCTGGAGCCAGGATAATAATTGCATTGACCAGTATTTTAGCACAAAATGATGCGAAAATTGGAGCCGCTGGAATCTGTAATGGAGGAGGTGGAGCTTCTGCAATTGTTATCGAAAAAATATAAATAAAAAAAAGACCCTGTATATCGCATGTTATTCGGAATTTGTAATTTAAGCATCGTACCTGTTCGATTAGAACCTAATGAAAATTATGGGATGATCTCACAAGTATTATTTGGCGAACATTTTAAGGTGCTAGAAAGAAGAAAAGAGTGGAGCAAAATCCGAATGGACTTTGACAAGCTTGAAGGCTGGATAGACAATAAACAATACCTAGAAATAGACGAAGATTATTATATAAAACTAACGGAAACCCCTCGTTGCTTTGCAGGGGAGTATATCGATTTTATTACTGATAAAGACGAAAGTTTAGCGACAGTTCCTTTAGGTGCCTGCCTGCCTTTTTATTCGAAGGGGAAATTTGAGATACTAGACAGTAAATACACCTACGATGGCGCTACTTACAATGCTGTTTTCAAAAAAGAAACATTGATAAAAATAGCTTTTATGTTTTTAAATGCTCCTTTTCTTAAAGGAGGAAAAACACCTTTTGGAATAGACAGTGGCGGTTTTACTCAAACGGTCTACAAATTATGTGGACATCAAATATTCAGAACAGCCCCAGAACAAGCAAAACAAGGAGAAGTACTAAGTTTTATTGAAGAAAGTGAACCTGGAGACTTGGCTTTATTTGACGATGCAGAAGGAAATATTGTTCATGTTGGATTGATAATGTTCGATAATTACATCATCCATTCCTTTGGAAAAGTTCGTATTGACAGACTTGACCACAGTGGAATTTTCAACGAAGAAACAGGAAGGCATACGCATAAATTAAGGGTGATTAAGAAAATCATCTAGTTTCGATTACATAGCCAACTAGATTGCATCTTCAAATCGTATTTTTTTGGATGGAATAAACCTTCTTAAATTATTCTGTTTATTTTATTTCAATTAAGGGACCCAAAAACCTTGGTTCCACCCCAATTACCAAATCAATAAATACTTTTACTCTGGCTAACTTCTCCCTTATATTTGTTTTAAACCCATAACGACTTGATACATTTTTCGCATTAAAACCAACAGCACTTACGCCTATATAATCGGCTATAAAAACGGCACGTTGATTATGAAATTCTTGTGAAATCACGGTGATATTCGACTGTCCAAATACAGCCTTCGCTCTTATCATGGAATCTAAAGTCCTGAAACCTGCATAATCCAAATAAATCAGTTCCGATGGAATTCCTCCTTTTATCAAGTCCTCTTTAAAGGTTGTTGGTTCATCATAAACTGTACTCCCATTATCGCCACTTACTAACACAAACGAAATCTTACCCGCTTTATACAATTGCAATGTTGCATTAATTCGATAGGTATAATATAAATTCACGGAGCCATTTTGCAAATATTTAGCAGTCCCTAATACGAGACCCACTTTATTATATGGAATATCCCTTACATTATTATATAACTTCCCTTCAGTTTTTTTATCTACACAGTAGTTTGCTAAAGGAATACTAAGCAATCCAATTACTATAAAAAAGGAAACAACTTTTATTATTTTTCTCATAAATATCAGGTGTATAAAATTAGTATTTACTTAAACGCTACTCAAGCTCCCCGAATTGCAGTTTTTCATAAAAACTCACAACTCTGAACCTTTCTTATTATTCACTCACGCACCGACACATCGAGTGATTACGACGGCAGGAGTCATTGTATCGAGATGCTTATTTAGTGAAAACCTCACTTTAAAACCACTCGATTCTCGATACTAATTTTTGAATGAAAAATTCAAAAAATTCACTCGAACTGACGTTTTGTTTTCGTTCAATGACGTTTAAATTTCGTTCACACACGCACCGTCACATTGAGTGATCACGACGGTAGGAGTCATTGTATCGAGAGGCTTATTTAGCTGAAAAAACGAGTGTAAAACACTCGATTCTCCAAATTTTTGAATAAAATACTCGCTGCAATTTTCTACTGATTTTTTCTTATAAAAACAGTAGAAAATTGCAGCGACATGACAAAAATACACCGTCATTATTTACACTTGTTTTTTTAAAACACTCCCCCTAGATTGTATCACAAAGCAAAGCTTGCTAAACAAGGTTAAACTATAAATCTCACAATTATCGAGGAACAAATAAGAATTCACAAAGTGGCATTCCTAAGTTTTAAAATTCCTTCTTCAACAGTTCAAATTCATTCATAATCTCCTCCACAATCTTCGCTGCTGGTTTAATTTCATGAATCAAGCCTGCAATCTGTCCTATTTCCAGTTCTCCATCCTCCAATTCACCTAAAAACATTCCTTTTTTAGCCCTCGCTCTTCCTAACAATTCTTTCAATTGCTCTTTAGAAGGGTTTTCTAAATACAAGGCCTGTAGTTCTTGAAAAAATTTATTTTTTATCAATCGGACTGGCGCCAATTCTTTTAAGGTCAAATGGGTATCTCCATCTTCCGTAGCTACTACTTTTTCTTTAAAATTTATATGCGCAGAAGACTCTTCACTTGCTACGAATCTACTGCCTATCTGAACAGCATCAGCTCCCAGAACCATGGCAGCCAACATCCCACGTCCATTTGCAATTCCTCCTGCGGCAATTACAGGAATACTCACTTTCTCTTTGACCATTGGAATCAATGTAAACGTAGTCGTTTCTTCCCTTCCATTATGTCCACCAGCTTCAAAACCTTCTGCGACCACTGCATCTACACCTGCCAATTCAGATTTCACGGCAAACTTAACACTACTTACTACATGTACAACCACAATTCCATGTGCTTGTAAATGTGTTGTCCATGTCTTAGGATTCCCAGCAGAAGTAAAAACAATAGGTACTTTTTCCTCCACTATTATTTTCATCAATTCCTCTATATTGGGATATAACATTGGAACATTTACGGCATAGGGTTTGTCTGTTGCCTCTTTACATTTTTGGATATGTTCTACTAATACTTCCGGATACATGGATCCTGCACCTATAATCCCTAAGCCACCCGCATTACTCACAGCCGAAGCCAATTTCCATCCACTATTCCAAACCATCCCTGCTTGAATTAAGGGATATTTTATCTTAAACAATTCAGTAATTCTATTTTGCATTTTATTTTTTTATCAATTTATAAGTTCGTTTATCTATCGGAGATTGCACTTGTATGATATACAATCCATTCGTAAGTGTCCTAATATCTACTGTAGGGATTTCTCTGGTAATATCTATTTGGATTAGTTTTTTACCCGCAATACTAACGATCGTTATTTGAAGGGTTTTCTCCTCTTTTTTAAAAGGAATCGTTATTATTTTATCGGAAGGATTTGGGTATACTTGCTCAAAAACCACCAATGGATCCTCCATCAGAAGCTCATTTAATAAACTCATAGCTTTTTCAAAATCAGGAATCCCATAGCCTTCTTGCGCCGTAGGGTTCTCAAATAAATGTGCCGATTTTTTAATAACTTCCATTAATTCCGTATTGCTTACCGATGGGTTTGACTGCCACAAACAGGCCACCATTCCTGCCATAATTGGACCAGAAAAAGAGGTGCCATTTGCCGTAGATACGGTTCCATTTGTACGGATTACATAGGCGCCCTCTCCTTGCGCACAAACCGTCGGTTTTATACGACCATCACTACTTGGCCCATACGAACTAAAAGCCGCGATTTCCCCTTGTGAATTTACAGCTCCAACCGACAAAATATCTATTGCGTCTGCAGGTACCCCAATATATTTCCAGGGAGTATTGCCACTATTTCCGGCAGCGTTCACTAGAAAAATACCTTTCGAAAAAGCTATTGTTGCGGCCTTAGACATAAAAGCCGTCTTTCCATCCAAATCACTATAACTATAATTATATGCGGAATTGTCAAATGTAGTATACCCGAGAGACGTTGTAATAATATCTACTCCTAAGCTATCTGCTTTCTCTGCCGCTTCTACCCATAAACTCTCTTCTAAAGGGGTTTCATGTTGAGCATCTTCCGTTATAAAGAGATAATAAGAAGCCTCTGGTGCTGTTCCTATATATTCATTTTCAAGTTGACCAGCCATGGTAGACAACACTAATTGTCCATGGGAATGATTCGTATAAATATTAGTATTTCTATCTACAAAGTTATAGCCTCCTAACAGCTGATTATTTTCAAATAAATGACTAAAAGCCTCTAGTTCGTCCACTTTAGGAAAACCAGCATCCATCACGGCTATTTGCATCCCTGCTCCTTTAAAACCAACTCGATGAAGAACTTCTCCTTTGAGCATTTCTAATTGCCTCAGCGACTTTCCGTAATCCACTCCTAAAGAAACGGTTAACTTAGCTGATGCGGTCTTTATTTTAATAGGCTTTGTGATTGTTAAATTTGTGATTATTGGCTGTTGCTGTAATACGCTATTTGCAAAATAAACAGTTTCTACAAAACCCAATGCTAACAGCGCTTTAATTGCAGGGACTGTACCTCGAATATGTAATGCATTCATCCATTTAGATTTGGCAAGCACCTTAATTCCCTCTTGGTTTCTTAGCTCATTTATATAGCTCAAAGAAATGGGAACATCTAAAAAATCCAGAGGTATTGCTTGTTTTTTTCGTCTTTCGATGGCTCTAGGAGAGAGCATCTTTAAGGGGTTTTCTAAAAACGAAACCTGCTGTGGCTTGTCCTTAAAATACACCCATGCATCTTCTGTCTGACCCCAAGAAACCTGCATAATAAACGTCACAAAAACAACTAAAATATACCTCAAAACTATTATTTTTAATACGTCTCAAGGTACATTTATTCTATAAAAAAATAAGTTTATTGTCTTTTAATTTAAGAAATAACTCCAGAACCTAAGAGTTCCTCGTTTTGATACCAAGCGACAAATTGCCCTTCAGTAATCGCAGACTGTTTATTCTCAAAAGAGACATACAGTCCTTTTTCTACTTTAAACAATTCGGCTTTTTCTAATTTTTGACGATATCTAATACGTGCTTCTACTTGCATAGACCCACCATTTTCCAAGGTCAAATCTGGACGAATCCAATGAATCTCATCATTCTTAACAAATAAGACATTGCGGTATAAACCAGGATGGTCCTTCCCTTCTCCGGTGTAAATAACATTGTCCACCACATCTGTTTCAATGACAAATAATGGTTCTTTAGTCCCTCCAACAGCTAGTCCTTTACGCTGTCCCTTGGTGAAATAATGAGCACCTTGATGTGTACTTACTATTTTTCCATCTGCTGGAACATAGGCAAACTTTGTGGCAAAAAAGGCCAATTCGGCTTCTTTACTTTCAAATGCTGGAATTTCTTTATGATAAACCGGTGCATCACGGGGAATTGTAATAATATTCCCTTCTTTGGGTTCTAATTTTTGTTGTAAAAATTCAGGCAACCTTACTTTCCCAATAAAGCAAAGTCCTTGAGAATCCTTTTTATCTGCGGTGATTAAATCCTGTGCTGCTGCAATTTTACGTACCTCAGGTTTTGTCAATTCACCAATTGGAAACAATGCTTTTGACAATTGCTCTTGAGACAACTGACATAAAAAATAAGATTGGTCTTTATTTCCATCTTCTCCTGCAATCAATTGAAATGTTTCCGTACCATTCACCTCTAGGATTCCTTTTTTACAATAGTGTCCTGTAGCCACGTAATCGGCACCTAATTCCAATGCAATTTTTAAAAAAACATCAAATTTAATTTCTCTATTGCATAAAACATCCGGATTAGGGGTACGTCCCATTTTATATTCACGGAACATATAATCTACTATACGGTCCTTATACTGCTCACTTAAATCCACTACTTGAAAAGGAATTCCTAATTTCTCTGCCACTAACATGGCATCATTACTATCCTCTAACCAAGGACAATCATTAGAAATGGTCACAGAATCGTCGTGCCAATTTTTCATAAACAATCCGATTACCTCATAGCCCTGCTCTTTTAATAAATAAGCGGCTACACTACTATCTACTCCTCCCGATAATCCAACAATTACTCGTTTCATTTTTGTACTTTTTTAATCCTACAAAAATACACAAATCATTTCATTTTTTAAGCCTCCTAGAATAGAGAAAATAAAACAGTAAATTCAACCCGTAATTATGACTAAACAATCACCTTCAAGGCTCAGACAATCTAATAGTTACCTAAGTATTTCCTAGAAGGATCCCCTTCCTCAAAATACGTCCATTCTCCTATTTTTTCTCCTTCAGAAAAAGAGCCAGCACCTAACAATGCTCCTTTTAAATTATAATAGCATGCTTTCCCTTCTAATTTACCTGCTTTAAAATGGGTGAACTCTCCCAAGGTGCCATTTTTATAAAACATTTTATAGGCGCCTGACAACTGCCCTTCTCTATAATTCTCCTGTGAACTTACCGCACCACTCTCATAATAAAAAAGCCAAGTTCCAATCCTACTTTTCCCCAGAAGTTCACCCGCACTCTGCAACACTCCTTTCACGGTAAAAAACTGTACTTTTGCCACATTATTTTCGGCTATGTATTCTTTAATAATTACAGGTGTCTCACTGTTTTCTTGGCTATAGAATTTAAAAACCCCATATTCTTTACCCTGTTTAAATTGCCCAGAATATCGAATACCTCCATTCTCATATTGTTTTTCCCAAACACCCGTGCGCTTTCCCTCCAAATTAAATTGATTAATTTTTGTCTGAGCTGTTACGGAGACTACAATCATCATCAGTAAACAACTTGTAATTATTCTTTTCATTAGTTATTTTTTAAGGTTTTTACCCACGTTAATAAGGCTTCTTTTTCAGTGGCTGAAAGCAACGATTCTGGATGCATCCATGTATATGATTTTAAGGGCATTTTATTGCCTTTAATTTCCTTGTACAATCCTTTGATAATATACTCCTTTTGGAAGTTATTATACGCATTCCACTCCGAAAAATTCAAATGCTCTTTCCCATCATTCACATGAAACGCAATAAACCAAGAAACGGGTGCTACCTCAGCATACCATAAATAATTAGTGCGATTCGAATGACAGTCATAACATGCTTTTTCCAAAATAACGGCTATGTCTTCCGTCATCAATAAGGCATCCTCTCCCGATATAGGAGTTAAATCTGCATTGTTTTTCTCTGGTCTAATCACCTGTATCAGTAATAATACACCGATAATTATCAATATTATTTTCTTCATTTTCCTCTATTTTATTTACACAAAAGCCAAAATTCGTTATTTATTTTCTTTTAAGTGCTTTAATTTCTAATTAAATACGCCCTATTACATGTACCCGTATTTATAAAACTAAAAATCTTTTGCTATCTTTGATGAAAAAAAATGGGACTGTCGAAATTTTGGTTTTACACATTGATGATTGTCATCATATTACATATAGTTATTGTATTTATCTATTTAATTTACAAACTAAGTACACCTAAAAAGAAAGCTACAAAAGATGTCCAAAAAGCGACTAAAGAATAGCCTTCAACAAATGCCCAATGCATTGCGTATCCACAGAGACAGGATAGCAAAAGAAGTAATGGACAGTAAAAATGGATTGAAACATTTAATAGCCATCGCTTTTGAACTCCCTGAAAAAACGGCTATAAAAGCGGCTTGGATACTCGAAATTATCGCCTGTAAAAAACAGGTCTTATATATACCATACCTTTCATTTTATTGTCATAACATTCAGAATATCACCCATGAATCTGCAAAACGCCCCTTTGCCAAAATAACTTCAATATTAACCTTGGAAGCCCGAAAAGGAAATCAAATCACATTTAGCAGCAAACAAGAAGAACTACTTACAGCACTCCATTTTGATTGGCTAACCACAGAGTCTTCCATCGCCGTAAAAGTACATAGCATGGAAACTTTATACCAATTAGGATTTGGAACAACATGGATACATCCAGCATTAAAACTACTACTTTTACAACACCTCTCCTCAGAATCTCCGGCATACCGTGCTCGTGGAAAAAAAATACTCAGGCAACTTAATAGGCTCACTTAAAATAGGCTAATCCTATAATTGCAACCTGTTTAACTATAGCCCACTCAAATCCATTCAATTAGGAACGCATTGCAATTTTCACAAAGCGGATAAAAACGACGACAACTATTCCGTTGCTTATCCCTCCCTTTAATTAGGCTCCACTACTTTTTTTAAAACCAATACACAGACCGCATTTATAATTACATGTAAGCATAACAACCAACAATTATTGACCCCAATATCGCCCACTAATTCTCGAAATAAAGACAACTCGACGAAGAAACACCCAAGAAATAGCATTCATTTTAAATTCATAAACCACACAGTCCCTTCTAAAACCATTACACGACACTTCACTGAGGATATCTCAACAGACTGCACATAAAAAAATCACATTTAACTTGTTATAAATCAAAAATATAATATATTTGAAATGAGTCTAATTAATTCTATTTTTAACGCTATGAAAATAAAACTACTAACCATTACAATCTTCATTTTATTATTTACAAACACCATCTGTACTGCTCAAGTAGACGCAGAACTACTGGTAAAAGTACACGAAGTTACCGCCGATGAGATGGTGGCTATCGCTTCACCTAATACAGGGAGCCTCGCTTTCAATACCAGTAACAAAAAGCTTTATATATATGATGGTGTCCAATGGGTTGCACCCCACAAATCTCCTATTGACGTTTTTAATACAGCAGCCAACACCACTAATTTCACACCTCCAAACACTTTTGCATACCACAAATTGGACGCCGTAATACCTCCTATAAGTACTGATGTTATTGCGGGAGACATTATAGACATAAGCCTACAACTCGCCGTAGATTACATTGCAAATTACAATAACATAGGAGAGATTATTAAGTTTTACATTACCATCAATGGGACAAACATTACGGACACCATCTTTGATGGATTTACAGCAGGGGGAGACAATAAATACGAAAGTGGATACGTCACTTTAAACCAGTCTTTTAAACTAACTGAAACTGGAAAATTAAAGGTAGGAATTCAAATGAAAGCAATTTCCAACGTAGCAAGAATTTACGCCCCTGAATATTTGGGAAAAGGAGGATTAAACCTAATGATTTACAGATAGAGAGAAAAAACACCACTTCTATACATTTTTATCCCTGTGAATGAGCCAACAGCATGAAGTAGTCTTCCGTTTATTAAACATCCGTATGGAGGCTTCTAAATACCCTGAAGTTTTAGAATTGTTTTCTATAAAAACAAAGGTGAAAAACTAAAAATTGTATATTTTTGCAGTTAACACAACTACAAAATGATATTAAACGAATTAAGCGCTGTTTCACCAATTGATGGGAGATACAGAGGGAAAATTGATGCATTAGCTCCTTTCTTCTCAGAAGAAGGACTGATTAAATACCGCGTTCAAATTGAGATTGAATACTTTATTGCCTTGTGCGAAATCCCATTACCTCAACTACTCCATTTTGACAAAGCGTTATTTACTGATTTACGTAAATTATACACGGACTTCTCAACAGAAGATGCCCTAGCTATCAAAAAAATTGAAAGCGTTACCAATCATGATGTAAAAGCTGTTGAATATTTTATCAAGGAAAAATTTGATGGATTAAACCTACAAGAATTTAAGGAGTTTATTCATTTTGGATTGACTTCTCAGGATATTAATAACACTGCCGTTCCTTTATCTATTTTAGATGCTTATGAGGCTGTTTATTATCCAGAATTGGCTAAATTAGTTGAAAAACTAAAAACATTGGCTGCAGACTGGAAGGACATTCCTATGCTAGCTCGTACCCATGGCCAACCTGCTTCTCCTACTCGTTTAGGGAAAGAAATTGCCGTATTTGTGGAACGTATAGAACAGCAAGTAGCACAATTAAAAAAAGTACCTTATGCTGCTAAATTTGGTGGAGCTACCGGAAACTTTAATGCACATTTAGTAGCGTATCCATCGATTGATTGGAAATCATTTGGAAAACAATTTGTAGAAAAAATATTGGGATTACACCATTCATTCCCTACAACTCAAATTGAACATTACGATCATATTGCAGCGATGTTTGATGCTCAAAAACGTATCAATACTATTTTAATAGATTTCAATAGAGACATTTGGACCTATGTATCTATGGAATATTTTAAACAAAAAATAAAAGAAGGTGAAGTAGGTTCTTCTGCAATGCCACATAAAGTAAATCCAATTGATTTTGAAAATTCAGAAGGGAATTTAGGAATGGCCAACGCTATTTTTGAGCATTTGTCTGCCAAGTTACCTATCTCTAGGTTGCAACGTGACTTAACAGATTCTACGGTATTAAGAAACGTAGGAGTTCCTGTAGCTCATACTATTATCGCATTTTCTTCTACCTTAAAAGGCTTGAACAAATTACTATTAAACAAAGATAAGTTTGCTCAAGATTTAGAGAATAACTGGGCGGTAGTCGCAGAAGCAATCCAAACTATTTTACGTAGAGAAGGTTATCCAAATCCGTACGAAGCGCTAAAAGGACTGACCAGAACCAACAGTAAAGTAACTCAAAGTTCTATTTCAGAATTCATTGATACTTTAGAGGTTTCTACTGAAATAAAAAAAGAATTAAAAGCAATTACTCCTAGTAATTACACGGGAATCTAAGAGGACACCATAACTAATTGAGCTGCTTTATTTTACGAAATAAAGCGGCTTTTTCTTGTGTAAACCCGAAATAATCAATGAAAATAAATTATATTTACTACGACAAATCCTCAAATTAAATTGAATGAACCGTGTGAACTATCAGAATATTTCAGTGGAACAACAATCAATCTTAGTGAAAACATATTTTGGAGAATTCACCTGTTCAGAAATTATTGAATCTTGGAAAAGCGCCATAAAAAAGGGCCTCTTCAAAACCAATACAGCACGCGCCATTTTAGATTTTAGAGATGCGCATTTACACATTAATTTAAAAAGTGACATCGAAAAACTTACTGCCTATTTTTCTTCTGAGCCTACTTATTTTAGAAATAAAAAGTTTGCGATCATCATGACAGAACCGCAGCAAGTTACTATTCCAATTATTTTAGAGAAAAACGGGAATATCTTTATCTCTAAAGTATTCTACTCCTTAGACGCTGGCAAGTATTGGATTTTAAAATAATAGCTATTCTTCCAACTAAAACTATTTATTTTACTATTTTTGTTAGTCTATGAAAACTAACAACAAATTATACCTCCTAAGCATCTTATTTTTTGGCCTTGTTACGGCCTGTCATAACGACAAAATAAGTCCTGACCGATTCAAATCTGGTACTTTTGAAATACCAGCAGAAAAAGGCTACAGTGTTACACGTATTCAACGAACGGACAGTTTACAAATTGAACGCTATGAAAAACGTGTAGACACCTTAATTATTCATTGGGAAACACCTTTTAAATACACCCTAAAAATGTTGCATCCAAAAACGGCCTTGGACTACGATCTCATACATGTTAAAATAACAGACATTAAGGAAAATTCCTACGATTTTGAAGCTAGCATAGGTGACTCCAAATACAAGCAAAAAGGAACACTCACAAAAACAGCTCACTAATGTTAGAAATTTTAACGCAACCAGACGCATGGATAGCCCTGCTTACCTTAACCTTTTTAGAAATTGTGTTAGGGATAGACAATATTGTATTTATCTCTATTGTCTCTAATAAGTTAAAAGAGGAAGACCAACCGAAAGCTCGAAATATTGGACTTATATTGGCCATGGTTTTCAGAATTCTACTCTTATTCGGAATTACTTGGGTCCTAAAATTACAAGGAGTAATCGTACACATTGAATGGTCTTGGCTAGAAGTAAGTGTCACAGGACAAAGCTTAATTGTTTTTGGAGGAGGCCTCTTTTTATTGTACAAAGCAGTTACGGAAATCCACCATAAATTAGAAGGAGAAGAAGAAGGTGGTAATGGAAAACCAACCAGTACTTTAACCCAAGCGATCATCCAAATTTCCTTACTTAATATCGTATTTTCTTTTGACAGTATCCTAACAGCTATTGGATTGGTCAGTTTAGAAAATCCTCCTGCCGGTTTTGGCTACGATGGAGGAATGATGATTATGGTAGTCTCTATCATTATTTCTGTAATTATTATGATGGCCTTTGCGGGGCCTGTAAGTAAATTTGTAAATGACCATCCTACCATTCAGATCCTTGGTTTATCTTTTTTAATATTGATAGGTGTTATGCTATTAGCTGAAGGATCACATTTGGCACATTTTAAATTATTTGGTGACATGGCCGTAGAAGCCATTCCTAAAGGCTATCTCTATTTTGCTATTTTCTTCTCTTTACTGGTTGAGTTTTTAAATTTAAAAATGAAAAAAACCAAGAACCCTGTAAAACTTCATAATTCTACGATAGTAACTACTACCGTAAAAAAGAAAAAATAAAGAACTCCTAATCTTTTTTTTAATACTAAAAAAACCACTCAAATACTTGAGTGGTTTTTTTGTGTAACGATTTTAACAATTACATGTTGTAACATTTGTTACGTTCACTGCAAACAATGCCATGTACATTTGCAAAAAACGAAAACAAAAAACAACATGGAAAATCCATTTCTCACGATTAAATTATCCCTTATATTTAGTTTCTCTTTCTTACTAATAAGCAGTCTTAGTTTTGGGCAGGCGACTCCCCTCACCTATGACGATTTCAAAAGTGGCGTAGCAACAAATAATTACAGCCTTAAAATATCCGAAGTAAATAGAAGCATTGCGCAAGCAGATCTAACACAAAGCAATGCCGTTTTCCTTCCGAACATCTCCCTGTCTTATACTGGAATTACCACCACAAACCCCTTAATGGCATTTGGAGCAAAATTAAATCAAGAAATATTGACACAAAATGATTTTACACCGTCGCTCTTAAATAATCCTTCGAGGATAGATGATTTTACTGCCAAAATAAACATACAACAACCACTTATAAATATAGACGGCATCTACAAAAGGAAAGCAGCAAAAGCCACCGTACAATCCTATAAATTACAAGCGACTCGTACGAAAGAACAATTAGAATTGCAAGTATTCAAAACTTATATGCAACTTCAATTGGCCTATAAAGCGACAGAAGTCCTTGAGAAATCTTTAGAGGCTGCCACAGAAAACACACAATTAACCATCAACAGTTTCGAGCAAGGATTGTTACAAAAATCGGATGTTTTAGCCGTTAAAGTTCGGTTAACAGAAGTTCAAAACAGCTTACAAGTGGCTCAAAGTAATATTCAAAATAGTTCCGATGTCATCTCCTTACTCATGGGAAAAGAAACCAATGTTATATACTTACCTAAGCATAAACTTTCAGCAGTAAACCCTCCTTCTTTACAAGGAAAATCACTAAAAGAAAATCGATCGGACCTCGCTGCTCTTAAAAAAAATACGGAAGCCTATTTAAACAATTACAAGGCCCAGAAAACAGGGTATTTACCGCGACTCAATGCTTTTGGATCCTACGAAATACACGATGGAGATTTTACGGGAACTACTGCCCGTGGATATTTAGTTGGGGCACAACTTTCTTGGACTATTTTTAATGGGAACAAACGTCTAGGAAAAATACAAAAGAGCAAGGCGCTACTAGATAAATCTATTCTTGACTACAACTACTATAAAGCACAAAGTTATATGGCCTTTCAACAATCCCTTCGCAATTTAAAAAATAGTAAACTACAACTACAACTTTCTAAATTAGCCATGGAG
Organism: Flavobacteriaceae bacterium; assembly: GCA_016764435.1. Classification (GTDB taxonomy): domain Bacteria; phylum Bacteroidota; class Bacteroidia; order Flavobacteriales; family Flavobacteriaceae. Next base: position 58,444 of record JAESRX010000065.1, on the reverse strand, counting down.
CAGTCTAAAGAAGTTTTGCGAATTCGATTAAATCGCTATAAACAAGGACTCGAAAAAACAAGTGATTTATTGTTTTCAGAAACACAATATTCTCAAAAGCAATTGGAATATTATCGCGCTATTTTCAACTATAATTACTCACAAGCAACCCTTAAATTCCTTTCCAAATAACACCTCTATAATTGACGTCCAATCTCTAACATTAGGGAGCATTATAACCTTATTAAAAAGACCTAAAATGAAAAATATAATCAAAATAACAATCGCATTACTATTGATAACTATAGTAAGTTGTGAGCGTAAAGAAACTACGAAAGAAATAAAAGAAACAGTAAGTATTAAGGCTCCAATAGCCACTGTAGGGAGTAATTCAACTCAAGGATTCACCACTAGTTCCGGAAAAATAGTGGCAGCAAACAGTGCTACTATTAGCACAAGAACTATGGGCTTCGTAAGTAAATTCACCTTAAAACCTGGCGACAAAGTACGCAAAGGGCAAATACTTATCCAACTAAACAGCAGTGACATTGATGCAAAAAAAGCACAAGTAGCCGCCAGTATCTTAGAAGCAACAGCCTCTTTAAAAAACAGTCAAATAAATTACAATCGGTATACAACTCTTTTTAAAAGCAACAGTGCTTCTCAAAAAGAAATGGACGACATTTCCGTACAATACTCCATAGCAAAAGCCCGCCTCTCTAGTATAAAAGCAAAAGAGTCCGAAATAAATGCCCTACGTGCTTACAGCACAATAAGAGCTCCTTTTACGGGTGTAATTACGAATACTTATATAGAACAAGGCGATATGGCTAGTCCTGGAAAACCACTTATTGACATGGAAAACCAGCATAATTATGAAGTAAACACGATGGTTTCAGAACACATTATTGGGAAAATAGCTAAAGATATGAATGTAGAAGTACTTTTAAAATCGAACCCTGAGATCCTCAAAGGTTTGGTGAGCGAAATAAGTACCTCTTCTAACAACACCGGAGGACAATATTTAGTAAAAATAAAACTAGTATCAAGTATAAAAAATGTATTCTCAGGAATGTATGTTTCCATACAATTTCCGATCTCCTCTGAAAAAGAGGAACAGAATTCCGTTTTAATCCCAAGAAGTGCCTTGGTTAAAAAAGGAGAATTACTAGGTGTTTATACCCTAAACAAAGACAATATAGCCTTATTAAGATGGTTGCGAGTAGGAAGAATCTACGGAGAAAACATACAAATACTATCTGGCCTTAGCCAAGGTGAGTCCTATGTTCTCTCTGCTGAATTACCGATATACAATGGTGTAAAAATTCTTATAAAACAATAATAGTATGAAAGAAGGATTAGCAGGCAACATCGCCAAGTTATTTATGAACTCTAAACTCACAATCTTACTGATGGTGATGTTTTTAGCCATCGGAATTTATACCTCGTTTTTAATTCCTAGAGAAGAAGAACCACAAATAGAGGTGCCTATTGCAGACATTTTTGTTCGCTATCCTGGAGCAAGCCCTCTGGAAATAGAATCCCGTGTGACAAAACCATTAGAGAAAATAGTTTCCAATATCAAAGGGGTAGAATATGTTTATTCCACTTCTATGAACGAGCAATCCATGATTATTGTTCAATTTTACGTTGGAGAAGATACTGAACGTTCGTTCGTAAAACTCTACAACGAAATCATGAAAAATATGGACCAGATGCCACAAGGTGTTTCATTTCCATTAATTAAAACACGCGCTATAGATGATGTGCCTATGTTAGGACTAACCCTATGGAGTGAAACTTATGACGACTATCAACTCAAGAAAATTGCACAAGAACTACGTTCCGAAATAGAAAAGGTAAATGATGTAGCCATTACCAAAACTATTGGAGGTAGAAACCAACAAGTTCGCGTTATTTTAGACAAAGAAAAAATGGCTGAAAGTGGTGTTGATTTTTTGAGTATCAGTCAAAAAATACAAGCCAATAATGCACAACAAACAGCAGGAAGTTTTGATAAAAATGACACGGAATATTTCGTAAACATAGGAGATTTTCTATCAAACACAGAAGATGTAGAAAATTTAGTTGTAGGTGTACACCAAAACCAACCTGTGTATCTAAAACAAGTAGCCACTATCGTAGATGGACCAGAAATCCCTAAGAACTATGTTTCTTTTGGCTACGGAAAAGCCCATAAAAAATCAAGTGAATTTACTGGTGATTACCCAGCCATTACACTTTCTATTTCAAAACGTAAAGGAGCAGACGCTATGAAAACAGCGGCTATTATTCTGGAAAAAGTGGAACGATTGAAAAAAACACTCATTCCTAATGAAGTGCATGTTTCTGTAACCCGAAATTACGGAGAAACCGCTTCTCAAAAGGTCTCTGAATTATTAGTACATCTTTTTGGTTCTATCATCGCCGTAACCATCGTCGTAATGTTAGCCATGGGATGGCGTGGAGGATTGGTCGTATTTTTATCGGTACCTGTCACTTTTGCATTGACCCTATTCAGCTATTACATGCTGGATTACACCTTGAATAGAATCACACTTTTTGCCTTGGTATTTGTCACAGGAATTGTAGTGGACGATTCCATTATTATAGCAGAGAACATGCACCGTCATTTTAAGATGAAACGACTGCCCTTTAAGCAAGCGGCACTTTTTGCCATCAACGAAGTTGGAAACCCTACAATTTTAGCCACTTTCACTGTAATTGCTGCGGTATTACCCATGGCATTTGTATCTGGATTAATGGGGCCATATATGAGTCCTATGCCGATTGGAGCCTCCATAGCCATGTTATTTTCTCTCTTTGTAGCCTTGACAATTACACCTTATTTAGGGGTCCACTTATTAAAAGAAAAGGACAAACAAGAGGCTAAAAAATCAGAAGGATTAGAAACGAATTTAATTTATAAAATTTACAACAAGCTAGAAACTCCATTATTAGAAAATCCTAAAAAACGATGGATATTCCTCGGCCTAACTTTTGGGACTCTTGTAGTGGTAATGGGACTCTTTTTTACCAATTCAGTGGCATTAAAAATGCTTCCTTTTGATAATAAAAACGAATTTCAAGTTGTGATAGATATGCCAGAAGGTACTACCCTAGAACGTACTGCCGCAGTGACTAGAGAAATTGCCTATTTCTTATCCCAACGCCCTGAAGTGGATACTCATCAAAGTTATATTGGCACCTCCGCACCTATTACATTTAACGGATTGGTCCGACATTATGACCTACGCGGTGGCTCCAATATGGCAGATATTCAAGTTAACTTAATTGATAAGGAACATCGTTCAGAACAAAGCCACGATATCGTTAAAAAATTAAGAGCAGGCATTCAAGAAATTGGTGCGCGCTATAATGCCAATGTTAAATTGGTAGAAGTTCCACCCGGACCTCCCGTATTATCCACCATTGTGGCCGAAGTTTATGGACCGGATTACGCCGAACAAATGGTCATTGCCAAACAACTAGAATCTTTGATGAAATCGACCCCTGATGTGGTGGATGTAGACTGGATGGTAGAAGCAGACCAAATTGAATACAAATTTAAGATCGATAAAGAAAAAGCCATGCTTTATGGGGTTGCTCCTGTTCAGATAGTAAAAACGTTAAAAATGGCCTTGTCCGAGATGCCCATTTCAAGTATTTATAAGGAAACCGCTAATCAACAGATTGGAATCATATTGAGTTTGGATGAAAAAGAAAAATCGTCCCTCGAAGATTTGAAAAATTTAAAAATAATTTCAACTCATGATGTTGCGATTCCTCTGGGAGATTTGATCCAAATAGAAGAAAGCATTCGAGAAAAAGCCATTTATCACAAGAATCAGAAACGTGTGGTCTATGTGCTAGCGGACATGGCAGGAGTCCTTGAAAGTCCTGTGTATGGAATTTTAAACATGTCGGACAGATTGTCCGAAATTAAGATGCCTACTGGATATGTTTTACAAGAAGCGTTTAACCAACAACCGGAACACGAAGAGCAATACACCGTAAAGTGGGATGGCGAATGGCAAATCACCTACGAAGTTTTTAGAGATTTAGGAGCTGCTTTTGGAATTGCTATTTTAGTAATTTACATTTTAATTGTAGGCTGGTTCCAAAATTTCAAAGCCCCTTTAGTAATGTTAGTTGCCGTTCCTTTATCAATGATTGGAATTGTTTTAGGACATTGGATCATGGGAGCCTTTTTTACGGCTACTTCCATGATTGGAATGATTGCCTTGGCAGGAATTATGGTTAGAAATTCAGTATTATTAGTTGACTTTATAGAACTAAGACTGGCGGACGGAGTCCCTATAAAACAAGCCGTTATAGAAGCTGGAGCAGTACGTACCGTTCCTATTTTATTAACTGCTGGCACCGTAGTAATAGGTGCCTTCGTTATTTTATTTGATCCTATTTTTCAAGGCCTTGCCATTTCACTAATGGGTGGTACCATTGTATCTACAATTTTAACATTATTGGTAGTGCCTCTGGTGTACTATATGACAGAAAAACATAAATATCCCGAAAAATAAATACCATAAGTAACTGGGCACCTTTCTAAAACACTTCAACATTTCCCTAAGGTGCTCCGCTATGAATAGTCCTCATTTTAAAAGTGACACAACAAATCACCCAAACATTAAAATAATAACATTTAAAAAACTCAGACAATGAAACAACGTTTAATTAAAGGAATTGCAGGAACTTTTATCCTTACAGGAATACTCTTAAGTATTTATATACATCAAAACTGGCTATGGCTCTCTGGATTTGTAGGTGCCAATTTATTACAATACTCATTTACAAATTGGTGTTTATTAGAGAAAATACTCACTAAATTAGGCGTAAAGGACAATTAATAACTGTTTAATGCAGGAGATTCTTGCTACAAGACACAGGACTATTTCACTTAGGACGGTCCTGTGTCTTCTAGCAAGTAATTCTTTTTAATAAAAAATCATAGATTCATTAATTCTTCCTATCAATGTTGAAGGAAGTATGATACCAATTACAATCCAAAATGACCGGTATAAATAGTTTATTTGCTAAACCGTCACTTGGAAATTTAATTGGTATAACAAAAAATAATTCTATTTCTAAACCATTACTTGGAAATGTAACTGATAGTACTCGGTAGTTCAAATAATTCTAATTCAAAATACGGAACCGAGGCGATTAAATGATCAAAAATATCCGCCATTATGTATTCGTAATTTTTCCATACTTTATCTTTACTAAAAGCGTATATTTCTATTGGGATCCCTTGCGAAGAGGGCGTCAATTGCCTAACCATGATCATCATGTCTTCATTAATTGCTGGATGATTTTCAACATAAGATTCCATATATTTTCTGAAAACCCCGATATTGGTTAAGTTTCTTCCGTTAATTAGCAAGTTCTTATCTACAGAATTACGTTCATTCTGTAAGCTAATGTCTTTTTGTCGTGTCGCTAAATAGGATGTTAACAGTTGAATTTTTTTAAGTTTGTCAATTGCTGTACTATTTAAATACTTTACACTATCTTGTTTTATAATAAGTGCTCTTTTTATTCTTCGTCCTCCAGAATTACTCATACCTCTCCAGTTTTTAAACGACTCGGAAATTAAAGCATATGTTGGAATAGTAGTAATAGTATTGTCAAAATTCTGAATTTTAACAGTGGTAAGATTAATTTCAATTACATCACCATCGGCACCATATTTCTCAAATGTAATCCAGTCTCCAATACGAACCATATCATTGGTGGCAACTTGAATACTTGCTACAAAGCCCATAATCGTGTCTTTGAACACTAATATGATTACTGCTGAGGCAGCACCAAGAGTAGCGATAAAAGTATAAATTTCTGTATCTGTTAAAACCACAAAGGCAAAAATAAATCCAAGTACCCAAATAAAAATCATAAACACCTGGATATAACTATCTATTGGTTTATCTTTTAAGACAGGTAAGGTTTTAAAGTAATCTTTAAAAGTATTTAGTAAACTACGCACGATCCACAGTGTTATCAATATACCAAAGATGTTCAATGCTTTTCTTGAAAAAATCTCCGCTTCTTCAAAATGAATAAATACATTATCAAATAACTCATCCGCAATAATTACAGGAATAATATGAGCAAGGTTTCGAGGTGCTTTGTTTTTAACCAATAAGTCGTCGAAATTGGTATCGGTTTTCTCCGTGAACTTATTAAAAATTGCCCGAATACTTTTTCGAGCTAAAAAATCTGATATAATTAGCAAGAGAAGTAACCCTACTAGAAGGATGATCATATTTAAATATTCAGCCATTGATTCACTCATTCCTGAAAGAATAAATTTATCATAAAAAAAATGGGAAACAGTTTTCATAAATAGTATTTAATTACATGCAAAAGTATTGAATTCTGTTGGTTCTATCACATGCAATCTAGAGGAAAACAAAAAAACTATTAGTTGAAAAAGTAGCCTTGACACAAAAAAAGACAGCGGTATTCCAATCGGAAATTTATTAAAAACAGCAGCATCTTTATTGGAAAAAACGTTGTTAAAAGGAAATCCTACTTGTAAAGAATACGTTGGATTTATGACTCCAAAAAACTCACCCTATTTAAGGTTCATGTGAAAATATGAATTTGAAAATAGTTTTACAGAACAAAATAGACAACTTCAATACATCGCTAGTAAAATCAACATAGTTGTAAAAAATACGTCAGCAGGACCAATGGAATCTAAACTCAATTAATCTCAAACATTCCCTGATTTTTATAAATCAGACAAACATAAATACAGAAAAACACAACTAACTCAACCTTAGTCATTTAAACAAATGAAATGATTTTAAAATTCCCCAACAGTTGTTTTTTATAAAAAAAAGTTATCTTTCAAAAAAAAAAAAAAAATTATGAAACAAGTATTTTACACATTTGCTATTTTAATAGTATCATTAATCTCTTGCGATAAAAATTCGGATAACGAAATAAACATACCTGAGACACCAAAAAATGACAACATATTACCTGTTAAATTAGAGATAACCAATCCTAATGGAGAAATAGAAACTCAATATTTTACCTATAGTGGCATGAGACTTATAAAAGATGAATCTTCTAAAGGATTTTACACAGATTATATCTATGAGGATAATAAAATAACTGAAATTAATTTTTATGACGAACCAAATCCTGCGATTTTAGAATCTTACACTTATGACACTCAAGGAAGAGTAGCAACAATTTCAACGAAAATAGTAGGTGTTGGAGTTTATGAATACAACCAAACATATAATGCAGATAATTCTGTAATTACGCAATCAACAATAGGATATCCAGATGACATTCCTACTACAACTACTATTAGTAATGGAAACATTACAAATGATACAGAAGAGTATTACATCAGCTCTACATACACATACGACACTAAAAATGGAATATTTAAAAATGTAGAATTAAGAGAAATCTTTATAACCATAAGCTCTGAAAACGGTTATCCGCATTTTTTTAATTTAAATAATTGTTTAGGTGAAACAATAAAAAACGATTCAACAAAGGAGAGTGAACACTACACTTACACGATTACTTACACTAGTTTTGACTACCCAAGAACAATAAAACAAATTGATAAAACAGGTACTACATTATACACTTGTACTTTCACTTATAATAATGACTAAACATAACATTTGTGCTATTTTTTAAGGGCTTATATTACACAACGCATGCATTCTAGTAATGTATGCGTTGTGCAATATAAGCCCTTTTACACCAAACAAATCTGAGCTAAATAAACAGTGAAAACTGCACTAAGTACTGAATTCATTCTTTCGGAATTCTGACATTGAATGTGCTACTTAAAGGGTAACGAAAAATTACTCTGAAAAAACACTAACTCCTACTTCTTAAGTCAATCCTCTACCAATTCCTAAAAAACGCAACAATCTTTTGTCTCGCCAACTATCAGGGTGTATCTTTGCATTTTATAATAAAAAAAAACATACAAATGCAAACCAACTTACCCAAGAGAATTATTATTGGTGTACAATTTTTATTTGTCGCCTTTGGAGCTACCGTGTTAGTTCCATTATTAATTGACATTGACCCTGCCGTGGCTTTATTTACTGCCGGAGTAGGAACCCTTATTTTTCACCTAATCACCAAAGGAAAAGTACCCGTATTTTTAGGAAGTAGCTTTGCTTTTATAGCACCTATCGTAGCGGCGACCAAATTATATGGCTATCCCGGAACACTTGGTGGTTTAATAGCTGTAGGGCTTGTCTACGGAATTGTTTCAGCAATCGTAAAATTATGGGGACTCCGAGTAATTGAAAGAATATTTCCTGCCGTAGTTGTAGGTCCTGTAATTATGATCATCGGATTATCGTTGGCTAAAGTGGGAGTAGATATGGCTTCTAGTAACTGGATGATTGCACTGTCTGTATTAGTTACAGCCATTGTTATTATTAGTTATGGAAAAGGATTAATGAAACTAATCCCTATTTTTATTGGGATCATCGTAGGATATACAATCTCTATTATTACCGGATTGGTCGACTTTACTTCTGTAGGAGAAGCTGCCTGGTTTGCATTGCCAAAATTTACCCATCCCGAATTTAATTGGGGAGCTATTATCTACATGATACCTGTAGCTATTGCGCCTGTTATTGAACATATTGGAGACATGTACGCCATTGGAGGTGTTGCGGATAAAAACTTTGTGAAAGATCCAGGATTACACAGAACATTATTAGGAGATGGTGTAGCCACTGCATTTGCTGGTTTTTTAGGAGGACCTCCTAATACTACCTATTCAGAAGTTACTGGAGCCATTGCATTGACTAAAATTGTAGACCCTCGAATTTTAAGGATTTCTGCAGTTACTGCCATTGTATTTTCATTAATAGGAAAAGTAAGTGCCTTATTAAAAACCATTCCTCAAGCGGTTTTAGGAGGAATTATGTTATTGCTTTTTGGAATGATTGCCAGTATTGGAATCAAAACATTGATCGATGCAAAAACAGACTTTTCAAATTCTAGAAATCAAATTATCGTCTCTATCATTTTAACTATTGGTATAGGAGGTGCTCAAGTTTCTGTAGGTCATTTTTCACTTGCAGGTATTGGACTTGCTTCTGTAGTGGGAGTCATTCTAAACTTAATTTTACCCAATAAATCAAAAGGATTAAAACACTAATTCTAGTCTTAATACAATTTAAAAGGTGCATATCAATTATTGATTGCACCTTTTTTTCGTCCTATATATAACCGTCTGTTTTTAGCAGAAAGACACATAAAGCGTACTTTTAAGCTTTATCAATTTAAACCGGCTCAAGTAATGTGAAAAAGTAGCTATCTTCTATTTTTAGGCTTCTTAATCTCCTGTGGTCAGCCAATAACTCCCTTAAAGGCAGGAAATGATTTGAGTACAATGACTAAGGAAACCATTGCGGTACTTACCCCTAAAAAACTAATCGCACTAAACCAAGATCCTTTAGGCTATCAAGCCCGTAGATTTATAAAAAACCGACACTTTAGAAGTATGGGTAAAACTACTGATACATACCCTGAGTGGAAAAGTTGCAGTCACCTTATCCAACCGTTCTAAAAAACAGCCACTATTACCTTTTCCTTAAAAGACATAGGAATACAAGCTACTATGGGCTATACAATAGAGGGTCTATGGACTGACAAACACTACGAGAAGAATACGAAAGAGGAAATCACCTTTAGCATTCCAAGTCATGCGGTAGTGGTCTTAAAAATAACAGGAACTTCAGACGTTTTTAACCCTTTTCAGCGGGTAAAATAATAAGACCAAATAAATGATAAAATACGGGTCCCTTTACACTTTCTAGACCTGAGTATAATGATGTTTTTTTATGAAGGGAAAGGGGATCACTGTTTTTTAGGGCCTGGTAACTTCCTTTATCCGTGGTACTATTCGTGTATATTACTCCTTTGCGTTAGGGATAGTAGCGGCATCCTTTTTTTTCTTTTTAAAAAAAGATATAGCGTATAGCCCGACCCTTGGGGAACGTCCAAATAGAGAAATAGATGTGAGATATTAAACTGTTAGAGGTTCCGTTAATTTTTAACTTTTATTCTTAGCCATAAAACACTAGGTATTGTAGTTTTTTAACCCATAAAAAGGGAGTTACACAATAGTGCAACTCCCTTTTATTAAAGATATAATCCTTTCTTAAGCGATATAAAATTTCACTAAAAATAATACAGCAATTAAATACATAATTGGTTTAACTTCTTTATACCTTCCTGTCAGTAATTTCAAGATTACGAAAGACAACATTCCAAATACAATCCCTTCTGCGATACTATAAGTCAAAGGCATCATTACAATGGTGAAAAAAGCGGGAATAGCTTCTGTAAAGTCTTCCAAGTCAATTTTCTTAATAGGCGATATCATAAACAATCCTACAATAATTAATGCGGGCGCCGTAGCTGCCGCAGGAACAATCATAAATAATGGCGCAAAAAATAAGGACAAGGCAAACATAATAGCGACTGTTAAAGCCGTCATTCCTGTCTTCCCTCCTTCTGCAACACCGGCAGCACTTTCTACATAAGTAGTCACGGTGGATGTTCCTAAGATTGCTCCAAAAAATGTTCCAATTGAATCTGCAAACAAGGCTTGTTTTACTCTTGGAACTCTCCCTTCTTCATCTAACATATCTGCTTTAGAAGCCACTCCTACAAGTGTCCCTACTGTATCAAACATATCCACAAATAAGAAGGTGAATAATACGATAAGCATGTCCAAGGTAAATACCTGACTAAAATCGAACTTGAAAAATATAGGTTCTATAGATGGAGGCAAGCTTACTAAAGTAAATCCTTCTGGTATAATGGTAACTCCTACAAAATATCCGATGACTGTAGAGGCTAAAATCCCTATTAAAATAGCTCCTTTTACCTTTTTAGCTAATAATACTCCAATGATAATTACACCTGCCATCCCAACAAAAACTGCTGGATTTTTCATGTTTCCTAAACTTACCAGAGTAGCGTGATTGTCTACAATAAGTCCTGTGTTTTTCAATCCTATAAAAGCAATAAACAACCCAATCCCTACGGATACAGCATGTTTTAAGTTGAGGGGAATCGAATTCACAATCAACTCTCGAATATTAAATGCCGTCAAGAGGATAAAAATAATTCCTTCTAAGAATACCGCTGTCAATGCAAATTCCCAAGAATAGCCCATTCCTAATACTACCGTAAAAGCAAAAAATGCATTCAATCCCATTCCTGGAGCCAATGCAAAAGGTAATTTTGCAACCAATGCCATTACTAGGGTTGCAATTACAGCAGACAGCGCAGTTGCTGTAAACACAGCTCCTTTATCCATTCCTGTCTCTCCTAAAATCCCTGGGTTTACTGCCAAAATATAAACCATGGTCATAAAGGTAGTTATCCCTGCGACAATCTCGGTTTTTAAGGTAGATCCGTTTTCTTTAATTTTAAAATATTTATCTAACATAATCGGTACTTATTCTGTTTTTTGTTTTTATTAAAAATTCCACTTCACGCCTAAAGTAGGACGTACTTTAAATTCGAAAACGTATGCAAAGTTATTAGAGATCTCCACTTCACCTCCCACAGAAAATGTTTTATTTAAGTGATACCATAACTGAGGTTCTGATAAGAAGACTGTTTTTTCTGTCAATCCGTTTTCACTCCATACATCTGCAAATCCAGAAAAAGTAAAGTTTTTAGCAAAGTTATAATACCATGTTCCTGTAACTTGGTAGTTCCCTTCTCCTCCAATACCTGTAAAAGCTTTGTATCCTGCATAAGTTGAGAATCCCCACTTCGCATTTCCTTTTGAGAAGTTAGCTCCTAAAATCCATGCTTCGTTAATGGTATACCCACCCTGTGCTGGTCCACTTCCAAAAGTACCCAAACCTCCATTGTATTCAATATGCAATCCAACAGGCATTTTCTCTGTTTTTAATACACGAGCTATTTCAAAATAAGCACCGCTGATTCCAGCTCCCGTATTATAATCTAAATCGATAAAAGTAAAGGTGTTTCCGTACTTGTCCATTTTGAACATTTCGAAGGTGGTAGTGATATGCTCTCTTTCGAGGTCATAATGCAGTTGCAAATTCTGTGCTGACACCGCAATGGTTGCTATAAAAGCAATAAGTGTACTAATTTTTCTCATTTGTGTTGATTAATTGTGTTCACTGCAAAAGTACTTAAATCAACAGTTTAATAAAACTCCTAGGGAAGGCGGTTATTAACAGTTACTACAACGTTTTCATTCTCGTAATTAAGGAATACTTTTTTTAACGTTAAGAATAACACCCCCTATAAACTCCCTATAAAGAGACCGTTAAAAAAAATACAGAATAAAGGTGTAAAAAGGCACTTTATTAACAATGTTAATAACTTTTGTTAATAACATAAAAAGTGAGACTTAAAAACAAAAAAAAATCCCAGCGGAAGGTCACATTTAATCCTAATAATACACGGCTTATTTTTAACGACTAAAAAACACTTTCAACTCTCCCTCCACAAATATATTTTCTTTTATCTCATCTAATGGAATTCGGAAACATACGCTCCTATTCTTAAAGACACCGAAATGAAAAAACTATTTATTTTAGTTGAATGAAAATGTTTTTAGAGTCCACATAAAGGGCTGAATAAATTCAATACCTTCTAGCTATTATCTCCTCATTTTACGATAAAATGTTTTTAGTAATGGAACACGCATTTCTCCATTTTTTATAACAAACTTACCTGCGGAAGTTCTATATCTTTTAGATAATTGTTGGCTTTTCCCTTTAAGATACAATCCATCCAGTTTTTTATCAAAACCTTTAATTGTTAGATAACTATACTTTTCATTGGTCGTAACTTCAAAGTTATCCCCTTCTAAGTTATTTAATAAATCGGTCACCTCTCCTTGGTCTATATCTATCACAGAACTTTCCTCTAATTCCCAAGTATAGCACAATTCTATAAATATGGCAGAAATACATAATGTAATAGAATCTACCTTGTCTTTTTCTGTGGGAGGAATTCCATTGTTATGGGCAAACAAATCATGTTCTGCTCCAAATAAGAACAACAATGCAATCATCCAAACACTTACTCTTTTAGAACTTTCTTTCCATTTAATCATAATATATAAATTTAATTTTGTCTACTCTTTTCGATTTTCGACCTCCTCGATGAAGGCAAATATCATTAAAATAGAAAAAGACTAACATACTGATTATAAGAACTGAAACAATGAGTCGATGAATCATTTCTTTCAGTCGATTTTAGAGAAAGTATCATCATTCATTTTTAGCTCAAACAGAATATCAATTGGATAGTTCCTCATGGAAACGAAAACACAATATGGATGGTTCCTGAAAAAATAGATTAAAAAAAGGTTAAAAACTATGGACAGTCACTAAATCCTCCTGCAGTGCTCTAAAAGTACTACGACGTATTTACATAGTTATTAAAATCACATCCTAAAAAATTAAGGTATATAATCGCTAAAAAAAGGGCACAAAAAAAAGGCTTGAACATTACATCCAAGCCTTTTCCAAAAAACTACAATTTGTTATTCAATAACAAATAACACATCGTTTTTCGCTACAGCATCACCTGATTCATACTTAATTCCAGAGATTACTCCGTCCTTAGTCGCTTCAAAGTTGTTCATCATTTTCATAGCTTCCACTACWACWAYAACATCTCCARCTTTTACAGTATCACCGTTTTGCTTATTGTATTCTATAATCATTCCTGGGATAGGACAAACTGTTGTTCCTTCNTTTCCNTACTTCTTCTACTACTTCTCTTTTCTTACGCTTGGTACGTCCAGTAGCTTTATTGCTAGGAATAGATACGTTAAATGTTTCACCATCTACAATCACTTCCATTTCTACCATYCCTTTAGCTCCAGATTTAGMMGCTGTCAATTCACCAGATAAGGCTTTTTCGATCAATGCTTCTTCTTTSGCWACTTSTTCCAASGTTTTTGCTTTCATATCWKCWGGCATTTCYTCTAAACCRTATTTGATTTTTAAGAAACGTTTTCCAGTAATAGGATAYAATGCTAAYAATACTTCRTCATCMRYATCTYTTGCAAGAYCTTTRAAYTTTTCTYTTACAGCATCCATTTCTGGTTCCAATACACTTCCTGGACGACAGGTAATGTGTTGYTCCCCTCTTGGATATCCTTTCAATGCTTTTTTACGTAATTCCTCGTTAATAGGYARRGTAGTTTTACCRTACAATCCGTAACAAAGRTCTTTTACCTCTTGKGTAATTTTTGARTACTCACCTTCGTAAGAATCAAATAAYACRTTRTTTACTGTTTGTACACCTACAATTTGACTTGTTGGAGTTACCAATGGAATTGTTCCTAAATCCTTACGAACTTTWGGTAACATTTTAAAYACATCGTCCAAACGGTCTAAAGCGTCCATTTGTTTCAATTGATTTACCAAGTTAGATAACATTCCACCTGGMGTTTGGTGWAWAATTACATCCGTATCAATAATAGCATACTTAGGATTGTTTGCTAAGTGCTTGTATTTAGGAATAATTTTTTCCATTTGGTTACTGATGTTTGATAATTCTTTGATATCAAATCCAGTATCACGGTTGGTTCCTAATAAWGARATYACYAAWGGYTCAATMGCKGCATGAGAAGTACGGTATGCGTATGGAGACATACAAGTATCCAYDATRTCAATACCAGCTTCAATTGCTTTRAARATAGCTAAATCTCCCATTCCAGAAGTAAARTGCGTGTGCAAGTTTAAWGGAATATCAGTGATTTTTTTCAACTCAACTACTAAGTTATAAATATCATAAGGMGCAATTAAACCAGCCATATCTTTAATACAGATAGARTCTACTCCAAAGTCRATTARTTCTTTYGCYTTRTTGATRTAATAGTCCATGTTATAAACRTCMCCACCCATTCTAGGYTCTGTTAARGTATAACAGATWGTYCCTTGGAAGTGCATTTTGTTTTGCTTYACAATYTTAGCCGCTGTTTCAAAGTTACGGTAATCGTTTAAWGCATCAAAACATCTAAARATATCMACTCCATTATCACAGGCRCGTTGTACAAARTTCTCTACAACATCATCTGCATARTTTCTRTATCCYACTACGTTTTGACCACGTAACAACATAAAGAAAGGTGTTTTAGGCATGTGTTTTTTCAAYACTCTTAAACGCTCCCATGGRTCTTCACCCAARTAWCKGTGCATSGTRTCAAAAGTAGCTCCACCCCAAGTTTCGATGGCATGAAATCCTACTTCGTCCATTTGCTCAGCAATAGGAAGCATGTCTTCTGTTCTTCCTCTGGTGGCGAATAAAGACTGGTGTCCATCACGGAAACTTAAATCTTGAATTTTGATTGGGTTTGCTGCTGCTGGTCTGTCTACGCTATAGTTGGTTTCGGTCATTACTAATGACCCGTGTTTATCGTATATCATGATAATTTGTTATTGTATTGTTGCTTATAAATTCTTTTGCCCTACGAGTCTTCCTTTTCTAAATAATACTTGTTTACCGAGTATAATTCGTTGGATTCCTGCATTTCTCCATGCTTGCACAGTCATTGGTTGTTTTTCCTCCTCTTGTTGTTGAAGGTAACAACTTACAGCGATGGCAGCCGCACGTTTCTTTTTTGCTAATAAATTCATAATTGTTAGTTTAAAGAGGAATATTTCCGTGTTTTTTAGCTGGTAATATTTCTGTTTTATTTGATAGTATTGTCAAGGCAGAGATTAAACGTTCTCTAGTTTCACTTGGAAGAATTACTTCATCCACATACCCTCTTTCTGCTGCAAGGTATGGTACACTAAATGCAGTTTCGTACTCATCAATTTTTTCTTGGATCTTCGCTAATTTATCATCTGCTTCGCTAATTTCTTTTCTATAATTAGAAATCACCTCAACAGCTCCTTTAGCTCCCATTACTGCAATTTCTGCAGTTGGCCATGCGAAAACCATATCAGCACCTACATGTTTAGAACTCATAGCAATGTATGCACCACCGTAATTCTTACGAACTACTACGGTTAACTTAGGCACTGTAGCCTCTGCATAACTCCATAATAATTTAGCTCCGTGACGGATAATTCCACCTAATTCTTGATCTACTCCTGGTAAGTATCCTGGTACA
Organism: Flavobacteriaceae bacterium; assembly: GCA_016764435.1. Taxonomy (GTDB): domain Bacteria; phylum Bacteroidota; class Bacteroidia; order Flavobacteriales; family Flavobacteriaceae. The sequence continues at coordinate 42,309 of JAESRX010000065.1, read as the reverse complement.
TCTACAAAAGTGATTAACGGAATGTTAAAGGCATCACATGTTCTGATAAAACGACTAATTTTATCGGAAGCATCAATATCCAAACATCCTGCAGAAATCATTGGTTGGTTGGCAATAATACCGACCGTTTGGTTGTTCATACGACCATATCCAATAATACAGTTTTCCGCAAAATAACGGTGAATTTCAAAAAATTCTCCTTCATCCAATACCTCTTCTATGATCTCTTTCATATCATAAGGACGTTTGGCGTCATCTGGAATAATTGTATCTAATTTTTCACAAACTCTGTCTGGTTCATCGTCCATTTCAACAGCTGGAACTCCTTCCATATTGTTGTTTGGTAAGAACTCTAACAATTCGCGAATTTGCTCAATGGTATCTTCATCATTCTCACAGGCAAATTGTGCATTACCACTTTTTGAATTGTGAGCCATAGCACCACCTAATTCTTCGAAAGTAGTTTCTTCTCCAGTCACTGTTTTAATAACATATGGACTGGTAATAAACATATGACTGGTCTTTTTTACCATAAAGATAAAATCAGTCATTGCAGGAGAATATACTGCTCCACCAGCACAAGGGCCCATGATTGCAGAAATTTGAGGAATCACCCCTGATGCTCTAGAATTACGGAAGAAAATATCTCCATATCCTTTTAATGCATCTACTCCTTCTTCTACACGTGCTCCACCTGAATCATTCAATCCAACTACGGGCGCACCTGCTTTTACAGCTAAATCCATAATCTTACAGATTTTTTCAGCATGTTTTTCACCCAATGACCCACCTCTAGAGGTAAAATCCTGAGAATAAGCAAATACAGGTCTTCCGTTAATATTACCGTATCCTACGATAACACCATCCGATTCAATTGCTACTTTTTCCATTCCGAAATTAGTAGATCTGTGTTTTACAAAAGCGTCAATCTCACGGAAAGTTCCTTCGTCAAACAATAAATTAACACGCTCTCTTGCTGTTAATTTACCTTTTTTGTGTTGCTTTTCAACGCGTGTTTCACCACCTAGTTCTAGCACTTGCTCTCGCTTGCTTTTTAATAAAGCTATTTTTTCTGCTACGTTCATGTGTTCTTAGTTATTGCTTTTCGTTTGTTTTGTAAAGACTCATAATAGTTTCCTCACGGAGAGTTGATTTATTGAGTGTTTTACAAAAATTAAACTGTAATTTTTTCTGTTTTTTTAGAGTGATTTTTCTTACACTCTCTCTGTTTAATTGGTACTATATAACGTTTATTATTCACTTGTTTTACTAATCAAATATACCATTAGCCTAAGCAATTAGTATGACAAATGTCATGTATGATGCTTCCTAGAAACTTGGTTTCAAAGCAAATAAAACAGTCGTTCAATTCATTATTTAATAATTACCACATGGACACATCTAGAATCTACTATTTTCCGACTGTTTATGTGGTTTTTATTACATTATTCGTAAAAATTTCATGAATACAGAATCTGTTCCCCATTCGTTACAAGTGTTACTTTTGTAGCGAAAAATAAGGAATAAAAAGAAGCTCAATAGCTCTCTAAAACGAAATAGTACTGGAGTTTTACAGGACCGTTAATAAAGTTGTAAATAGATGTTGAAACAGTAAATTGTTCCTTATTTAACAGTTTTTTTTAAAAAAAGAGACTGTTTCATCTTTAAGATATGATAAAACCACCTAATTTTCGCTCTTTTTCAAAACTAGAAAGGACTAAAAAAGGCTAATTCTGCGTATGGAAGCGATCCCAACGTGTTTTTTCGTTATGCATCCGATTTCTAAATTTAGAAGGCAATTCAATCTCAACGGAAATCTCATTATTTAAGACAGGATGGAAAAAACTAATTTTTGTAGCAGACAGAAACAATCCCTTATGTTGCAACGTCTTTTCTGCGTATAACGTATCTCCTAATATAGGAAAACCCAGAGATGCTAAATGTATTCTGATTTGATGTGTACGCCCCGTAAAAGGAGTCAGCTCCATTAAACTTAAAAAATCGTTTTGCAAGGATGGTATAATCGCAATATTTTTAAATACAGTCTTGGATATTTTCCCTTCAATAGGAGTATCCATAGTCCCGACACCTTCCAACTTTCCCATCACCAATGCATGATAGGTTTTTTGAATTTTTTTATCTTCAAATAACTGTCCTAAGACAACCCTCGCTTTTCTGGTTTTTGCAATCACTAAGACACCACTCGTCAAATTATCCAATCTATGCACAGGTAAAGGCCATGGAAGGGCATCTTTTCCCGTAGAGGGTTCTAAATTAAAAGGCAGACAATTTACAATCGTTTTAAACTGATTTCCACTCACAGTCACCCCTGCAGGTTTATTCACTATGGCCATAAAATCATCTTCAAACAAAACTTCCAGTACTAATTTGAATATTTTAGGTGGTTTAAGTTCTAAATCAACCACGGAAACAATGTCTCCTTTTTTCATCCAGACATCGCCTTTAGAAAAACTGCCATTTAATCGTAACTTCCCTTTAACAATGGCTTTTTTAACGCCACTTTTAGACGGAAATTCCTCCACAAAACACTCACAATACGCATTAAAGCGCATGCCTACTTCCTCCGATGAAATGGTATATGTATTAATTATCTTCAATGTTGTATTACTTTACGTGTTTGGTCCGATTCATAAAACTCAATATAATAAATCCTCCGATAAAAAAGACTCCTAAAATCAAAATAAATAGCCTCAAGGAATTGGTATAAGAGGCAACAATTCCAGAGAGAATCATTCCTACCACAATAGATATTTTCTCTGTCACATCAAAAAAGCTAAAATAGGTAGCGTGACTCTCCGTATTTTCTGGTAACAATTTAGAATAGGTAGACCTAGACAACGACTGAACAGCTCCTAAAACAAGTCCTAATAAAGCCCCCAAAGCATATACTTTAGACAATAGAGAAGGATCTCCTTTTTCTAATAAATAACCTGCAAAACAACTAATTGCCCAAATGACAATCGTGATTTTTAAGGTTTTAATGTTTCCTATCCTATCTGACAATCTTGAAAATGAATAGGCGCCGACAATTCCCACCAACTGCATAATTAATATGGTAATGATCAAATCACTGGTTTCTAAATTCAAATCTTTGGAAAAATAAATACTCGCTAATAAGATCACCGATTGTACTCCTATACTATACACAAAAAAGGCAATCAGAAATATTTTAAGTTCATACTGTTTTTTAATATCACTCACGATTCCTTTTAAGGCATTGATACCTTTAAATATATAGTCTTTTTCAGGTTTCTTATGATACACATTATTAGGCAACCTTTTAAAAGTAAATTGAGCAAAACCCAACCACCAAATAGCCACCATCACAAACGAAATTCGAGAAGCTAAAGTCCCTTCAGAGATGCCGTATATTTCAGGTTTCATCACCATGGACAAATTGAATCCTAATAAAATCACAGATCCTATATAGCCATACATAAATCCTTTAGCACTCACTCTATCTTGCTGTTCTGGCAAGGCTATTTCTGGCAAATAAGCGTTGTAAAACACCAAACTAGCCCAAAAACCAATACTCGCCAAAATAGTAAATACAATCCCAATCCACAGTGTCTCTTTTCCTTCAAAAAAGTAGAGCATTCCTACAGAAAAAGATCCCAACACACAGAAAAACTGCATAAATCGTTTCTTGTTCCCCGTATAATCTGCAATGGATGATAAAATAGGTGATAATAATGCGACTATTAAAAAAGAAAAACCAAGTGCATACGAATACAAGGTCGTATTGTACCAATCCGTCCCTAAGAAGTGTACAATTCCATTGTCACCTTCGGTAACCGACGCATAATAAATAGGAAAAACCGCTGTACTAATCACTAAGGAGTACACGGAATTCGCCCAGTCGTAAAACGCCCATGCATTGATTAATTTTTTACCTCCTCGTTCTAACATAGTTATCCTATTTGAGTTGCCCTTTTTTGAACGGGTCAATATAGTGATTTTGGCTTAAAAAGATAAAATTATAATAAGATTGTATTCTTAACAATAAACAAAAAAAAAGAAGCTATTTTCAAACAGTAAAGACCCTCTTTAAATTATTTTTTACCCAAAACAAATACGCATTAGAGCAATTCATTTCTGTTTGACCCTGTGTTTCCTACACCTCTAATTACACAAATCCTTCCATATCAAATCAACATTTATAATAGGTCTCCAAATTATTTACGAATAAAAGTCCTTCTAAAAAAAACCTCTAACACAAGAAATGCTAGAGGTCTATTTATCTATTTTTTTTAAAAAATCTAATTACCGATCATCTGTGCATTAAACTTCTTAGCCAATGCAGTCGCTTCTGGCATATAAGCTCTCAAATTTTTAATTCGAGATTCATTAGAAGGGTGGGTACTCATAAATTCTGGTGGTTTATTCCCTGAACCAGCTCTCTGACTCATTCGTATCCAAACATTCACGGCTTCTTCTGGTTGGTATCCCGCCATAATCATAAAGACCATTCCTAATTTATCCGCCTCATTCTCATGTGATCTACTAAAAGCCAACATTCCCAATTGAGAACTTATTCCAAATGCCATATTCCACATCTGTGCTTTTTTTGGATCCTTATTTCCTGTTGCTAACATCACGCCTGCTCCACCTAATTGTTGCAAAGTCCCCGTACTCATTCTCTCTTGCCCATGTTTCGCAAAAGCATGTGCTACTTCATGTCCCATCACTGCTGCAATTCCATCCGTATTTGCACACATTGGCAGAATCCCTGTATAAAAAACTACTTTTCCTCCTGGCATACACCAAGCATTAATAGTTTCGTCTTCAATTAGATTAAACTCCCAACGGTAACTGTCAGCTTCGGAGGTCATCCCATTGGCTCTCATAAAACGATCCACCGCCTTGGAAATTTTAGCACCTACATTTTTAATTTCTGCAGATTTTGAAACATCCTTCGATAGTTTGTTTTCTTTTAGGAACCCTTGATACTGAGCAAAGCTCATAGGTAACACTTGAGAATCTTTTACAAAATTAATTCTTTTTCTTCCGGTAATTGGCACGGTACTACAACCATACATCATCAGTGCAACAAGGCACAGGGATACAATTTTTTTCATGATTTTTTTTGGTTTTTTAGTTGTTTTATGGATATTAATTACGAAAAAACAACAAAATATTCGCAATGCTAATGTGTAAATTTTATGTTTTTTTTTAAAGGTACAAACTCTATATTTACCCTCAAAATTAAAACACAAATGACAACCCACAAAAATACAAAATATACAGATGCAAATAGCGTTCCAAAACCACTATTATTTATAGCGCGCTTTCTGCAATTTTTATCTCCATCCCTCGCGACCAAATTTGCGGTCTACCTCTTTAAAACACCAATACGTTATAAAACGCCCAAACATGAACTGGATATGGACAAGAAATCCAGGCAAGAAACCGTGCATATAAAATCCTTAAAAAAGGACATCCGAGTCTACAGTTACGGGGAATCTTCCAAAAAAATATTATTGGTCCATGGCTGGTCTGGACGGGGCACACAATTAGTCTCTATTGCTGACGCTTTATTAGCCCAAGGATACATGACCATAAGCTTTGACGCTCCCGCACATGGGAAGTCAGCTACCAAAACTACCATGATGCCCGAATTTGTTTCTTGCATTCATCAATTAGAAAAAGAATGGGGTCCCTTTGAAGCCGCCGTAGGACATTCCCTAGGCGCCATGGCTCTTTTAAGCGCTGTAAAAGAAGGTTTTAAAATTAAAAAATTAATTATTTTAGGTTCAGGAGACAGCATTAATGATATCATAAAAATGTTTATCGAAAAAATGAAATTGAAGCCTGTTATCGGGACTCGAATGAAACGTATTTTCTTTGATATTTTAACTTTTGACATCGAAAATTATTCGGCCAATATCTCTGCCAAAGAAGTTAAAATTCCCACCTTAATTTTTCATGACGAAAATGATTTAGACGTCCCCGTAAGTTCTTCTGAAAACATTCGACAAAACCTACAGGACAGTGAACTTATCATCACTCAAAATCTCGGACATAGACGTATTTTGAAAGACGAAAAAGTAATTTCCAAAATAGTAGATTTCTTAAGCAAATAACCATGAAAAAAATAGTTTCTTTCTGTATCCTTATATGGTGTATCTTTCCATTAACGGCTCAAGTAAAAAACACAAAAAAAATGACAAAAAAAATCTTAAAATCGGAGACCGAATGGAAATCCGAATTGACTGCCCAAGAATACTATGTTTTAAGAGAAAAAGGGACAGACAGTCCCAGTCAAGAAGGCTATACAAGCCATTTTGAAAAAGGCACCTATCACTGTACGGCTTGTGACAGCAAGTTGTTTATTTCTAATAGTAAGTTTGAATCCCACTGTGGATGGCCCTCTTTTGACGATGCTATAAAAGGAACCGTCACCTATATTAAAGATGTGACCCATGGTATGATTCGCACAGAAATTATTTGCACTACATGTCAGGGACATTTAGGACATATTTTTGACGATGGCCCAAAAGAAACTACTGGAAAAAGGTATTGTGTAAACACCTCTTCTATAAAATTTAAAAAAGGATAGCGAATAGGTCACCCCAAATTATAAAGTTTTGTTTAGTTTTCAAAATGATTTTTTTATGTTCTTATTTGGGGTGATTTTTTCAATTTTAATCTTTACACCCATAATCAACACGATGGCTTCACTTTTTATGTTGACCTATAAAAAACAGCAATAGTTCCCAACCCTCTTCTTGCAACTCCAACACGCACAAAACATACAAAACCCTAATAACTCACCATACATATCCTCCTCCTAGACACTAAAAAAAACACTGAACATAAGAAGTTCATAGACAATTATTTCATGACTTATAGTAGGTGGGACAGCTCATTTACATCTGTCAAAAAGGCGCTAAACAAGCCTTCTCAATCACTTTCTATTCCCAAATACATATAAAAGGGATCCCTGCATGAGAAACTCGAAAAATAATTACTTGTTTTCTAAAAATCAACTAACAATTTTAGTAGCAATTTAGTACCTTTGCCTTTCTAAAAACGAAGCAGATTTTATGTTTAATAATTTAAGTGATAAGCTAGACAAAGCCCTACATGTATTAAAAGGGCACGGGAAAATTACAGAAGTTAATGTAGCTGAAACATTAAAAGAAGTTCGTAGAGCTCTTTTAGATGCGGATGTTAACTTTAAAATCGCCAAAGATTTTACCAGTAGACTAAAAGATAAAGCCATAGGTCAGAACGTATTAACGACGTTAAACCCAGGGCAATTAATGGTAAAATTGGTAAAAGATGAGCTGACCGAATTAATGGGAGGTGAAACTGTTGGAATCAATTTAGGAGGAAATCCTACCGTTATTTTAATGTCTGGACTACAAGGTTCTGGGAAAACTACTTTTTCTGGAAAATTGGCCAATTTCTTAAAAACCAAAAAATCGAAAAACGTTTTATTGGTAGGTTGTGATGTGTATCGCCCTGCAGCAATCACGCAATTACGCGTTGTTGGAGAGCAAATAGGTGTAGAAGTATATGCTGAAGAGGATAATAAAAACCCTGTTCAAATTTCTGAAAACGCCATCAAACACGCCAAAGCAAATGGATTTAATACTGTAATCATTGATACCGCGGGTCGTTTGGCTGTGGATGAGGCAATGATGACGGAAATATCAAATATTCACAAGGCTGTACAACCACAGGAAACACTATTTGTAGTGGATTCTATGACAGGACAAGATGCTGTAAATACAGCAAAAGCCTTTAATGATATCTTAAATTTTGACGGAGTAGTTTTAACCAAGTTAGATGGTGATACCCGTGGTGGTGCTGCTTTAACGATTAAAACGGTTGTTAATAAGCCGATCAAATTTATTGGTACTGGTGAAAAAATGGAAGCTATTGACATTTTCCATCCAGACCGTATGGCTGATCGTATTTTAGGAATGGGAGATGTTGTATCCTTAGTGGAACGCGCCCAAGAACAATACGACGAGGAAGAAGCTAGAAAAATTCAAAAGAAAATTGCGAAAGATCAATTTGGCTTTGATGATTTCTTACAGCAAATCCAACAAATCAAGAAAATGGGTAACATGAAAGATTTGATTGGAATGATTCCTGGAGCAGGAAAAGCAATGAAAGACGTGGACATAGATGATGATGCTTTTAAAGGAATCGAAGCCATTATCCATTCTATGACCCCGAATGAACGCAGTACTCCAAACACGATTGATGCAAGTCGTAAAAAACGCATTGCAAAAGGATCTGGTACCTCTGTTCAAGAAGTGAATCAATTGATGAAGCAATTCAATCAAATGAGTAAAATGATGAAAATGATGCAAGGCGGGGGAAGTCGTAAGATGATGCAAATGATGAAAAACATGAAACAATAACCTTAGACCCTATCATATGACATTACTTGACGGTAAGAAAACCTCGAACGATTTAAAAGAAGAAATTAAAGCAAGTGTAGACTTACGAAAAACTACTGGTAAAAAAACACCCCATTTAGCTGCTGTATTAGTAGGTACTGATGGTGCGAGTATGACGTATGTAAACAGTAAAGTAAAAGCGTGTGAATATGTTGGGTTTAGCTCTACTTTATTAGACATGCCTGCAGACACCTCTGAGGCTACCTTATTAGAAAAGATTGAAGGACTGAATAATGATCCAGATATTGATGGATATATTGTACAGTTACCATTACCAAAACATATCGACGAGCAAAAAGTATTAATGGCTGTAAATCCTGATAAGGATGTGGATGGATTTCACCCTACAAACGTAGGAAGGATGACCTTAGACATGCCTTGTTTTTTACCTGCTACACCCTATGGAATTCTTGAATTACTAGAGCGTTACAAAGTTGAAACAGCAGGAAAACATGTCGTTATTATAGGACGTAGTCACATTGTGGGACGCCCTATGAGTATCTTAATGAGTCAAAAACGTCCTGCTGGAAATGCCACTGTAACAGTAGCCCACAGTAGAACAAGTAATTTAAAAGAACTCTGTTTACAAGCCGATATTATAGTCGCAGCCCTTGGAATTCCTGAATTTTTAACAGGAGACATGGTGAAAGATGGTGTCACTATTATTGATGTAGGAATTACACGTGTAGAAGATACTAGTAAAAAACGAGGATATCGTTTGGCTGGAGATGTAGATTTTAAAAGCGTAAGCCCTAAGGCAGCTTTCATCACCCCAGTTCCTGGAGGTGTTGGTCCGATGACCATTGCCATGCTACTTAAAAACACCTTATTGGCCTGTGAACGTCGTGACTAAGAGACACAAAACCTTCACCAATTGTCAATAGGTATCAAGGAACTTCTCACCGATAAGTTACCTACTTATAATTTATAAAAAATCCCGTTTTGAAATGTTCAAAACGGGATTTTTTTATTTACGCTTTAGCTAATTCTCAATTAAGCCAAACCGTAAAATATTTTATTTTAGCCAACGCTGGAATTTGATCAAGTGTTACTTTTTGAAGACTAAAATCTTTAATTCCAAGTTCTGCTTTATCAATTACAATCGTAGCATTCAAGGCATCAATAAACAAGATAGCCGACGTAAAAGTCGTTTCCACTTTGTTAATCTTACAATTCGCATTGATCTCTTGAAAAGTTGAATGCAATCCTATTCCATTAACTGTTTTAAAACGAGGGTCAAAAATCTGAATACTTTTAATAGTAGATAAAGAATCATGCTGATTTACAGGTTCAATTTCTAATAATTTCTTTTTATTTAATTTAGAATACACAAAATACAGATCGTCTTCCTCTAAGTATTTGCTTGCTTCATCTCCTAAATCACCTTCGCTCAATATTTTTACAATAGAGTCAGAAGCAAATAGCGCCTCTAATTCCTGTACCGTAGTTCCTGCATGAATGTTTCCTACATTCCCTTTTGAAATCTCAAAAGACTTATTTCCATTACATTGCATAAATAATAAAGCAACAATTATAAATGGGATTATTTTTTTTAATATAAACATGGATTAATTTAAAATGGTTTCAATTTTATGAATGTCAAAAGTGCAATTTTTTTTTACAATTACCCCCTTATTTAACGCATAACTCGCTTTAATATTCCTAAAACACCTCTAATAAAACTAGCACTCGTCACTACTTTTAATAAAGGGTTCATTCTAGTACTTCTTCGAGTAGTAGTTCTTCGGCTTTTCTTTTGCTTCTCTTGTTGTCTCTCTTCTCTCGCTTCTTCTTTATGAATGGCTTCTATTTTAGCATTCAATAATTCATAGGCACTTTCTCTATCTACCTCCTTATTATATTTAGTTGCCAATCGAGAAGTATCTACTAAGTATTTCAACTCCTTTTTAGTCAAAATATCCATCCTACTCATAGGAGCACGTAGCATAGTAGATGCCAATGGCGTTGGACGTCCTTTCTCATTCAAAGCCGCAATCAAGGCTTCTCCTGTCCCTAACTCCGTTAATAATACGGAGGTTTTATAATAGTCCGAATCTGGATAATTTTCTGCAGCTAACTTAATTGCTTTTCTGTCTTTTGCCGTAAATGCACGTAACGCATGCTGAATTTTCAAGCCTAATTGTGCCAATACATCTTCTGGAATATCCTTTGGATTCTGGGTTACAAAAAACAAACCTATCCCTTTAGAGCGAATCAATTTGACAATACTCTCTATCTGAGACATCAAAGCCTTAGATGCTTCTTTAAAAATAAGATGCGCCTCGTCTATAAAAATCACTAGTTCTGGTCGATCACTATCTCCTTGCTCCGGAAAAGTAGCGTAAATTTCCGCTAGTAATTGCAACATAAACGTAGAAAATAATTTAGGCCTGTCTTGTATGTCTGTCAATCTTAGGATAGAGATTACTCCTTTACCATTTTCATCTATTCGTGTTAAATCATCCACGTCAAAAGAACGTTCTCCAAAAAACAGATCGCCTCCCTGTTGTTCCAACTCAATTATTTTTCGCAATATAGCCCCTGTACTCGCGGTAGAAATTCTACCGTATTCTCGTTGGAGTTCTTCCTTTCCTTCATTGGTAGAAAACTGCAATACTTTTTTAAAATCGTCTAAATCTAACAAGGGTAGTTTTTCATCATCACAGTACTTAAACAGTACGGAAACTATCCCACTTTGAGTATCTGTTAAGTCTAATATCCGAGACAATAACACAGGTCCAAATTCTGAAACCGTAGCCCGTAATCGCACCCCTTCTTGGTCTGAAATGGTCAATATCTCTACAGGAAATTTCTTCGCATCAAAAGGAATTCCTATTGCTGCGTGACGCTCATCAATTTTTGGATGACCAGGACTAGGCTGTGCCAATCCACTCAAATCCCCTTTAATATCCATCAGCAATACCGGAACACCTTTTTCAGATAAATTTTCAGCCATCACCTGTAAGGTCTTGGTTTTACCGGTTCCTGTAGCTCCTGCAATTAAACCATGTCGATTCAATGTTTTTAGAGGGATTTTTACAAAAGCATTTTTAACCGTGGCACCATCTAACATCGCAGCACCCATAGTGATAAATTCACCTTTCGTCTGATAACCTTCCGTAATGTGTTTAAAAAAGTCTTCGGCTCTACTCATGGCATAAATTTTTTATAAAAATACACTTAAATCACACATATTAAAATTGTTTGGGTAAATAATCCTAACAAATGTCACCTAGCTTTATGTATATTTGCGCCATGACAGAAAAATCACAGGAAACATTGTTGGCAGAAGGATTGATGTTACCAATAATGGAAGAATTTTACACCATCCAAGGAGAAGGGAATCACACAGGAAAAGCAGCTTATTTTATCCGTATTGGAGGCTGTGATGTTGGATGCCACTGGTGCGATGTAAAAGAGAGTTGGAATGCAAAATTACACCCTGCTACCCTTATTGACAGTGTTGTAGAAAATGCGTGTTCCCATGCAAAAACTGTGGTAATAACAGGTGGTGAACCCTTAATGTGGAACTTGGATCATATCACCAAAAAACTACAAGACAAAGGACTTAAAACACACATAGAAACTTCGGGTGCTTACCCTCTTTCTGGTTCTTGGGATTGGATTTGCTTATCTCCTAAAAAAACAAAACTACCGCTAGACCATGTACTCAAAGAAGCGCATGAACTAAAGGCAATTATTTACAATATGAGTGACTTTAAATTTGCCGAAGAACAAGCAGCAAAAGTTTCTGAGCATTGTGAATTGTACCTACAACCCGAATGGAGTAAAAAAGATAAAATGACACCGCTTATCGTGGATTATGTAATGAAAAACCCACAGTGGAAAATATCTTTACAAACCCATAAATTTTTGAATATACCGTAAGGAGTATTGAGGGATTATACGTGAGTAATAATATGAGCAGACAGATATTTCTTACATTTAAGTTTTAGATTTAATAAGAAATCTCATTCCAATTTTCTACTGATTTTCAAAGAAAAATCAGTAGAAAATTACAAGTATTGATGAGAATACACCATCCGTTATTTACTCTTATTTTTTTAGTGAAAAGTGAGTTGCTCATAATGACTGTACAGCTACAGATTCATCCTTAGCAACCAATCGCTTTTTCCACCAAAGCATAAATTTGATCAAACTGCTCTTCTAAAGTCATGTCTGAATTATCAAATTCAATGGCATCATCAGCTTTTACTAATGGAGAATCTTCTCTGGTAGAATCTATATGATCGCGCTTTAATACGTTTTCTACTATTTCTTCCAACTTCACATCGTCACCACGCTCTATTAATTCGTCATATCGTCTGCGACCACGTTTCTCCGCAGAAGCAATCATAAACAATTTGAGTTCGGCACTAGGAAAAACAACGGTCCCTATATCTCTTCCATCCATTACAATACCTCCCGATTTTCCCATTTCTTGTTGCTGTGCTACTAATTTTCTACGCACTTCTGAAATGGTCGAAATAATACTTACAAACTGAGAGACCTGCAAGGTTCTGATTTCTTTTTCTACATTTTCATCATTCAAAAACACCTCCGCAAAACCAACTTTTTCGTTGTATTTAAAACTGATATTTAAACTTGGTAATGCCGCAATAATTGCTGTTTTATCTAAGTGCTCCTTCCCTATCAAATCATGCTGCATTGCAAACAAGGTAATCGCTCTGTACATCGCTCCCGTATCCACATAAATATACTTTAGTTTGTTGGCTAATTGCTTAGCAACGGTACTTTTTCCTGTGGATGAAAAGCCATCAATGGCTATAGTAATTGTTTTCAAAATGATTCGATTTTTTAGGCTACAAAGGAACGATAAAGAAGTATAACTTAGCGCATCTAGCACTATTTTTTATAAACATTTTGACTACTTAAGATTCCAATCTATTCTTTGAAAGCCTCTTCTTTTAAGTTAAGATCGTATTGAATACAATCCGAGTGTAGCTGCTGTATTAAACACTTGCATTTTAAAAATAAATCGTCAATTTCTAGTGTAACGAAATCCTCACCTCTTTTGTCTTCTTTTAAAAAAAGACCGATCCGCAGAGGAACAAGTCTTTGAACAGAATTATTAAATACGCTTAAAAACAGCCTCCTTTTAAATTGATCAAACCATTTTCTATTCCTAAACCTTGCAACAAATGAATGGCTTTTTTACTTCTAAGCCCCGATTTACAATACACTACAATCTCTTTAGTTGTTTTAATTTCCTTAAACCGATTACTAAGCGCATCCAACGGAATGTGGATTCCCCCAATATGAAACCCATCTCTTTCCTCCTGGGTTCTCACATCTAACAGCATATAAGTGTCTTTTGTCTCCTTTAAAACTTCCAACGATATATCCGCTAGATCCGTAGGCAATCCACAAAACTCCCCATAATCTTTTGCGAGCTCCGTGATTGAATTCGCCTCATTTTTAATAAATCTAAACACGCACTGTTCTAAACTAAGCGCATTTAATGTCAACAACTTACCCGACAACACATCTCCTATACCACAAATTATTTTGAGAATTTCATTGGCTTGCAAAGCTCCGATAAGGCTCGGAAGTACACTAAACACACCTATCTCAGAACAACTTGGCATCGTATGCGCCTCTGGAGGTGTTGGAAATAAACACCTATAAGAAGGACCGTTTTTATAATTAAAAACAGCTACTTGTCCCTCAAACTTAAAAATAGAGGCAAATACCAATGGTTTTCCTGCCAAAACAGCCGCATCATTTACCAAATACCGTGTCGGAAAATTATCGGATCCATCTACAATGATATCATAATTGGTGAAAAGTGCCATCGCATTTAACGGGGTCAATCGTTCTGTATACGTCTCAAAATGAATATAAGGATTTAATCCACGCAAGCGATCAGCAGCTACTTCCACCTTGTAATTTCCAATATCTTGATATGTAAACAACCATTGACGTTGTAAATTACTTTGCTCCACTTTATCATCATCTATTATCCCAATAGTCCCAACTCCAGCGGCCGCAATACTTTGCAATACAGGACAGCCTAATCCGCCGGCTCCAATTACAAGAACCCTCGCATTTTTTAGTTTTAACTGCCCCTCTTCAGCTATTTCTTCCAGCATTAAATGGCGGCTGTATTGTTTTTGTTCTTCAATAGAAAATGTCATCTGCTTACCTTTTTACATCACTCCAATTATTTTCCCAATCTTTCCATACAGGCTCTATCCCTTGTTTTTCTAACATTGTAACCACTGCTTCTGTATTCCGTTCATCTGAAATTTCAAACTGTTCTAAGGATTGTTTTTCTACGACATATCCACCAGGATTCGTCTTAGATTCCGCACTCATAGACGTAATGCCTAATTTGACGATATGGTTTCGAAACACTTCACTTTCTCTGGTAGAAATAGACATTTCTACATCTTCGTCCAACAGTCTATACGCACAAATTAACTGTACCAAATCGGCATCTCCCATGGCTACTTTAGGTTCCAAGCCTCCAGAATGCGGTCGTAATCTAGGAAATGAAATAGAGTACTTAGTTTTCCAAAAACGTTTTTGTAAGTACTTTAAATGCATGGCCGTAAAAAAGCTGTCCGCTCTCCAATCCTCTAAGCCAAACAAAGCACCAAGTCCTATTTTATGAATACCTGCCTCCCCCAATCTTTCCGGAGTTTCTAATCGAAAATCAAAATTTGATTTCTTCCCTTTAGGATGGTGATTTTTATACACCTGTTTATGATAGGTTTCTTGATACACCATCACTGAATGCAATCCGTTTTCTATAAGTAACTGATACTCCTCTGTAGCTAAAGGTTGTACTTCTATGGATATATTGGAAAAATGAGCCCTCATTAAACGAATTGCATTGTTAATATAATCAACTCCTACCGTCTTATTCGCTTCCCCTGTCACTAATAAAACTTGGTCAAAACCTTTGGATTTTAAGTAGGCTACTTCCTTTAAAATTTCAGTATCTGTAAGTGTCTTTCTGGGTATTTTATTGGTCATGCTAAATCCACAATACGTACATATATTTTGGCATTCGTTACTCAAATACAAGGGAGCATACATTTGAATGGTATTTCCAAAACGTTTTTTTGTCAACTGACTGCTCAATTGTGCCATCTGCTCCAAATACGGTTTTGCAGCTGGAGAAATCAAGGCTTTAAAATCCTCTAAATCTCGTTTTTTATTTCCTAAAGCACGCAGGACATCACTTTCCGTCTTCTCAAAAATACTTTGTAAAGTCTCCTCCCAATCGCAGGAACTTAATAGCTCTTTAAATGTCTTCATAAAATTATTATTTGCACACCATTAGTTTAAAAAATTCGTCAAAGGGCTACTTGCCACTGCCTGTTTTTTCAACGGAGCCATTTTTGCCTCGTAGGCCATTCTCCCAGCAATTACCGCCATTTTAAATGCCGTTGCCATTGCCACTGGATTTTCAGAGACAGCTATGGCCGTATTCACCAATACGGCATCAGCACCTAACTCCATGGCCAACGCAGCATGAGATGGCGCACCGATTCCAGCATCCACGATCACAGGAACATTGCTTTGGGCAATAATAATTTCTAAGAATTCCTGTGTTTTCAATCCCATATTACTACCAATAGGTGCTCCCAAAGGCATCACTGCCTGGACTCCTACATCCTCCAATCGCTTACACAGCACAGGGTCCGCATGAATATACGGCAATACAATAAACCCTAATTTCACCAATTCTTCTGTCGCTTTTAATGTTTCAATTGGATCTGGTAATAAGTATTTAGGATCTGGATGAATTTCCAATTTTATCCAATTGGTCCCTAAAGCTTCCCTAGCAAGTGTCGCTGCAAAAACCGCTTCTTTAGCCGTTCTCACCCCAGAAGTATTGGGCAATAAATTAATAGAAGGATGTGTCAAATGAGCTAAAATATCATCTTTTTCATCCCTTAAGTTCACTCTTTTTAACGCCATGGTAACCAATTCACTTTCCGATGCCAATACGGCTTCTTCCATCAATAATGAATGGCTAAACTTACCTGTTCCGGTAAACAACCGCGATTTAAATTCTTTACCCGCAATTACTAATGTACTCATTGTATGTTTTTATTTCTGCTGTTGTTTTTCCCGACAAAATACCCGAAACCGCAACACCGTTAATGTTTGTTTTAAAAAGCGCCTCCACATCCTCCTTCTCTATTCCTCCAATGGCATATACAGGCGTATTATATCCATTTTCTTTCAATTTCTGAAGAATATCACGATAGCCTTCTAGTCCTAAAAGTGGACTTAAATGTTGTTTTGTATTCGTAAATCTAAAAGGACCAAGGCCTATATAATCCACCTTTTCTCCGATCAATGCCACACAATCCTCATACGTATTGGCAGTAGCTCCAATTATTTTATCACTTCCTAAGATCACTCTTGCTTCCCTGGGTGTCCTATCCGATTTCCCCAAATGAACGCCCTGTGCATTTACAAGTCCTGCTAGCTCCACATTATCGTTGATAATCAAGGTTACTCCATAAGAATCACAGACTTCTTTTACCTTTAATGCCAATTGAAAACAGGCTTTAAACGGAAGCTCTTTTACTCTTAATTGCACTAATTTCACACCACCTTCGCAGACATTTTTAATGTTTTTCAGATGATCTCCTTGAGAGATATAATATAATTTAGCCATGATAACCCAATAAATTTGTAGTAGAACTCAATACTTTTTCTGTATACCTTTTCCCCTTTAAACATGCTGTTTCTAAAGAAAATCCATGCGATAAATAACTAGTAATTGCCGAAGACAATACACAGCCACTTCCGTGCTTTTCTGAATAATCTCCATCCGCTGCGAGCATTTCCACTAGCGTGCCATTACTCTGGTATAACACATCTTTCCCCAGCGCATCCTCGCGATGTCCTCCTTTTAAAAACAAGTGTGTTTTACTTGAAATATAAGCAATGGTTGCTTCGATATTTTTATCGGGATACAATCCTTGAATCTCATTAAAATTGGGAGTGATTAGGTATATTTTCTCTAATATGCGATCTAAAAACTCATTCTTATCATTGGATGCATCGGCATGAAACAGAAAACTAGTGCTTGCGCTTAACACAGGATCCAATATGATTTTCACCGTGGGTTGCTGGAGTAATAAAGCAGTAAGCAATGTATCCAACACCAACCAATTTTCCACGATTCCAATTTTCACAAAACCAATAGGAAACCGTTCAAACAATAGATGTATCTGATCTAGCATGATAGGCATCGAGGTCCAATAGCAAGCTTTAAAAGAGACATCATTTTGTACTGTATTCGCTGTACAAACAGACAAACCAACGCATTTTAGTGCCTCCATAGTTTTACTGTCCGACGTAATCCCTGCTCCTCCCGAGGGATCAAACCCAGCGATACTTAGTACATAAGGTCTTTCATACTTCATTTTGTAAATTGTTAAGTTGATAACATTCTTTTAGTTCTTTAAAACACTCCTCAGGATTCTTATGTTCCCAAACAGCTCCTAAAACAGCCACTCCTTTGTATCCGAGTTGGGCTGCTTTAGCAATTGTCTTATTAGAAATACCTCCCAGTCCAACGATTTTTTTCTTCGAATCCTTCACCTCAAATCCACTTCCTTTATAATTTTTCTTGGAGATGGAATTAAATACGGGGCTCAATAAAAAATAATCAAAAGGAATGGAGCAAGACTCCAACTCTAGGATTGAATGAAAAGAGCTACTCACACAAAAGCCTTTCTCTTGATAACTTCTGACATAGGCAACTCCTTTTTCTCCCAAACCCCTTCGGAATGCTTCTTTTAAATGAATTCCCTTTAGGTCAAATTCAGCACACAAATCATAAAATTGATGTAGCATCAATTTTTCATGATATTGCGGGTCAATAGCGCTGATTAAAGCACGACATTCCTCCTCCGTCGCCATCGGTTTTCGCAAGTGAAAACACCGCATCCCCGACAGGAACAATTGATTGATACACATGGCTTCTGCGGTAATTTCCGCTTCAGAACTAATGACGATTAACATGGGGAAATATTGAATGTATCTTAGTAATTATAAATAAACTTCACTTCCTTTATCTTTAAATTCTTGGGATTTTTCTTCCATTCCTTTGGCAAAAACCTCATCTCCTATGACTTCATTCACCGCAGCAAAATCACGTACTTCCTGAGAAATTTTCATAGAACAGAATTTAGGTCCACACATAGAGCAGAAATGCGCAATTTTTGCACCTTCAGCAGGCAAAGTCTCATCGTGATATTCACGTGCTAATTCTGGATCCAATGCCAAGTTAAATTGATCTTCCCATCTAAATTCAAAACGTGCTTTACTCAAGGCATCATCTCTGTGCTGAGCACCCGGATGCCCTTTGGCTAAATCCGCTGCATGTGCTGCCAATTTATAGGTCACCACTCCGGTTCTTACATCGTCTTTATTGGGCAATCCCAAATGTTCTTTTGGCGTTACATAACACAACATGGCACAACCAAACCAACCAATCATAGCCGCTCCAATTCCTGAAGTAATATGATCATATCCCGGAGCAATATCCGTAGTTAAAGGACCTAAAGTATAAAATGGAGCCTCGTCACACATTTCTAATTGTTTGTGCATATTTTCCTTAATCTTGTGCATTGGTACATGACCAGGGCCTTCAATAAAGGTTTGAACATCGTGCTTCCAAGCTATTTTTGTCAATTCCCCTAAGGTTTCCAACTCCGCAAACTGTGCTTCATCATTCGCATCAGCGATACAACCAGGACGCAAGCCATCTCCTAAAGAAAAGGCCACATCGTAGGCTTTCATTATGTCACAAATCTCTTCAAAATGCGTGTATAAAAAGCTCTCTTTATGATGCGCCAAACACCATTTTGCCATGATAGAACCACCACGAGAAACAATTCCAGTAATACGTTTAGCCGTCATTGGTATATATCTTAAACGCACTCCAGCATGAATGGTAAAGTAGTCCACTCCTTGCTCTGCTTGCTCAATCAACGTATCTTTAAAAATCTCCCAAGTCAAATCTTCCGCCTTTCCGTTTACTTTTTCCAAAGCTTGATAAATAGGCACTGTTCCAATAGGCACTGGCGAATTTCTAACAATCCACTCTCTGGTTTCATGAATATTCTCTCCTGTAGATAAATCCATGATATTATCCGCTCCCCATCGACAAGCCCATACTGCCTTTTCTACTTCTTCCTCTATGGATGATGTGGTTGCGGAATTTCCAATATTGGCATTGATCTTCACTAAAAAATTACGCCCAATAATCATCGGCTCACTTTCTGGGTGGTTTATATTTGAAGGAAGCACAGCACGTCCTCTGGCGATTTCGTCACGTACAAATTCTGCCGTAATTTTAGCAGGGATACTCGCTCCAAAATCCTGACCTGCATGCTGAGTAGATAAGCGTGTCATTTCATCAATTCGCTGATTTTCACGAATGGCAACATATTCCATCTCTTGGGTAATCATCCCTTTTCTTGCATAGTACATTTGAGAAACATTCTTCCCTTTTTTTGCACGCATTGGTTTTGTAAGCAAGGAAAAACGCAAGTCATCAAGTTCTTTGTTTTCTAATCTTTCGTTACAAAAATCTGAAGAAAAGGCCGTTAATTGTTCCACATCTCCACGGCTAGTAATCCATGAGGATCTCAATTTTTTAATTCCCTTGTGAATGTCAATGTCTATAGATGGGTCGGTATATGGTCCCGAAGTATCATACACAGTAATAGGCTCATTGGCTATTTTTTTGCCGGTTAAAGAATTTAAAGTAGCTGCCAATGCAATTTCACGCATGGCTACTTTTATTTCGGGGTAAATAGTCCCTGAAACATATATTTTTTTTGAACTTGGAAAAGGATTTCGAGTAATGCTACCTTTTTTGGGAGCGCTGTCTTTTTTTCTCATGAGAGCTTCTTTAAAATTTAATATTTTTTATTTAACAAGTAATAGCAACAGAAGAAAGCAGTTTAACCACCTTGGGTTGCTTTGATAATTAACACCTGATCTTGCTCGTTTAATAACGTGCTTGACCAATTAGCTTTAGGAATAATATGCTCATTTACGGCAATGGCTATTCCTTTTTCAGAAACATTAAATTGACTTAAAACCCCCTTAATAGAAGGTTGATTTTGGAAGGTGATTTTCTCTTTGTTTACATAAACAGTGATCATACAATACGATGTTATAATGGTTAATTATTCAACGGTTGCAAACCAAAAAAGTTTATGAGAAAAGACTTATAAAAAGAAGAAATGTACTTCGTACATTCTAATACTTTTTCCTACGCAGGTATCAACCAGGTCAGGTTCTAAGGATGTTTCTCAAACTATTTATTTAATAGTTACTCCTAAAGTTTAACAGGACAAATATATAGAATAATATTTGGCTAATTTTAGACTTATTTGTTTTTTGTTTTTCACACCTCTACAACCTGTTTAAATTCAACTGATTAATTCTATCAATTTGTATTCATAACAAATAACAAGAGCGTTATTCCTAATTTACAGGTGTAATTTTAGCAAAAAAAACCTCATCCAGGATTGAATGAGGCTAATTTATATATTGGTTTGAATTGAAATACGCATTCACTTTTGAGTCGATCTGATTATTTTTTCAAGATATAACCCTACGAAAACGGACCGCTATTCCTTTTCTATAATACCCGAATAATAGTCTAAAATTTTAAGTAATAATTCTTTAATCTCCCGTACAGAGTTTGAATAAATAGTATGCATTGGAATTTCCCAATTTTCTTTTAGAATAATATCTATTTTAAATTCTCCTGTGTTCGTTTTTAGATCGCCATACCAACCCAAATCAATGATAAGTCCCTCTTCTGGAAAGGCACATTGAAACAAGTCCTCACTTAAATACCTGTAATTATCGGCTTCCGTGAATGCTTTTTTAGGATCGTAATTGTAAAACTCATTTACAATTATATTACAATCCTCTGGTACTTTTATTTTTTGAATACTTATCATTTTTAGGTGTGCTAACCACTTATGCTAGCCTCGTAGAAGGCAAAAATACGCTTATTATTTGGTTTGAGAAGGCGAAGTTTAGGGAGAATCAAAATTTAATACACTCGCTATTTTTTTATATAAACCAGCTCAAAAACAGAGCTCCCTTCTTGCGGTATGATTAGTCACTTTCGCTCCTCATAAAAACCGGATTGTGTTCCCTATACATTCTTATGAACTAACTATTCCCAACTGATATAATCATTTAGTGCCTCGTATTTCTACCACACTCAAAAAACCAAAACTATTTTAAATTTGGCTGTGGTGTCATTCTTAAATAAGGTTTCACTTCTGTATGTCCTTTAGGAAATAAGCTAGGTATTTGATCGGCTGTAACCGCAGGCACAATTACACAGTCATCTCCGTTATTCCAGTTCGCAGGGGTCGCAACTTTATGGTAAGCGGTTAACTGTAATGAATCAATAACACGTAGTAACTCATCAAAATTCCTTCCCGTAGAAGCGGGGTAAATAATCATTAATTTTACTTTTTTATCCGCGCCAATCACAAATACAGATCTAACGGTAAGTTTACTGTCAGCATTCGGATGTATCATATCATAAAGCATGGCCACTTTACGATCTTCATCCGCAATAATAGGAAAGTTAACCCTTGTATTTTGTGTCTCGTTTATATCTTTTATCCATCCATAATGTGATTCAAGTCCGTCAACGCTTAAGGCAATTACTTTTACGTTCCTTTTATCAAACTCTTTCTTATACTTTGAAACAGTTCCTAACTCTGTAGTACAAACAGGTGTATAATCTGCTGGGTGAGAAAATAAAATTCCCCAATCATCACCGAGCCAATTATGAAAATTAATTTCACCTTCTGTTGTTTGTGCCGTAAAGTTCGGGGCTTCATCTCCTAATCTAATTGTGCTCATATTTTTTTGATTTTATTAATTCCTAAATTCAATCTCCAAATTCAAGCATCATTGCGCCTAAATCCTTATTGCTTAAAGTACAATAAATTACATCAAAAACAATGAAATCAATAAAACTAACGTCTGCAAGTGATTCATTTAACTGTGTTTACCTAAAATAATTACGCTATTCTTGTTTTAAAATCACTCCTATATTTAACCTAGGGAACTTTATCCCTTATTGGTTCGTGATTATTCACAATCGCACATAAGAAAAATTGTAGTAGGTTCCATATAACATTGGTTTATCCGATAACAATCATTTTATTCCTTACAAAAAAAGACCCATCCACAAAGGACAGGTCTTTTTATCAAATTTATTTAAGTTTAAAATAAGAGGTCTTATTTCAATCCATCCAGTCCTATTTAAAAACAGTATTTATTTTCTGCAATTACTTCATCTGCGATGGTTTTACGTAATTCTATCACATTTGGATAATTTACATATTTAGTAAAACGTTTTAATCCCATAAGCATCATGCGTTGTTCATCACCTGTAGCAAAAGAAATAATAGATTCTTTTCCTTTGGTCGCGATAATTTCAACAGCATTGTACAAGGCTAATTTTGCCATGGCAATTTGCGCTTCGTTTTCTTTTTCAGAAGTCCTTTTTACTAATTTTTCTGTTTTCAAGATTACACTTTCAGCCACATAAATTTGAATCATCATATCAGCAGTATTCATTAATATTTGCTGTTGTTTATCCAATTCCATTCCGAAAGTTTCTACGGCTTTTCCAGCCACCATTAAAAACGATTTTTTCAATTTATTGATCAATTCCTTTTCTTCTGAAAACAATGCCGTATAATCCGGTGTATCAAAAGAAGGAATTCCTAAAAGACTCTGTCCTACTTCCATGGCAGGAGTCATAATATCCAATTCACCTTTAAAGGCTTTTTTCAATAACATTCCTACGGTTAACAAACGGTTAATTTCGTTGGTTCCTTCATAGATACGAGAGATACGTGCATCACGCCAAGCCGCTTCCATCGGGGTATCTTTTGAGAAGCCCATTCCTCCAAATATTTGGATTCCTTCATCGGCTACATATTGTACACTTTCCGAAGCAAATACTTTCGCAATAGCACATTCAATGGCAAATTCTTCCACGCCTTTTAATTCGGCTTCCTGGTGAGATTTCCCTTCACTTACTAAGCTGTCAATTTTATTTTGAATGTCCTTAGAAATACGATATGCCATGGCATTAGTCGAATAGGTTTTTGTGGTCATTTCTGCAATCTTAAACTTGATGGCTCCAAAATTAGCAATCGGTGTTTTAAATTGAATACGCTCATTGGCATATTTTACAGATTCAGTCACCAATCTACGTGAAGCATCCAAACCAGCAGCTGCCAATTTAATACGTCCCACATTTAAAGAGTTCATGGCAATTTTAAATCCTTTAGATCTTTCAGACAACATATTATCTATAGACACCACGGTATCGGTAAAAAACACCTGGCGTGTAGAAGAAGCATTGATTCCTAATTTCTTCTCTTCTTCACCCATGGTGATTCCATTTGGATTTTCGCTATCGTATTCTACGATAAATGCCGTAATGTTTTTATCGTCTTCGATACGTGCAAAAACAATCATCACATTACAAAAACCTGCATTGGAAATCCACATTTTTTGTCCGGTAATCTTATAGGTTTTTCCATCTTCCGATAACACCGCTTTGGTCTTTCCTGAATTGGCATCAGATCCAGCACCTGGTTCTGTTAAACAGTAAGCTCCAATCCACTCTCCAGAAGCCAATTTAGGAATGTATTTTTCCTTTTGAGCTTCTGTTCCATATAATAAAATAGGCATGGTTCCGATTCCTGTGTGTGCTCCATAAGCAGTAGCCAATGATCCAGAGGCTCCTGAAACATAATCACAAACTAACATGGTAGAGACAAATCCCATTCCCATTCCTCCGTATTGTTCAGGAACTGAAATCCCCAACATACCAAGGTCACCTAATTTTTTCATCAACTCCGCAGTAAATGCATAGTCTTTATTTTCAAAACGTTCTTTATGAGGCCACACTTCACGATCCGTAAATTCAATGATCGATTCTTTCATCATTTGCTGTTCCTCACTAAATTCCTCCGTGATAAAGATATCCTCGCATTTCGTTTCTTTGATGATAAATTCACCTCCCTTAATTGCTGTCATTGTTGTCTTGTTTTTTGTTCCTGTTTCCATGTTGTAGTTTTTTGAGACCTGGACGGATCTAATTATTTTAAAAATTCATATACCCCAGCTGCTCCTTGTCCAGTACCTACGCACATGGTTACAACTCCGTACTTACTTTTCTTACGACGCATTTCGTTGATTAACTGTACCGTTAATTTAGCTCCAGTACATCCTAATGGATGTCCTAATGCAATGGCTCCACCATTTACATTTACAATCTCTTGATTTAGATCTAACTCGCGCATCACTGCTAAGGATTGAGAAGCAAAAGCTTCATTTAACTCAAATAAATCGATGTCATTTAGAGACAATCCTGCTTGTTTTAATGCTTTTGGAATCGCTTTTACAGGTCCCATTCCCATGATGCGTGGATCTAAGCCCACTGCAGCATAAGAAACCATTCTAGCGACGGGTTCTAAATTGAGTTCTTTCACCATTTCTTCACTCATTACCAATACAAAGGCGGCACCATCACTCATTTGAGAAGAATTCCCTGCGGTCACGCTTCCTCCTTGTTCAAATACAGGTCTTAGTCTAGCTAATGCTTCCATAGAGGTTCCTTTTCTAGGACCTTGATCAGTATCAACTATATATTCTTTACGTTGTTTTTTATCATTTTCATCTACGAAAATTTGCTCCACGGTAATCGGGCAAATATCATCTTTAAAAGTACCATCTACTTGTGCTTTCAAGGCTTTCATATGCGAATTATAGGCAAATTGATCTTGATCTTCACGAGACACTTTAAACTGATGCGCCACGGCTTCTGCCGTCAATCCCATTCCCCAATAATAATCCTCGTTCCCTTCACTGGCCGATTTATAATTAGGTACCGGGCGATATCCTCCCATAGGAATATAACTCATGCTTTCCACACCACCTGCAATGATACACTCTGCCATTCCAGCTTGAATTTTAGCGGCAGCAATGGAAATTGTTTCCAATCCAGAGGCACAGTATCTATTCACTGTCATCCCTGGAACATCTTCTATTTTTAATCCCATCAAGGAGATTAAACGTGCAATATTTAATCCTTGTTCCGCTTCTGGCATGGCATTTCCTACCATCACATCATCTATGCGTTTCTTATCCAATTGAGGCACATCTTTTAATAAATGCTCAATGGTTTCTGCGGCTAACTCATCTGGCCTTTTAAATCGAAAAATTCCTTTTGGTGCTTTTCCTACTGCGGTTCTATACCCTTGTACTATATATGCTGTTTTCATTTGTTTTTAGATGTTTTATGATAGATATGAGATGTTAGATATGAGCTATTAGATATGAGAATCGAGTCTCTTTTGAAATCCATAATTCATTTTTTGTATCTCTATACATAATTCTATCACTTGTTGTACATTCGTTTTACTTAGTAAGTTTAATTCGACGGTTAATAATAACTGAGTTTGTAATTCATAAGTAGATCCATTTGCGATACTCAAAAAACGCTTAAATTCCTTATTAGAATTCCTCCCTGCTCCTTCTGCTATATTTGAAGGAACCGAAACTGCACTTCTTTTAATCTGAGAAATCAATCCAAACTTTTCATTGGAAGGTAATTATGAAACCAATATATATACTAGTTTACACAAAGACATTGCCTTTATCCAAATTTTTAAATCTTCTAGTTTATGCATAATCTCTAATTTACTAATTTCTTAAATCTCAATACTCATATCTCACTACTCAAATCTAATTACGCAACGGTTTCCCTGTCTTCAACATATGTTCTATACGTTCTAAGGTTTTGCGTTCAGTCATTAAACTCATAAATGCTTCACGTTCTAGCTCTAGTAAATATTTTTCAGATACTAATGTAGGCTCAGATAAATCTCCACCTGCCATTACATATCCTAATTTATTGGCTATTTTCTGATCGTGTTCAGAAGCAAATTTTCCGTGTTTCAAACTGTCTGTACCCACTAAAAACATTCCTAATGCTTGCTGTCCATATACCATTACTTTTTTCAAAGCTGGTTGTGTATATCCATCTTCTAGCATTGTTATTGCATGGCGTTTTGCCGTTGCAATCTGGCGATCTCTATTCACAACTACAATATCCTTATGCGCTGTAAAAAAACCTAAATCAAAGGCTTCATGAGCGGATGTAGCTACTTTTGCCATGGCTACATTAATAAAGTAATCACGTAATTTATTTAATTTAACATCATCCTTTAAAACACCTTCCGATGCTCTTACTGCCATTTCTTTAGAACCAGCACCTCCTGGAATGATTCCCACTCCAAATTCTACTAATCCAATATAGGTTTCAGCTGCTGCGACCACTTTATCCGCATGCATACTTAATTCACAAGCCCCACCGAAAGTATATCCATGAGGTGCAATAAGCGTAGGACACGATGAATAACGCATGCGCATTACCGTATCTTGAAAATATTTTACCGCAAAATTCAATTCGTCATATTCCTGCTCTACGGCCATCATAAATGGCATCGCTAAATTAGCGCCTACAGAAAAATTAGCCCCTTGATTTCCTAGAATAACCGCATCATATTCTGTTTCAGCTAAATCTATTCCTTTATTAATGGCTTGTAAAACTCCACCGCCAAGGGTATTCATTTTACTTTGGAATTCTACATTCAATACTCCATCTCCTAAATGTTGGATAGATGCATCTGCATTAGACCAAATTGTTTTTGCTTCGCGGATATTATCTAAAATGATAAAACTATCCTGACCAGGAATCTTCTCCTGTTGTTTTTTACTTATTTCGTAGTAATATTTAGCACCTTCACAAACACCGTAAAAACTAGTCACGCCGTTGGCTAACATATCCAACACCCATTGGTTTGGTTTGTAACCTTCAGCTTCCATCATTTTAATTCCTTTCTCCACTCCTATGGCATCCCAAATTTGGAAAGGCCCGTGTTCCCATCCGAAACCAGCTTTCATAGCATCGTCTAAACGGTATAACTCATCAGAAATTTCCGGAATTCTATTCGAAGCGTATTGAAACAAAGAAGCAAATGATTTTCTATAAAACACTCCTGCTTTGTCTTTACCTTTTACCAATACTTTAAAACGATCGATTACTTTTTCGATGGTTTTTGTCATTTCTAAGGTGGCAAATTTCGCGCGCTTTTTAGCACGGTATTCCATCGTATTTAAATCCAAGGTTAAAATGGATTTCTTTCCATTTTCATCTACAGATTTCTTATAAAAACCTTGCTTTGTTTTAGAACCTAGCCAGTTATTCTCCATCATAGTATCGATGTAAGAAGGCAGGTTAAACATTTCCTTAGACTCATCCTCTGGGCAATTATCTTTGACTCCATTGGCCACATGTACTAAGGTATCCAAACCTACTAAATCACAGGTACGGAACGTCGCAGATTTTGGACGACCAATTACGGGTCCCGATAATTTATCTACTTCCTCTACCGTTAAGTCCATTTCCTTTACAAGGTGGAACAAACTCATGATTCCGAAAACGCCAACTCTATTTCCAATAAACGCGGGTGTATCCTTTGCTAAAACTGATGTTTTACCTAGGAATTTCTCCCCAAACATCATTAAAAAGTCCGTTACCTCCTGAGAGCATGCCGGACCTGGAACTACTTCGAAAAGTTTTAAATAACGTGGTGGGTTAAAAAAGTGAGTGACTGCAAAATGCTTTTGAAAATCTTCACTTCTACCCTCGTTCATAAACTTGATAGGAATACCTGAAGTGTTCGATGTAATTAATGTTCCTGGAGTACGGTGTTTTTCGATATTTTCAAACACTTGTTTTTTAATATCCAACCGTTCTACAACAACCTCTAAAATCCAATCAACATCTTTAATTTTATGAATATCATCCTCTAAATTTCCCGTAGAAATTCGCGAGGCAAATTTTTGGTTATATATAGGAGATGGTTTTGATTTTAACGATGCTTTTAAGCTATTGTTCACAATACTATTACGAACCACCTTGCTTTCAAGTGTTAATCCTTTTGCCTTATCCGCTGCACTCAATTCGCGTGGTACTATATCTAATAAGAGTACTTCAACGCCAATATTTGCGAAGTGACATGCAATACCTGAGCCCATAATTCCAGACCCAATAATTGCTATTTTTTTAATACTTCGTTTTTTCATAAAATAATAGTTTGTTAATTAGATAATTATTTGGTAAATATTTGTTTTTGATTGATTAGTTTATTGATAATATCCGTGACCTCAAAAAAATGTCGCAACTGTTCTTCAGACACATTGGCTAAAATCAATTCGTTAAATTGAATCACGGTTTTTTTAGAAACTTCTCTTTTTTCCTTTCCGAATTCCGTCAGTTTTATCAGTACGCTACGCCCATCTTCTGGATTGCGTTCTCTGTAAATCGCACCTTGCTTTTCCATGTTTTTCAAAATACGAGAAAGGCTGGTAGGCTCCATTCCCATTTGAGGTCCTAAAGATGTTGAGGGGGTTCCGTGATCGTAATCTATATTTAAAAGCACAAAGGCGGTAGCCATGGTACTCTTGTGTTTTGCAGCTTCTTCATTGTACATTTTTGCGATGGCTTGCCAGGTGGCTCGCAACACATGATCAATTGTTTTGTCTTTTTGCATGTTCCAAATATAGCAAAAATATATTATGCATGCATAGTAAAGGCAGAAAAATTCAATTTTCTGTGATGAAAGATAAAAAAAATGGAACAGATACTAGACAAAAATGTATATTTGGAAGACAAAAATAAATTTTGATATGAATAACTTATTAGAAGTTAAAAACATAAGTAAAAGTTATGGCGATTTTAAGGCATTAAACAATGTCTCTTTAGCCATTCCTAACCAAAGTATTTTTGGTTTATTAGGCCCCAATGGAGCGGGAAAAACTACCTTAATTCGTATTATTAACCAAATAATAATGCCCGATCAAGGGGAGGTATTATTGGATGGGGAACCTTTAAAGCCTGAACACATTTCGCAAATAGGATACCTTCCAGAAGAGCGTGGTCTGTACAAGAACATGAAGGTAGGTGAACAAGCGCTCTACTTAGCACAATTAAAAGGGATGAGTAAATCCGAAGCAAAAAAAAGATTAAAGTATTGGTTTGACAAATTTGATATCGGTTCTTGGTGGGATAAAAAGGTACAAGAATTATCCAAAGGGATGGCTCAAAAAGTACAGTTTATTGTCACCGTGATGCATCAGCCTAAATTATTGATTTTTGATGAGCCTTTTAGTGGTTTTGATCCGATTAACGCTAATTTAATAAAAGATGAAATCTTACAATTAAAAGACGAAGGTGCGACCGTAATTTTCTCTACCCATCGTATGGAGTCCGTGGAAGAATTGTGCGATCATATTGCATTGATTGATAAATCAAATAAAATATTAGACGGGAAGCTAGATGATATTAAGCGTGAATTTAAAACAAATTCATTTCAAGTTGGTCTACAATCAGAAAACGAGTCTCTATTGAAAGAGCAACTCGAAAATAATTTTAAAATTTCTACTGCGACGTTTAAATCCTTAGAAAACGATTTAAAATTAAACATTACCTTAAACAATGGAGATACGTCTAAAGAGCTGTTACAATTTTTAAATCAGCATGCTCAAGTAACTCATTTTACAGAAATAATCCCAAGCGCAAGCGACCTATTTATTAAAGCCGTACAAAATAATGAATAAATTATCACTCATCATCAAAAGAGAATTTTTAGCAAAAGTTAAAAACAAGTCCTTTATAGTCATGACAATTTTAAGTCCCCTATTAATGGTAGGAATGATGGCTTTGATTGTTTTTTTAAACGTTAAAAATGCGGAAGAAATAAGAACTATCAGTTATATAGATGAATCACATCAACTGGAAAGTATATTTAAAGACAGCGAGCTCACGAAATACATCAACTTAGAAAAATTAGGCTTTGAAAAAGCCAAGGAAATTACCCTAGAATCCTATTATGGTTTTGTCCATATTCCCAAAACTGATAATTTGGAGAATTTATCCAAAGGGATTGCTTTTTACTCTGAAGATGCACCAAATTTAAATGTGATTCAGGATTTAGAACGAAAAATTGAACATAAAATTAGAGATCTAAAGATAGAGAAACTCCATTTTGACATCGAGAAAATCAAAGAAGCAGAAACCGATGTTGCCATAGCAACCGAAACTTTTGCTGGTGAGAAATCGTCTAAAATGGGAAGTGTTTTAAAAATGATTGCTGGGGGTGCTTTTGGTTACCTCATCTTTATGTTCATCATTATTTATGGAACTTCTGTGATGCGTAGTGTGATTGAAGAAAAGACCAGTCGTATTATTGAAGTGATTATTTCTTCTGTAAAACCATTTGAACTAATGCTGGGTAAAATTCTAGGAAATGCCTTTGCTGGAATCCTTCAATTCATTATTTGGATTATCTCTGCAAGCTTATTAACGATAGCCATTTCGGCCTTTTTTGGAGTCGATTTAATGGGGAGTTCTCCTTCAATGCAAGCAAGTCAAGAAATGGTAGGACAAATGCAACAATCGGCAACAAGTGACATCCAAGCCATGATTTTGGAAATTAAAAACTTGCCATTAATGACCTTGTTTTTATCATTTATTGTTTACTTTTTTGGGGGTTACCTCATCTATAGTTCTATATACGCAGCCATCGGAGCAGCGGTAGATAGTGAAACAGATACCCAACAATTTATGATGCCAGTAATGCTTCCGCTAATTATAGCCATCTATGTAGGTTTTGGAGTTATAGAGAATCCACATGGATCTATTGCAGTGGCATTTTCTATTTTCCCACTCACCTCTCCAATTGTAATGCTAATGAGAATTCCATTTGGTGTGCCATGGTGGGAATTACTATTATCTATGGCATTATTATTGGTTACTTTCATCGGAATTGTATGGTTCGCAGCGAAGATTTATCGTGTTGGAATTTTAATGTATGGTAAAAAACCTACGTACAAGGACTTATACAAATGGTTGAAATATTAACAAATTAAAAAAAACATTAATCCTTCAATTTTAAAAAAATTGAGGGATTGTATTACATATGAAAAAAATAGCAATTATATTTTTAGTGTTGAGCAGTCTGCAAAGTTTCGCTCAGTCAGAATTAGCAGGAGTAAGTTATAGTTTTTTAGGTGGAAATAAGGATGCATTGGACATAAATCGTTCCCAAGCATGGCTTACCATTCCTACCAAATTAAAAAACAACAACTTTTTATTACATAAAATATCCTATCAACAGTTAAATTTCAGTTTTCCTGACACAAATATTTTTAAAGTAGATGGTTTGGAAAAATTTCATGAATTTAAATATGGAATCACCTATATAAAACCACTGAAAAACCAATGGTTATTTACCGTGAATGCACAACCTACAATTGCCTCTAATTTAAGAAGCTCTTTAAGTTTTGACGATTTTAATTTTACGGGAGCTATCGGAGCAACAAAAAAATTCAAATCTCAAAAAAGTAGTTTGACATTTGGATTATCTTATAGCAATAGACTGGGAAAACCTGCTCCATTGCCTTATTTTTTATATATTAAGACCATCAATACTAAATTTGATTATGCCATAGGTTTCCCCATTTCAAAGTTTAATTACAACCTTTCTGCGAAAACACACGTACATCTTCAATTTGCCTTGGATGGTTATTATGGGAATATTTCATCTCCTTTAAAACTAAAAAATGGCAGTGAAGAATTTAGCTACGAAGGAAAAACGTATCTTATAAAAGACATTAACAAAATGTCTATTTCTATGAATACAATGGCATTAGGAATATCACATAAAATACACAATAACTGGTATTTGAATTTAAAAACTGGTTATATTGCATCGAATAAAGTGAGCTTAAGGGACAAAAGTGAGGAGTTGTTCTCTTACGATTTGAACAATAATTTTTATGCCTCCATCGGTATTGTCTTAAAAAGAAATAAACAAAAAAAATAAACGCAAGTATTTAGCTATGAGCAATATATTAATAATAGAGGACGAAGCCGCCATTCGTAGAGTACTCACAAAAATTATTTCTGAAGAAAACGACGACTATGTGGTTTCTGAAGCAAGTGACGGATTGGAAGGTATTGAAAAGATCACCAAAAATGATTATGACTTGGTACTATGCGATATTAAAATGCCAAAAATGGATGGTGTGGAAGTTTTAGAACGCATCAAAAAGATAAATCCTGAAATTCCTTTTATAATGATTTCTGGTCATGGTGATCTGGATACCGCAGTAAATACAATGCGACTCGGTGCTTTTGATTATATATCAAAACCACCCGATTTAAATCGGTTATTAAATACGGTGCGCAATGCATTGGACCGAAAAAAATTGGTGGTTGAAAATAAAAGACTCAAGAAAAAAGTAAGTAAAAAATACCAAATGATAGGTGAGAGTGATGCCATTACTCATATTAAAGATATGATTGAAAAGGTAGCGCCAACAGATGCACGTGTTTTAATTACAGGTCCCAACGGAACCGGAAAAGAAATTGTAGCGCACTGGTTGCACGAAAAAAGTGATAGAACTAAAGCGCCAATGATTGAAGTAAACTGTGCCGCTATCCCCTCTGAATTGATAGAAAGTGAATTGTTTGGACATGTTAAAGGATCTTTTACTGGTGCCAATAAAGATAGAGCAGGGAAATTTGAAGCTGCCAATGGTGGAACTATTTTCTTAGACGAAATTGGTGATATGAGTCTTTCTGCTCAAGCAAAAGTACTACGTGCATTGCAAGAAAACAAAGTATCTCGTGTTGGATCTGACAAAGACATCAAAGTAAATGTCCGTGTAATTGCTGCAACAAATAAAAACTTAAGCGTCGAAATTGAACAAGGTAGATTTAGAGAGGATTTATACCATCGCTTGGCAGTAATCTTAATAGATGTTCCTGCATTGAATGACAGAAGAGAAGACATTCCTTTATTGGTTAATTTCTTCGCCAATCAAATTGCCAACGAACATGGTACAGCCACAAAAGTATTTACAGATGATGCCTTGGAAGAACTTAAATCTTACAATTGGACTGGAAATATCCGAGAATTACGTAATGTAATTGAACGATTGTTGATTTTAGGAGGTAAAAAAGTAAGTGAAGAGGATGTGAAGATGTTTGCTACAAAGTAAAATCCCCACTGCCTACGGTATCTCCCAATAGGGAAGAATTGAGCAGTATTTTGGTTGTTGGTTGCTTGTTGCTTGTTGTTGGTGCCACTCATGTTTTTAATAACTGAGCCCCACTGCCCACTGCCCACTGCCTACTGCCAACTGCTTACTGCCTACTGCTTACTGCCTACTGCTTACTGCCTACTGCCCACTGCCCACTGCCCACTGCCCACTGCCCACTGCCCACTACCCACAATAATAAATTTTTAAAAGAGGAGCTTATCATTTAAATATTGATAAGCTCCTCTTTTTTTGTTGTTAGTTTTCAATAATTATCACTGTCAGGTCGAGTGATTTTGAGGAACAAAAAATTGTATCAAAAGCTTTTCAATTATTCAATTCGCAATTTAAACGTATGATCAAGATTTAACATCAAACACAAAACCTCCCTTCACCCCTAACGCAATGTTGTTTGGGGAAAAATTTAGTGACGCTGATCATTCTAATGTATCTTTGGTTCCAAACAACGCAATTATGAACAACAAATACTACTTACTACTTTTATTAACTGCGCTACTAGTCAGTCCCACTTTTGCGCAAGAAAAAATTGAACCTACTTGGGAATCTATCAATGGAAGAGAATACCCTCAATGGTTTAAAGATGCCAAACTTGGAATATTCATTCATTGGGGATTGTATTCTGTGCCTTCCTATGGAGGAAAAGAATCCTATGGCGAGTGGTATTTAAGAGGCCTGCAAATGAAAGATTCTTTACGTACCAATTTTATGAAAAAAAATTATGGTGAAGATTTTACGTATCGTGATTTTGCTCCACTGTTCAAAGCTGAGTTATTCAACCCAGATGAATGGGCAGATTTATTTGACAAAGCAGGCGCTAAATACGTATTGTTTGTATCAAAACACCATGATGGTTATTGCCTTTGGCCAAGTGAACAAGCTCCCGGCTGGAACTCGGTGGATGTGGGTCCAAAACGTGATTTGGTAGGTGAATTGACCAAAGCAGTGCGTAAAAAAGGCTTAAAAATGGGCTTGTATTATTCACTACCTGAATGGAATAATAAATTGCACCGCTGGTATACAGACCCTCATGAAAATATTGGAAACTATGTAGATAAAGTGATGCTACCTCAATTTAAAGATTTGATAAGTACCTACAAACCTTCGGTACTATTTACCGATGGAGAGTGGTTTCACAGTGCAGAAACTTGGCATGCCAAAGAATTGATTTCTTGGTATTACAATACCGTAGGAGAAGATGCCATTGTAAACAACCGCTGGGGAGGTGGTAGTGATACGGGATTTTTAACCCCCGAGTACAGTGCGGGCATCAATAGTCCAGACCGTCCTTGGGCAGAATGTAGAGGAATAGGACGTTCTTTTGGATTGAATAGAAACGAAGAACTGGATGCCTATATGACTCCTAAAGATTTGATTCACTTTTTTGCCAAAGCCGTAGGTAATGGAGGAGGAATTACGCTAAACGTTGGACCAAAAGCCGATGGACAAATTCCATTATTACAACAAGAACGCTTGATTCAATTGGGTGCATGGATAAAAACCAACGAAGAGGCTATTTATGCTTCTAGACCTTGGACCACTATGGGAGAGGAAAAGAAAATTACCAAAACCCGAATTGATGCAAATATTGATTTTTATTGGGCAAGAAATACCGCTATAAAACCGATCAAGGAAGACCATTTTGAGGTGACTTGGGAAGGTTATATCACTCCTGAATTTTCTGAAACCTATACTTTAGAAGCTAAGGCTGATGACGGAATCCGTGTATATATTGATGGAAAACTTGTCTTAAACCAATGGAAAAATAAAGACCAAGAGTTTGAAGGCAATGTAATGAATAATGTAAACACAGAAAAAGCAACGAATACCATCACATTAGAAAAAGGAAAAAAACACAAAATTAAGGTAGATTATTTTGAATCGAGACAAAATGCTTTTGCACACTTATTTTGGAAAAGTAAGCATCAAGAAAGAGAGGCAATTCCTGCCAGTGCATTTAGTTTAACCGCAGACAAAAATAGTAATCCTGGACTAAAAGGAACCTACAGTTCTATGTTGCAACACATCGCTTATACAACCAACAACGATAATTTATACGCCATCTCATTAGAATGGCCAGAAAACGAAGTGTTGGTATTAGATGTTCCAAAACCTGCAAAAAACACAGAAATATCTTTATTAGGAAGAGAAGGTAATTTAAAATGGAAGTTTAAAAACAACAAGCTACACATTTATTTAAATGCTGTTTCTTACAACCAAATGCCAAGTAACGAAGCTTGGGTATTTAAAATCAACGGTTATTTGAAGAAATAAGAAATACTATTTTTTTAGTACGAATTTGAAAAGTGCAGGCTGTTTGGTCTGTGCTTTTTATTTGATGGATATTGGACATAAGACTTGGCATAGCGGGTGGATTGAACTTTTAATTACGATTCTCACCTGAGTATCAAATCGACAGGATAGTTTTATTTCAGAAAAAATCAAGTGACAACAATGATGCTAATCCCTCGTCACATCGAGTGATTTTTGGATTATTTTTCCTTTTAAAATAATCCAAAAATAGTATCGAGATATGTTATTAACATAATTACGTCAATGCTAGTGCGCTGTTTCTATTGTAACCACGTACATATATTAATTGAATCCAGCATAAAAAAAATCGATATAAACGTCCAAATACCTACTTTAAGATTTAAAAACTATATATAAGATATTACTCAAACACAAAAAAATCTTCTTATCGTCTCTTTGCCTACTATTAGCAATGGCTATGATAGAAGAATTTTACAATACAGGAGAAATAATAGGTGAATTTGCATTTGATGTATTAGGCTAAAATGTAATATTCCAACTTTTAATATCATTTCCGTATATTTGTAACCTAAAATATTCCAATAACATGAATACATCCAACTTTACTAGAGAGGAATTAGCACAGTATATCCTTACTACGGCAAAGGATGTGGTTATTGAAAAATTCATTGCTATTTTAGCAAAAGAAACTGTTCTTCATTCCATCGATGGCGCTCCCTTAACTAAAGCCGACGTTCAAAAAGAACTATTAGCAGCAGAGCAAGAGATAGCAAAAGGAGATTACATAACTTCAAAAGAATTGGATCAGGAAATTGCATCATGGCAGTAATATGGTCAAAAAAATCCGTTGCCAACTTAAAGAAAATCTGGAATTTTTATACATTTAATTTAAACACAATTTATGGTGCTAACAACATCGTAAAAGGCATCAAAAAAACAGGAGCCGCACTTAATCCAAATTTTTTACATCAATCTGAAGCTTATTTAGCAACAAATCAATATCGAGCCATTTATAAACATTTTAAGATTGTATATACAGTAAGGAACAACGACATCCATATTTTACAAATATTTGATTCACGGCAACTTCCTCTTAAAATAAAATAGTGCTGTATAGTAAAAGTTCAAACTCCTACTCAATAGAACAAAGTAAATTCTTTTACACTCCCCTCCAATGCAATTAGAGTGAACACATCTATTTTTGAAAAAATCAAAAATAGAGCGATGAAAACACTCAAACAATTAGAGCGCCTTCGTAAAGCACATCATTTAATTAACACTACCAATACAGGAACTCCAACTAAATTTGCAGCCAACTTAAAATAAGTAAACGGCTACTACATTCCCAATTAGAATATTTAAAGGAAATAGATGCCCCATTATTATATTGCCGTAAATCCAATTCTTATTATTACGACTACAATTTTAACTTATTAGTAAACATATTGTAATCTTCCCAAATTTAGGAGGTGTTTAGAATAGACTTTTTGTTAATTTTTGTAATATCTGCATATTGCTTTGGTGCAATATCCCCGCCTTTTATGCGAAATGGCCTTACCGTTAAATCCCCACTCTATCAGGTAAACACATATATTACAGGTTTTTGATTCTTTCTATTTACCAAAAAAAACAAATTTGTGTATCCTTATTTTGAAAATTATTTATTATATTAGAGACAAATTGCACAAAAAAAATTTATTATAATTATTGTTAGCTAATAATTTTCTTCCTCGTGAGGCTGATGATTTAAACTATCATTATGAAAAAGATATTTCCGAAAGAAATTTTGGAGAACACATCACTTGTGCACCAATTTAAGCACAGAAAGAGAAGTTCCATTATTTACAGTACTTTTTTACTAGCCATCATTATTGCTTTCTGCGCATTACCATTTATAAAAATTGACATCTATGCCACTTCTCGTGGTTTGATACGATCCGAAAAAGAACGTGTTAAAATAACTGTTGTTAATCTAGGTAAGGTATTAGAAAATAATATTCGCGCAAATAAAGAAATCACAAAGGGAGATACTTTGCTTGTATTAGATGCCTATGCCATTCATATAAAAATGGATTTATTAGCATCAAATATTAAGGAGTACAGCAACTTCACACACGATTTACGATACCTACTTCGCGGAAATCAAATTTCAATTTCTAGCATTAGAAGTCCAAAATACCAACAGGAGTATGGTCAATATCAAAAGAAACTACAAGAATTACAAACGCGCTTCAAAAAACAAACACGCGATTTGACACGTAATAAAACGCTGTTTGAAAAAGGGGTTATTGCTGCCGTTACCTTCGAAAATTACCAATACGAATACGATTTGACCGTGGATGCCATCGCATTATTAAAAAAGCAACAATACACAACTTGGCAAGGGAATTTAACCATCTTCAATAGACAATTAAAGGAATTTGATAACAATTTACAACAACAAAACGATCACAAATCCTATTATGTACTTACGGCTCCTATTTCGGGTACACTCATCAATGTAATAGGCATAGAAAAAGGCAGCTATTTAAATGCAGGCCAACCCATAGCCGAAATTTCACCTAACGGTACTTTGGTTGCAGAATGCTATGTTTTGCCTTTAGATATAGGCCTGATAAATCCCGAGAATCAAGTGAAATTCCAAATAGATGCCTTCAATTACAACCAGTGGGGATTGGCTACAGGTAGTATTATAGAAATCGCAAAAGATATAGAAATACTAAATGAAGCGCCCGTTTTTAAAATAACTTGTAAACTAGATCAAAAATACTTGACCTTAAAAAATAATTATAAAGGGAACTTAAAAAAGGGAATGACTTTTAGTGCCCGGTTTAAATTAGCAGAGCGTAGTTTATTCGAACTGTTATACGATAAAATAGACGATTGGCTCAACCCAAATGGAGTAAATGAAATCGAATAAACACAAAATTAGACTAGAAAAAGATGGCGAAAATTGCATTAAAACAACATGATATTACAGATTGTGGCGCCACTTGTTTGGCTTCCATAAGTGCACATTATAAGTTAGAACTTCCTATTGCTAGAATCAGACAATATGCTGGTACCGACAAAAAAGGCACCAATGTATTGGGCTTGATAGAAGCAGCTGAAAAACTAGGCTTTGAAGCCAAAGGCGTACATGGTCCTTTTGATAGTTTATTCAAAATTCCAACACCGGCTATTGCGCATGTTATTGTAAAAAAACAACTGCAACACTATGTGGTTATTTACAAGGTAACCAAGACCTATATTAAAATAATGGATCCAGGAACAGGTTCCTTTCATAAAAAAACACATGATGAGTTCAAAGAGGAATGGACAAACGTTCTGGTCATTTTATTACCAGATGAAAGCTTTAAAACAGGCAATGAGAAGGTAGCCGTTTCCAAACGTTTTTGGTTTTTATTAAAACCACATAAGTTCATATTAATACAAGCATTTGTAGGTGCTCTTATATTTACTTTGTTGGGGTTTTCGACCGCTATATACATCGAGAAAATAACAGACTTTGTATTGGTAGGTGGCAACACCAAACTTTTGAATTTATTAAGCATCATCATGTTGGTACTATTAGTTCTAAAAGTTTTTATAGGCCTGTTTAAGGATGTTTTCTTGATAAAAACAGGGCAACAAATAGATGCACGACTCATATTAGGCTATTACAAACATTTATTGAAATTACCACAGCAGTTTTTTGACACCATGCGTGTAGGAGAGATCATTTCAAGAATTAACGATGCTGTAAAAATTAGAACTTTTATCAATGGTGTGGCTTTGTCTTTGGCTGTGAATGTGTTGATTGTCCTATTTTCTTTTGGCTTGATGTTTACCTATTATTGGAAATTGGCATTAATTATGGCTTGCATCCTTCCGTTTTACATTATTATTTACGCCATTGTAAATAGGTTGAATAAAAAAACCGAACGAAAAGTAATGGAAAAGGCGGCCGAATTGGAAAGCCAATTAGTGGAGAGTATCAATGCCATGGGTACCAT
Source organism: Flavobacteriaceae bacterium (assembly GCA_016764435.1). Classification (GTDB taxonomy): domain Bacteria; phylum Bacteroidota; class Bacteroidia; order Flavobacteriales; family Flavobacteriaceae. Next base: position 2,345 of record JAESRX010000065.1, on the reverse strand, counting down.
CAAGCGTTTTGGATTGGAAGATTTTGCAAATATTAAAACAGAGACTAAATTTATAAGCTTGTTAAACATCGGTTACAAATCTGCTTTGAACAGTGTGTTTACAGGAACTGCCTCTAGTAGCATCTCTCAAGTATTCACAATTATTCTCTTATGGACAGGCTCGTATTTTGTGATAGATAGAGAAATAACACCTGGAGAATTGATGTCATTTTATGCCATTATTGGATATTTTATGGGACCTATAGCCAGTTTGGTAGGCGCTAACAAACAAATTCAAAATGCCCTGATAGCCGCAGACCGTTTGTTCGAAATTATGGATTTGGAACGTGAAGAAACTGAAAACAAATTCAAACTTACCGCTACTAATATTGGAGACATAACCTTTAAAAACGTTATGTTTAGATATGGAACCCGCGTAGAAGTATTCGATAATTTCAATTTACAGATTAAAAAGGGAAGTATTACCGCCATTGTTGGGGAAAGTGGCTCTGGAAAATCTACCTTAATCTCCTTATTACAAAATATATACCCTATACAAAAGGGCATCATTAGCATTGGAGACTACGACTTAAAATATATCGAAAACAAAAGTTTGCGTCAATTGGTAAGTGTGGTCCCTCAAAAAATAGACCTGTTTGCAGGAAACGTTATAGAAAACATTGCCGTAGGTGATTTTGAACCTGATATGGAGCGCATACTCCGAATTTGTAAAAACATAGGAATTCAAGAATTTATAGACACACTTCCTAATGGTTTTAACACCTATCTAGGAGAAAATGGTGCATCATTGTCTGGAGGCCAAAAACAACGTATTGCCATTGCTAGAGCTTTATACAAGCAACCAGAAATTTTAGTATTAGACGAAGCGACCTCTTCTCTAGACAGCAGTTCTGAAAATTACATACAGCGCAGCATTCAAAATTTACGTAGCCAAAACAAGACCATTATTTTAATTTCCCATAGGTTAAGTACTGTAGCCCAAGCCGACAAAATTGTGGTACTAGCAGATGGTAAAGTGTTGGAACAAGGTTCACATGAGGAATTACTAACAAAAAAAGAACACTATTATAACCTATGGCAACAACAAATTCCAAATTTAATAAATAGTAAATAATGAAAAATAAGCCATAAACGATTAAACAAAAATTATATGAAAACAATTAAACAATTAGAACGCTTACGAAAAACACACGAATTAATTAAACAAGAAAACACAGGCTCTCCACAAGAGTTTGCAAATAAACTAAACATTAGTGAACGACAATTTTATAATATCCTTGATTATCTTAAAGAAATTGATGCTCCAATTGAATACAATAAAAAAACAGAAACATATTATTATACAAGTTCTTTTGATTTATTGGTTAATATTTCTGTACAGGTACTTATTGGGGATGAGGTTAGAAACATATATGGGGGTGCTACTTTTTTAAATAAAAAGTATTGTACTGCAAGGTTAGTGCAGTGTACAAACCTAAATTAGCAGTATCAAAGAAAACAAATTGCGCAATTTTTATTTGATAAAACAAATTATTAATTTAAAGTTTTATATTTATGAAAAATTTAGAAAATTATGGGGTTCAGGAGATGGGCTCAAAAGAAAGTAAAAATATTAATGGAGGTATCTTTGGGATCGATGACTTAATTATTGGTGTAACATTACTAGTTGTAGGGGCTATTATAACAGATTGGGACGGGTTTAAAGCAGGAATAAGCGGAGGTATTTAACTTACAAAAATAACTTGAAAATGAAAAAAAAACTACAAATTAAAATATTCGAACAAGTAAATAAAAATACTGTCATTTTTACTATAATAGTTTTACTTGTTATTTTTGAAATTTTAAAAAATTGGAATGATTTTATTTCAGGAATTTCAGGTGGAATTTAATTAAAAACAATAAAAAATGGATACAGAAAATAAAATTAAAACATTAAGCAACAAAGAATTAAAATCAATCAATGGAGGTACTTTAGCCTATGATATTGGATGGGCAATCTATTGGGGCATGGTAAGTGCAGGAGCTGGTACTATGGGTACAGGTTCTTTCGCCCGTGCTAACGCAATGATAGCCTATAACGCCCATTATTCAAAGTAACATCAAATTTTAAAAAATGACTGTTGCAAATAATAAAACAACAGTCTTTTCCTAGTTATCACATTAAAAATCAGCTACAACTAAGTATATTCCAGCTACGTAAAGTCTCTGAGTAAAAAAAAACTGTTATCATAAAAAAGCAAGAATTAACCGCTGCGCAAAGTCTCCCGACTTTGAGCCAGAACAACTAAACTAAACTACCAAATCGCCCAATTAACTTATACACATTAGTTCAAATACAGGATTAT
>JAESRX010000029.1 GCA_016764435.1 Flavobacteriaceae bacterium | reverse complement strand
ATCCTAACCAAGAGATGTTTTTCTCTAAAAGTCCCATTTGAACTCCACCGTATCCAACAACTGCTTTTTCAGCTGCGTCTACTCCTTCGTCCATTCTGTTCAATCCTTGGTAAAAGATAGAAGCTACTGGTCCTTTTGTGTTTCTACACACTTCTTTTGCTGCGTCTACACCTCCAGATGCTAATGCGTCTTCTACGCTAGCTACTAATTTCTTAGTGTTTGTAGATGCCATGTTTAAATAAATAATTCTTTCAATTGCAACTGCCAACCCTAAAATTAAGGTAACCAATACAATTCCCATAAAAAACGGTCCACCTTCGATAAAACGAAGTTTCAACTCTTGGTGAAATGTTCTTGTTTCAGCTGCATCTGCAACCTGCTCAGTTTTAGCTGCTTCTTGAGCCACCGCTTGGGGTGCTGCTCCGAATAACATTAGTCCTGTTATTGCAAGGATAGTAAATACTCTTTTCATCGTGTAATAGTTAATTTATTAAATTGTTTACTGGTTAAATATACTCTGTTTTTATTAAATTCTATACTGGCGGAGAGAAAGGGATTCGAACCCCCGATACAGTTTCCCATATACACGCTTTCCAGGCGTGCGCCTTAAGCCACTCGGCCACCTCTCCATTTGTTACATAATGCAAGACTGAATTATTCTTGTTTACTGATTGGCAAGTAACAAAAAAATGTTGAATTGTGAAAATTTTAACAGCCTTAAAAATGATTAATTTGAATTAACATGGTTTTTTTTTAGGGATGGTTTAGCTTCGTAATTTCCTCCATGCTTCCTTGTGGTTCTCTCTAAACACTTGGGGTAGAGCGTGGTTATTTAATGAAGCGATTCTGATATTTCTCCTCGAATCGAAATTTCAAACCATTTTTTAATTTGTGTTAAATTATAGTCTTCTCCTAATAAATACATTAATTTGGCTAAAGCGGCCTCTGTTGTGATGTCATTTCCACTGATCACACCTATATTTTGTAAGTCTACACTAGTCTCATAAACGCCCATAATTACACTTCCTCCAGCACACTGTGTGACGTTTACAATCGGGATTCCTTGTTGTATCGTATTCGTTAATGCTGCTATAAACCAGGGTTCTGTAGGGGCGTTACCTGAGCCGTAAGTTTCTAAGATAACCCCGCGGTTTCCTGGGATGTTTAAGATGGTTTCTACGACTATTTTCGTGATTCCGGGGAATAACTTTAGCAGGACTATATTGTTGTTTAGTTTCTTATGGATGCGTAAAGGCAGGTTGTTTTCCGGTTGGTAAATTAAGGGCAGATTGAATTTTAAATGGACGCCACTCTCCGCTAAGGGCGGATAGTTGAGGGATGTAAATGCTTCGAATTGCTCTGCGTTTATTTTCGTAGTTCTATTGGCTCTGTATAATTTGTATTCAAAGTAGAGACAGACTTCGGAAATGACAGGCTTGCCGTTTTTAACACAAGAGGCTATTTCTATAGAGGTGATTAAATTTTCTTTGGCATCTGTGCGTAAATCTCCTATGGGTAATTGAGATCCTGTAAAAATGACGGGCTTGGTCAGATTTTCAAACATAAAACTTAGTGCAGAAGAGGTGTATGACATGGTGTCTGAACCGTGTAATACAACAAAACCATCAAAATCGTCATAGCGATCTTCAATAACTTCAGCTATAAATTTCCAAGAATTCGGGTTCATATTTGAAGAATCTATCGGTTCTTCAAATGAGTAACTATCTATGGTACAGTTTAATTGATTTATTTCGGGGATGTGTTTGATCAACTTGTCAAAGTTGAAGGTCTTTAAAGTGCCGGTTTTAAAGTCTTTTACCATCCCGATGGTACCTCCTGTATAAATCAATAATATATGTGGAAATTTTGCCATGGTGTCTTCTGATGTTTTTTTGGAATAATTTATGATGTAAAACTACTAAACTATTCTGTTTTATATTTATATTTACTAAAATTATTAGATTATTATGATAGGATTTTATGTACTCATAGGAGTGATTTCTTTAATAAGTTGGCTAGTAGGGAGGCAATTAAAAAATAAATTTAAAAAATATTCCAAAATTCAGTTACGTAACGGCATGAGTGGTCGTGAAATAGCCGAAAAAATGCTGCGTGATAATGGTATTTCCGATGTGGAAGTCATCTCAGTTTCAGGACAATTAACGGATCATTATAACCCAGGGGATAAAACGGTAAATCTTAGTGAATCTGTCTATCATGAGCGTAATGCTGCGGCGGCCGCTGTAGCCTCACACGAGGTCGGACATGCCGTTCAACATGCGGAAGCATACCAATGGTTAGGACTGCGCTCTCAATTAGTGCCTGCGGTGAATATCTCTTCTAAATATTCACAATGGTTGGTGATTGGTGGAATTATTTTAGGTGCCGTCTCTGGAGAAACAGGAATAGGATTTATAATTGCAGTGGCAGGTTTAGGATTGATGGCCGTGGCGACCGTTTTTAGCTTTATCACCCTTCCAGTGGAATATGATGCGAGTAATCGTGCTTTAGCATGGTTAAAAAACACGAATATGTTAACGGAAGAAGAACAGGACGGCGCACAAGATGCCTTAAAATGGGCAGCGCGTACCTATTTAGTCGCCGCATTGGCTTCTTTGGCTATGTTATTGTATTGGGCGATGCGAATCTTAGGAGGTAGAGATTAAACGTATTTTGGATAAGATATAAAAAGGGTTTTGTTGTTTTAAGGCGGTGTAAATCGAGTTGAAATAACAAGACCCTTTTTTTTGTAAAAAGGAACTAGCATTAATCAAAAAGGGAATTATTGAACTTGATTTTATCGCTTGTAACCACAAACGTGGGAAGCACCGTTTAAAAAATAAATGCCTTCAACTTATTATAACTGAATTTGCCGATCAATCTGCTGGTCTAAGGAGATAAAAGTTTCCGTCCTAGCGACTCCTTTGATGGATTGGATGTCCTTATTTAGTAATTTCATTAAATGCTCGTTGTCTCGACATAGAATCTTAATGAAAATGGCGTAGTTTCCGGTGGTGTAATGACTCTCTATTACTTCTGGTATTTCCTTTAATCGGTTGATCGCCGAGGAATATTTACTGGCTGCATCTAAGAAAATTCCTACGTAGGCTAAGGTGGTGTACCCTAAAGCTTTTGGATTGATGATTAATTTAGACCCCGCTAAGAGACCGGCGGCTTCCAGTTTTTTTAACCGCTGATGAATGGCAGCTCCGGAGATGCCGATTTCACGTGCAATCCCTAAAATTGGAGTTCTGGCATCGTTCATCAATCGTTTTAAGATAATTTTATCAATACCGTCAATATGTAGTTTTTTCTCTTTCATTACTTGTTATTAAAAAGTAAATATATAAAAATAGCGAATATGATTCCTCATATTCGCTATTTTATTTATTGTTGTGTACGGTTACTTCTTTAGAGGTTTCAACTCAAAGTCTTCCATAAATTTAGTGGTATAATTACCCGCGACATAATCGGGGTGTTCCATTAATTGTCTATGAAAAGGAATGGTTGTTTTAACACCTTCAATGATAAATTCATCCAAGGCACGTTTCATTTTGCTAATCGCCGCCTTTCTTGTTTGTGCGGTTACAATTAATTTAGCAATCATGGAATCGTAGTTTGGCGGAATCGTATACCCAGAATACACATGGGTGTCTATTCGTACACCATGTCCTCCTGGAGTGTGCAATGTAGTAATTTTACCAGGGGATGGTCTAAAATCGTTGAAAGGATCTTCTGCATTAATTCTACATTCTATAGAGTGTAGTTTAGGCAGGTAATTTTTTCCTGAAATTTTAATACCAGCGGCTACTTTAATTTGTTCTTCTATCAAATCATAATCAATGACTTGTTCGGTAATAGGATGTTCTACTTGGATACGAGTATTCATTTCCATAAAGTAGAAATTACGATTTTTATCGACGAGGAATTCTACGGTTCCAGCGCCTTCATATTTAATGAATTCCGCGGCCTTTACAGCGGCTTCTCCCATTTTTTTACGAAGGGCAGTGGTCATAAAAGGAGAGGGAGCTTCCTCTGTCAACTTTTGATGACGACGTTGTATCGAGCAGTCACGTTCGGATAAATGACAGGCTCTACCATCGGCATCTCCTATGATTTGGATTTCAATATGACGTGGTTCTTGAATCAGTTTTTCCATGTACATGTCGTCATTTCCAAAGCAAGCTTTTGCTTCTTGACGTGCGGCATCCCAAAGTTCTACCAAATTTTCTTTTTCCCAAACGGCACGCATTCCTTTTCCTCCACCACCTGCAGATGCTTTTAACATTACAGGGTATTCCATTTCGTCGGCTAAAGCTAAGGCGTCTTCTACCGTAGCGATCAATCCTTTAGATCCGGGGATGATAGGAACTCCTGCTGCTTTCATGGTTTCACGTGCAGAAGCTTTGTCTCCCATACGGTCAATCATTTCTGCGGTAGCACCTATAAATTTGATGCCGTGATCTTCACAAAGTTTTGAGAACTTTGAGTTTTCGGCTAAAAAACCATATCCTGGGTGAATGGCATCGGCATTGGTGATTTCTGCGGCAGCAATGATATTTGACATTTTCAAATATGATTCACTACTTGGGGCAGGTCCAATACATACGGCCTCATCGGCAAAACGAACATGTAAACTATCGGCATCAGCGGTGGAATATACAGCCACTGACTTGATGTCCATTTCTTTACAAGTTCGGATAATACGTAATGCTATTTCACCTCTATTGGCTATTAATATTTTTTTAAACATAATAGTAATTGTTTGCTAAAACAACGAAGTATTACATGTAGTTAAACATGGTCTCTGCTGCTTTAAGGTGAATAATCTAAGAAGGATCTACCAAGAATAATGGTTGACCAAATTCTACTGGACTTGAATCTTCCACTAAAATTTTAACGATTTTTCCTGTTACTTCTGATTCAATTTCATTGAATAATTTCATCGCTTCGATAATACAAACGATTGATTCTGGAGTTACATTGTCTCCTATTTCTGCAAATAAGGGCTTGTCTGGGGATGGACGTCTGTAAAATGTTCCTATGATAGGAGAAGTAATGGTGATGTATTTAGACGATTCATCGTTTTCTTCAGTTACCACAGGTATTGCTTCTGCAGGCACTGCCGCGATAGGTGCCGCTACCATTGGCATTTGAGGAATACCTAATGGTGCTTGGTGCAAAATAGTGGTTTCAGTTTTTTCTGGTCCTGTTCTTATGGTGATTTTAACATCTTCCATTTCAAGCTTTACCTCGCTTGCTCCAGATTTTGCTACAAATTTAATAAGATTTTGAATTTCTTTTAAATCCATCTTTAAAAGGTTTTAGTTGATAATTAGTATTCGTTCCATAGCAAGCGTAGTTCACTTGCTATGTGATTTTTTTCTTATGAATTATAGGCCCATTTTAAATAAATAGCTCCCCAGCTGAATCCTCCTCCAAAAGCAGCGAAAATAATAGTGTCTCCTTTTTTAAGTTGTGATTCATAATCAGCGAGTAACATGGGTAAGGTCGCTGATGTCGTATTTCCATGGTTTTCGATATTCATCATTACCTTGGCGGGGTCTAGTTTAATACGGCGTGCTGTGGCGTCAATAATTCTCTTATTTGCCTGGTGTGCCGCTAACCATGAAACGTCTTCATTGGTTAAATTATTACGTTTTAATATTTTTTCACTGACATCTGCCATGTTAAACACGGCATTTTTGAAGACTGTTTGTCCATCTTGGAAAACAGTGGTTTCTCCTTTTTTGATGGCTTCTTCCGTAATAGGGTAGGCAGAACCTCCCGCTTTTACTTGTAGGAATTCGCGCCCACTACCATCTGATTTTAAGTACTCATCTTGGATGCCATATCCTTCGGTGTCTGGTTCAAAGAGCACTGCTCCTGCGCCGTCACCAAAAATTATACAGGTAGCACGGTCGCTATAATCAATCATTGATGAATTTTTATCAGCACCAATTAACAATACTTTTTTATACCTTCCTGACTCTATGAATTTGGCTGCTGTGGACATTCCAAATAAGAAACTAGAACATGCCGAATCTAAATCAAATGAAAAAGCATTCACAGCTCCTATTTCTGTAGCGGTATAAGCCGCGGTGGAAGCCGCTTGCATGTCACGGGTGGCAGTAGCAACAATGACCAATTCTATTTCTTTAGGATCGAGTCCTTTTTTCTCAAGGAGGTTTAATGCCGCTCTAATGGCAAGGTACGAAGTTCCTTTTCCTTCGCCTTTTAAAATACGACGTTCTTTAATTCCAGTACGGGATGTAATCCATTCATCATTGGTGTCTACCATTGTTTCCAGTACTTTATTGCTTAAAACAAAGTCTGGTATATATTTACCCACGGCTGTAATAGCTGCTGTAATTTTTGTCATAATTTATCTCTTTAATATCAGAAAATCAAGTTCAAAGTAATGAAAATTATTTTAGACTGATTGCTAAAATTCACAATAATTCATTATGCATACATAATAAATAAAAAAAGCTCTCGTAATGAGAGCTTTTTTTATATTTGTGTGAACTGATTATGCTTCAACAACATTCTCAGCGTCAATTACAATTTGACCACGGTAATACAATTTTCCTTCGTGCCAGTGAGCGCGGTGGAATAAATGTGCTTCACCTGTAGTTGGATCAACAGCAATTTGAGGTGCAGTTGCTTTGTAATGAGTTCTTCTCTTATTTCTTCTCTGTTTCGAGATTTTTCTTTTAGGATGTGCCATTAATCTGTATTTTTATCTGTTATTATCTCCTTTAATTTTTCCCACCTTGGGTCAACTTTATTTGTATTTTCTTCCTTTTGTTGTGTTCTGATCGGTTGAGTACCATAAGCTTTTAATTTTTCTAATACATCAGATTTAAGCGTACCGTCCTCAACTCCAGGGTGTACTCTTTTTACCGGTATTGCCAAAACCATTATTTCATAAAGGTAATGAGAAATGTCTAATTGGTATTCTGAATAAGGTAAAATGAGTAAATCTTCATTTTCATCATTGTACTCATCTCCAAATTTCACCAATAAAGGCATTTTTATCGCAATAGGTAAATCAAATAACTCATTTGTTACGTCGCAAGCAACGTTTATACTTCCAGAAATGTCGAAATCAATTTCAAACATTGTTGGTTTTTTAACAAATTTTACGGCAACCTTTAGGTCACAGCTGTTAAAATCATCATAATTAAAAAAATCAAAGAACGCTTTGTTAATTTGATACTCAAACTGATGCTCTCCTTCTTTCAATCCTGAATAAGGAATCACAAATTCTTTTAATGCTTTCATTTGAAACCAATTTGAGCGTGCAAAGATATGAATTTATTCAAACTTTTATGCGCTGTTTTTAAAAAATATACGTTTTATACCTGTTTTTTTGATTTTAATGCGTTTTTGCACAATGTTTTATACTCGGTTCTGGTTTTAAATAGTTGGATTGCTGTGAAAATAGCTTCTTTAAACGAGTTGATGTCTGCCTTGTTTTTACCTGCTATTTCGTAGGCGGTTCCATGGTCTGGAGAGGTTCTAATCTCACTGAGTCCAGCGGTATAGTTTACTCCGTTCCCAAAGGAAAGTGTTTTAAAAGGGGCCAATCCTTGGTCGTGATACATGGCTAAAACTCCGTCAAACGATGTATAAGTATTGGAACCAAAAAATCCATCGGCTGCATAAGGTCCATAGACTAATTTTCCTGTTTTATGAATAGCCGCAATTGTTGGACGTACTATTTCATCATCTTCGTTTCCGATAACTCCGTGGTCACCACAATGAGGGTTCAATCCTAAAATGGCGATTTTTGGGCGTGAAATGCCAAAATCTTCCACCAATGTTTTGTACATGATGTCCACTTTTTTCTGAATTAGTTCAGCGCTTATAGTCGTCGCTATTTCAGAAATAGGAATGTGTCCAGTAATTAATCCAACACGTAATTTATCCGTCATTAAAATCATCAAGCTTTCGCCTTCTAATTTAGATTCTAAATATTCCGTATGTCCGGCAAACTGGAAGGCATCACTTTGAATGTTCTCTTTGTCTATAGGAGCGGTTACTAAAACATCTATTTCTTTTTCAACCAATGCTTTTGTTGCCGCTTCTAGGGATTTAAAGGCGTATTCACCTGCACTCTTATGCGCTATTCCATGGGTAACGACAATGTCTTCTTTCCACAGGTTCACTACGTTTAGCTTTCCTTCTTGACATTGTGAAACCGATTTTGCACTGTTTACTTGTGCGGTTAACGGCATGTTTTTCTTATAGGCTGATATGGCTTTTGCCGAAGCAAAAACAATAGGGGTGCAAAAGTCCATCATTCTTTTGTCAGCAAATGTTTTTAGAATGATTTCTAGGCCAATTCCATTCAGATCTCCAATAGAAATTCCTACTTTAATTTTGTTTGTTTTCTCCATTAATCAACGTTATTATTGTACTTTTGATACACAAAAGTAATCAATAAAATTGATAAAAATATGTTTACAGGAATTATCGAGAGTATGGGGACGGTTAAAAATTTAGTTTGGGAGGGTGATAACCTTCATATAACCGTTTCATGTGGTTTTACGGATGAATTAAAAATTGATCAAAGCGTAGCTCACAACGGGGTTTGTTTAACGATTGTAGCTATAAATAAGGACGAATATACCGTGACGGCAATTCAGGAAACAATCGATAAAACTAATTTTAAATCTGTGATTATTGGATCGAAAATAAACCTAGAACGTGCCATGATTTTAGGGGCGCGTTTGGATGGACATATTGTACAGGGACATGTAGATCAAACGGCAATCTGTACGGGAGTGAAGGAAGCAAATGGAAGTTGGTTTTTCTCGTTTAAATTTGAGGAAGGACCAGAGAATATTACCATTGAAAAAGGCTCAGTTACCGTAAATGGTACCAGTTTGACCGTGGTTAACTCTATTGGGAATACCTTTGAAGTCGCGATCATCCCTTACACACACGAGCATACTAATTTCCATACGTTTAAAGAAGGAACGGAAGTCAACTTAGAGTTTGATGTTATTGGAAAATACGTGGCCAGATTGATGGAGAAAAGAGAGGCGTAATTGAAGATTGAGATAAATAGTTAAAAGAAAAGGCGTTGATTTTTAAAATCAACGCCTTTTTTATAAGTAGTTAAAAGGGATTAAACTTTCATTATTTCACTTTCTTTTTCTGTCGTTAATGTTCCGATCTTTTCAGTGAATGCTTTCACTAATTTGTCGATATCAACGGTGGCATTCGATTTTTCATCTTCAGAAACATCGGTATTTTTAATTTCTTGCATGGCTTCCTTACGGTCGTTACGCAAGCTTACTTTGGATTTCTCAGAAGCTGCTTTGGCTTGTTTTGCTAAATCTTTACGTCTGTCCTCTGTAAGTGGTGGTACCGCAATGATAATAATGTCACCATTATTCATTGGGTTGAACCCTAAATTTGCAAACATCACACCGCGTTCTATTTCTTGAAGCATGCTTTTTTCGTATGGTTGCACAGTAATGGTATGTGCATCCATCGTACTTACATTTGATATTTGGCTCAATGGCGTTTGTGTACCGTAATAATCTACCATAACACTTGCTAACATTGCAGGGGTTGCTTTTCCTGCTCTAATGCGTCTAAATTCTTTTTCTAAGTGGACAATTGAGTCGTCCATAGATTCTTTAGCGCTGTCTATAATGAATTTTAAATCTTCGTTCATGTTTGTAAATATAATAATCCAGTTCTATTTATTAACGATTGTTCCAATTTTTTCTCCTGAAACTACTTTTTCAAGATTACCACTGGTATTCATATCAAATACAACTATTTCTAATTCGTTTTCTTGACTTAAGGTAAAGGCGGTCATGTCCATTACTTTTAAGTCCTTTCTGATCACATCTTTATAAGAGATAGTGTCGTATTTGGTAGCTGTAGGGTCTTTTTCAGGATCCGCGGAATAGATACCATCTACTCGTGTTCCTTTTAAGATGACTTCTGCACCAATTTCTATCGCTCTTAATACAGCAGCGGTATCTGTAGTGAAATATGGATTACCAGTTCCTCCTGCAAAAATGACAACACGTCCTTTTTCTAAATGACGAACGGCTTTTCTTTTGATAAAAGGTTCGGCTACTTGCTCCATTTTAATGGCGGTCTGTAAACGTGTCGGTACATCGGCGTCTTCTAATGCGCTTTGTAAAGCCAATCCGTTAATCGCTGTTGCTAACATTCCCATATAATCTCCTTGGACACGGTCCATGCCATTACTGGCGCCTGCAACTCCTCTAAATATATTACCTCCTCCAATTACAATCGCTACTTCTGTTCCCATAGCTACGATGGTTTTAATCTGATCTGCATATTCTGCAAGACGTTTCGGGTCAATCCCATATTGACGTTCGCCCATCAAAGCTTCGCCACTCAATTTTAATAGAATTCTCTTATAGCTCATAATAATATATAAAGTTGTGCAAATATATAAAATACTTGGCTTGTAGGCTCTAATGTGCCCAAGGGTTTCGTGAAAATATTTTACAGCTTCATTTCTTTGACACAATAACTACAGGTTTATTTTTCTGGAAGTGATGGTTTTACGTGGGTACAGGTATAAAATGGACGGAAAACAGACGGTTTTTCTGGTTGGAAATCATTGTTTTCTAATGGATCTTTTTACGCTTCTAAAGGTTAAATGTCTATAGTTGTACTAGCGAGCGTTATTTTCGAATGAAATTTATTGTTTTTTATCGGGACTCCTTCCTGTGTTACCCCTCACGGTTTTTAATTTCCCAAACGACTAATTCAACATGCATCAACGCATGGTGCTCTTAAAAATTTTTAAAGGTTTCCAATTCTCCTTTTTCATTGTTAAATATTAAAAACACTTTTAAGACGGGGTGTTTTTCTAAAAAAGTTTTTGTTTTCTCTAATCCCATCGCCATAAAGGCCGTAGCGTAAGCATCCGTAGCTGCACAGTTAATAGGGCCAAAAACAGAGGCGCTGAGTAAATTACTGGCAGTGGCAAATCCTGTTTTAGGATTGATCGTGTGTACATAACGATGCCCATTGGCATCGATTTTAAACTTGCGATAGTTTCCAGAAGAAGCAATGGATTCATTTTTTAGTTGAATCGTGATGGCAATGGATCTAGAACCATCAAAGTTGGGGTTTTCTATAGCAATAGTCCAAGGCTTGTTTTTAGAATTATGTCCTCTTGCTCGTATTTCCCCACCTATTTCAACCATGTAGTTAGCAATGTCTTTACTTTCAAAGTAATGACTGATCACATCTACTAAATACCCTTTTCCTACGGCGTTAAAATCAAACTTTATAGCAGGGTGTTCCTTGATGATATGTCCATTGACCAATTTTACTTTTGTAAACCCTACAAATTTTAGGAGTTCCTTTATCGTAAGACTGTCTGGAATGATGCTTGTTTTTTTTGGGCCAAAACCCCAAGTGTTTACTAATATTCCAACCGTAGGGTCGAAAAAACCATCGGTTTCTTCATAAATCCGTTTGGAAGTAAGAAAAACATCTTCAAAATAATGATCGATGGTGAGGGTAGAATCTCCCGCATTAATTTTTGAAATATCAGAACTAGCAATATATTGTGATGTGGACCTGTTTACGGCTTTTATTAAACTGTCAATGGCTTTTTCTGCCTGGAGTTTCTTGTCCGATATGAATTTAATAGAGTAGGTGGTGCCTATGGCGTTTCCTTGTAAAGTGTAAGTTTGTACATTGTTAGGTTTGGAATGGTGAGTACAAGCAACAAGGCTAATGAATGCGATTACGAACAGTAAATTTTTCATGGAAAATGATGGAATTATTAAAGATTTCAAAGATACTGTAAATAAGATTAAAAAAACATTTTAAAAACCTTGCTTTTACTGAGGTTATGGTACGCTTTTTGTATATTTTTGACATTCGTTAAAAAACGAATTTTTTAAACCTGTAAAATTATTATAATGAAAAAATTCCTCGTTATGGCCATCGTGTCATCTGTTATTCTAAGTTCTTGTGTGTCAAAAAAACAATATACGGAACTAGAAGGTAAGTTTGGAAAGAGCAAACAAGAAGTTGTAGACATCAAAGCTGATTTGATGAAATGTGAAATTGAAAAAGATAAAAATACAACACTTGTTTCTACATTAGAACAACAAGTAGTTGATTTGAAAAAAGATAAAGAAAAAACATTAGAGTTTGTAGGAGATTTGACAGTATTGTCTAGATCAGCTTCTGAAAACATTAAAGAGACCTTGGCTCAAATGGCAAAGAAAGATGAATTCATTCACCACATTCAAAATGCAATGAATGCGAAAGATTCTTTAAACTTAGCAATTGGATTTAAATTGAAAAGTGTATTGGAAGATGGATTAAACGATGAGGACATTCAAGTAAATATTGAAAAAACTGTCGTGTATATTTCTATCGCTGACAAATTATTATTTAGAAGTGGATCTGCAATTATTTCTGATAGAGCAACTGCTGTATTAGCAAAAGTAGCTGCTGTGGTAAATGCACAACCAGAAGACATGGAAGTAATGGTAGAAGGGTATACTGATAATATCTCTATCAGCACTGCTGGAATCAAAGATAACTGGGATTTAAGTGTAAAAAGAGCAACATCTGTAGTTCGTATCTTACAAAATAAATTTAACGTAGCACCTTCTAGATTAGTAGCTGCAGGTCGTGGAGAGTACTCTCCAATTGACAGCAACGATACTGTTGAAGGTCGTTCTAAAAACAGAAGAACTAGAATTGTTTTAATGCCTAAATTAGATCAATTTTTTGAAATCTTAAATACGAAAGTAGGAGAGTAATTTCTAAATAAACACCTAAAAAGAGCTGCCGTTGGTAGCTCTTTTTTTTTGTGCCAATTTTTTTTGAAAACAGGAGAGTCATAGGCGTCTAAGGGACGTCTATACTAGTTTCTAAGCACTCTGTCTACTTCTAAAAGCAACCTGTTTACCGTGTTCATTTGAATATATTTTCACTATAAATCCATTAAATAGTAACCTAAACAAAAGATTTGGTGTCTAATAGATGAAGGGCTCTTGAGAATCAATGTCTATTTCGAATGTTGAAATACACGATGGATCGTAGTAGCTATCATTAATTATTAATCAACTAACTATTATTGCTATGAATGAGATTTTAGAATCATCGAAAGAATTGGGCGCACAACTATGGACTAGTTTTGGGCATTTTGTTACTGAAATTATTGGGTTTATCCCGAAGTTATTATTGGCCTTGGCCGTGTGGCTTATCGGAAAATGGATTGCTAAATTACTAAGGAGGTTTATTGAAAAAGCCTTGATACTTGTGAAAATAGATGTCGTTGCGGATAAAATTGAACTTGATCAAATGCTTTCGCAAGTAGGCGTACAGCAAAAACTGTCTAAGATCGTAGCGAACCTGGTCTATTATGTACTTCTTTTAGTAGTCCTCTTATCTGTATTTGATGCCGTAGGGCTTGGGATTGCAAAACAATTGTTTGATAAGGTCATCTTATTTATCCCTAATTTAATCATCGCCATTGTATTATTAGTCTTTGGAATGTTTTTAGCCAACTTTGTTAGCAAATTTATTTCGGACAGACTTTCAAATATGAATATTGAATATGCAGCGGCTATTGGAAAAATATCCAAATTTGCGATTATGTTGATCGCCGTGTCTATGGTCTTCTCTCAATTGAATATTGGAAATGGATTGATTGCACAGTTGACAGAATATTTATTTATGGCCGTCTTTTTTGCCTTGGCAATTGCACTGGGACTTGGAGGAAAAAACCATGCGGAAAAATTACTAGACACCTTTTTTAACAGTAAAAAGTAATACTATTTCCCAAATAATTAAGAAGGTAATTTACAGCAGAATTTTAAAGTGTTGCCTTCTTATTATTAAAAAAAGACCGAATTATATTCGGTCTTTTTTGTGTTTTAATCACTCGGTTTTAAAGCGTTCTCTTGATTTCTAGTGACTTATTTAAAAGAAACGGTGACTTTTTAAAAAACAGGGTGTCTTAAGGATATGCATTGCAGGGTTTTATAGGTTTGTTGTTTGTATTGAGTGTGTTGTTTTGATTATTTTAATCAATACGGACCAACGTGTATTCTATATAGTGTCGTTCCCATCTGAATTTTCGAACTATTTTTTGTAATGTAAAAAAGGACTGCAATTGCAGTCCTTTTTGTAATTATACCAACAATATGAAAGGGGGTCTTTAGAGTAAAGATTCCAACTTCATTTCACTAGGTTTTTCAAGTCCCATTAATTCTAAAATAGTAGGGGCAATGTTTCCTAAAACTCCAGGGTTTATGGTTTTAATATCTTTGTCCACTAAAATCATAGGGACAGGATTTGTGGTGTGTGCAGTGTTTGGAGATCCATCAGGGTTTATCATGGTTTCACAGTTTCCGTGATCCGCAATAATAATAGTGGTATAGTCGTTTTTTAAAGCGCTTGTAATCACTTCTTCCACACATTTATCTACGGTTTGACACGCGATGATGGCGGCTTCCATAATTCCTGTGTGTCCTACCATGTCACCATTGGCAAAATTTAAACAGACAAAATCTACTTCTTGCTTGTCTAATTCTGGAATAATAGCATCTTTAATTTCAAACGCACTCATTTCAGGTTGTAAATCGTAGGTAGCTACTTTTGGTGAGTTTCTAAGGATACGAGATTCTCCATCAAATTCTTTTTCTCTACCTCCAGAGAAGAAGAACGTTACGTGAGGGTATTTTTCAGTTTCTGCAATTCTAATTTGCTTTTTACCTGCATTTGCTAATACTTCTCCTAAGGTATTCTCTAAATTGTCATTGTTATAAATTACGTGTAAACCAGTAAAAGTTTCATCGTAATTAGTCATGGTTACAAAGTGAAGAGGGATGGTTTTCATTCCTAAGTCAGGATGGTTGTGTTGTGTCAAAACATCTGTAAACTCACGACCACGGTCTGTACGGTAGTTAAAGTAAATGACTACATCATCTTCTGAAATGGTTGCTTTCGCATTTCCAGCAGCATCCGTCATTATAATAGGTTGTAAAAACTCATCTGTTACATTGTTCGCGTAACTTTTATTCAAGCTTTCCACAGCATTGGTAGATTTCTCTCCCACTCCGTTTACAAGCGCGTCATAGGCTATTTTTACACGTTCCCAACGCTTGTCTCTGTCCATGGCAAAATAACGTCCAGATAGCGTTGCTATCTCTCCCGTAGTCTTTTCCATGTGTTCCTCCAACTCTTTCATAAAGCGAACAGCAGATTTTGGATCACAGTCACGACCATCGGTAAAGGCATGTACAAATACTTTAGCAGCATTGTTCTCCTTCATTACATCTAGCATTCCTTTTAGATGGTTTATGTGAGAGTGAATTCCTCCATCAGAAACAAGTCCTAATAAATGAATGTTTTTATTATTTTCTTTGGCGTATTTTATAGCATCTAACAATACTTTTTCTTGGCCAAGTGTTTTTTCAGCGACTGCTTTATTTATCTTAACTAAGTTTTGATATACCACACGTCCAGCTCCTAAATTCATGTGTCCAACTTCTGAATTTCCCATTTGCCCTACAGGAAGTCCTACATGTTCTCCGTCTGTTCTTAAGCTAGCGTATGCATAGCTGTCCGTTAAACCATCAATAAATGTGGTTTTTGCTTTAAATACTGCGGAAACTTCAGGGTTCTGTGTAATTCCCCATCCATCTAATATCATCAAGATTACCTTCTTAGCCATCATAATATGTTTTCTGTTTAGATCCCAAAGATACTAAGAAGCTAAAAATTAAGTGCTTTAGTCAGCAGTTTATTGGTGAAAAATCTACGATAACGTTATCGTGGGGGCGGTGCCATACCATGGGGCTCTTTAAATCGTCATTGTGACATTTAATTTATAGTATAAAGGCGGATGTTAATTGTGCTGTTTTTAACATAAAACAGAGAGAAGGGTTAAAAGGATGTTAATCCATTGGTTCTGGTGTAACTAATGGGGGTACAGGGCGTCTTTTAGGTGTATTCAAATTTGTAACCATTTAAAATAAATATAGCATGAAAAATCTAATGATTACCGCATTGTTTTTAGTTTCAATACTGTCAGTAAACGCGTCTACATTGCCTTCTGTTGTTTTAAAGAAAACTTCTAATTTGGAAGTCGTCAAGGAAAAAGTAGTACTCAATGCTTTGTGTAGTTTGGTGAAAAAAGGAAATTACGAGGCTGTTAAAACACTGTTAGAAAATGGAGCGAGTGTGAACGCTAAATCGGGTGGATTGACCCCCTTAATGTTTGCTGCTCGTTATAATAAAGCTACGATCGCTACTTTATTAATAGACAATGGAGCATCGCTAAAGATAAAAAGTAAGCAAGGGTTTACAGCGCTTAAATGGGCGAAATTATCAAAGGCGACCGACGCTTATAAAGTGATAAAAATGGCTATGGATAGCAAATAGTGAGTTGGTTTTTTAGTGAAACACCCATATTTCAATTGATTTGTGGGTGTTTTTTTTGTTAGGCGATGTGTTACTTCCTGGAATACCGTGGCATGCAAGGTTTTTATCAGGAGACAACTGGAAATAAGGACGGATTCTGAGCGTCCGTTTAAGAGCTAAATTCCTCTCAAATAACGATGGGTCATTATAACTAAATCTAAACGTCACTTCGAGTGAATTTTTGAATTTTTCATTCAAAAATTTGTATCGAGAAGCGAGTGATTTTAAAGTAATATTTCAGTTATAAATGCATCTCGATACAATTACTCCTGCCGTCGCAATCACTCGATGTGACGCTACGTGTGTTCATGACATTCAAAAATTAGTATCGAGAAGCGAGTGGTTTACAGTAGTATTTTCAGTTATAAATGCATCTCGATACAATTGCTCCTGTCGTCGCAATCACTCGATGTGACGTTGCGTGTGTTCATGACATTCAAAAATTAGTATCGAGAAGCGAGTGATTTTACAGTAGTATTTTCAGCTATAAATGCATCTCGATACAATTGCTCCTAGCGTCGCAATCACTCGATGTGACGTTTCGTGTGTTCATGACATTCAAAAATTTGTATCGAGAAGCGAGTGGTTTTAAAGTAATATTTCTGCTA
>JAESRX010000075.1 GCA_016764435.1 Flavobacteriaceae bacterium | reverse complement strand
CCTCTAAACTGTCGTCTAAAACCTTTTATTTTTGCATTAAAAGATTCAGCAGCGGCATTTGTGCTTCTATTCTTGAAGTAATTTAAAATAGTTTCTGTATGTCTCATAAATGAATGCATTACTGTTGCAAATTTCTTAGAATCTGTAGCTTCTATTTCTCTAAACGGATCAAGAACAATTTCTGGGTCTGAGAATAAGCAAGCTTTTGTACATGAAATTGATCCGTTACCCGAGTGGCTTTTTTAAAACAAACGCGGGCTGTTTCATTCATAGATCCAGCCATGTCTAAGGTTGTTTTTTAAACGCTGTTCCTTTGTTTAGTAGTAAGTATTATTATTTAGGACTTCGATGATTTTACGAGCTGCTGTGCCTTTAATCATAGCAACAATACTTCCTTGTTTTCCTTTTTTAGGTTTTTATGTAAAAATTGTATAGAACACGCCATTAGATAAAGCTGTTTCATCTAAAGAGATGTATGGACCTATATTCTCATGGTAAACTAAGAAGTCTGTTGCATGCGATTTTTGATCCCATTTCTCAAATCCACTTAAACGTTCTTTGCACGGTCTTTGAGAGTTTTACCATTCATACCGAAAAAAACTTCCAGACTCTTTACACTAATGGCGTTATTATCAACTAAGTTCTTTTAAAAAAGTAGTGAACTCTTTGTTGATACGAGTTTCCTGTGAAATAATCGTACTCCAATCACGACTAATTTTTATGTTCCTATGATCTAGTTTTACATCCCAACGCCTACGTTTGATACTTAGTGAAACTAGCATGTTTTGGATTGGATAATCTTCAATCACATGTGGTTCCATAAAACCACTGGATTTATAGCTACGTTCTTTATTTTCTTCTGGAATAACCTTCTTTTCTGTCAGAAAAACAGTCAATCGTTTTTTGTAAGTCCAATCTTCAGATTATTATAGGTTCGTTCAAAATCACTTATGTCAAAATAATCTAAAATTCCTTCAGGTAAAAACAATGAGATAAGGGAAGTGTCCATAGGGTAAGGGTAACTATTTAGAGATGAAAATCAACGATATTTTTAATTAAGACCCAACTTTTGCACCGGATCCGTAATACGCCCTTACCGTAGAGACGTTGCATGCTGCGATTCTACATGATATCGATTCCAATTTTCCCTTTATATATCATCCTTTATTACATCGTTCTTAAGAACGAAATATAATTTTAAGAATACATCTCTATCTAATATTGCTATGAGTAACTAGTAAGAATGTATTACAATGCGCCCCAATAGAAAAGATAACGCTATTCCTAGGAGGGAGCGTATGTCATCGTCTTAATTATTATATTTAATGGAGGGTTTTCTGCGTTCGGGTGAATTGTTTTTGTGCATAATTCTTGTTTATCAGTTCTAGTATTTAGACTGCAAGAACTATTTTTTAAGTGAAACATTTAATTTATATCTCTATAATAATTCTTTTCAATAGTTAAAACGATTGTTTGAATAAGTTGGTGCATTTTAAGTTCCTATAACACTAAATAACCATCTTTTTAGGAATAATAACGTGATTAAAACAATTCATACAGCTAAAGAACACATTCCTTCTCTAAGGGATTAATTCTATAAAAAAGAGATAAGTATAGCAGATACTGATTAGTGGTGGTTATTTGACAATAAAACACTAGTTAGGTATTGTAAATATAAATTTCAAACTACATTTACACTATTAATTTAATAGCCTATGTAGTACTTCTAGGTATTACGAAAATAACGTCAACTTTAGGATTGCTATTGTGGATATAGAGGTGTTAGGCACAATCAAAAAAAAATATGACGATACAAGAACAAATGTTGGAAGAGTTAAAAAACAAAGAATCCTTTGAACAAGCTCGTTCTTATGCTTATGAATACATAGACAGAATAGAGGAAATGGACGTATTCCCTTCTGAATCGAGTTTGGAGAATATGAATTCCTTTGACGAAAGTTTGCCAAAAGAATCGGTTTCCGCTAAGAAAATTATCGAACAGCTTCACGAATTTGGCTCGCCAGCAACTATCGCACAAACTGGCGGTCGCTATTTTGGATTTATAAACGGTGGAGCAGTTCCTGTTTCTTTAGGTGTAAAATGGTTATCAGATGTTTGGGACCAATGTGGTGGATTATATCTGACTTCACCAATAAATGCAAAGTTGGAAACTGTTTGTGAAAATTGGCTCAAAGATATTTTCAATTTGCCCAAACAAACAATAGCAGGTTTCGTTAGTGGAACATCTATGGCTAATTTATGTGGTTTGTCTGCAGCAAGATTTCATTTATTAAAAAATCTGGATTGGGATATTAATGAAAATGGTCTTAATGGAGCGCCTGAATTAAGAATAATTGCTCACGACCAAGTACACGCAAGTGTAAAAAAAACATTATCAATGCTTGGCTACGGAAAGAAAAGTATTGAATGGATTCCATCTGACAATCAAGGAAAGTTAATATTAGAAGAATTACCAAAATTAGACCATAGCTGTCTTGTACTTTTACAAGCTGGAAATGCAAACACAGGTTCTTTTGACGATTTTGACCAAGTTTGTGATTTAGCAAATGAAGTTGGTGCTTGGGTACATATTGATGGTGCTTTTGGACTTTGGGCTGCTGCATCAAAATCACTTTCCCATTTAACAAAAGGGATGGAAAAAGCATCTTCTTGGGCTGTTGACGGACACAAAACATTAAACACACCTTATGATTCGGGAGTAATTCTCTGTAAACATCCTGACGCATTAATAAGTTCTTTGCAAGCAACAGGGGAATATATAATTTATAGTGACCAAAGAGATCCATTACTTTATACACCTGAACTTTCAAAACGTTCGAGAGCAATTGAACTTTGGGCTACAATGAAATATTTAGGTAGAAAAGGAATTGATGAAATGGTTACAACTTTTCATTTAAGAGCAAAACAGTTAGAAAAAGGTTTAGACGAAATTGGATTTCAAATTATAAATGATGTTGTGTTCAATCAAGTTCTTGTTGCTTCGGACAATGACGAAAAAACGAAACAGATAATTGAATATATTCAAAAATCCGGTGAATGTTGGTTAGGAGGTTCTACTTGGCAAGGAAAAGCCGTTATTAGAGTTAGTATATGTTCGTGGATGACTACCGAGAACGATATTAAAAGAACTATAGAATTGTTTAAAATCGCAGAAATGACTGTGCCTAACACGAAAATATAAGTAATGCAGGCAATTTAGTAACAACAAAATTTGAACTATAAACAAACATTACGTTTGAGATAAAATTAGTGCTTCGGAATCCTGCACTCCTCATATTTCAATCGTTGTAAATAATGTCCAACGACTGATAGATACCCTAAAAAACAAAAACTATGAACCTAGAACCAATTACCCATTTAAGCATAGATGGTAAAAGAATGCCGGGTTTTACAAGTATAAAACTTGAACAAAAAATAAACGACATCATCAATTTAAAATCATCCTTGATACCAATGTAAAAGAAGTTACAGGAGGTCACACCATTGATAAATCAAAGGAATGGTTAGGGAAAATAGTTGTTATCACTTTTAAAGAAACAGAATTTTTAGGAATTATCACCAACATCAGTTTATCAAATTCTGACGGACATAACGGATTTTTAGTTTTAAAAGGTTATTCCCCAACCATTTTATTAGAAGGAGGAAAACATATGTGTTCATGGACAAAAACAGATTTAGAAAGCATTGTTAACGAAATTTTGGATCTCCTATATGTTAGAAATGAAATAAAACCTGTTTTTACAGACCTTATAGAGTACGAAGTACAATATAACGAAACGCATTATCATTTTTCGCAACGTTTAGCCAAGCAATATAATGAATGGTTTTTCTACAATGGCATACAAGTTGTTTTTGGAAAACCAGAACGAGGAGAACCAATCGAAATAGAATACGGTACAGAATTATTTCAATATACAAAAATAAATACAGAAGGAACTGTATTACGAGGTGATTATTATACAGATAACCCTAACGCAACAGCTACAGAATTAGGAATATCAGATCAATATAGTGTACGAGACCCAAATAATGGTTGGGGACAAACAGACCAAGTAAAAACTGTTAACCAAGAGTCTATAACCATAGAGAATAATGTTGAAGGCTTAAAAAGTACTTCTGCTGAAATAAACGATACATGGAGTTTAAAAGACGAGGCAATACCAACCGAAGGAGGAGGAAGTCAAATTTATATACCTAAAAATCAATAACTATGAATTATATAGAAGTAAAAACAAAAAAAGAATATATCATATTACTCAATGAACTACTCAAAGAAACTAAAGACCTTACTAATAGATTTCCAAGTCTATCTATCTATCTATCTATCGAGAATCAGATTATTGATATTATTGATATTATTGAAAAAAAACAAAGATTATCTGATAATGATATATATAAAAGATATACGCTAGGTGCTATTGCTGTGAAAAATTTTGACTCAAAAAAAGAAATTTATGGTCGTAAATTAGAAGATATTTTTGGTGCTTTATTTGAATATTGGAATATGCCAGAGGAATAATTTTAAAAGGCTACTTTTTAAAGTAGCCTTTTTGTTCCTTGTATTTCTTAAAACGGCAAAATCAATAAAAGAAAAAGCCACGAAAGTTAAAGACACTGCCAAAGAGTTTAGAGAAAAATTAAGAAGTCAGAAAAAAGGAAAAGAGGCACATGAAAAAGGAAGTTTTGAAATAGGCGATACTATAGATGGTGTTAAAGTTGTAAATGTAAAACCAGGAACAAATGGCAAAGTAGCAGTTATAGGCAGAAGTATGAAAGGGCATGTAGAAAAAGTAGCCGCAAAATAGGAAGCTGAAGGCTATGAAGTGGAATTGTTTAATAAGAAAGGACAAGGAAAGGTAAAGTTTGAGATTGACGGAGAAACGAAAAATTGGAAAGATATTTCAGATGATTTTAGCAACCAAGATAAATATACTCGAAATAAAAAAGGTTGGATTACCAATGAAAGTTTACCTGATACTGATATATATAAAGCCAATTAACAATGTGTAGAAAAATTAGGTAATGAAGGCTATGAAGTAATAGATGTTGGTTACCCTGAAGGGACTACAACGGGTAGTGTATTTTATAATATGGAACAACAAATAATTTTTAAATAATAGAACATTATGGAAATAAATAAATAGATATAGTAAAAAATAAATTTAAATTCATATCAAAATATGAATTTGAGATAAAAGAAACAGAAACTTATAATAAGAACAATTCTAATAGTATTTTTATTGAATTTAGAGCTTTTAATGATAAAAAGGATGATATTATACTTACTTTATATCCTAGAGAAATATATGAAGCTACCTTTTCTTTTACTATAAAAGAAACAAACGTTTTTTTAGATATAAAAGACTATTTAAACCACAAATTAGGTAATCCACCAAAGTATGTGCCAAGTGAAATTATAAATAAAAATAATTTTGAGCAAGATTTAGAGCGTTATGCAAAAGAAATAGAACATTTATTAGATACCGATTTAAACAAAGTTATAAAAGGTGAAGAATGGATTGAAATACCTACTTACGACCCTCGCGATGATTATTAAAAAATTAAAAACGATGTTATTATTCGTAAGATTAATTTAAGTGAATTTGATATAATTAATCGATATAGAAAAAGAGACCTACGCAAAGAAATTAGTTGATATTGCAGGTTTGTCATGTGACTATTTCGACATGCCAGAAGAGTAATTGGAAAATGAGCAACTATTTATTAGAAAGTCTCGGATTATTCATGAAATTTAAGCAGACTGTGAGCATAACACTATTTACAACAACTAAGTGTTCGTTATCCTCGCGAAGGTGGGGAACCATCACAGACAGGGTGCGTAACAGGATGGAGTCTCCAACAAATAACAGCCATTGTTTCGGTAGATTTCCACGTCGTAAAAACTCCTCGCAATGATGATTATAAATGCATATTTAGGAATATTGTTGATTTCTAGGGAAGGATTCGCGTATATAAAAAAGGAGATACTTACAAAGTATCTCCTTTTTTATATTATGCTTAGTGGTATGCTTTTGGGTTAATAGAAATAGCTAGGCAGGGCAGGAGCCCAGCGTAAAAAAAGCACGTCCGAGTAAGCTTATTATTAGTAACAGCTACATTCCCTTAATAAAACTATTATTTACCAAAAATCGAAATTAAAAAGAGGAAGACCTTCCGTGTACATAGTCATTATTAAAAAAAACACAGTATTCCATCCACTAGAAAAAAGGGGGTGAAATTATTCTAAAAAATGATTATTTACAGTTCATATATTTAGAAGACAAGAGTTTTTTAAAAAGAAGCCTTAACTGTCATTCTTGCTCCTAAAATAACCGTTTTAAACGGTTAAAACGATTGATTGAATAAGTTGGTGCATTTTAAGTTCCTATAACACTAAATAGCCATCTTTTTAGGAATAATAACGTGATTAAAACAATTCATACAGCTAAAAAACACACCGTTTCCTATGGAATTAACTCTAGTAAAAAAGCTATAAGTATAGTAAATACTGCATAATAGTGTCTGTTTGATACTATAACTTGTAGTTAGTCGTTATAAATTCAAATTATTAGCTATATTTAAAACAATAATTCAATATCTGATTTAGTGCTTATAGGTATTGTTGATATACCTTCACCGTTAGGGTTCTTATTATGGATATAGATTTGTTATAGGGTATTTGAAAAAATACCTGAATTCAAGATCCCGAATCATAAAAAAAGACATTAGTAAAATGAATAAATTAAAATTCACAAAAGATGAAGGTTCGGACTTCTATAAAGAACTTAATGAAAGAGTCGAACAGTATTTTATTGGTAAAGGTATTGGGAAAACAGGGAATAAAAAGATGATTTTTAAAATCGTTTTGTATCTCAGTCTTGATATTTTGTTTTATGGATTAATGATTACAAGTCCAACAACAATAACCTTTTATATTTTCTATTTACTTATGGGATTGTCTATACTATTGACAGCTTTTAACATCTCACACGATGCTGCACACGGTGTTGCTGTTAAGAGTAAATTTTGGAACAAATTCTTATTCTCACTTAGTTTTAATCTCCAAGGAAATAACGCTTATGTATGGGGCAAGAATCATAATGAATCACATCACTTATATACTAATATAGAAGGTAGTGACATTGATGTGCTAAACAATCCTCTATTCCGAATGACTGAAAACCAAAATCTAAAATGGTTTCATCGCTACCAATTCATTTATGCACCATTATTATACTTACTTTACTCAATAAACTGGTTTTTTTTTCGCGAAGCGCTTATGTTAATAAATTATTCTAGCAGAACAATTAAAATAGAAATTCCAAAAAGTGAAGTAGTCAAATTGATTATTTATAAACTTTTTTATTTAGGGTATATGATTATCCTGCCCATCTATCTATTGCCTTTTGGTTGGACAACTGTATTATTAGCATTCTTATTAAATCATTTTTTAGTTTCATTATTATTTGTAGGTGTATTAGGTGTATCCCATTTATCTGATTATGTAGAACATCCTGTTCCTGACCAAGACAACAAACTAAATATGAGTTGGCCAAAATTACAAATGTGTACTTCAGTTGACTATAACTCAGATAGTACATTTTTAAATTGGACTTTGGGTGGTTTTAATGCTCATGCGTTACATCATTTATTACCAAATATTTGTCACGTACACTATTTAGAAATCCTTCCTATATTTCGTGAATTAGTAAAAAAGCATGGATTAACATATATGGAAATGCCTTATAGAAAATCATTGGCGTCACATTTCAGATTTCTGAAAGGAATGGGAACGCAGCAAACATTTAAACCTACTCCTTTTGAGAAATAAACATATTTATATTGCTCAACACAGCGAATTGCTTAAAACCATTTACCGACAAGTAGACGAGCATCTTGTTATTAATAAGCGAGTATTTCATTTGAAAATTGGGTTAAAGTTCGTTTTCTACTTTTCTTTTTCTGCGATATGTTATTATCTTTTATATAATATTGAAAGTCCTACTTATTTTGTTCTAAGCTTTATACTCTATGGTTTGGTGTCATTGCTTTTTGCGTTTAATTTTTCTCATGACTTTTCTCACAATACAATTTTCAAAAGTAAAAGACTAAACAATTTATGTTTCATTTTTAGTTACACTATAGTTGGTGCACACGCTGAAGCGTGGAAAAAAAGACATATCAATTCACATCATTATGCCCCAAATGGATATTCCGGAGCAAGTTGACCCCTCTACCGGGACTCAAAAAAGATGTAATTACATACTGACATTCTGACGTATGTTGACCCCCTCTAAAATTATCGGATTAATATTCCGGAGCATATTGACCCCTCTAATTATTAAGAGAGCTCATTTTTGTAACGGAGCATGTTGACCCCTTAAACGGTTTTGGTTTTACTTAGTGGTAATTAATCACTAAATGAGAATAGATGGCAGGTAAACCAACACGTATGAGTCTCGTAAAACAATTATTAAGAATGCATCACAATGGCATTGGCATTAAAACCATTGCTAGAACACTTTGTGTGAGTAAAAACACCGTTAAAAGCTATATTTTAAAAGTCAAGGACAGCGGCATTCCAATTGAAAATTTATTAAAACTAGAAGACCCTTTATTAGAAAAAGCGTTGCTCGCTGGAAACCCAGCCTATAAAGATGAACGCTATGAAGTTTTAAAGGATAAGTTGGGCTATTACGCCAAAGAACTCACAAAGGTTGGTGTAAACCGTGTGGTTCTGTGGGATGAGTATAAAGCGGAGTTCACCCCCAACTATTATAGTTATAGTCAATTTTGTGATCATTTACGCCAATATCGTCGCAGTAGTAAACCATCGATGGTTTTAGATCATCATCCTGGAGACAAACTTTATATTGATTACGCAGGAAAGAAGTTGTCTTATATTGACATTGATACAGGAGGAATAATAGATGTTCAGGTATTTGTAGCCTGCCTTCCTTATTCTGATTATTGCTTTGCTATGGCTGTTCCAAGTCAGAAAACAGACGATTTTATTATGGCATTACAATGCTGTTTAAAAGATATAGGAGGCGTACCACAAACACTCGTCCCCGACAATCTTAAAGCTGCCATAGTAAAGGCTAGCAAGTATGAGCCAACAGTAAATAAAGTGCTTGAAGATTTTGCGAACCATTACAACACCACTGTAACCCCTGCAAGATCTAGAAAACCACAAGACAAAGCATTGGTTGAAAACCAAGTAAAGCTAATCTACAGTAGGGTTTACGCTAAGTTACGCAATCAGCAATTTTTATCATTATCATCACTTAATACAGCCATAAAAACATTGGTTAAAGCTCATAACCAAACTAGAATGCAACGCAAGGATTACTCTAGAGAAGAAAAATTCATAGCTGATGAGCAACATACTTTAGCGGCTTTGCCAACTACTGATTTTGAAGTAAAGTATTACAAAAGCTTAAAAGTAGCTCATAATAATCACATCTATTTAGCTTCAGACAAGCATTATTACAGCGTCCCTTACATTCATATAGGTAAACAGGTTAGGGTGATTTACACACGTAGCTTAGTGCGTGTTTATTACAATAATGAGCAGATAGCTGTACATCCAAGAGGACTGAAAAAATCAGGATATACTACAACAAGTGCACATTTATGTTCAGAACATCAGTATTATAAAAAACGAAGCCCAACCTATTATTTACAAAAAGGATATCGTCATTCTGAGGAGTTGTACCTATTTCTAAATGGATTATTTAAGCAGGACAAATACCCTGAACAGCTTTATAGGATCTGTGAAGGGGTTTTAAACTTATCTAAGAAAACAGATCAAACAGAATTTATAAGAGCCGTCAAAATAGCCCAAGACAACAATAATTACTCCTATGGTTTTTTAAAACGAATACTAGAAAATAAGATGACAGAAAATACAGAAGTTACATCTTCAAAACCACTATCTGATCATAAGAATATCAGAGGAAAAGAATCCTATAAATAAGCGTTTAAATATATAATTACTAAATTTTAAATAAAGATGAACAACATTGAAAATCAGTTTAATCAACTACGACTGCTAGGAATGTCTACCCAATGGGAGGCCTTAAAAGAAACACGTCAGCATCATGATTTGTCACTGTCAGAGGGCTTAGAAACATTACTGCAAGCTGAACAATTAGATCGTGAAAATAGGCGTTTTGAACGCTTAAAACGAAGTGCTAAGTTTAGATATAGTGCCAGTATAGAGGAGTTAAACTTTGAAACCTCTAGAGGCTTAAATAAATCACAAGTGACCGAGCTTGCAACGGGAAACTACATTAAAAATGGAGAATCAATACTAATAACAGGATCCACTGGGTGTGGCAAAAGTTTTATAGCAACAGCATTAGGCTACAGAGCATGTTCTCAAGGAATAAAAGTCCTCTATTTTAACCTTCAAAAATTACTCACCATTATTAAAATGGCACGTATTGATGGAAGTGTTTTTAAACTATTAGAAAAAATATCAAAATCTGGATTATTGATACTCGACGATTTTGGAATAACTCATTTAAACAACCAGCAACAAATGGATTTAATGGAACTAATTGAAGATCGACACGGAAAATCATCCACTATAATAGCGAGTCAATTACCTGTAGCAAACTGGTACGAAATCATCGGAGAAGCCACCATAGCTGACGCTATTTTGGATCGGTTAATACACCGTTCTCACCGAATAGAATTAAAAGGAAAAAGTCTAAGAAAAAAACTGTAATTTTGTCAGTATCTCATTTTTAAGACCAAAATCTACAGAGGGGTCAACATAACCGGAATGAGGGGTCAACATCATCGGAATATCTAACAACTACTTACGAAAATTCTCGAAAATTTTTTATTCCGTTTTTATTTACTAAATTCGGTGCTTAATCACGTAACAAAACATATACAAAACGTTAGCTATAATATACTTACTCGAATGTAAAAAAATAGTCAATTGTATTAACCCTTAAAAATTTATTCGTATGAAGATATACATTATTACTTTCAGCCTGTTTTTTTGCTGTTTTTTAAATGCTCAAAGCAACTTATCAAAAGATTACACATATACTATTGGTGAACCTTATGAAAATATAAAAGGAGTAATTAATGGTTATTGGCCATTCTATTATACGACAAAAGACAACCAAATAATGGCTATTAAATCTAACAGAAAACAGTTAGTCGTTCAAAAGTTTAATATAGAAAATCTTAAACTTATTTCTTCAGAAGAAATTACAGATTTACCCAAAAACAAAATGCAAGAAAAAATAGTAGCCATAAATAATAAATACTACTATTTTTATTCTAGTTGGTCTGGAAAAAAAACAAAACATGAAAGACTTTATTACAAAGAAGTAGACTTTGAAAAAGGAAATTTTTCTGAGCAATCAACTTTACTTCTAGATATTCCTGAGAAAATAAAAAGCTATTTTGGTTTAGATAAATTTGAGATTAAAACCTCAATAGATAGTACTAAATTGATGGCTAAGTATACAAAAATTTCAAAGATTAAAAAAAACAAGAATAGTTTTGAATTAATTAAGCTACATGTTTTTGATAAAGATATAAAGCAAATATGGTCCAAAGAATACAAAATGCAGTATTCTGAGATCAAAACAAGGGTTATTGATTATCAGGTAAGTTCACATGGAGATGTTTATATGCTTGCAAAAATATTTCACGATAATAGTAAAAAAGATAAAAAAAGAGGAAAAGATGGAGCTCAAAATTACCATTTAGAAGTCCTTAAAATTTCTAAAGATTCTGAAATCATTTTAACGTTAAATTTAGAGGAGAAGTTTATCAATGCTGCCAATATGTATCTAAATAATACAGGAGAACTTACTATTACTGGTTTTTATACACAAGGAAATGTCAAGGAAAGATATATTGATAATGATACTAATGGTGTTTTTATATTTAAGTTTGATAAAGATGATAATTTGATTTACAAAAAAACACATGAAATTCCTACGAGTATTATAAAACAATACGAAAGTAAAAAAACGAAAAGAAAGTTAAATAAAAAAGAACGTAAAAATGAAGCCACGTTTACAAACTTAGTACCTCAATATTTAGGTATAAATGATACTGGCGTTACACTAATTGGAGAACAGTTTTTTCAAACAGAATACAAAGGCAAGTATAGACAACATTACCATGATATGTTAATTACAAAAATAGACAATAAAGGGGATTTATTGTGGATGAAAAAATTACCAAAAAAACAGAAAAGAGGGAAAGGTTCAACACTTTCAGAATTGTCTTTTTCCTATTTTTTAAGTAAAAACTACCATCATTTAATCTTCCTTGATAATAAGAAAAACATTAGACTCCCTTTGAACATGGTCCCAAATTTACATCTTGGCGGTTACGGGGGTTATTTAACAGTTTATAAAATTAAGGATGACAATGGTGCGATTAATAAAGATGCTATTTTTGACACAAAAAAAGTAGGGGAAAATCAAATTGAAATTGACTATATAAATAATAGGTTAATTGAGATTTCAGAAAATGAATTTATTATAGAAGTACTTTCAAAAAAGAAAAATAGATTAATCAAAATTATTTTTAATTAGCATTTAAAAAAATACGCTAGTCAGTCCCTTTTAAAAGTGGAATTATTTTATAATGAAATAGCTTTCTATAAAATGATTGGGTGTACAAACGAAATCAATGATAATTCTTACAACTTCTGACGAAAATAGAACGCAATTGATTCCTACGAAAACTATCCGACCATAATTAGTGGCACAAATAGAATCGTGGTAGCCAACTGAAACAACTCTGTGTTCATTTTTAACAATTTGAAGACAGTCCTTTTGCGTTTGACTAGCCAACGTGCATAATACCGAATAGGCTCTCTGATTTATTAGCAACTAACATTAGGTTTTGGTAAATACGAAACAAGTTTGCTAATCTTTTTTTACTACCTTTACTTCTGTTGTACTAGCGCTGTTTTCTTCTTTGTTCTTCTGATTTTAAATAAAAACCACAAAAATTAATGGTTTACAGCGTAAGCTACACCGGAGGTGTTTAGTGCAATAATGGCTGAAATAACATAGGGAGATTGTACTAAATCAAAGGCTGTGAGTATTTTTATATATTAACAAAGTCCGCTAAATTATAAACCGAAATGAAAATGCTTATTTACTATCCTACGTTTCTTATGTTAAACGTAAAGCACAATAACTCAAAAGTCCGAATCACTAAATTTAAGATAGAAAATGTATAAAATAATTTGTGTTTCAATAATAATTCTATTTTCAAATTGGAAAGTGGTAAAAAATGAAAATCCCAAAAAACTTGTAAATAAACAGACAATAGAAGTCTTTCAAAATCATAAAAAATTCAAATTTGTAATTGCTGAATCTGGTTTAAATTATAGAAATTCACCTAATGGGAAAATTTTAGGAAAATTTAAATGAAGAGAAAAAATAGAATATCTCTACGAAACAGATAAAACACAAAAAATAATTGATAACTATACAGAAGTCGAAGGGACTTGGGTTGCTATAAAACGAAAAAAAGATACCGTTTTTGTTTTTGACTATTATCTATCAAACTCTGAACCTCGTTTCTCAAAAATAAAATTATATTATACAGAGGCTTATTCTAATGAAATTCTTCAACCTGAAAATGAAAGATATATTCGACAAGCGTTTGTAAATGTTTCTGAAAGCTTTTATATGCCTGAAAATTTTATAGAAAAAAAAGATTTAAGAAAAGACACGATACAATTTAGTAAAAAGCAACGTAATGAGTTTCTAAAAAGAATGAAATATTCTAATAGAGATAGCATATTTATTTATAATTTAGAATCAGGAATTGTTAAAAAGTATTTAGTTGGTAAAACACCTATAATGGCTTGTGTTAGTATCTACTCACAAACAAACGAAGAAAACAAAACAGAAAATTATTACCAATGGGATTATCAAATAGGTTTTAATTTAGGAAAAACAAATCATGGAGGATTTACAATGATTGGAAAACAAAATCCTTTTATCGAAAAAGAATTACAACCAATTATTTTTGAAGAAATGAATCAAGAAAATATTGAGATGAACACCATAAAAGGGTTGATTCCGGAAAACTGGAAAAATGATACTGTTCCTTCTTATACCTTTAATTATGAAAATATACGCTTTTTTGTAAAAAACACAAAAGAGTATAACTCTTGGAATGATCTAATAATTAATAATACACTAACAAAACAAGTCTTATATGTTGATATATCAGAAGGAGAGTCATGTAGTAAAGCCCCTCTAAAAATAAAAGGAAAAAAGGCTGGCTATGATGATAATTTTCAATATGTAGGAAGATTATTCAAAAACAAACCTCTCGTTGTATTTGGATTCACATTTAAATCTTTTGGATGCCCAAGTATAGATTTTATAGATAAACAAGAATTACCCATACTTATTTTATGTGATAATAGACATTAAGAAAAAAATAACTATGCTAAACACCTAGCGATTAAAATTACGTAGGCCCGTGGGACCCCACTAATTTTATCGTCTTATTACAGGGAACGGCTGGGTAATTACAACCAACAGTTTTTAAAACACCTCGGTGTTCATTTTTAACAATTTGAAGACAGTCCTTTTGCGTTTGACTAGCCAAGGTGCATAATACCGAATAGGCTCTCTGATTTATTAGCAACTAACATTAGGTTTTGGTAAATACGAAACAAGTTTGCTAATCTTTTTTACAAGCTTCACTTCTATTCCACTAGGGCAGTTTTCTTTTGTGTTTTTTATGTTATTCTAATTTTAAATGAAGAACACAGAAGTTAATGGTTCGCAAGGTAAGCTACACCAGAGGTGTTTAGTGCACCAAGACCTAAACCCCATACGATTCTTGTTTAATACCAAAGGTTCTTTTATATTTGCCAAAAATAAAATCTATTGATTTGTTTTTTTATAGCGTATAAACAAGAAATAGCGTTGCATGTACTTTAACGATGGCCATTGCCTTTTTTAAATACCATACTTCGCTTAGAAAAACGTAACCCACAATAAAATTAGAAACTAGAAATAGTTATATCTATTACTGAATAATAACACCATGATTATAGAACAAGAGCAACTTTTTAAAGAAGTACTATCTAAAATAGAAGGAAGGATTAATGAACAAAGTTTTTTTAATAAGTTCTTAGAATTGTATCCTGAAATTTGGAAAAAGCATAAAATCACCTATTCAAAATTTAATAGAAGTAAACAATTTGGACAGAGGATTCCTTTACCAAAACCTGAAGTTTCCTTGCGAAAAGAAATTAGGATCTGGCTAGCAAAACAAATAAATAAGTCTTAAAATTGATTTCTAAAAATTGATTTCATTGAACAAATAACGCCCTGGAGTGTCTACATTTAGTTACTTTTGATCCCGTA
This sequence comes from Flavobacteriaceae bacterium, assembly GCA_016764435.1. GTDB lineage: Bacteria > Bacteroidota > Bacteroidia > Flavobacteriales > Flavobacteriaceae. Next base: position 2,024 of record JAESRX010000075.1, on the reverse strand, counting down.
CTAACCATAGCCGAGACATTAGTAGTAAAAAATAAACAAATGAAAAACTTACTTATCTTATTATTGATAATATTTGCGTGCAACTCTTGCCAAGAAACCCAAGAAGATAAATTCGAAAAAGATGGAGTCTCCCTGACTAGTCCAAATGGCTGGAAAATAACTGACAAAGAAAACTTAAGCAATCAAGGTTATTACTTATGCATAGAAAAGGATGGTCTAAATTCTAGCGGTTTAATCACTCTAATTTGGGTTAATGGTGAATTTGAGTTAAATGAATGGATAAATATTCATAAAGAAGAAATGAAGAATAACATTATCTACAAAAATTCTAATTTAGTTTTTGGAGACATTCATGAAAACAAGTTTAATAATTTGAATACTTCCTCTCTCAAATTTACGTTTAGTTTATTTGGGGTTAAGCACCAAGGTGTTATTCACGCTTTTTATAAAAAAGAAAAGACTTTTTACCTCTTGATACAAGAGGCGATAGAAGACCAATACAAGAATAGAAGAGGGCTTGAGTTAATTGAGCAAAGTTTTAAAATCGAATAAAATAACTAAGTGTTCGTGCCGTTCGTAACCCTCAGCATGAACATCGTGTTGACTATACCTTGCTCAATAACAACTGCTATGGGGATTGCGTGCAGTTAATGAAGAAGCTATTGAAAAAGACCTTAACAGATAACTACCTGTTTTAGGTCATATACTCTCACGCTCTTTTGTAGGAATGGATTTACTGTTTTTTTATACGTATTGTAATTACTCGAAACGATTAACCATCCACTCTCCAATATTTGGATTTCCAAATAGCTTATCCTTTTGAATTTAGGACAATGAAGTATTTGGGTGTTTATTTCGTGAGATTTTTCTTATTTCGAAGAACTCAATACTACTATCTACATCTTCATCTCTAATTCCTAATTGGTCTTAGGGATAACGGTGACATCCTTTTTTTTCTTTTAAAAAAAGATATAGTGGATAGCCCGCTCCTACCGAGTTTTATAGCTATCCGGCTAGTACTCAAAAACAATTGATTTTTTACGGTGCTGTTAAATGGAATAATCCTTTATTAAAAGGTTCTCTATTATTTTGTATTACCGTATCTCTAATTACTATCGGTAACGGATCTTCAATTCTACTTGTAATTGGGGTTTTAGTTGGTTAAAATTATCCGTAGCAGCGTAAACTTTTGCCCCGTTACCAGTAATATTAACATTCCAACTGTCATTTCACACCGTTAGGAAAGGAATTAGCTCCAATACAAATGCTACAAGTACTGCTAAGGATACATTTTCTAGTATTTCCTGATAGTAATATCGCAATCCCGCAACATAAATCTTGATTGTACGCCAATTCAAACCTCTGTCATCTTTCAAAAAAACTAAAAAATCAATCACCTGATCTAGCTCCAATTCCTTGGGGTCTTTGTCGTGAAACTCATACAATTTGACTAGCCCACGCACATAATTCCGAATAGTCTGATCTGATTTATTAGCAACGATCATTCGGTTTTGATAAATACGAACCAAGTTTGCTAATCCTTTTTTTACAAGCTATACTCCTATTCCACTAGGGCTGATTTCTTCTTGGTTTCTCATTAGATATTCTGATTTTAAATGAATAGCACAGAAGTTAATGGTTTGTAACGTAAGCTAGACTTGAGGTGTTTAGAGCAGCAGTAACTAAACGCAATGCGGGTTTGGTGCTCACAATAAAGTTCAGTACATTTAACGAATACCGCCAAATCTTTTGATTTGGTTTTAAGAAAATAAAGAAAAAACAAAATAAAAATCTTTGGCTAATTACAAACTTGAAAGTTGTTACTTTATAATCCGCACTGCGCTTAGCCAAACTTTATATGTAATATAAACTAAAAAGAGAAATGAAAAAGAAAAAAATATTCCTGAGCATATTCACTATTTTTATTTTAATGATATCAATATTCCTTTATATGAACAGAGATAAATTTGTCTATGTAGGGTCAGTAGATATTATTGAAGTTGATTGTAGTAAAAAACGTCAAA
>JAESRX010000001.1 GCA_016764435.1 Flavobacteriaceae bacterium | reverse complement strand
AAATAAACAGGAAGTAAAATAGCTGCAAACAAACTAAGAATTTTTAAATTGCTAAAAGGTTCATCCGGAGCCCATATAATTATAATAATGGCAATAGCTAGAAAAACGAATGCACAAAGCGTGTTCAAAACAAGTAAAACCCATTCTGCTACTCCTAAACTTATTCCCGCTTTTTTATTCTTAGATATTAGATAATTTTTTATTCTTTTTAGTTGTGTTAGTCTAATTTCAGAGTCCTTAAGATCTAAAGCAAGACAATTAAACTCTTCCCTGCTGACTGAAAAGCCATATGCTTTTTCAATTAATTGTCTTTCTCGAAGCAAAGGCAATTCCTGGGTCAATTGATCTCCGCCTTCTGCTCTTGATAAAATGAAATCCACCTCCTCCTGGGATAAAATTCTCTTTGATTTTTCATTTTTATATAGCTTATGTAAAACTGTAAAAAGACCTGTCGCAGATATGATAACAGATGCAATTATTTTAAATTCTTCGATATTTTCCATTTATAATCTAGTTAAAAGTTAAATAAATACCTCTATCAATTTCTGTCGCTTTTAGGTCAAGCCAATCCAAATCCGTTATCTTATCTTTCAAACATTGAGGATTTAAAGGAGAGTTCTCTCTTACTTGGATCAGCATCTTACCATCTTCTGGAAAAGTGAGGCATATATTTTGTAATATTAGCTTATCACTTTTAAAACATTGATATATTTTTAGAGGATCAAGAGTATCGACCAAGCCCAGCAAAAATAAAAGAGATGATTCTTTAAAAGAGATCTTAGCTAATCCTTTAAGCATATTATCTTTTTTCCCTTTGAAATAAGCTTTTACTTTAGGATCGTTAAAATAAATATTATGAGTTGCAATTGTAGCAGATGCTTCGGCATAATCAACTTCAAGAGAAAAATCCCAAAAAGCATTCTTCTCATTCTTTGCGTTTTTCTCATCCTCCTTTTTATTACGATTTCTAACGAGTCTATCGTATAAGAAAAGGCCTCCTGCAATCCCATGATCTACCTTTTTCATAGAATCAATCCGGTACTGATAATAAAGAGATATTGCCTTAAAAAGAGCTAAATTTGTTTGTTTGACACTCTTGTTCAATAATTGATTCTCTTTCTTAATTTCCAGAAATCCATTCAACTTTTCAATTGTATCTAATGATTCTAAATCCTTTTGTTTGTATTCAAAATCATTAGCAAAATCATGGAATAAACATGTTAAGAACCACAGAAATGGAAATAACTCATAACCAGAATATGTTTTCCCTTTTAGATACGTATCATCGGGGAAACATTTGTGATAAACCAATGCACCAAGGAAAAAGATAGAGGCTGTGTGTTCCGATTTAGGGAAATTACCCATTTCGATACCCAATTTTTCAAGAGGCATTCCTTCTTTGCCAGCATGCCCAAAATATTCTTCTATAAAACTATTGGCTGATTGCCCATCAATAAAAGCTTTCTGAAAACTTCCTCTGTTTTCTTTATGTCGGTAATCCCACTCTTCATCTTTCAGATTTGAAATGAGATCGTAAATACTTTCTTCCATTTATTATCTTCATTAAATACTCCATCCATCAGCCAATACCTCGGCTTGTTTTAATATTAATTCGATTGCTTGAGGAGCCTGATCTGGCGGATATTTATAACGACGAAGCAATCGACGAACCATGTTACGAATTTTAGCGCGGACACTGTCGCGGACTTGCCAATCGACCGTGGTGCTGTTTCGAAGTTTTTCTGTTAATTCAACTGCTATTTGCTTTAGAATCTCATTATTCAATTCTCTAACTGCACTTTCGTTACTGGCTAAGGCATCGTAGAAACGAATTTCATCAGGATTTAAACCCAATTCTTGTTCTCGCTGCATATCAGCTTGAAAATCTTTAGCCATAGCAATCAACTCTTCAATAACCTGTGCTGTTTCTATTTGGCGGTTGTGATACTTGCGCAGTGATTCCAACAAGCGTTCGCTGTATTTCATTTCCTGAACCAAATTGCCTTTGGCATGAAACTTAATATTGTCTTTCAATAACTTCTCCAATAATGCTACCGCAAAGTTTTTTTCCTTTAAACAACCAACTTCATCCAGGAACTCTTCGGAAAGTATTCCAATATTTGGGTTTTCAAGTCCTGCCAGTTTGAAAATATCTTCTACACCTTCAGCCACTACCGCATTATCTAAAATATGGCGCAGGGCTGAGTTTTTCTCCTCTTCCAAACGCTTTTTATCTACCGTAGTGTGTTTGATTATGGTGGCTTTAATTGCATTAAAAAAAGCAATTTCTATTTTATACTCTTTCACTTCATCGAGCGTACCACACAGTGCCAGCGCTCTGTTTATAGCCACTATTAAATCGAGGAAACGTTTCTTGCCGTTTTTTGGGTCTTCCAAAATATGATTGACTGCCGGCAATAATATTTCCAAAGGTGCTGTTGCATGTTTGGAATAATCGAAGCCATGGAATATGCCACGGATGGCATCCAGCTTATTCATAAATAGAACCAGTGTTTCCTGTGCCTTATTGGTTGGTGAGCCTTTACCCTTGGAATCGGTATAGGTTTTTAGTGCTTGTTTTAGTTCGTTGGCAATGCCAATGTAATCGACTACCAAACCACCGGGTTTATTTTTAAATACGCGGTTTACACGGGCTATGGCCTGCATCAGGTTATGCCCTTTCATAGGTTTATCCACATACATGGTGTGGCAAGGCGGTGCATCGAAACCCGTGAGCCACATATCGCGCACGATAACCATCTTTAGATCGTCCTTTTCATCTTTGAAACGATTTTGAAGATTTTCCTTCACCTTTTTAGAATGCACATGTTTTTGCAGCAATTCTTTATCAGATGCAGAACCTGTCATGATGACCTTGACTCTTCCTTTTGCAGGGTCGTCGTTGTGCCAATGTGGGCGAAGGGCTATAATTTCGTCGTAGATGCGAGCGCAGATATCACGACTCATGCACACAATCATGGCTTTACCATCGATATTATTGGTACGTTCTTCGTAATGCAATACCAAATCGGCAGCTACTTGTTTTAAACGGTCTTTGGCACCGACCAGTTTTTCGAGTTCAGCCCATTTGCTTTTGGTATTTTCGCGTATAGTCAGATCTTCTTCATCTTCAATTATTTCTTCAACCTCATCGTTAAGATCTTCGATTGCAGCTTTATTAATGTCCAATTTAGCCAAACGACTTTCGTAATAAATGGGTACTGTAGCTCCATCGTCAACTGCATCTTGTATGTCGTAGATACTCACATAATCGCCAAAAACATTTTGGGTGTCTTTGTCGGCTGAAGAAATAGGTGTGCCTGTGAAACCGATAAAGCTTGCATTTTGCAGGGCATCACGCAAGTGTTGTGAGTAGCCGTATTTATAGATTCCTGTTTTGGTGTCGAGCTTGGCTTTGTCACCATACTGGCTACGGTGGGCTTCGTCGCTTATCACCACAATATTGTGGCGATTGCTTAAAATTGGATGCTTGGTTTCGCCAGCATACAAAGCAAATTTTTGGATGGTGGTAAATATAATACCTCCAGATTGCCGTGACTCTAAAATATCGCGCAAGTCTTCGCGACTTGTTGCCTGAACGGGTTCTTGCTTTAATAGATCTGCTGATTGCGAAAAGGTTTCGTACAACTGTCCATCCAGATCGGAACGGTCGGTTACGACCACAATGGTAGGATTCATCATTTGGGGCTGTTGTATTAACTTGCCCGCATAACATACCATGGAGATGCTTTTGCCCGAACCCTGGGTATGCCAGATAACCCCAGCCTTTTTGCTGCCTTTTTCTACCCGATTGGCATAATCGGCTCTTGGCTCTTGTACAACAGACAATTCTTCAACATTACTGGCAATAATAGTGGCTTTTACTGCCGCACGAACTGCATGAAATTGATGGTAGGCGGCTATCTTTTTAATGAGTTGTCCGTTGCCATTTTCGAATAGTATAAAGTGGCGCAGAAAATCTAGAAAGAGTTCGGGTTTGAAGAAACCTTTTACGACTTTCTCCAATTCGAATTCAACCAAGGGACGATCTTTTTCATTTTCGATGGTTCGCCAGGGTAAGAAACGTTCTTTATTGGCGGTTAATGATCCTACTCGTGCTGTAATGCCATCGGAAACAATTAGGGCTTCGTTAAAAATAAAGAGGTCTGCAATGTCTTTTTTGTAGGTTTGCAATTGATTGTAGGCATCCCAAATATCAGCATCTTCGTCGGCAGGGTTCTTCAATTCGATAACGGATAAAGGAAAACCGTTTATGAACAAAACGATATCAGGACGACGAGTGTGTTTTTCGCCAACAATAGAATATTGGTTAACGACCAAAAAGCGATTGGACGAAACCGAAGAAAAATCAATAAGGAATACAATGTCCTGAACTTTCTCACCCTGTTTTTCGAACTCTACCTGAACTCCATCGAGCAGCATTTTATGAAATGCCTTGTTCTTATGAATGGTGTTTAGCCCTTCGGTATTTTTTATGTGATGAATCGCCTCCTCAATTTTCTCTTGTGGAATTTCGGGGTTTAAAGCAGACAAAGCCTCAAAACATTCTTTTTGCAGAATCACCTCAGTAAAATCGTTGCGGTAAGGCGTGTTGCTTTCAGGTGCTATCTCGGCTCCATTTAGATAATTGTAACCTGTATCTTGAAACCAAGATATGGCTAGTTGTTCGAGTTGGTCTTCTGTTATCATGAAATACCCTCCTTTAATTTTAGAAATAGTGCTTCAATTGAGACATCAGCTTCTTTTTCTGGATACCAGATTGGAAAAATATTTGCCTTTGCTAATTCCTTTTTGCGTGCTTTTCTCTTATTTTCATCTTTTATTTCCTCTAAGAAAGCAAAATGTCTTGGTAGACTTTTTGCACCCTCCTTTTTAACGTAACTAATCATTGTCTTAATAGTTCTATCAGAAGATAAGCTACATCCTAGAAACAACAAAGAACCTTTAAATAAAACCCTTCCAAAAAATTTATACAGATTTGTTTCTTCCATATAAGCCTCTTCATATTCACTACTCGTTAAAACTCTGTCTTGTACTTGCCTTGCATCCCCATGAAGCTTTATTAACAATCTGCTTCCTTCAGCAATTTGCCTCATTATCTCGTCAAGACTTTTGCCGCTTTTGGTGCTATCAAACCCCTGGTCTTTGCCAATGTAGATTCTCTCTAAAATATTATCAAAGTTTGTAGTAATGATAGATTGATTTGGGAATAAAATAGGTAAATAATGAATTGAACCCGATATTTCACGTTCACATGAAAATTCATTCTCCAAATGTTCGTTAAATAATTCTTCTCCTAAGTCCTCAAATATTTCTTGTGCTGCAGTTTCATATTCACCATTTTCAAGAAGTTGTAATAAAACTTTTTCAGAAACATCAGATTCTTTTCTTAATATCTTTAAAAAATCTGTCCAACCAGAATAATTACTAGACATAGACATTCCTGCTCCAATAAAAGGCATAAGAGTATTTACACTAAAAGATTTTTTAAGCTTTTCAAATCGTGTAGAATTATCATACAATTTTAATAAATCATCAGCTTTCAGAAGAAGTTCCTTTTCTCTTTCTTCAACCCAGGCCTCAAAAGATTCATTATAAAGAGGCTCATCATCAGCCAACACACTACTTGGAAGAAAAGGATTGCCATCAATAATGATAGTCCTCTGAATGGTGCCATTTGAAAGTTTTTCGTTTCCAAATGCAGTTCTCTCTGAATCTGGTGAATTTATTTCTTTTATATAAATATTTTCAAGAAAATCCATCTATTTTATATCGTTAATTATAAGATCCCCAGATAATAACTTTGGCAGTAGTTTATCACGCTGTTCTGAAAGAACTGAATTTTGTTTCATGCAATTTGAAGCATTCTCAAACAAAGAAATCAAATTACTCTTTATTAACCACTTTGAAACTTCATTAGGTACAACAACTTTTATTCTCTTCATATCAGCAACTGTAACATGACCCAAGCCTGTGGTTTGTTTATTTTTTGCAGTAGCTATTAATTCTGGCTTTAGATATTTGAGTAAAAAATAGACAAATACCTTTTGCTCCTTGGTTTCAGTATTGATTTTAAAAATATGTTGATTCAACCAACCTTCACCACCAAACCATTTAAACACATCGAGTGATGTTTCCGGGCTTCCTGACCAAGAATAAAGCATATCGTTAGAATTTATTCGATATTTTTCAGGTACTCCTTTTTCAGTATATTTGGTTTGAGCAGCTATACCAGACTTTAATTCTGCAATTTTAATGATCGGCAAACCTTCTTTCAACTCGGAAAAATCTGTTGCTTTAAAAGCTCCACCATTTACATATTCTGCTGTGTTATACAATGGAACTAAATCCCACCCCTCAGGAATCAAACCCAATTCACTTTCCACCAAATCATCAGGGAAAAGATCGGCTGTTCTAGCCAGTTCATTTCTTTTTTCTTGTGATAGTTTATTTAGTTCTTCTCCTGTTTTCCCACTGATGGCACACATAGCAGCTATTTGAATATCCTTGCCTTCTGCTTTGGCTTGTATTTTTGCTTTTACTGGTTCAAAATCGACAAACCAGGATTTAAACAGGGCTTGGGCAATTTCTTCGAGGTTTTTGTTTATGTGATTGTTGTTGGTGATTTTATCGTTGATATTTTTATGAATAAACGCTATTTCCTTCTGTTTTTCAATATCTGACGGAAATTTAACTTTATATTTTCTAATTGCATCTTTGTCACCTCGAGGCATCTTAGTTCCTTTTGCTGTAACAACGGTATAACCTATAAACTTTTCATCAGAAATTAATGAATAAACAAAAGATTGGTCTAATACATTGTTATCTTTTGTTCTAAAGACAATAACATCATTAGAGGCACCTCCTTCAAAACTTGCTTCCCAAACCTTTTTAAAGTATGTTCTAATATTAGAAAAAAGAACATCTCCTTTTTTAAATCCAAGATACTTGGTCTGATTTGGTAAACCAGAGGCTTCTTTAATGCCTCCCCGATCTATAAGCATATTTTCAGTAGAAACATAGTTCTGCAAATTCACTCTATTTGAATTCACCTTTGCAGTAACAAGTTCTATTACTTCCCACAACTCACATTCCTTCCAATCAGATCTCATACCCAAGCCCTCCCAACTGTACTTTAATTTCAACTTCCAAACGATTGCCTTCCAGTAAATGTCCTTTTAATTCAGCTGTCAAACGGGTCATCTTTTCAGCAAAAGGTTCGCTGTCTTCTTCTTGAGCAGCAGAACCCACATAACGCCCAGGAGTTAATATATAGTCATTCTTTTGGATACCTTCTATAGTTGTTGATTTGCAGAAACCGGGAATGTCTTCATATTTATCCGCCCCTTCGACTCCGCTCAGGGAGCTGCCTTGCCATTTATGGAAGGTGTCGGTAATGTCATTAATGTCTTCAAGAGTGAAGTCTCGCAATACACGATCTTTCATATATCCTTTTTCGCGGGCATCGATAAAAAGGACTTCGCCTTGTCGTGCTCGTTTTTTATCTTTTGCCTCTTTGGTTTTGGTTAAGAACCAAATACAGGCTGGTATTTGTGTATTGGTAAACAATTGCCCAGGTAAGGCAACCATGCATTCTATGCGGTCGTCCTCAATAATTCGCTTGCGTATTTCACCTTCGCTATTGGTATTGGAGCTCATAGAACCATTGGCTAACAAAAGTGCCAAAGAACCACTTGGACTTAAATGATGTAGCATGTGCTGTAACCAGCCAAAGTTGGCGTTATTCTCGGGTGGTGTTCCGTATTTCCAACGTACATCGTTCTCCAATTTCTTTGTCCACCATTCCTTCATGTTAAAAGGTGGATTTGCCATAATATAATCGGCACGCAAGTCGGGGTGCAAATCGTTGTTCAAGGTATCGGCAGGTTGGTTTCCAAAGTTAAAGTCGATGCCCCGTATGGCCATGTTCATGGCTGCCAATTGCCAGGTGGTGTGGTTGTATTCCTGTCCGTAAACCGAAATATTATCGATTTTACCTGCTTTGGCTTTAATAAATTTCTCACTTTGCACAAAGAAACCACCAGAACCCATAGCAGGGTCGTAAACACGCCCTTTGTAGGGTTCGAGCATTTCAACAATTAAACTTACAATGGATTTTGGGGTATAGAATTGCCCTCCCTTTTTTCCTTCGGCACTGGCAAATTGCCCTAAAAAATACTCATAAACATGACCTAGTATATCTTTTGATTCTAGGGTAGGATGATCAAGTTTAATGCTACCTATAAGAGAGATTAGATCCCCCAATTTGTCATCATCCAAGTTAAGACGTGCATAGGTTTTATTAAGGATACCTTTTAACTTTGGGTTATCCTTTTCGATAGCTGATAGTGCATTGTCAATTAAAATACCAACAGATTTTAATTTCTCGGGAACTTCTTCGCCTTTGTTATTTTTTACTAACCATGATAATTCTGAACCAGCAGGTAATTTGGCATTGTCCTGAAGATTGCTCCAACGTGCCCGTTCGGGTACCCAGAATACATTTTTCTCGGTGTAATAGTCACGAACTTCAAGTTCTACATTTATTTCCGCATGATATTCTTCGTCAGAACCAAAATCCTCGCGAGGTAAGTAATAATCGTGCTGTTGGTCTTTTAGATGTTCCTCTAAAGCCGTTCTTCGTTTTTGGAAAGCGTCACTTACGTATTTTACAAAAATTAACCCCAGTACGGCATGTTTGTACTCGGCGGCTGAAAGTGTTGAACGCAGTTTATCAGCTGCTGTCCAAAGCTTTTTATCTAAATCTTTTAAGAATTTTTGTTCTTCTTGTGATGTCATATGTTGATTTTACTTTGATTCAGTAGACAAATGTAGTTAACATCTGATCTTATTGTTCGACGGATTGGAGATTTCTTTTTCCTTTCCTGTTTTCCTTTATATAGCTATTCAAATGTGTATATACCGAGTACAAACCATCTTCCTTGAGTTTACTTACGATAAATAAGTTTAAATCATGGAAATTTTCCAATTCCAAATCGTACGATTTGCTTGCAAAATGTTCGTAATTTTGATTTTTAATTTTAAAGAAATCATCACTTCTTACTGCTTCCGCATCCAGTGGGAATTGAATATTTCGGTATTGTTCGCGGTTTTCCAACAGTCTATTTCTCAACTCCACAATTAGATGTAATTTGCCCCCTGCCTCATTAAGCAATTCTCCATAAACTACCGTGATTACAAGATCTTTCTGATTTGGAGAAAGCATATATCTCAATCTTTTACTTCGGTTTTTATCTTTAGGTTTGACCAATTTTAAATTACCACCTAATTCTTTACATGCTTTGGCAACCTCATCTTCAACATGAATTTGAATATTCTTTCGGTATTCCACCAATTGATTAATTTTCTCTTTATTATCCTGAAATAGTTCTAATTCCTCTACTTTCATATGACTCAAACTTAAATTCTTAATGTTTTGATATAGATCTTCCAGGAATACCAAATATTTGGATGAAGCTTGTTCTTTGTAAATATTCAAATTACCAATCACCTCTTCCATCAATTCCAGATGAGTGATGTTAATAAAATTATCATGTCCAGTATATGGAATTTTCCTAAGAGATAAGACAATACCTATTTTGTTATTCACTCTAATTGTATTCCAATAATCGTTTAAATCATTATTTAGAAAATGGTAAACTTTGTTTTCGATGATAATTGCCTCTGAATCATTTCGAATTAACAAATCGATCCTACCTCCTTTATCTGTAGGGTATTCTGTTCTTATTTTGAAATATTTGCAATGAATATCATTTATTGAAGTCTTCCTTTTTATTATCTCTAAGAGGCTTATAATAAACAAATCCTTGAAACCATGTTCTTCACTCTTGTTTAAATAAAAGGCATAAATGTTCGACAAAACATTCTCGTAATGAGGCTGCTTGGCTATCCCAAGGAAGGTTTTGGGCTTAGACTTTATTTTAGGGATGTCTGCAGTATCAAGAAAAGCTTGTAGTTGTTCAATATCCATCTTATTTTCTTTTTAATTCATCCAAAGTTTTTCCCAATTTGTCTTTCCACTCCATCCAGCCGTTTGTATTTCGTGCTAAAACTTGAGCTGCAGCAGAACTAGGAGAGCCAAACATATAATCATCCTGAAATACATAAACAGAGCCGTTTTCAATTAAGATTTCACTTTCGATTAATTTTGACCTCAGATTTCGGATAGTAGAATTGCATGTTGGTGTTAAAGCTTTATTTGCTTTAGAGCCTTTAAAAACGACAAAGCCATCTTCCTTATACTCACCTTCAGCAAGTGCTTCTTTACCCTTGCAATAAAGTATGTCTATGGATTTGTTCTCTTTGCCTATCGTGTCAAATAATGAAAATCCTAATGTGGAAAGCAAAATCTTAATCGTATCAAAATTGTCGAGCAAATCAGCTTCTAAAGTTTCGGGTACTTTAAACTTACGTGGATTGATTGCATTATCCAAGGCATAGCGATTCGCTTCAGTTGCTTTCGCTATTGCTAATTCTTCAAGGTATTCAATATGAGTTTGTGTAAAACTTTCCGTTTTTGAGATTATTAATACCGCATAATTCCAAAAATCTTTCTTTTGATCGTGGGTTTTAATTCGTTCCAAACAATTACGTGACTGACCGATGTATACCAATGGTTTAGAATTCTCTCCATTATTCCCAAAAAGGAAGTAAATGCCCGGGCGTGAAACTTCAGTTCTATTGGTAGCCTCATTCATTTTACTGCGAGGAATGAAAATAGCTTGCTCTATATTACTCGTTATTTCGGCTAACTTAATGCCACGTGGGGACCCATCGGTTAGGAATACCTGAATTGTTTTTCCTCTCATAATATATGTCAGGATTATATTTGTTATCTGCCCACATCTTTCATGATTATATTATCATGTAAAAGGCACATTCAAAGTTAACAAAATAGTTGGAGATTTATATTTCAAGTAGATAATAAAAACAGTATTATCATTGCCCTGCTACCTACTATTATTACTTGAAGGGAATTAATTCCTAGTGGTACTCTCATAACAAACAATTCAATTGGATTTTTCAAGAGTCTACTTGTTTAGTCTCTTTTCCCATTATTCTTTTTTCAAATTTTATTATTTCTTCTCCCCTTTCTCCAAATCCTTAATTTGAAATTGCCAGATCAATTCTTTAATGAATTTTGATTTTAACCTTTTATTCATTTTTTGAGACTCTTCTTCTGGTTGGATTTGAATTTTTAACTTCTTCTCAATATTGTAAAAATTTAGGCTTCTCATTAAATTTAGAAAGACAAATTGGATAACGAATTGGATTCCCTTCTCCATCTGATTCAAATGCTGAACAGGCTTTCCAAACTTTGCTTGATATTCCTGCTTCTGGCTGAGAATTTAAAGACTGGTTCTTAAATTGTGTTTATCTCGATCATTCAGGTAGCAAATCTATTTAGTGGAATTTCCAATTTTATAGGGGAATAAGCCAAAAAAGAGAATAAAACCCAATAATGAATTGCTTCTTGGCCACGTACATATGCTTTATGTTTTAGTGATACACCTCCTGTATTTACATCTATTTTAAGATGTCAGAAACATCATTCAATTTATTATTTCCTTTACCGATTCAATTTAAAATAGATACTATGAACACATTAATTGAAGCTAAAGAGAGCTTTATTTTACATTGCAAATTTGAGAAGGGATTAAGTACTAAAACAATTAAAGCTTACTCTTCTGACATTAACCAGTTTGATTCGTTTTTGACCTTAGAGAAGTTCTCAAATAAATTTAATGAAATAGATAAAGTCACATTGAAATCGTTTCTACAATTTATTTCGACTAAGAAACCCAAAACCATAAAACGAAAGATTGCAACACTTAAAGCTTTATTTAATTTCCTTGAATTTGAAGATGAGATTCTAATTAATCCATTCCGTAAAATGCGTATTCAAATTAAAGAATCTAAAAAGCTCCCATGTGTTCTTAATATCTCCGATGTTAAAGTTATTTTCAAAACTGTTTCCCAAATTCGAGATAGCTTTTTATCAAAAGAATCTTATACCTACAAAGCCATTGTTCGGGATATGGCTGTTCTGGAATTACTTTTTGCTACTGGGATACGTGTTTCTGAATTATGTAATCTGAAATATAATAATATTGGATCTAATTTTAGTTCAATAATCATTAAAGGCAAAGGTGATAAAGAACGTATTGTCCAGATTTGTAACAAGGAAACAAAGCATGCATTGCAGGAATATAATAAGCTATTTAAAGCTGCAATATTGCAGAATGGATATTTTTTTAATAACAGACTGAACATGCCTATCTCTGATCAGTCGGTTCGGTTAATGATTCGAAAATATACACTAATAAGTGGTCTCAATAAAAAAATTACGCCACATACTTTTCGACATACTTTTGCAACCTTATTGTTAGAAGAAGGTGTTGGTTTGATTTATATACAGCATCTTCTAGGACATAGTTCCATTATGACGACCCAAATCTACACACACGTGAGTCAGGTAAAACAGAAACAGATTTTAAGGACAAAACACCCAAGAAAAAAATTTAGTTTGGAGGAAATTATGTAGTTCTCTGAATAACGGATAACTATTTATTATGCTCCATGTAAATCCAAAAGTAAGTATTATAATTCCAGCATATAATAGTGAAAAATATTTATCAATTTGTCTTGATAGCATATCTATTCAAACTTATGATGATTTTGAATTAATAATTATCAATGATGCATCGATAGACAGCACCAAAGTTATTATTTCAGATTTTATTATATCAAACAAAGGCATCCCTGTAAAGTATTTTGAGAATAAAACTAATATAGGACAAGCTGCTTCTTTGAATATTGGAATAGAAAATGCTAATGGTAAATTCATTTGCATGGTGGATTCTGATGATACAATATCTTCTGATTATTTATTTCAACTATATCAAAAAATATATGATCAATATGATTTTATTTATTGCGGATTTGACATTATTGATTCGGTAAATAACAGAAATATTATATATGTTAATACAAGAAAATACCTAGCTAACTCTGATGATATCATAAATCAATATATGACAGCAAAAAACCATTTTTCTTTTGTTGGAGCCATTTACCGAAAAGAATTTCTAACAAAGCACAATATTAGGTTTAATGAAGCGAATAGATATGGTTGTGATATTGAGTTTATTTGTGATCTGTTTTTAAAAAGACCTAGGTGCTCTTGCGTTGATAAAAGCCTTTACTATTATCTAATTAGACCAAATTCTCTTACAACAGACATTGATTGTCCAAATATTTTTCATTGCGTAGAAGGGATGCAACGAATTCAAAAAAAAATTCATGGATTAAGAAAAAGACTGTTGTTTTCCGTAACCAAAAAGGCAAATATGATATACCATGTGATAATGGATTTATACTGGAAACAAACCAAAAAGGAAAGTTCAACAAAAATAAAACTCTATTATACTTATTTCTTCCTTATTCAAGTTGTACAGAAGCCTTCCAAGAGGTTTACTAACGAAAAAATAAAAGCATTGATATACTTTTTAAAATAAACGAATTATGGATATACCAAACGCCTTTTCAATCATCGTATTATATCATAGTGGAGAATCCTTTCTAAAAGTTTGTTTAGAGAGTATCATTAGGACAGCAAGGGAGAAAGATGAAATAATAGTTGTAGTTAATAATAAAAATGAGTTTTACCATAATGTTGATTTATTTAAGGAAAGGGTTAGGTATTTGCACTTTAATGAAGATTTGGGACATGGAAAAGCTGCCAATATTGGTATTAACGAAGCTTCAAATGAGTATGTAATTTTATCTGACCATGACTTGGTTTTTTTTCCAAATTGGATTGATAGTTTGTGGAAACTATATGATAGTAATCCTTTAATTGCCGCTGTAAGTTGTAAGGTAATTAACACCAATAATTCTGCTGTTCAGGATTTTGGCATTGCATATTCAGATTTTAATTTAGGACATCCATTTATGGATCTTCCAATGAATCATGAGCTAGTAATGAAAGACAATGTTGCTCAAATGATATGCACAGGAGGATTCATGATGAAGAAGTATGAATTTCAAAGAATTGGCGGATTTGATGAAAAATTTGGCACACTCTATACTGACTTGGATTTATGCCTAAGAATTAAAGCTATGGGTAAAAAAGTAGGCGCTGCATCTAATGCTATTGCGTATCATTTTGGAGGAGATAATGCAATGCTAAATCGAAATTATAAGAAAAGCTTTTTAAAGGCAGATGTGAAAGGTGTGTTTATGAAAAAAAATGCAGATGTTATAGAGTCTGATATGTCTTCATACTATCAAAAATCAGCATTGTATTACAATAAAAAATATGGTGGTTTTAAGAAATACTTTTTTTGTAATATGATGAATGTAGTTTACCCAGAATGGTATGAAGAGATAGCATTAAGCGTTGGAATTAATTCTTATGATAGAATTACTCAAAGTTCTGGGAGTAGAGATGAGAATAATAACCAGCTTTTTGAGACTCTAGGCTATGACCTAATGAGTTTAGGAGTACCAATATTATATTTTGTTGACCGATTTATAGGAGTTAAAGAAAACTTTTTTTGGTGGGAAAAACGAAGACGTTCAAATCTTGATATTGTGATAGACCGTAATGCTAATATTCTACCAATATCAGAGGTACTAATATAAGATTATGGAAATGGAAAATTATAGGTTTTATTTGCAAACAACATATTAGACTTTACGTGGTCGTTATACTCCAATTCGGAATAAATTGATTCTATTTTATATTTGTAAAAGAAAGATTTTGATAATGGGAATTTTTCGTTAGGCATTGTTGATTTCCAAAAAATAATCGCATCATAAATTAAAGCAAGGTTTGAAGGTTGAATATATCTGTCAAATGCTTGCATTTCTTTTAATTTATACAAAGCAGAAATGTAAAAATCTTTCGCTCTTAAATTGGATTTATTTATACTTGATAAAATTGCATGCAAATGAAGAGCCTTTATATAGAATTTATCGTACTTGGCAGTAATTGATATATCTTCTATTTCATTTGTAACCTTTTGAATTAGATCCAATTTATAATCATTTGCATTTTCTTTACCCAATTCTAATCTTGCCATAAAGATTGCTTTAGTAATAAGCCCTCTTAATAAATAGTATATATCATTTATTTCTTTTGACTTAGAAATAAGTTCGTCTGCAAGTAGAATAGATGCATTATAATCATTAGTCAGACCTTTAATTTTAGCCTCATTCTCAATACAGGACAATTCTATACTTGGCTCTTCAATATCAATCTCGGACTTGTGCTTGTGATAATATGAAATTGCTTGATTCAGATATTTCATGTAACAAGGTAAATCTTGTTTTTTATTCTTATAAATTGCACTTAAATCCATATAGGATAGACATACAAAACTTTTAAATCCAGATTCAGAAGCAATATTCAATGCTTCATGACCTACTTTAGTTGCCTCGTCTATGGCTCCCATATCTTTCAAACATACACAACGCCTATTAAGTAAATTAACTCGAATTCGTTTTTTAGTGTCTTGTAAAATAGAATCAGGAAGTTTATCTAAATACTCTAACTCTTCAATAAGCATTCTATCTCCTATTTGTGGTCTTCCTAATGAACTAGAGTAACTCGCATATTGACGGGATATTTTAAAAAAATCCAATGCTTCCTTATCTGTAGTTGGAGTAAAAGAAAATAGTTTTTGCTTAAATGTCAGTAGCTTCCCTGTAAAATCTTCAATATTGCCTTCTGAAGATAATTTGCAGA
Source organism: Flavobacteriaceae bacterium (assembly GCA_016764435.1). Classification (GTDB taxonomy): domain Bacteria; phylum Bacteroidota; class Bacteroidia; order Flavobacteriales; family Flavobacteriaceae. The sequence continues at coordinate 2,425 of JAESRX010000001.1, read as the reverse complement.
TTGTTTGTACACAATCTAAATATACTTGAGGTAAAAGGACCTGAGTTGAAATGATAAAATTAAAGACTTCCTGCGAGAAGAACGCTGTTCTTGCTGTTATAGAAGAGTTATGCATTTCTTTTATTTGACTAATAGCCTTTATTGCAAGTATATCAGTTTTATTTTCAGCAATAGAAAATAGAGCTAACGGAAATAGTCTGTCATAGGATACCTTAACTATTCCTTTCTCTATTTTCTTTTTTATCTCATTATAAAATAATCTGTCGGCAATATTTCCATTTAAAGTTTTAATAATATACCGTTCAATACTTGGATGAAAGAAATCTAATCTGTTTCCTCCAATATCTTTAATCCAACCTCCTCTTATTAGGTAATTGATTGAATGCTTTTTGCTTTCGGTAATTTGTTGGATTATATTATTGTCAGATTCTCCTATATAAGCTAGTGCTAAAATTACTTTTAGGGCATTTTCATTGCCCATCAAATTCAACAACCTAATTTCAAGAATTTTTTCTGTCTTCTTATTTACATTTTTAATTAAAGAATGGAATTTTTCTAACTTTTGGACAAAGAAAAAACCATTACTTACATAGGCAATTTTTAGATTATCATCCTGTGCTGCCAAAAAAAGCTGATACAGATCAAAAGGTCTTGATAGAACACTTTCATAAATAAGATTTGTTAAATTTGGATAATGCTCTGTAAATGAAATATTATCATCCATTGTTCCACAAATTGTATCAAGAAACATTTCAACATCATTTCTTGAGAACTCTAGTATTCTAATATATTGTAAACTCCTAGAGTCAGATATTAAGCTTGTTTTTTTTAGTTGATGTAATAATAATGTTGCCTCGGTTGAATAAACTAGTTCATCTTCATTAAAGGAAAAAGTTATAACACTTTGTCCAGGCGTTCCTCTAAGATTATCAGTGAGTTTTGATAGCATTTTAATTGAAAAACTATCTAAACTCTGAACATTATCCAACAATAAAGCAATACGCTGTCTCACAAGACCCGTTGAAACAAGGTCTAGCGTTTCTTTTATATCATCTTCTGATGATAAAGTTTTTTGTTTATTTCTATAAATGATAGAATAAATTCTATCAAATAAAGTATTATTAAAGGTACTCCTATTTATAATATTCACCTCTTCTCCTAATAGCAACTCAGAGTTTGGTAATCTCCATATTTGAGAAATTAAGGAAGTTGAAAAAGCACTAAAGTCTTTACATTGATTAAAACGACCATCTAATTTTACTACTATGAAATTTTGGGATAAAAGTCTTAGCTCTGCTTCTTCAATGAATCTTGTTTTTCCAACCCCACTTTTCCCACTAATGACAGCATTAAATATTTTATTATTCGTCGAAATTGCCTCATTGAATTTATTTAGTTCTCTTATTACAGAACTTCCAATTAAGGAAGGTCTTGTTAATCTTGTTACGTCTATTTCATAAGCAGGAAGTTTTACAACATTTCCATTATATGCTGTTTCAACAATTGGGAAAATTATCCTTCCAACCACCTTGGGTGCAAAGAAAATTTTGGTGCTACTTATTTGACATGGAAGAATGTTTTGAACAATGCAGTTGTTTTTATCAAGAACTAATTTGTTCATATTTAGTAATCCTAATTGCTGAGAAGAAGCGATTAATGTTGTTAAATCAATTTTAACTGATATTTGCTTGAAAGCTTCTTTCGAACGTATGTAAATCTCATATAAGCAAGGAGTATTTACAGGTATTTTAGGGGTTCTTTTTTTTAGATTTCCTTCTATGCATGAGATTTGAGAGTAATCTACATCTACATCTGTACTACATATTGATACTATTTCAAGACCTTCCCTTGTTTCATGTAAATCGTAATCGTTGCATTGATTAAAATATTTTTCGCAAATACTTTTACATGACAATATTAGTGACTCAAGTGTTTCATCATCAAATGTCTGAATACTAATGTCTGAATTATGGGAAAAACTAGCTAGATGAGACTTTGTATTTTTATTAATCGGACTGTATGAAAAAATGAGCAAACTATTAACATTCTGCTCATTTATTGCCATTACCAATGTATTACTAACTGCATTTAATGAAATGGGCTTCTTATACATCTTGCATTCTGCCCATGATTTAGTACCAGGAATTGACCTATTCACAAAATCTTTTCCACCATCCCATGTTATAGAAGTTGGGTTCCATTCACCATTAAAATAAACTTTTAACAGGTCTCTAACAAGTTCTTCGAACAACTTACCATTAAAATGAGATGTGTCATTGTCATGCTTCTCAACAAAAGCTTCCCAATAATTAGCAGTTAGAACTCTCATAATAAATAGTTATCCGTTATTCAGAGAACTACATAATTTCCTCCAAACTAAATTTTTTTCTTGGGTGTTTTGTCCTTAAAATCTGTTTCTGTTTTA
>JAESRX010000064.1 GCA_016764435.1 Flavobacteriaceae bacterium | reverse complement strand
AGGTATGACCCTCAACAGTTTTCAAGACTGCCGCATTCGACCACTCTGCCATTTCTCCAAAGCGTCTTGCGAGTGCAAATATAGACGCTTTTTTCTATTCTCAGCTACCTTTTTAAAACAATTTTTACACTATTTTTTATTGGTTTGAGTCGCTGTAAGTTAAGATTTAAAATCTCTTAATTTTCCGTTTAAAATCAATGGAATATTAGTTGCTTCTCTATCAATAGCGCCGTTTTCGTCGCAGTCAAATGACTTGTAATTGATGGTGATCAACTTGATTTCCTTTTTTTCTAAGTAATCTTTTTTACGTTGTTTGTAAATATCGATTTTTGAAGCTCTTGTGCTGTCTAAAAAACCTTCTTTTGCTACTTCTTCCTTAAAATAACCTTCAAATTCGATGGCTAATTTTAATTCTTTATAATAGGCGTCAATAGGTAATTTAGTTCTAGACTTGCTATTCTTGTGCATGTCTCCTAATAAAAAGTCGAAGGTAAATTTACGAACGGCTGTTTGATTTAGGATTTCATCACATAAGTTTAAAACAAAAGTCTCATCACTATTTTCAATAGCGTTTAATGCTTTTTGTCTATTGGTGATGGTTGGTATCGCATTTGTAGGAGTGTAAGCAGCGCCTTCTTTTACGATGTACCAATAGATGGTTTTTTCGTTGCGTTCTGCATGTACACATGGAATTTGATCCAAGGTATTGTTCTTGTCTAAAGAACGTAAGAGTTTTCTTAAAGGCAATCCTTTTTTGTTGTCTTTGTTGAAAATTCCTCCTTGTATTAAAGCTGGCATTAAATCTTTGGCTGGAATCCAGTCGGTGTCATGCTCCTCAAAGTACTTTGAAATGATTTCGTTTATTTTGCTGATGCTATCGTTGTTCATGATCTTGGTATTTCTTAATGTAATTTGTTGTCAAACGTTATTTTGTTGCTTGACGGATTTTTATTCTTGTTTCAATTCATTTTCTCTAAGGTAAGTTATAAAAAATGAATCATTCTATTTATAAGTGTTATAAAAGATAAAAACCTCACAATCAATAGATTGTGAGGTTTTAAGCGGAGAATGAGGGATTCGAACCCCCGGAGGTGTGACCCTCAACAGTTTTCAAGACTGCCGCATTCGACCACTCTGCCAATTCTCCCGAGTGTCTTACAGTTTCCTGTTAGCGGTTGCAAATATAAGTCCTTTTTTGGATATAGCGCTGTGTTTTTTATTTTTTTTAATGTTTTTTTTGTCATTAGTTTTTTTACTTTTATCCTCTCAAATAGGATTAAAATTAAGGAATATGGATAGTGTGCTGGAAATTATATTGTTAGTGTCGGTTGGCTTGTTTGTCGGGGTCATAAATACCCTTGCTGGAGGTGGCTCTTTAATCTCTTTACCGCTGTTAATATTTTTAGGATTACCGCCTGCAGTAGCAAATGGAACCAATAGAGTGGCTATTTTAATTCAAAATACCTTTGGAGTTGCAGGATTCAAAAGCAAGGGGATTGATTTTTTTACCTTTGGGAAGTGGGCGGCGCTCGCTGCTTTATTTGGTGCGATGATTGGCGCACAAATCGCAGTGGACATAAAAGGGGAGGTTTTTAATAGAATATTGGCAGTGGTCATGGTCTTGGTTGTGATATATATGTTAATTCCGAAGAAGAAATTGATGGCTGAAATCCCTTTGACAAAGAAGCGTAAGTGGTGGTCCGTTTTTTTATTCTTTTTTATAGGTATTTATGGAGGGTTTATTCAGGCAGGTGTAGGCTTTCTTATTTTATTAATTCTCTCGAATGTAAATCAGTTTACCTTGGTGAAAAGCAATGCTGTAAAAATGTTTGTGGTCTTGGTCTATATGGCATTGACGGTGGCCATTTTTGCGTATAATGACAAGATCAATTGGAAATATGGAATTACCATGTCCATAGGAAATGGTACGGGTGCGTGGCTAGCGAGTAGGTATGCGGTTAAAAAAGGAGACCAAATAGTGAAGGTGTTCCTAATTGTAATGGTGTTTGCCATGGCCATTAAATTATGGTTTTTCTAAAGTGTCATTTTAAGGGGAGCTAAGGGGATGCTCGGATTCCGTAGTTGTGGAGGGAATCATCAAATTCGAAAAAATAGGGGCTTTGACTGCGTATTTGTGTATCGATCTTGAGTTTTAGGGCATTTTTTTTAATTCGTGGTTTAAAATTGAGTTATAAAATCAACATTGTTTACATTTGTTCTGAATTAATGCATTTATTAGACAGATGGCAAATACAATAGGAAAGATATTTACACTTACTACTTTCGGTGAATCACATGGTCCAGCTTTAGGCGGAGTGATTGATGGATGTCCCGCAGGGATTGAGATTGATTTTGACCAAATACAATTGGAATTAAACAGGCGTAAGCCCGGGCAATCTAAAATTGTAACCCAACGAAAGGAACCCGATGAAGTGGAGTTTTTATCTGGAATTTTCGAAGGAAAGACAACAGGGACTTCTATTGGTTTTATCATTAGAAATGCCAATCAAAAATCCAAAGATTACAATCATATTAAAGATGTGTACCGTCCATCTCATGCCGATTTCACCTATGATAAGAAATACGGACATCGCGATTATCGTGGAGGAGGGCGTACTTCTGCACGTGAAACCGTAAACTGGGTAGTTGCAGGCGCAATTGCGAAGCAAGTTATAAAATCGATTGATATCAATGCTTATACCTCATCTGTGGGGGATTTGTTTTTAGAAAAACCCTACCAAGACCTTGATTTTAGCCAAACAGAAAATAATATTGTACGTTGTCCAGATGCGGCAATTGCTACTCAAATGATCGCAAAGATTGATGCTGTTAGAAAAGACGGTGATACTATTGGTGGAACCGTTACTTGTGTCCTTAAAAATGTACCTTTAGGACTCGGAGAACCTGTTTTTGACAAATTACATGCGCAGTTAGGAAAAGCTATGTTGTCCATAAATGCGGTCAAAGGTTTTGAATATGGAAGTGGGTTTTGTGGCGCTAAAATGAAAGGAAGCGAACACAATGATATTTTCAACGCGGATGGTTCTACACAGACCAATCTGTCTGGTGGAATACAAGGTGGGATCTCTAACGGAATGGATATCTATTTTAGAGTCGCCTTCAAACCCGTAGCTACTATTATGAAAGAACAAGAGACGATCAATTCAAAAGGAGAACTCGTAAAAATGATGGGTAAAGGCCGTCACGATCCCTGCGTAGTGCCAAGAGCGGTCCCAATTGTGGAAGCCTTGTCTGCCATGGTTTTACTAGACTGTATGTTGATTCATAACGGAGCAAAAGCATCGTTTTAAATAGCGTTTTTCTTGCTGATAGGAGTCGCATAGAACGCATTATTCCCGTGAAAAGGGATTACAGGATACAGGACTACATATATAAAGCCTAAGATTTATGAAATCTTAGGCTTTTTTGTGAACTAATGTCAAGAAGTCCTAAGTCTTGTCTCCTGTTTCCTACATCAATTTCAGAAATGTCAAGAAGTCCTATGTCTTGTCTCTTGTCTCTTGTTTCCGATATCTATCCTATCCTTGTTCACTTAAAATAGCAAGTGCTTTGCTAAGCCCATCTCCTAAATTAAAGGAATGTCCACATTTTTTTAAGGCTTTTTCAATACCTGCAATAGTGGCTATAATATCGGATTGGTTGACGATTCCCATGTGTCCCACTCTAAAGTATTCCGTTTTATGACTTGCTAATAAGCCTCCAGCTAAAATGATGTCTGATTCTTTGACTGCTCCTAAGAAGTCTCCAGCCGATATATTTTTCGGATAATAAACGGCGGTGAGTGTATTGGCTGCAATGTCATTGGAGTTTGGGAAAATAGTCAATCCGATACATTGCATGGCTTCTCTAAAAGCGGAGGCTATTTGTTGATGTCTTGCAAATCGTTGTTCCATGCCTTCCGCTACTATTAACTTCAAACTCTCTTCCAGCGCCATGATTAAATTCACAGGGGGCGTCCCGAAATACGAAGGGGTCTCATTTTCATAAGCCTTCATAATAGGAAGCCAATTCGCAAAGTCACCATAATAATTTAAAACCGGTGTTTTTCTAGTTTTAAAGACCTGCATTGCCTTTTCTGAAACCATTAATAAGGCGAGGCCAGGAGGAACACCTATTGCTTTTTGGGAAGCGGTGAGTACCACGTCTATATTCCACGCGTCTTGCAGTATTTCTTCTCCAGCGACTGAACAGACACCATCTAAAATAGTCAAAACACGGTGTTTTTTTCCAAGAGCGCCGATCGCTTTAGGAGCGACTAGGATTCCGGTAGAAGTATCAACATGTGTAAAAGTTAGGATTTTAAAATCGCCATCTTCCAATGTTTTATCGATTGTTTCTGTACAAATTGTCTTTCCGAAAGGGGCTTCTAAAACAGTAACTTCAGCGCCATATCGTTCTAAGATAGTCGCATATCGGTCTCCGAAATACCCAGTAGAAATCACCAGTACTTTATCGCCAGGCTCCACTAAATTACATGCCGCCATGTCCATGGCCAATGTTCCTGATCCAGCGACGATAAAAGGCTGTCCTTTTGGACTGATCCATACGTCTCGCATCATTTTAATACAATGACCAAACGATTTTATAAAGTTTGCGGCGACGTGACTTGTCGTAGGAGCACCCAAAATTCGCAATACCGATGGCTCGAATTCTATGGGGCCTGGAATCATTAATAATTTTCTGTTTTTCATAGTGTCTTTGATGTTAAATGTATTGCATCTTAGAAAGTTACTAAAAAAAAATCAAGGCTAGTAGAAATATTGAGATTGTATAGTTGTTTTGATAAAAAGAATATACGAGTCTCGTATATTGTTAATTCTGTTTTTTATTAGCTGAAAAATAAGAATTTCTAAATTATTAGAAATAGGATAGGGATAATAATTCCAAGTAAGGCATATATTCCTCCTCTTCCTAAAATTCCTTTTTTCCCTTTGATCATAAATAAGGAGCTAAGCGCAAACATAATTAAGGCAATTGCAAATGCATCTGAAAACCATGTCCAAGCTCTAGTAGGATTATAATGTAAATAATTACTTTGGTAAAATAGGGGGCGTTTTTTTAAGTATTCAGCCATTCCTTTACCATTAGTAGTGTTTATTATGATAGAGGATCCTCCCGCTAAAAATATTTTAAGTTGATCAGGTTTTGGATAATAATGTTTCTTGTAATTATTTCTGTCATCTATCTCGTCTAATAATTGTAAAATATTATTTTTTACAAAAGTTGTTTTTTTTAATGAGATAGTACTTGTAAAGTTATGTGTTTCTATTGAGTAGTTTGGGTTCCAGTCGCTCATGTGATTTAGAGCGATTCCAGAGATAGCATAAGTTAAAGTGGTTCCAATAAAAAAGAAGCCGAAATCTCTGTGGAGAATTCGACTCCATTTGCGTATTTTTTTTAACACAATTCTTTATTTTGTTTCGTTATGTGAAACGTATTGCAAGGAATAATTAGAGAGATGATCTACATTTTTCTGCTTCATTTCATCTCTGTATTCTTCTATGTGTTTCTTTTTTTTCTTAAAATCATCATTGTTGTATTTGCCTTCAGAATGATTTTTAATATTGTCATTTTCCATTTTTAAACAGTAAGCTTCATCTATTCTTTCTTCTTTTACGATTCCGGAAAGTGTGATTTCACTTCCTATTAATTTGTCGTCAAAGCGTTCTTCTGAAGTTACGTGAATTTTTGCCCCATCGCTTACAAGTAATAATTTTTTTCCTCCATGTTTACATACATGGTCCACGATACCTGTTAATGCTATTTCTTGGTTTACAAAATCTCCTGCTTTTAGGTCAAAATCGTCAATGTTAATACTTGTTACTTCTGTGGTTTTTGCTGTAGGAATGCCTGCTTTTTCTACTTCTTTTTTATCCGTTTTACACGAAATGATGGTCGCTATTAGGATCATAGCTATTATAATTTCCCTCATGATTTGATAATTTTAGATTGATCTCTAAGTTAGAGGTATGAAATTACCTTAATTATGACATTTATCATGTTTAAAGCGCTGTTTGTCTAAGTTTTAGTTTACTTATGCAGACGGTTAAAACGTTATAGGATGCCTTTTTTTCTTAAATTTTGGGAGGACTTACTCGTTTACATCGCAGGTAAATCTCCCTCTCCTTTCGTTGGTAAGGAACTACTTCCCATTAAATAGGTGTCTATAGACCTTGCGGCTTCGCGTCCTTCAGAAATAGCCCACACGATTAAAGATTGTCCTCTTCTCATGTCTCCTGCTACAAAAATGTGAGCTTTGTTTGTTTGATAATTACGGGCTTTATAATTGGATCTTGGGCCTGTTTCTATACCGAATTTCTCGGCTAAAGTGGCTTCAGGTCCCGTAAATCCGAGGGCTAGTAGCACCAATTCACAGGGCCATGTTTTTTCTGTTCCTTCTATTTCTACTAATTGTGGACGTCCTCCTTTTTTGAATTTCCAAGCCACATTTATAGTGGTTAAACTTTCTAATTTTCCTTGGACATCGGCATTAAAAGACTTGGTAGAAATCAACCAATTTCTGTCACAACCTTCCTCGTGAGATGTTGAGGTTTTTAGTTGCAAAGGCCAAAAAGGCCATGGTGTTGTCTCCGCTCTGTCGCCGGGTGGTTTTGGCATAATTTCAAAATTCGTCACATTTTTAGCGCCTTGTCGGTTGGAAGTTCCGATACAATCCGATCCTGTATCACCACCACCAATCACAATCACGTTTTTATCTGTGGCTAAAATATCGCTTGCGTCAAAGAGAATGCCTGCATTGCGTTTGTTTTGTTGTTTTAAAAAGGGCATCGCTTGTTCGACTCCTGGGATTTCGATCCCTTTTATCGGGAGGCTTCGTGTTTTGGTAGCGCCTCCACAAAGGAGTATGGCATCAAAAGCATCTAATTTTTTGAGGGCGTAATTTTTCCCGACCTCGGTAGCTGTTTTAAAGACAATACCTTCGGCTTCTAAAATGGCGACTCTACGGTCTATTACCTCTTTTTCTAATTTGAAATTAGGGATTCCATAGCGTAATAATCCACCTACTTTATCATCTCTTTCAAAAACAGTGACCTTATGTCCAGCACGGTTTAATTGCTGTGCAGCGGCGAGTCCTGAAGGGCCAGAGCCAATAATGGCGACTGATTTCCCTGTTGATATTAATGGTTTTGCAGGGTTTATCCATCCGTTTTTAAAACCAATCTCTACGATGTTTTTCTCGAGATTTTCGATGCTAATGGGTGGTTTTATAATCCCTAGAACACAGGCTTGTTCACAAGGTGCTGGGCACAATCGTCCTGTAAATTCAGGAAAATTATTTGTTGAATGTAATATGTGTAGTGCTTTTTCCCATTCGCCATGATGTACCATGTCGTTAAAATCAGGAATTAAGTTGCCTAATGGACATGCGCTATGACAAAATGGAATGCCACAATCCATACATCTAGATCCTTGTTCTTCTATGGCTTTTTTCTCAAGTGGAATGGTGAATTCCTTATAGTGAGTCACACGTTCATCTACGGGCTTATATCCTTCTAATTCTCTGTCATATTCTTTAAATCCTGTTGTTTTTCCCATAATTAAGCCGTTTTTTCTTGTTGTACATTTTCCTTTTCTTGTAATTCTAAGGCTTTTTTATAAGCTGTAGGTATCACTTTTACGAAGTGCGTTGCTTGTGTTTTCCAATCTGAAAGTATGAATTTTGCAATGCCACTATTCGTGTAAGCTACCTGCCGTTCTATCATTTTTTTTACAAAAGCGTAGTCTTCTTTACTCGGTGTTTCTAGGGCTACCAATTCCATATTACAAAGCCCGTTTTTAAAGTGACCGTCTTTGTCAAAAATATAGGCAGTTCCTCCACTCATTCCAGCGGCAAAATTCCGACCCGTTTTTCCTAAGACAATTACTGATCCTCCGGTCATATATTCACATCCGTGATCTCCAATTCCTTCTACAACAGCAAAGGCTCCCGAATTCCGAACTGCAAAACGTTCTCCTGCTATTCCGTTGATATAGGCTTCTCCGCAAATAGCTCCGTACAATGTTACATTTCCTGTGATTACATTTTTATGAGATTCAAAAGTCGTTTTTACCGGTTTTTGAATGATTAATTTGGCACCCGACAATCCTTTTCCTAAATAATCATTGGTTGTCCCTTTGACTTTTAAGGTCAGTCCTTTGGTGGCAAATGCTCCAAAACTCTGTCCAGCGGCACCTTTAAATGTCAAATTTAAGGTGTCTTCTGGCAATCCAAATTCGCCGTATATTTTGGAGATTTCGTTACTGATGATTGCGCCTACAGATCTGTCCGTATTTTTAATCGTAAAATCCAAGTCCATTTTTTCTTTTCGGTAGATTGCAGGATGTGCAATCCGTACTATTTTTTGATCCAAGACATTTTCTAAGTCATGATCTTGCTGGCAAGTATTTCGTAAATCCGCGTCACTATCGTGTTCTGGTTGGTATAAAATAGACGATAAATCCAAGCCTGATGCTTTGTAATGGTCTATGGCTTTATTGGTATCTAACTTCTGCACTTGTCCTACCATTTCGTCAATGGTTCTAAAGCCCAATTGCGCCATTATTTTCCGCAATTCTCTAGCAATAAAATACATAAAGTTAATCACGTGTTCTGGAGTTCCTTTAAAGTTTTTACGCAATTCAGGATCCTGTGTGGCAATTCCTACGGGGCAGGTGTTTAAGTGACAAGCACGCATCATAATACAGCCCGATGCGACGAGTGGTGCTGTGGCGAAACCAAATTCTTCCGCACCTAATAAACAGGCAATCGCAACATCTCTTCCTGTTTTTAACTGTCCATCACATTCTAAAACGATGCGGCTTCGCAGCTTATTCATCACTAAGGTTTGCTGTGTTTCTGCGATTCCTAATTCCCATGGGAGTCCTGCGTGCCGTAAGGATGTTAATGGCGAAGCCCCTGTTCCTCCATCATAACCGGAAACTAAAATAACATCGGCCTTGGCCTTAGCGACTCCAGCAGCAATGGTTCCAACCCCTACTTTAGACACTAGTTTTACATTGATACGCGCCTCTCTGTTTGCGTTTTTTAAATCAAAAATCAATTGTGATAAGTCTTCAATGGAATAAATATCGTGGTGTGGTGGTGGCGAAATTAATCCTACATAAGGGGTGCAGTTTCGGACTTCTGCAATCCAAGGCACTACTTTTTCTCCAGGCAATTGACCTCCTTCACCGGGTTTGGCTCCTTGGGCCATTTTTATCTGAATCTCTTTGGCGTTGGTCAAGTAATTACTGGAAACGCCAAAACGTCCACTGGCCACTTGTTTGATGGCGCTGTTTTTACTGTCTCCATTGAGCTCTTTCCGAAAGCGATTGGTATTTTCTCCTCCTTCACCAGAATTGCTTTTTCCACCAATACGATTCATCGCAATGGCTATATTTTCATGTGCCTCCTGGCTGATAGATCCATAGGACATGGCACCTGTTTTAAATCGTTTTACAATAGCGGTCCACGGTTCTACTTCTTCTAAAGGAATAGGGTCGTGGTTTACAAATTCAAACAATCCACGGATGGTCATTAAACGCGTTGCTTGATTGTTAATTTGCTCCGTATATTCTTCGTATTTTGAAAAACTATTTTCACGTACAGCCTGTTGTAATTTAGCAACGGTGGTAGGGTTGAATAGATGCTGTTCTCCGTTTCGTCTCCATCTGTAGTCGCCTCCTATTTTTAAAGGCAAGCCTCCAGCGATTTCTGATGTAGAGAATGCTTCCACATGTCTTTTGTCAATTTCTCGTTCTACTTCGTACAATCCTATCCCTTCAATTCGGGAAGGTGTATTCGGGAAGTATTTATTTACGAAGGTGTTTTTTAAGCCTAAAATTTCAAATATTTGAGAGGCTCTGTAGGATTTTAAGGTAGAGATCCCAATTTTATTCATTATTTTTAGAATGCCTGTGGCAATGGCTTCGTTAAAATTCCGAATGGCCTCCGTGGGATCTATTGCAATGTGTTTTTCTTTGATTTGTTGTCGGATAATCTCGTTCACCATATACGGATTAATCGCGCTGGCTCCATAACCGAAAAGCAAGGCGAAATGATGAGGTTCTCTTGGCTCTGCCGATTCTATAATGATGCCTACTTTAGAACGTTTATTGCGTTTTTTGAGTTGGTCATTCACAAATGAGCACATGAGTAACATTGGGATAGGAGCGTATTCTTTATTGACGCCTCTGTCCGATAATAGAATTAGGTTTGCACCATTGTCCACCGCTTTTTCTATCTCGTTTACAATCGCATCCAGGCTGTTTTCTAAGCCGTTTAATCCTTGCTCTTTTTTATACAAACCAGCAATGGTAAATGAGTTGAAATTTTCGTGTTCCAAATGTTTAATCTTGTCCAGATCTTGATTCGAAATAATTGGGTTTTCTATTTTTAACTTCTGACAATGGCTATCGTCTAAATCAAAAATATTAAAGTCAGAACCAATGGTAAGACTCGTATCTGTAACTATTTTTTCTCTAATTCCGTCTAAAGGCGGGTTTGTAACCTGTGCAAATAATTGCTTAAAGTAATTGTACAATAGCTGTGGCTGGTCTGAAAGCACCGCTAAAGGAGTGTCGTTTCCCATAGATCCAATGGCTTCTTTTCCATTAAAACTCATAGGGATTATAAGTTTTGTTAATTCTTCTATGGTGTATCCGAAAGCGCGCTGTCGTGTGAGCAAGTCTATAGCTTCCTGAGGTGTTTTATTTCCTGTATTTTCTATGTCACTTAAAGAGAGTAAGTTTTTATCCAACCATTGTTGGTAAGGATGTTTTTTTATAATTTCTTGTTTTACGGTAGCGTCATTTATTATTTTCCCCGCATTCATGTCTACCAAGAATATTTTTCCAGGTTCTAACCGTCCGTGTCGTTCTATATTTTCATCGGCAATCTCTATCACACCCGTTTCAGAAGACATAATTACATAGCCATCTTTGGTAACGGTGTATCTAGAAGGTCTCAATCCATTTCTGTCTAAGAGTGCGCCAATAAAATTCCCATCGGTAAAGGGGATGGAAGCAGGACCGTCCCAAGGCTCCATTATACAGGAGTTATATTCGTAGAATGCTTTTTTATCACCCTTCATTAAAGTGTCTTTTTCCCAAGCTTCAGGAACTAGAATCATCATGACTTCGGGCAAGCTACGTCCGGTAAGTAATAATAATTCTACGGCCATATCCATCGAGGCGGAATCTGATTTTCCGGCATTGATAATTGGAAATAACTTGTCGATGTCTTTTCCAAACAAGTCGGATTTCATGAGTTCTTCACGCGCATTCATCCGATTTACGTTTCCTCTTAGCGTATTTATTTCCCCATTATGACACATATATCTAAAGGGTTGGGCCAAATCCCAAGAAGGGAAGGTATTGGTAGAAAAACGCTGATGTACCAATGCCAAACGAGTGACTAAAGCAGGATTGTGAAGGTCTGTATAATAGCGTCCAATATCCTCTGGCATTAAAAGTCCTTTATAGATAAGTGTTTTAGTAGATAAACTAGGAAGGTAAAACGTCTCTTTTTGAGATAATTTACTTTTTGAAATCGCATGCTCTGCTATTTTACGGGCGGCAAATAACTTGGCATTGAATTGCAAATCGCTTAATGTGGCGCCATTTTTACCGATAAAAACGTGTAAGATTACAGGTTCGGTCTCTTTGGCTATTTCTCCCAAGTGGCTGCTGTCTACGGGAACTGTTCTCCAACCTAGTATTTCTAGGTTTTGTTGCGCTATTTCTTTTTCAAATAGTTGTTGGCAGTAATTTAATTGATTGTTACTTTGTGGAAAAAACACGGTACCTACGGCGTATTCATTCGCCGCTGGCAATACAAAATTCACATTGGCTTTGAAAAAATCATGCGGAATGTCTATTAATATTCCCGCACCATCTCCGGTACGTCCATCGGAACTCACCGCACCACGATGTTCTAGCCGTTCTAAAATTTCCAAGGCATCATGAATAATTGTATTAGACTTTATACCTTTTAAATTACAAATAAATCCCGCTCCACAGTTCGCACTTTCAAATTCTGGTAAATAAAGTCCTTGTTTTTTCATAAAATATTGTTTTATAGTATTTTCACAAAACTAACTGTTTTGGTAATAATAATACAATGAATCTACGAAAACGTTTTATTTTATCCTTAAAAACAAATTGTTAATTATGAAATCTTTAATATATAGGTATATTGAACGATGCTAATTGAATTTGTGGCTGTCTCCTGTCATAAAATTATGAAAATGATGATTTTTAGCGCTTTTTTGCGGATATAATAAAAATTTTGAATTCTGTTAGGAGTCCTGTAAAAGGGAAGATAAAGTAACCTAAGAGCGTTTTGTTTTGGAACCTTTTTACTATTTGAGCTTCATAGTTGCCGATTCTTTAACAATGTGTTTGTGTTTCGGTAAGTGAAATGTTTGTGGTGTTTTATTGTGGAAACATCAATTAAATCAGCTGTTGAGTGTGTAATGTGTTGATTTTAATTGTTTTTATAAGTGAATATTCATGCTAAAATGATATATTTATGCAAAATTACTATATATGACCATTGAATTTTGTCCAAACTGCAATTCTGATACCTATGTGAAGAGTGGTATTGTGAAGGGAAGGCAACGCTACAAGTGTAAAAAATGTAGTTATTACTTTACCGTGAATAAGATAGGGAAGCAAATAGATTCCTATTATGTAAACAAAGCCTTGCAATTGTATTTAGAAGGGTTGAGCTATCGAGAAATAGAACGTATTCTTGGAATTTCTCATGTGAGTATTATCAATTGGGTGAAAAAATACAATATCAAACGCCCGTATAGTTTTGAGTATCATTCTACCTATAAAATTCTAAATGCGACGGAGCTTGCGAAGTATTTTTCCTCTACGGATAACTTGAGTGGAGCAGGGGTTATTGTAACCGAACTGGGAGATAAATACATGTTGATCCGCTGGGAACGTTTTAAAGATTAATTTCTAGTAGTTTTTCTGGGCGATGCTATTAATTGTGCGGTCAAGTAGCATTGGTTTTATAGCTACTTAGTATAGAGGTCTATAGCTTGTCCTAGCTGTTTTTAGGGCGATGTAAAACATTCATTGCGACTGTTTACAGGCGATGGTTAGAAGCGGTCAATGTAAATAACTATACTATTTAGCAAAATAGTATATCAAATTTTACTAAAGTTGTTTTTCTTTGCAACTTGTGAAAGCAAATTTTAAGAATAAAACAATTTATTAATAGTTAAGAAATTAATTTATGAAACGTAAAATTTCAATGGTAGTAGCACTCTTAGTAGTAGGCGTGTTTTTAAGTTATGGTCAAAAGGACGATAAAAAAGTAAGTGTAAAGTTTAGTGGGTTTGTTAAGGTGGATTATATGTTTGATTCCAGACAAACAGTCAATGCAAGAGAGGGACATTTTTTATTATTTCCTGCCTCCGAGAAAATCATAAATGGAAAAGATATAAATGATCAAGCCAATTTTAACATATTAGCCGTACAGACCAGATTGCGTGCAAAGTTTTCTGGACCTGATTTTTTCGGAATGGAAACTTCAGGAATGGTAGAGGGCGCATTTTTTGGACATACGAATAGTGATATTAACGGATTTAGATTGCGACATGCTTTTATAAAGTTGTCCAATGATGCCGTAAACATCTTTTTAGGGCAATACTGGCATCCAATGTTTGTAACCGCAGTTTATCCTGGAACCTATTCTTTTAGTACGGGAGTTCCCTTTCAGCCTTTTGCAAGGAATCCTCAGTTGAGAGTCGAAACCAAAGGAAAAGTGAAATTTATAGGAGTGATGTTTTCAGAGCGTGATTTTGCGAGTAGAGGTCCTATTGGAACTACGTCTAAATATGTGCGTGATGCAGGAATTCCTCAGGTACATGCGCAATTGCAATTTGGGGACAAACGTAAGTTTCTAGGTGGTTTTGGTGTGAATATGAAGACATTGAGACCTGTATTAGGAAAAAAGAATATGACCAACATGGCTTATATAGGCTATTTCAGAACAAAATTAGGAAAAGTAACTTGGAAAGGGGAAGCGACCTATGGAGAAAATATGTCTGATTTATTGTCGATAGGAGCGATTGGAGAAATGGCAAATGGAGATTTTACCGCGAGTAAAACCACCTCATTTTGGACAGAGTTTAGTGGAGATATTTCTGAGTCAACAGAATGGGGATTATTTGCTGGATATACAGAAAATGGAGGATTTAAGGACGCTGTTACAGGGAGCATGTATGGTTTAGGAGCTACCATTGCTAATTCTTACAGGCTGTCACCAAGAGTGGGATGGAAATCTGGAAATATGAAAATAGGTGTGGAAGGAGAATATACCTCCGCATTATACGGTTCCCTAGGAGCTGATTACAAAACAATTGAAACAGCAGGGGTAGATAATGTAGCAAACGTTAGAGTGTCTGTGTCTGCCATATATAATTTTTAAAATCTAATTACGATGTCTAGAACTAACAAACAGGCGTATTGGAGAGAAAACCTTAAATACTTGGCATTATTGCTGATCGTTTGGTTTTTAGTTTCCTATGGAGCCGGAATCTTATGGGTAGAACAATTGAATACCATCAAATTTGGAGGCTTTAAATTGGGCTTTTGGTTTGCGCAACAAGGAGCGATGTATGTATTTGTCATCCTTATTTTTGTCTATATGAAACTGATGAATAAATTGGATAAAAAATACGGATACAGCGAGGATTAACTAACTGACTACTAACTAACAAAACTTTTTAATCATGGGAATATTAACATGGACTTGGATCCTTGTAGGGATCACTTTTGCCTTATATATAGGAATTGCCATCTGGGCGCGCGCAGGAACGTCTAAAGAATTTTACGTTGCTGGAGGAGGAGTTCCACCTATCTTAAATGGAATGGCTACGGCCGCAGATTGGATGTCAGCTGCCTCATTTATCTCCTTAGCAGGTATTATTTCATTTACCGGCTATGATGGTTCGGTCTATTTAATGGGATGGACTGGAGGATATGTATTACTTGCCCTGTTATTAGCCCCGTATTTACGTAAGTTTGGAAAGTTTACAGTCCCTGATTTTATTGGAGATCGATACTATTCAAATACGGCACGTATCGTGGCTGTTATCGCCGCTTTAATTGTCTCTTTTACCTATGTAGCAGGACAAATGCGTGGTGTTGGAATTGTATTCTCAAGGTATTTGGAAGTAGAGATTGATACCGGAGTTTATATCGGAATGGGTATTGTTTTATTCTATGCCGTATTGGGTGGGATGAAAGGAATTACTTATACCCAAGTCGCGCAATATTGTGTGTTGATTTTTGCCTTTATGGTACCCGCCATCTTTATTTCTTTTCAAATGACCGGAAATCCGATTCCTCAAATTGGTTTTGGAGGTGAAGGTACTGACGGCGTGTATCTGTTAGATAAATTAGATGGATTGCAACGGGAATTAGGTTTTCATGAATATACTTCTGGTCAAAAATCCATGGTAGATGTGTTTGCCATTACGGTAGCATTAATGGTAGGAACTGCGGGATTACCACACGTAATTGTACGTTTCTTTACCGTGCCTAAAGTGGCGGATGCCCGTAAATCTGCAGGTTGGGCCTTATTGTTTATCGCTATTTTATATACAACGGTTCCAGCGGTAGCAGTATTTGCTAGGATCAAATTGATCGAAGAAGTGAGTAATAAAGAATATGCTGAATTGCCGGAATGGTTTGGCAATTGGGAGAAAACAGGCTTGCTAAAGTTTGAAGATAAAAATGGGGATGGAATAGTACAGTATGTCGCTAATAAAGAACTAAATGAACTGAGTATTGATCGTGATATTATGGTATTGGCCAATCCAGAAATTGCTCAATTGCCTAACTGGGTGATTGCGCTGGTAGGAGCTGGGGGTCTGGCAGCTGCACTTTCTACTGCCGCAGGATTGCTGCTGGTGATTGCCTCCTCGATCTCTCATGATTTAATTAAAAAGATTATCAATCCTAAAATTTCGGAAAAAGGAGAATTGATTGCCGCTCGTTTGAGTGCTGCCGTCGCAGTGCTAGTCGCCGGATATTTCGGAATCAATCCGCCTGGCTTTGTCGCCGCGGTGGTCGCGCTGGCCTTTGGGCTCGCAGCTGCTTCCTTTTTTCCTGCTATTTTATTGGGGATTTTTGACAAACGAATGAACAAGGAAGGTGCCATTTCTGGAATGATTGTAGGATTGTTATTTATGATTTTCTATATGATGAAATTCAAGTTTGGAATATTTGATGGTGGAGGAAAAGAAGTTGTTGCTTCTTTAAAATCTGACTGGTGGTTTGGAATCTCCCCAGAAGGATTTGGAACCATTGCTATGTTAGCCAACTTTACGGTTTCTATGATCGTGTCACGCTTTACACCACCACCACCACAGGAAGTTCAGGATATTGTTGAAGACATTCGTATTCCTTCTGGAGCGGGTGATGCTGTAGATCATTAATAAAGATAAAATTTGTAGTCGGGCTTGTTTGGATAAAAATGTCCCTTTCAGACAATCCCGTTTTTTTTAACCACTAATAGTGACTGAGTGAAAAAAAGACACGAACAAAAATTAATCGTAATATCATTGGTGTTATTGGGCTGTTTAAACATTCCAATTTTACTGATATTTAACAAAACAGGGAGCTTTTTTGGCTTACCTGTCTTGTTTGTTTATATCTTTTTTATATGGGCACTTAGTATTATTGTATCCTATATTTTATTAAAAAAGCACTATGAGTAGCCTTTTAGTCATATCCATTATTATCGCTTATTTAGGATTTATTTTCTACGTAGCTTTTTGGGCGGAAAAAAATGCGAAAAGTAAATGGGTGAATAATCCCTATGTATACACTTTGTCTTTGGCCGTGTATTGTTCTGCGTGGACCTATTATGGAGGCGTTGGATTGGCCGCGAGTTCTGGGCTGAAATTCTTAACTATTTATTTAGGGCCTGTCATTATTATTCCTACTTGGATCGTGTTAATGCGTAAGATTATGCGTATTTCTAAAGGAAACAAAATATCATCTATTGCTGATTTTATTTCCCTGCGTTATGGAAACGATCGCTTGTTAGGTGCTATCGTCACAGTGGTATGTGTATTGGCCATTGTTCCTTATATATCCCTACAATTAAAAGCTATTTCGGAAACATTTAATCTGCTGACAAATCATGTTTCTTCTGGCAGTGAGGTACTCACGGACACGACTTTCTACATCGCTATTTTATTGGCTGTTTTTGCTGCCTTTTTTGGAACCCAAAATACGGATGCCTCGGAACGTCATAAGGGAATAGTAATGGCAGTAGCCGTAGAATCAATGCTTAAATTGGTCTTTTTTATTGGGATCGGTGTGTATGTAAGTTTCTATTTATTTAATGGGCCTACGGAAATTGTAGCACAGGCATCGTTGCTTCCTGGTTTTTCTGAGCAATTAGATATTGGAGGTTTAGAAGGTGGCTTTAATTGGTTTTTTCTCAGCATGCTATCCATGTTTGCCATTATGTTATTGCCACGGCAATTTCAGGTTACCGTGGTAGAAAATGAACGTGAAAAATATTTAAAAAAAGCAATATGGCTGTTCCCTTTATACCTGTTATTGTTCAATGTATTTGTGATTTTTATCGCTTGGGGCGGAAATATTATTTTTCAAAATCAACAGGTGGATGCCGATTTATACACACTGATGATTCCTTTGTTTTACGAACATAAAATCATTGCGTTGATAGTGTTTTTGGGTGGTTTTTCTTCCGCCATGTCCATGGTGGTGATCGCTACATTGGCACTTTCTACGATGCTGAGTAACAACTTGATTATTCCCTATGGGTTTTTGAGTAAATTTAGTAAAGAAGGATCTCAAAAGAATACAGAATCCATAAAGACCATTCGTAGGTTGGCAATATTTTCGCTGATCATCATTGCCTACCTGTTTTATAAAAGTTTCACATTGGAACGTTCGTTGGTGTCTATAGGATTGATTTCTTTTGTGATAATAGGGCAGTTGGCGCCTTCGTTTTTTGGAGGCTTGTTTTGGAGAAGAGGTTCGTCATTAGGAAGTAAAGCGGGGATTTTAGTAGGGTTTTTAGTGACCTTTTTTACCTTGATTGTTCCTTTTACAATTGACTCACAATCCATCGATAGTTCTTTTGTGCAAGAGGGATTGTTCGGCTTGGAATTATTACGTCCTTATCAACTATTTGGCTTGCAATTTCTAGAGCCGGTTCCACATGCCTTTTTTTGGAGTTTGTTTTTTAACCTGACTTGTTATGTGATTATTTCGGTGAGTAAAGCGGGGAGTTATAGAGAACTTAATTTTGCAGAAATGTTTGTGGATCATACAAAATACGCGGCCCTGCACGAGGATGCTTATGTGTGGAAAGGGGAGGCTTATGTGAAAGATTTAAAGAGTATTTTAAATCGTTTTTTAGGTGTGAATCGAACCAATAGAGCGTTTAATTTATTTTATATCAAATATGAGTTGGATAAAGATTCTCCTTTCGCGGATGCGCGATTGGTTAATTTTTCTGAAAAATTATTGACGGGAACTATCGGAAGTGCGTCTGCTAGGATTTTGATTTCTACGGTGGTCAAAGAAGAGGAGATAAGTTTGCCTGAAGTCTTAAGTATTTTAGATGAAACTCGGAAAGCAAAAGCATCCAATAAAGAGTTGCGTGAAAAATCGGCAGAATTAAAACACCTTGCAGATAAGATAAAGAGTTCCAATATAGAACTGAAGGAAAAGGACAAGCAAAAGGATGATTTTCTAGATACGGTGGCACATGAATTAAAAACACCCATCACTTCTATCAGGGCTTTTTCTGAAATCTTGTTGGATGATGAAGACATAGATCCAATGATCAGAAAAAAGTTTTTAAGGAGTGTTTTAAGTGAAAGTGAACGGGTAAGTAGGTTGATTAATAATTTGTTAGATATTGAGAAATTAGCCGTGGGAAAGCAAGCCTTGGACCTGAAGAGACATGAGATTCAACAAACAGTTAAAAAATCAATAGAAAAAGTGAGGCAGTTTGCCCAAAAAAATAATGTAATTATTGTAAAAGGACATGTTGTAAAAGAGGTGCTTGATTATGATGAAGATCGGATTATTCAAGTCTTGATAAATTTATTGACCAACGCGATTAAGTTTTCTAAAAGCAATGAAGGAAAAGTAGTGATTCATACGAAGTTGGTAGGGCGTTATTTACAGGTGTCCATAGAGGATAACGGAAAAGGAATTCCAGTGGATGAACTGGAGTTGATTTTTGATAAATTTTACCAATCTAAAAATCAAAATATTTTAAAACCCATCGGTAGCGGATTAGGACTCGCCATTAGCAAACAAATAGTGGAGAGTCACCAAGGAAAAATCTGGGCCGAAAATAATCTGGAAAAAGGAGCGAAAGTTTCATTTTCTCTAATAATTAAAGGATAGATGAAAAAGATATTAATTGTAGATGACGAACCAAATATAGTCATGTCCCTGGAATATTTATTTAAAAAAGAAGGATTTCAAGTGTTTATTGCGAGAGATGGAGAGGAGGCATTGGCCACCATTGCTCAGAATATTCCAGATATCGTATTATTGGATGTTATGATGCCGAAAGTAGATGGGTATCAAGTGATAAAACACCTAAAAGAAACGGAGAAATTAAAGGGGATAAAAGTGATCTTTTTGTCCGCGAAAAGCAAAGTCACAGACATAGAAAAAGGATTGGGGCTAGGGGCAGATAAATACATTGCCAAACCATTCTCTACTAAAAAACTAGTCAAAGAAGTCAAGGAATTAGTAAATAGAAATTAAAATACGCGTATAAGCAACGAAACAATCATACAATTTGATATTGGTAAATATCCCTTGTAAATCATACACGCCTGTAATTACGGCGAACATACGAACCCTCAAAAATATAGAATATGAAGTATCAAGAGCATTACAACGAAAGTGTTAGCCATCCTGAAAAATTCTGGAAGAAACAAGCGAGTGAAATAGCATGGTATAAAGAACCAAGCATAATTTTGTCTAAAAATGAGCAAGGATTTGATCGCTGGTTTGCAGACGGAAGGTTAAATATTAGTTATTTGGCAATTGATAAGCATATCGAAGATGGTTTTGGGGAACAGGTGGCTATTATTTATGATTCTCCTGTAACTCAAAAAGTGGTCAAATTCACCTATGATGAGGTGAAAAGTGAAGTGGAACGCTTGGCGGGTGGATTGCGAGATTTAGGAGTGCATAAAGGAGATACGGTAATAATTTATATGCCCATGATTCCACATGCGGCTTTTAGTATGTTGGCCTGTGCGAGAATTGGTGCCATCCATTCGGTCGTGTTTGGTGGTTTTGCACCCCATGAATTGGCCATTAGAATTGATGATTGTAAACCTAAAGTGTTAATCACTGCCACTTCTGGAATAGAGGTAGACCGCTTAATCGCCTACAAGCCGATGGTGGATGAAGCGATAGACTTGGCCACTCATAAACCAGCGAAAGTAGTGGTGTATCAACGGAGTTTAGGAGCCCTGATGACTAAGACAGAACGTTTTGTAGATTATGTAGATTTGGTAGAAAAATCGGCACCTGCTGCCTGTGTGGAAATGTTGGCTACAGATCCTTTGTATATCTTGTATACTTCTGGAACTACGGGAAAACCAAAAGGTATTTTACGCGATACGGGAGGTTATGCGACGGCGCTTAAATATTCTATGAAAAACGTATATGGTGTGGCTCCAGGAGATGTTTTTTGGGGCGCTTCTGATGTTGGATGGGTGGTCGGACATAGTTATATCGTCTACGGACCACTATTGAATAGGAATACCACTATTATTTTTGAAGGAAAACCGGTGAGAACACCAGATGCCAGTACTTTTTGGCGTGTGATCAGTGAACATAAAGTAAATGTAATGTTTACCGCTCCTACAGCAATTAGGGCAATAAAAAAGGAGGATCCAAATGGAGAATTTATAAAGAAATTTGACCTGTCGAGTTTGAAATTTCAGTTTTTAGCGGGTGAACGCTGTGATACTGCAACATTGGAGTGGACCCAAGAACATTTGGGCGTTCCTGTTATTGATCATTGGTGGCAAACGGAGTCTGGATGGCCCATGTTATCCAATATGGCTGGAATGGAATTACTGCCGATTAAACCAGGATCTGCAGCCAAAGCGGTTCCCGGATATAATGTGCAAATTTTAGATGAACAAGGAACTGAAGTTGGGCCGAATCAAGAAGGATTGGTCGTGGTGAAATTACCCTTACCTCCAGGGAATATGTTAGATATTTGGGGAGATACAGCACGCTTTGTCAATGGTTATTTAAAACGATTTGACGGCTATTACCTTTCAGGTGATGGCGGTTATAAAGATGCCGATGGCTATGTGTTTATTACAGGACGTGTAGATGATGTGATCAATGTAGCAGGACATAGATTGTCTACGGCAGAAATGGAAGAAATAGTGTCTTCACATCCTTCCGTGGCAGAATGTGCTGTTTTTGGAATTCAAGATGCTTTAAAAGGACAAGTTCCTCTGGCCTTGAGTGTATTGAAATCAGGAGATTATATTTCTTCCTTTGAACTGGAACACAATATTGTTCAGATGATCCGGAAAGAAATAGGTCCCGTTGCCTCTTTGAAAAAAGTATTGATGGTCAAACGCTTGCCTAAAACGAGGTCTGGGAAAATCCTTAGAAAATTATTGAGAAACATTGCGGACGGGGTGGCCTATACCATTCCTTCTACCATAGATGATCCAGCGGTAGTAGACGAAATAATCCACGTATTTAAATTGCATAAAATAGGGGTGTTTTCCGATGCTATCATTGAAGAACAAGAGACCTTGGATGATCATCAGATAGATTCTTATATCAAATATTATAAGAAATACCAACACAGTATCAATGATCCTGAAGGGTTCTGGGGAGAAATTGCGGACACTTTTTATTGGCATAAGAAATGGGACAAAGTACTGGAATACAATTGGGATGAGCCTAAATTTGAATGGTTTAAAGGTGCCAAATTAAATATTACAGAAAATTGTTTGGACCGCCATTTATTAACAAGACCTAACAAGCGTGCGATTATCTGGGAGCCTAACAATCCAGACGAAGCCGTACGTGAATTTACCTATAAACAATTACATGCAGCCGTTTGTAAATTTGCCAATGTCTTAAAAAATAGAGGGGTTAAAAAAGGAGACCGTGTGTGTATCTACATGCCTATGATTCCAGAATTAGCGATCGCTACCTTAGCCTGTGCTAGAATTGGTGCCGTTCACTCTGTGGTATTTGCAGGTTTTTCTTCCTTGGCATTGTCTACAAGAATTAAGGATGCGGCCTGTAAAATAGTATTGACCTCTGATGGTGCGTATCGTGGTGCAAAATCAATTGATTTAAAAGTAATTGTAGACGAAGCGTTGGAAACGTGTCCGACGGTAGAAACGTCTATTGTGTACAACAGAATTAATGCGGCCGTGACGATGAAAGAAGGACGTGATGTTTGGTGGCATGACGAATTAGAAGGCGTGTCTGATGTATGTCCTGCAGAAATTATGGATGCAGAAGACCTGTTGTTTATTTTATATACTTCGGGCTCTACGGGGAAACCTAAAGGAATGGTACACACCTGTGCTGGTTATATGGTGTATACGGCCTATAGTTTTAAAACCGTGTTTCAGTACGAGGAAAATGATGTGTATTTTTGTACCGCAGATATAGGATGGATTACGGGACATTCATATATTGTGTATGGACCATTAGGAGCCGGAGCGACTACCTTAATGTTTGAAGGAATACCTAGCTATCCTGATTTTGGTCGTTTTTGGGCCATTGTTGCAAAGCATAAAGTAACACAGTTTTATACAGCGCCTACGGCAATTAGAGCCTTGGCCGCACATCCAACTAGTTTCATTGATAAGCATGATATTAGTTCTATTAAAGTATTAGGGACCGTAGGAGAACCCATTAATGAAGAAGCGTGGCACTGGTATGATGAAAAAATAGGAAAACAAAAATCTCCAATTGTGGATACTTGGTGGCAAACAGAAACGGGAGGGATTATGATTTCGCCATTGGCGAATGTAACACCTACAAAACCGACATTTGCGACACGTCCATTACCAGGTATTCAACCGGTATTAGTGGATACAAAAGGAACGGAATTAATGCCAAATCCATCGGATGGACGTTTGTGTATTAAATTTCCTTGGCCTTCTATTGCGAGAACTATTTATAACAATCACGCACGCTATAAAGAAACCTATTTTACCGCTTTTCCAGGGATGTATTTTACGGGAGATGGCGCCTTTAGGGATTTAGAAGGGAATTATAGAATTACGGGTCGAGTAGATGATGTAATTATTGTTTCTGGACATAATTTAGGAACAGCACCTATAGAAAATGTAATCAATGAACACAGTAATATTGTGGAATCCGCCATTGTAGGATATCCCCATGATATCAAAGGAAATGCATTGTACGCCTATGTCATTGTCTACGAAGTTCCGGAAAATGAAGATTTCTTACGGAAGGAAATCAACGATTTGATTTCGCGTACTGTGGGACCTATTGCAAAACTGGATAGAATTCAATTTGTTTCAGGATTGCCAAAAACAAGATCAGGAAAAATTATGCGCCGTATTTTGCGTAAAATTGCCAGTAACGATAGGAGTAATTTAGGAGATATTTCCACCCTGTTAAATCCAGAAGTGGTTGCGGAAATTATAGAAGGAGCCTTGTAGAACTGTAGGGAAATACACCGAAGTTTTTCAAGGTTCCAATACAGCTGTTGGATCGTCCCAACGGTACAGCAGTTTTATTAATTTCAAGACACCAGGCAAATTCCCAGCACGGAATTCAGGAAATATACTTCCTGGATTCCGTTTCTTTTTTAGTACTGGATAATCAATCTAAGAATCCGAAATATTAGGCCTGATAAGTACAGCTTTTTTAGTTAAGATGACTTATTTTTGTAGCGTGTTGCTTGGCTTTTGAGCAATGTATTAGATCACTTATCCCACTAGAAATTCATGAGAAACTTTAAGGTCCCCGCTGTCTGCCAAAATCAATTCAAATTAACGGATGTAAATACCTTCTTCAAACAAGTTAAACATCGCTTTTGTATTCTTAATTTTTCCTTAAATACCAGCATGATACCACGAGATATCCGAAAGTTTTTCGCCTTGATATTGCAAAAAACAGGACTGTTTATAAAGGCTCCTTTGAAAAATAATAGCGGGTTTTCAGTACTTGCATTTTTTAGTTATTTATTTTTTATAGTGTTGGTTTGTAGTTGTAAATCTGAGAAAAAAAATGAGTATAGTGATCTTAAAAAACAACATACGAGCGATGCTAGTTTTGTAGGAGGCGAAAGCTGTAAGTCTTGTCACGAAGAAGAATTTGCCAGTTGGAAGGATTCACATCATGATCAATCTATGAAAATAGCGGATTCCTTATCGGTGTTGGGTGATTTTAATGATGCTACCTTTCGTCATAATAATGTAAGCAGTACTTTTTTTAAAAAGGAGGGGGATTTTTATGTGAACACCCAAGGAGAGGATGGATTGTATACAGATTATAAAATAGTCTATACCTTTGGTTTTACTCCATTGCAACAATATATTGTAGCGTTTCCGAATGGAGAATACAATTGTTTATTAACCGCTTGGGATACTGTGGAGAAGAAATGGTTTCATTTACAACCCCAGTTAGATATTATACATGATGAATGGATCAATTGGTCAGGAGGGAGTCAGCGTTGGAATACGATGTGTGCCGATTGTCATTCTACCAATTTACATAAGAATTACAATACAGAAACGCAGGAGTTCACCACCACTTTTGATGAGATTAATGTCAGTTGTGAAGCCTGTCATGGGCCAGGGAGTGCACACAATGCTTATTATGAGAAAGAAAATCCAACAGGGATTCCTCCACAAATTCACATGCCTACAGGGAATATCGGTAAAAAAGTAGTAGACCACTGTGCTCGTTGTCATTCCAGACGTAGTCAGATCGCTAATTATTATGATTATAAAGGAGGGTTCTTAGATCATTATTACCCAAGTTTATTAGAAGCACCGGCTTATGAATTGGACGGTCAGATAAAGGAAGAGGATTATGTATATGGTTCTTTTGTGCAAAGTAAAATGTATGGATTGGGTATTTCTTGTAGAGACTGCCATGATGTGCATTCATTAAAATTAAAAAAAGAAGGAAACGATTTATGTATGTCTTGTCACACGCCGAATTACAATACTCCTGAACATCATTTCCATAAAGAAAATACGGAAGCTTCTCAATGTATCAACTGTCACATGACGGGTGTAATATATATGGGGAACGATTTTAGACGGGATCATAGTTTTAGAATTCCAAGACCAGATCAGTCAGAAAAGTACAATACTCCAAATGCATGTACAGGTTGCCATACCGATAAAACGGATAAATGGGCCAGTGATTTTGTCATAGAGAAATATGGTTCAGAACGTAAAGATCATTTTTCGGATCATTTATTAAAAGGATATTTTGAGGATAAAAAGGAATTTAAAATATTGTTTTCAAATAAAACATATCCAGAAATAGCAAGGGCTACTGCGCTAAAACAGTTTGGGAATGTAGTGTCTTCCTATGAAGATGTACAAGAAATAGCAGGGTTTTTAAACGATACGGCTGTCATGGTTCGTGTAGAAGCGGTCAATGCTTTGGAACGTATTGCAACCAAGGAATTCACGCCTCAAATCACGGCGATGTTATCAGATTCTATCCGTAGTGTTCGTGTTTTTGCCGCACGTTATCTCCATGCTTCAGGAGTCTCTTTAGCCACACTTTCAGAGGGTAACACAGTGACACAGGAACTGGAAGAGTACTTCGCGATGAATTCGGATTTTGCTTCAGGAATGCATCAAGTAGCGGTGTATCAACAGCAACAAGGAGCGATAGATTTAGCCGTGAAAGCATATCGTAGGGCTTTAGAAATAGACGATCGATTTAATAAATCTCGCATGAATTTAGCCTTGTTGTTATACCAAGAAGGACAGGTAGAGGAAAGTGAGAAATTGTATTTAAAAGTGGTGGATCAAGAGCCTAATTTTGGGGATTCATATTATATGCTAGGATTGCTATACAATGAAATGGGCCATGGAGAAAAAGCCTTGAAATATTTAGAAAAAGCAAGTGTGACACGGCCTTTAAATAGGAGAGCCATTTATAATTACGCGATTAAACTGCAAGAGATAGGGCAGTATAAGGCTTCTTTAGAAAATATAGAAAGAGGCTTAGAGGGAGCGCCAACTGACGAACGATTATTGTATTTAAAATTAGTAGCACAATTGAAATTAAAGAAGAATCAAGACGCAGTAATAACCTGTAAAATACTGTTGAGAATAGCTCCTAATAATTCGAATTACCATCAGATTATGACAAATTTAACAAGCCCTAAACGTTAAATATAGGTGTTGGTTTTTCTTTCTTACCTGCATAGACGCTGTTAGTAAACATTTTATAGTAAATTTACATCTTTTTAACAGTAACGTGCAGGTTACTTGATCTAAATGGTGAATATGGAGGTGGTTATAATAGAAGATGAAGATTTAGCAGCGGTATCCTTAGAGAACTTATTATTAAAGAGTGATTTTGAAATTAAAATTAAGGCAAGATTAGAGAGTGTTGAAGAATCTTTAGCATGGTTTAAAAATAATACCTGCGATTTAATTTTTAGTGACATTCACTTGGGAGATGGTGAAAGTTTGGAGATTTTTGATGCTTTAAATATCAAGATTCCTATTATTTTTACCACAGCTTTTGATCAATACGCTATCGAATCTTTTCGTTTTTTTACCGTCGATTACTTGTTGAAACCTTATAATAAAGAAAAGTTAACTCTTGCAATTCAGAAGTTTTTGGATACAAAGCCTCCGATGGAATCCACGGAGATAAATACGGTTTCTGAAGGTTTGCCACAGGACCTGATAAAGGAGGGCCTTGTTTATAAAGAACGTTTTTTAGTGTCTCGGGGCAAGCAATTAATTTCTGTAAATAGTCGTGAAGTGACTTGTTTTATGGCTCAGGATAAGTATTTATTTTTGTATACGAATACCGGTGATAGTTATTTATACGATGATACAATTTTAAATTTAACGGATAAATTATCTAAAAAACACTTTTTTAAAATTAACAGGAAATTTATTGTACGTCATGATGCGATAAAAAGTATTGTGATGTATTCTAAGAATAGAATCAAAATAGAGCTTCATGAAACCGCCTTAAATGAGGCCCTTATTTTAGTGAGTTCTAAAAATAATAGTGAATTTAAAAAATGGTTGAATAATTAACAGCTTTCTCTGCTGTTAATTTGATGTAGATTGAAATTATGAAGTTTTTAGTTAAAATACAAAAACACCAGACCTATCTCTATTTTAGTTTGATTTTAATTGGTCTTTTTTTCGTTGGAAATGCCTTGATTACTCCTAAAATTACGTCTGTTACTGAAAAATTAGTAAGAGATATCGTAGCGGGAAACTTAAAAGCGAAACAAAACATTGTTCAGTTTGAGTTTAATAAGCTTTACCAATTGGAAAATGATGCGCGCATCATTCTACAAAACAAAGAAAATAGCACTTTTCAAGAGCTTGTGCGTAAATTAAAGTTTTCTTATGAAATATCTTTATCAAATCCCCATATAACAAATAGTTTTATTGGCTTACTAGGAGATGATTCTACTGTTTTTACCGAGGTAATTGCATCAGATTTACTTGATAAAACAGTACTTAAAAATCGGTTTTCTTTGTTAGATTTCTCGGGTAAACCTCAGGTATTTAATAGGGTAGTGAATTATAAAGGAGGCGTTTATAATAGAATTACATTGACTAAAATAGTAAAGGATGGTCGGAAAATTGTAATAGGCTACGATATTAACTTGAGAAAATTCTGGAATTACTTCACGGAAAATTACAGAGGTGATGGCGGTTATTTAGTGCTGACGAATAGTGAGGGCTATTGTTTGTTACATCCAGATGTTGAGTTTGTAGGCGCTAAATTAACTCGATTTTTTGAGGACATATCAGTCGATAGTATTTTAAGGAAATCAGATAAAGTTACTTCTTCCTATGAGCAAATAGAAGATCGGTTTTCACAAATAGAAACACGTTCAGCCTATTTAGAATTGGATGTTTTAAGGTATTATAAAACGGTGCAATCGGGGAGCTTTTCTTTGATTTTAATTGTTAGTTTTCCGGTAGATATTTATTTGAACGAATCCATAAACACCATTAAAACCTATTTTTCTTGGATTAGCTTATTGGCCTTAATTGTTTTTATAGCGATGATCGCTATTTCTAGGTATTTATTGCGCTTGGAATTTAGTCAAAACTTGAAAATTGCCAGTGAAAAAGAAACGTTACGAAGTAGTAATGAGACGTATCAACGTGAAAATGCCGTCTTACAATTACGTCAATTAAAGAAAAAAATGAATCCTCATTTTTTATTTAATAGCTTAAATTCATTGCATGTTTTAATAGATATTGATACGGAATTATCCCAACAGTTTGTGTTGAAGTTATCGGAGGTGTACCGTTATTTATTGGATGTGAGACAGGATACTTTAATTTCTGTAAAGCAAGAATTGGATTTTTTGAAACAGTATATATTCTTACAGGAAATTAGATTTGGAAAAAGCCTACATATACGGATAGAATATGATGCGAATATGAAAGTATTAGCTAAAAAAATTCCTTTTTTGGCCTTGGAAACTTTAGTTGAAAACGCAATTAAGCATAATGAATTTACAAAAAGAAAGCCACTGTTTATTTATGTAATAATTCAGGAACATCAAATTATTGTGACCAATAATTACAAGCCCAGAAAACTTCAGGATCACGATAGTCATCATTTAGGCTTGAGTTATTTAAAACATAGTTATGAATTTTATCAAAATAATGCATTTAAAACAGAAATAAATGAAGGTAAATTCAAATGTTATTTACCCTTATTGACGATAACGGAAAGTTCACTCCCTAAATTTTAGACTTCACTCCGTTTTATTTTCATAATGTTGCTTTTGTAAGCATCTTTGAGAAAATTTAAGATTCTTTTCATGAACGATATTTACCCACGTAATTTTTTAATTTTCAAACTATTCGTTGTTTTTCTACTCTTTTTTAGCTTGGATATTATAGCTCAAAAGGATGCTGAGAAGGATTCTGTAAAAGATAAAGACACGAAAGCTATTTCTTATGAGAATTTTCTAAAAAAGGGGAAGGTTAAAAAAGGACTATTTAACACCTATAGATTAAAAGGTGCGACTTATTTTGAAATTCCTGATAGCCTTCTAGGGAAGGACATGTTGATTGTTAATAAAATATCCAAAGTTCCCTATTCTTTAAATGGTCATGGCCTGAATAAGGGAATGACGTATGAAACGAAGTTGATTCGGTTTTATAAAGATACTTTATTAAAGAAAGTTTGGGTTAAAACATTGAATCCTCGTATTTCATCTCCAGAAAATGATGCAATTACCTTATCGGTTCGTCAAAATTTTGGCGAGTCTATTATTGAAGGGTTTAAAATTGAAGCTCAAAATTCGGATAGTACGTCCGTTTTTATAAAAGTAGATAAAGTATTTAATGGTACCGAGAAAAGCTTTAGTGATGTACTTTCAAATACGGGTTTAGGAGGGAGCATTAAAACTAAATTATCCAAGATAGAGGCTATAAAAGTGTTTCCAGAAAACATCGTGATAAAATCCTTAATTACCACTTCCGTAAAAGAAGGAGCAAGTGCTGCATTACCCTTGTCTATAGGAGTTACTACAAATATTGTATTGTTGCCTAAAGACATAATGCAAGCGAGGTTTTCCGATTTTAGAATTGGTTTTTTTACCAAACCAATGGACTACTACAATGATGCGCAACACGAAGTAGAAAAAAGAGAACTGATTACGCGTTGGAGATTAGAGCCAAAAGCGGCAGACATAGAAAAATATAAGAAAGGAGAATTAGTAACTCCAAAAAAACCGATTGTTTATTATATAGATCCTGCGACACCGGCACAATGGCGTCCATTTATTGAAAAAGGAGTGTATGATTGGGCGGTAGCTTTTGAAGCCGCTGGTTTTAAAAATGCCATCGAAGTAAAATTCCCTACTAAAGACGATGTAGATTTTGATGCAGATGATGTAAGATACTCAGTAATCACTTATGCAGCTTCTGAAAAACAAAATGCTATGGGGCCATCTATTATTGACCCGAGAAGTGGAGAGATTTTAGAATCAGATATTATATGGTGGCATAATTTAATGAAAGGACTGCATTCTTGGATTCGTGTTCAAACAGGACCGATTGATCCCAAAGCCAGAGCTAATAAATTTTCAGATGATCACATGGGAGAAGCCATCCGTTTTGTGTCTTCGCATGAGGTTGGACATACTTTTGGTTTGAAACATAATATGGGAGCTTCTTGTAGTTTTCCTGTAGATTCTTTACGCTCGAGATCGTTTACTTCAAAAATGGGAGGAACGGCTCCGTCTATCATGGATTATGCACGTTTTAATTATGTAGCACAACCGGAGGATAATGTAGTAGATATTACGCCTAAAATTGGAGTCTATGATAAATATGCCATGCATTGGGGCTACCGATGGTTGGGATTAGATAGCCCACAAGCGGAACTTCCAATATTAAATAAATGGATTCGCGCTCATGAAAATGACCCCTTGTATTTTTATGGTCCACAACAGAGCAGTGCGGCCGTTATAGACCCACGTTCTCAGAGTGAAGATTTAGGGGATGATGCGGTAAAGGCAAGTGAATATGGCTTGAAAAATTTAAAAAGAATTATGCCTAATATTCTTGATTGGACTCAGGAAGAAGGAAAGGGCTATTATAAAGCGGCTAAATTATACAAAGCTGTGATAGACCAATGGGAATTGTACACCTACCACGTCATGGCAAATATAGGAGGTGTCTATATTAATAATACGGTATATGGCGATGGGAAAAACACTTTTGAAGCTGTTCCTACCAAGCGCCAGGAAGAATCTTTGGAGTATTTGATACAGCATTCAATTTTACCTCAAGCCTGGTTGTTTACACCAGCATTGATTCATAAAGTATTTCCAGTAAGAGATGCACCGGACGGGGATCGCTATTATTCGCCCGTTTCTATGCAACGTATTTATCAAACCAATATTATTTATGCCTTATTAAAAACCGATCGTTTAATGCGAGTGGTAGAAAATCAATTGTTATTAGAAAAAGGAGCAACACCTTTTACGGAGCAATATGTATTTAAAAGGTTGTTTGAAGTGATTTTTGAGAAAACAATACGCCGTAAATCATTGACAATGTTTGAGCGTATGACGCAAAAAAATTATGTGGATGTATTAACGGTTGATAGAAACACACTTCTGAAGAAAACAAGAGAAAATCAATTGACGAGTGAATCTCATCAATTTAAAAACATCCATTTCACCTACCTACCTAGAGTCTCAGATATTGGCTCTAGTAAAAGAGCGGAATTGGAACGCATATTAAAGCTATTTAAGAAAAGAAAACGCAGTGGGGATTCTGATACTCGTGCGCATTACAGTGATTTGATAGCAAGAATCCAATACAATTTGAATAAATAAAAGAGACGATGAAAAAAATAATTTACGTATTGCTACTACTATTGCCAACGATATTGTTGGCACAAGAGCAAAAAACAATCAGCGGGAACGTTTTTGATGCAAACGCAAACATGCCAGTGATTGGAGCGTCTGTATTTGCTTCGTCAGCTATTATTAGCCATAAAACAAATATAGAAGGGGTTATTCAAGGAGCAATGCTTGGTTCTACCACAGATTTTGATGGGGATTTTAAGTTTACTGTTTCCACAGAGATCCGCTATATTATTGTGTCTTATATGGGCTACGAAACTCAAAAGATAGATGTTACTGAAAATTTTTCAAATTTAAAAATTTTCTTAAAAGAGTCTTCGGAACGATTGGGTGAAGTGATTATCACGGGATATCAAAAAATTGAAAAACGTAAAATGACCTCGTCTTATGCGAAGGTGAAAATAGCAGAAATCCATCAAGCGGGTGTTGCCAATGTAGACCAAATGTTATCTGGTCAAATTTCAGGTGTTCTCATCACGGCTACAAATGGTGGGCCAGGAGCGCCTGCAAAAATCAGCATTCGTGGTACATCTACCTTGAACGGATCTTCAGATCCATTATGGGTATTGGATGGAATCCCATTAGAAGGGAACGATATTCCTAAAAATTATGGAGATAAAGACTCTATTGACAACTTAGAATCGTACGCAATTGCAGGTTTAAATCCAGAAGATATAGAAAGTATTACGGTATTAAAAGATGCCTCAGCCACCTCTATTTATGGAGCGCGTGCTGCCAATGGAGTGATTGTTATTACCAGTAAAAGAGGGAAAAAAGGAGCCATGCGTATTAATTTTAATGCGACTAGTTTTGTGACTCAAAAAGCAGATTTTTCTAAATTGAATTTAATGAATTCGGATCAGAAAGTAGACTTTGAATTGATGTTGGCTGGAAGATCTGATTTAAAATACCAATCCAATAGAGGAGAAGTCGCTAGAATTTTGAATAATTATGGTGCGTACGCTAATTATGTGAACAATGGTTTTAATAGTATTGATCCAGCAGCCCAACAAGCAATTAACAACTTAAGAACTACAACTACTAGCTGGGGAGATGAGCTTTATCAAATGGCCTTAAACCAACAGTATAGTTTGAGCCTTTCTGGAGGGGGAGAAAAAAATGATTATTATTTTTCTGCAGGAGTTTTTGACGAAAAAGGAGCTACGAAAGGAACGGGCTTAAAACGGTATAATATTACCATTAAGAATAATTATTCTATTTCAAATAAATTGAGTGTAGGAGTGGCGTTGTTTGGAAGTCAAAATAAATCCTACTCTTATATTACGGGGGTAGATTCCTATACCAATCCTTCTTATTATTCAAGAACAGCCAACCCATATTTAAAAGTAACGGACGTGGATGGTAATTATGTCTATGATCCCGACTTGATAGAACGTTCGGATTTAAACCTTGATTATAATATCCTAGAAGAGAGAAAAAACACCAATTATGAATTGACATCTAATTCTTTAAAAGCAATTTTTGATGTTCATTATAAAATCAATAAAGAATTACAGTTTAATAGCCAATTAGGGCTTCAAATGGATTTTGGTAAAACAGAGAAATTTGGAGATGAAAACAGTTATTACACACGTAAATACGAGCAGAAATCTCGCTATAGCGATGGGAATGGTGGCTATGATTATTTTTTACCTAAAGGAGGAATCATTCAAAATTGGAATTCAGATGCCTTTCAGTACAACTGGAAATCAACGGTAAATTACAATACATCGTTTAATGATATTCATGAATTAGATGTGATGGCGGGAACCGAGTTTAGAAAAAACAACAAGACATTAATTCATAGTAAAGGTTTTGGGTACAATCCCAATACTTTAACCACTACAGCAATTACTGACGAAAGAGCATTGTCATTAGCTTCCTTTGAAACCTATAGGAAATCGTTTATAGAAAATACATACGCATCGTTTTTTGCGACTACTTCCTATACTTTTGATAAGAAGTATACAGTCTTTGGAAGTTTAAGATATGATGGTTCTAACCTATTTGGTGTCGATCCAAAGTATCGATATTTACCATTATGGTCTATGGCGGGTTCTTGGAATGTAATGCAGGAAGAGTTTATGGATTATATAGATGTGATAAACGAGTTAAAATTCAGAGGATCCTACGGAGTACAAGGAAATATAGATAAAACGACTTCGCCATATGTGGTGGGAGAATATTATTTGACCAGTGTGTTACCGGGGAATTCGGAGCAAATTATTCGTGTTCAAAATGCACCGAACGCTAAATTACGATGGGAAAAGACCGTGTCTTCTAACATTGGTTTTGACTTGGGATTGTTTGATAATAAAATTTACATTTCAGGAGATTATTACCAACGTAAGAGTAGTGATCTAATAGGATTGAAATCTGTTCCATTAGAAAGTGGCTATAATTTTATCAATACAAACTGGGCTACGATTAGTAACAAAGGATTTGAATTGGCAATCAACTCTCGCAATATCTACACTCCTAATTTTAGCTGGTCTACCAGTTTTAATATCTCACACAATAAAAGTTTAGTGGAAGAAATTGAAATTAGAGACGAAGATTTTAAACCTTCTTTAAAAGGATACAGCGTAAAAGCCATTTTTGCGATTAAAACAGCTGGAATCGATAGTAATGGTTTGCCTTTATTTTGGAAAGATGGCAAGAAAATATCAGCGGTTGATTTTTATAAATTAACAGAAGCTACGGACGGAAGACAGTTGACCAGAGAAGAGCATAGGGATTTATATAGCTATGTAGGGGATGGAACTCCTAAGTTTAGTGGAGGGTTAATCAATACTTTTAAATACAAACAATTTAATTTAAAGATCTCTGCTAATTTTAATATCAAAAAAACAGTGAGACAATCCCCATCATACAAACCAACATTGGTAGATCCGGGGAAAAATTACTCAACGGATATTTTAAAAGCAGGAACCGGGAATTATCCAGCGTTAATTGGATATACCACACCAGGTTTTGATACAGATTTAGTGTATAGCTGGTTTAATTCTTCAGATGATGGACGTACGTATAATGATTTAGATATCTGGGTGAAAGATATTTCTTACCTCAGAATTAGTAGCATTCAATTAGGTTATTCTTTACCTAAAAAGCAATTGGAAAAGCTGAAATTATCTCGTATGAATTTTAGTTTAGAAGGACGAAATTTATTTGTGTTGGGGTCTAATTATGACGGCTATTTTGATCCAGAAACTTATGGAAGTATTTATGCACAACCGATTCCTAAGGTAATTTCATTAGGCGTTAACATATCATTTTAATACAGAGAAACATGAAATATTTAAAATATATAACAGTACTTTTTATCACGAGTTTTATTTCTTGTAATGATTATTTGGACATAGATCCTGTAGGGCAAATTATTCCAATAACCGTAAAAGATTACCGTAGTTTTTTAACCACGGCCTATGCGTCCACGAAGGAGCATAAAGTATTAACTACCTACAGAAGTGACGAATTGTCTTTAGATCCAAAAGCTGTTGGAATAGAGCAATACGAAGATATTTTTACCTGGAATGACAATAACCCAAGTCCATTAACACGTTCTTTTGCCTATGCGAGCTTTTACAATACTATTTTTTATGCCAATCATGTAATTGATAACAAGGATATCATGACGGGAGATCAAGAAGAGATAGACCAGTTAGTAGGAGAGGCGCATGCATTGCGTGCTTTACAGTATTTTGAATTGGTGAATTTATATGCAGTTCCTTATCATAAAACGACGGCTACTACAGACATTGGAGTTCCCATCACTACCCATTATGATTCGGATAAAACATATCCAAAACAAACAGTGCAGGTGGTCTATGACTTAATCTTAAGTGATATTGAAGCTTCTGAAAAATTACTCACTACAGTAGAGCAATCGTTAGGGTTTAATTACCGATTTTCCGTTGTCGCAATTCAGAGTTTTAAATCACGTGTGTTTTTATATCAAAATGAATGGCAAAAATCGGTGGATGCATCGAATTTAGCATTGGAAATAAATGCCAATTTGATGGATTTAACTATAAGTTCAGAGATGATGCCTTCTGAATACAATTCAGTAGAGTCTATTTTGGCATTGGAAATAGTGGCTTCTTTTGATATTGCAAATAATGCAAGTATTTCGGAATCACTTATTGAGAGCTATAACCAAACTACGGATGGTAGGTTTGAAGTTTATTTCACCGATGTAAAGGGGGTCTATAAAACCAAAAAAAGCGGACATGATGGCTTTAAATGTACGTTTAGGGTTGCCGAATTGTATTTAAATAAGGCCGAAGCATTGGCGGAATTAAAAGAACAAGCATCGGCTGAAACCACCTTGTTAGCATTGGCTAAATATAGGTATTCTACAGAAGGTTTTGAAACCTATAAAATGGCTTTAAGTGCATTGAGCTTGTCAGAACTAAAAGAAGAAATTTTAGAAGAAAGAAAAAGAGAATTGGCCATAGAAGGACATAGATGGAACGATCTTAGACGTACTAGCCAAGCCGAAATAAGCAAATCATTTGGAGGTGAAACCTTCACCTTACAAGCACAAGATACAAGGTATGTCATTCCTTTTCCAAAAGACGCTCAAATAAGTAATCCAAATTTATAACCAGAGGTATCGCTCGTAATTTCCTCTTGGGTGGTATTTTAATATTTAGAGGTCAAATAACAATTTAAAGTTTTTTTATTATGAAAAAAGTGTATTCAATTTTATGTTTATTTATTGCTACAGCAGCATTCGTTTCTTGTTCGGATGACGATGATGTTGCATTGTCAAGTTTAAACAACATAACAGCTTTCGAAATCAATTTTGAAGGAATTGAATCTGATGCTATTACCTACGATTTAGGAAACAGTATTGCAGTAAGTGTTCCTTTTGGAACAACATTAGAAGGTTTAGTCGCTACAATTACTGTAGATGCTTTAGCTGAAATTGTACCAGCTTCAGGAATGGAAGTTGATTATGTAGACGGCGTGGCTACTGTTTTTACAGTAACGGCAGAAGATGGAACTATAAAAACATATCCCGTAACTGTAAATGTACGTGGAGAAGTAGGGAGTGGAACTCAATTAGGAGTGTATGAAATTGCTGATTTATATGGTGAAACTGCCGTTTATACGTATGCATATTCTGACGCTAAATTTGTGTCTGAAATTGAAATTGTTGCGAATGACTTTGGAGATATCACCACAACGATTGTTACGTTTGTATTCGATGGTAAAAATCAAGTAATCGGAAAAAATGTAGTTGCTGATAATAGCGCAATTACCTATGTGTATAATGAATTAGGTGTGATAACAACTGCGTTGATAAAAAAAGACGAAGAGTTAACAAATACGTACTCTTATGAGTATGATGCTTTAACGGGTGAGTTGGTTACAGAAACTAGAATTGATCATACAGATGCAGATTCAGTATCTGTAATTTCTTTTGAATATGAAAATGGGAATGTTACTACCGAAAATAGATTTGGTCAAGTTTATACGGCAACTTATGACGATAAAAACAATCCTTTTAAAGGAATTTACCCGAAGGCATATTCAATAATCAATGTTGGAATCCATGCGGTAAATAATAATAACCCTGCTACAGGAACTTTAGCTGATGAAGCTGTAATTTATGAATATAATGTAGATAATTTCCCTGTTTCTGCGGCCTATACCTATTTTGGTGGTTTTGCAACTGTTGCAAAAACATATACGTATATCACAGAATAATTTATCGATAGTAAAACCAAAAGGTAAGCTGTATAATTACCTTGGATTAATACTTACATAAACGGATATGCTTTGATTAGTATGTCCGTTTTTTTTATCAAAAAATCATGAAAACATTAAAATTAAAGGCACTTATTATTCTGTTAATTACTTTTATTGCGTGTAATTCCTCCTCTGAAATACAGAAGGAAGTGTTGCAAGTTCTCAGTAAACAAGAACTATTGGAAAACGTGTACACCTCTAAAGTTGTACCATTATTCAACTCTTTTAAGGCCCTTGATATTCCTACAGAATTTGTGGTAGACACAAAGGATTTGTCTATAAATGCTGGAGCATCCTTTGGATATGTTGAGGTAAGCCAAGGCTTGATAAACTCGGATAAAGAGGCTATTCAAGTATTTGTTTTAGCACATGAAGTGGCACATATTGCAACAATTTCACAAGCAATAAAATTTGAATTAGGGGAGGAGATTCCTGCAGGTGCTGTTATTAATCCTTATCAAAAAGCAGAGTTTTTAGCGGATTTAATGGCGGTTCATCTACTGTTGATTCACGAACCAGCAATGAAAATTAAATTAGAAGTGCAATTAAGTTTCCTGAAATCTTTACTAGGTACAGGTAGTTTTACACATCCTTCTGGTAATAAACGTATTGCATTTATTCAAGAGTATTTTAAATTAGCAATAATTACGAGTCCGGACGAAGCTTTTTATTATTTATTTTCCCAAACATGGAGCGCTTAATACCCGCTCATTTTTTAGGACTTCCATTCAGGGTAAAATCTTAGGACTGTCTTTTTTATAAACACAGATACGAGCCTTATTTGAAGTAGAAATTAGAGCTATTATAGGGGGTTCATTTTATGGGTTTTTACAAACTGTTTATGACGGTGATGTCAATAAGGAGATTCATTTATTTTACAATCAAGGATATACAGGGTCTTTTTTGGGTGAAATAGAATCGTCAAGTGCGTCGGTTAAATCGTAGCGTAAAAGAGTTCGATGCTTCTTTGTTTAGCTGTTTTCAGGACATTAAGTTCCATAATGTCAGCGGAACTCCCCTCTTATTATATAAAAAAACGGAGCGCTTTTGGCGCTCCGTTTTTGTAATACAATAGATCAATCACTTACTATTGTAAGAAAAATAGTTTGTTAAAACTACTTGTGGTAAATGCCAATGTTAATTAGCACTGTATTTTAAAAGTTGCTGATGCAGGTCTTCTAATTGTTGTAAGGTTCGTTTTCCTTCCAGCAAGGTTTTATCATAGATGTCTAATTGTAGACTGACTACGTTTTGAGCCTCTTCTTGCATCCGGATATCAAACCATCCATTCGGATAGTAGACTTTTAAATGAGCACTTGTTTCTACCTTGAAATTTAAGGCGTAATTTCCAGCGATATGATTTAGAAAGTCGGCTCCGTTTATGGCGTTCAATTCTTTAAAACGATATTCAATTTTGTGATATGGTTTTGTGAATTCTATGCTTGCTTTCTCCATGAGTTCTTCGTTTAATGTGTTCCTGATCATAGGGCTATTTTAAAATACCTTTTAGTGTCATTAAAATCTCCAACGTACAAAGGCTTCCATGGCCGCATAATGCGCCATTCCTAGTTCGTCATAACGATCGGCAGTTTCTTTATTGCGAACTTCAGCACGTTGCCAAAATTCACGACTGTCAGCACCTTGGAATACCACACCATCCTTTTGAGATTGATGTTTGAAAATTCCATGTCTTTTTTCTAAGACTTGATCCGGTCCCATTGGCACGGCCATTTCAATTTCGTCAATACCCCATTCTTGCCAGGCTCCACGGTATAAC
The DNA here is from genome assembly GCA_016764435.1 of Flavobacteriaceae bacterium. GTDB lineage: Bacteria > Bacteroidota > Bacteroidia > Flavobacteriales > Flavobacteriaceae. Next base: position 55,272 of record JAESRX010000064.1, on the reverse strand, counting down.
CAAACCCAACAGTCTTTCATGTAGCTTTTCTTTTTTAAGCGTTTTAACGCTTCAAAAATAGCATCTAAACACACTTTATGTGTTCCGTGTGGATCGGCTAAATCTCCAGCAGCATAAATTTGATGAGGTTTAATTTCATCTATTAATGCCACGGTTAATTCAATGTCTTTTTCTCCAACCTCGTCTTTTTCTATACGCCCAGTTTCGTAAAAAGGCAATTCCATAAAGTGGATATGATCATTGTCCAATCCAATAAAATGACTGGTAGATCTCGCTTCACCTTTACGAATCAATCCTTTGATATTTCTAACTTCTATCGTATCAATATCACTGTTCTTCTTGTTGGTTAAAAAGGTAGTGGCTTCGTTATAAATACCTGTTGCTTCGTCATTTTTGATGCCGAATTTAGTGTTGTAATCACATACAAAATTAGCAAAACGTAAGGCTTCATCATCCGCTACAGCAATGTTACCAGAAGTTTGGTAGGCAACATGTACATCATGTCCTTGCTCTTGTAAACGTTTGAATGTTCCACCCATACTAATAATATCATCATCCGGGTGAGGACTAAATATTAAGATTCGTTTTCTTGCAGGTTCTGCACGTTCTGGACGGTTGTGGTCATCTGCGTTTGGTTTTCCTCCTGGCCAACCAGTAATGGTATTTTGAAGTTTGTTGAAAATTCGAATATTGATATCGTAAGCAGGCCCTTTGTCTGCTAACAAATCACTCATACCATTTTCGATATAATCGGCATCCGTAAGCATTAAAATAGGTTTGTTCACTTTTAAGGCCAATCCTAGTACAGCTTTTCGAATTAACATGTCCGTCCATTCTATTTTTTCTACTAACCAAGGTGTATTAATACGGGTTAATTTAGAAGAGGCTTCTTTGTCAATGACAAAAATAACATTGTTGTGTTCTTGTAAAAATGATGCAGGGACTTGTGTTGTAACAGGTCCTTCTACAGAGGTTTGGATGATGTTTGCTTTTCCTTCACCCCATGCCATTAAAATAACACGTTTGGCTTCCATTATTTTTTTGACTCCTAAAGTAATGGCGGTTCTAGGGGTATTGTTCAATCCAGAAAAATCGCTACTTGCGGCTACTCTTGTGATATGATCCAATGCCACCAATCTCGTTTTTGAATTCTGTAAAGATCCAGATTCATTAAAACCGATATGTCCGTTTCCTCCAATTCCTAAGATTTGAATGTCTAAACCACCTAAGGATTCAATTTTTGCTTCGTAAGCGGCACAGTAATCTGCAATTTCAGATTTCTTTAAAGTCCCGTCAGGAACGTTACAGTTTTCAGGTAAAATATCGACTTGGTCGAAGAGTAAACTCTTCATAAAACGAACATAACTATTTACAGAATCTGGTTCCATAGGATAGTATTCGTCCAAGTTAAATGTGATTACGTTTTTAAAACTCAATCCTTCTTCCTTGTGTAATCTCACAAGTTCATGGTACAATCCTTTCGGGGAAGAACCTGTAGCCAAACCTAAAATACAGGGTTGTTTTAAGGCTTGTTTTACGCGAATTAAATCGGCTATTTCTTTAGCGATGACTTTTACAGCATCGGTGGAGTGCTCAAAAATTAGGGTGTCAATGCTCTCGAATCGCTGTTCGAAATCCGTTGACGCATCTATGTTACTTTTTAACATGACAGTATGTTTTAGTTAGTCGTTTATTATTTTTTTCTAGTCCAGCTTGTGATTTTATGTCCCGATAAAGCAAAGAAAAGGATCAGTGCATAACAAGGGATTAAAATCCAGTAACTACTGGTGGCAACCGCTGCTATAGCGTCTGTATCAGTAATTCCAGAAGCTAGGAGTTCTTTTTTTCCGGAATCTACCAAGCTTCCATACAATAAAGGGATAATTGCTCCCCCAGAAATAGACATTACCAATAGGGCAGAGGCTGTTTTTGTGTGTTTTCCAAGACCTTCTAATGTCAAGGGCCAAATTGCTGGCCATACCAATGCGTTGGCAATACCTAAAGCAGCTACAAACATAACAGAGGTAAATCCTGTGGTTAATAGGATACATACACTAAATATAATTCCTAGTAATGCACTTATTTGTAAGGCTGTTTTTTGTTGAATGTATTTAGGAATTAAGAAAACTCCTAAACCATAAGTAGCAACCATTGCCATTAAAGTAAACGTGGTAAAGAACTTGGCATCCTCTGCGGTAAACCCTAAGGAAATTCCGTAGGCGATGATGGTATCTCCTGCAATTACTTCTGCTCCAACATATACAAATAAAGTCAATACACCCAACCATAAATGTGGGAATTGAAAGATACTCTTACTGGTTACATTTCCTGTTCCATCATCCTCTATTGGTGCTGCTTCTACATCAGGTAATGGTGCTTTTCTAATTAATAAGGCAAATACAACTAGTACTGCTGCCATTACTATATAAGGAATATACACACTGTCAGCCATTTCGGTTAACATTGCTTGTTTTTCTAATTCTGTTACATGGGCTAACTTCTCTTTAACCTCGTCAATACCAGATAATAATAAAGCTCCAAATACTAATGATCCTAAGGCTCCTGCCACTTTATTGGCAATTCCCATAAGGGCAATACGTTTTGCTGCGCTTTTCATTGGCCCTAAAATGGTGATGTATGGGTTCGCGGCAGTTTGTAAAATAGTCATTCCTACTCCTTGGATAAAAATACCTGTTAAAAATAACCAGTAAGTTCTAGATTCAGCCGCTGGAATAAATACTAAGGCACCAATGGCCATAATAAATAAACCTAAAGACATCCCTTTTTTATATCCTAATTTCCCTAAAATATAAGAGGCAGGAAGCGCCATTACAACGAAGGAAATATAAGAGGCTGATGCCACTAAATAAGATTGAGTTTCTGTTAATTCGTTAATGGTTTTCATAAACGGAATTAATGCTCCATTTATCCAAGTTATAAATCCAAAAATCGAAAATAATCCGGCAATAATAAGGATAGGCACAAGCGTACTTTCCTTGCCTGTTTGTGTATTGGTTTTTGTTGACATAATAAGGTGTTTATTAGTTTACCATAGACGGAGTTATCGTCATAGCATCATACTGTTGGGTTAAACTTTCTATTAATTTAAATTGATTTTTTGCACGGTCTAAATTGTGCATGGCGTACGTTGTTTTGTAGTACATATCATCATTTAAGAAGTCCGTTAGGAAACGTAAGGCCATAATAAAAATCATGGTTTTTGCGCCCAATGGTAAATGGTCTATTTCTGTTTGAGATAAGGCGTCTTTGGTTTCGCCTAAAAATCCTTTTACGTAGGCTTTATAATAAGAGATGTTAAAGTGCACCAAGTCTAAATTCTGTTCGTCCTCACTGGCGGTGTTACAGATAGTTCTGATGGCATCTCCAAAATCGTAATGCACGATTCCTGGCATTACTGTATCCGTGTCAATGACACACAATCCTTTGTTTTCTTGGTCAAAAAGAATGTTAGAAATTTTAGTGTCGTTATGCGTTACACGTGTTTTTATCTTACCAGCTTCTTTTAAATATTGGATAATGTGCATTTCTTCTTTCAATGCATCTACTGTATCTATATAAATTTGTGCTTGAGCCAATCGTTCTTTGGAGGCCTGTTGTAAGGCTTCGTTAAATTGCTCAAAACGGAAAGACATGTCGTGAAACTTAGGAATCACATCGATTAAAACAGTAGCGTCAAAATCGTCCGTGAGGTTTAAAAAATTACCAATTAACTTCCCACCTTCGTAGGCTACATTTTCATCGGTCACAGCTTCATAAGTAATACTGTCGTGTATGAAAACCATGACATTCCAGTAGTTTTTATCGGCATCTAAATGATAATAAAGTCCCGTAGTTGCGGGGATAAATGACAAGACACGACGTTTAAGCTCCGCCGCTGGTAAGTGACTCATTTTTTTTAATAAATGCTGACTTACATACGTTTTATTAGAAATCAAACCCGGTACATCTTTAAAAACACCGTGGTTGATACGTTGTAATATATAAGAAGTTCCTTGTTCAGTTTTTATTAAATAGGTGTCGTTAATATGACCAGAAGCCAGTTCTTTATAAGAAGCTAGTGCGTCTGTAGTGTCAAAGTTACGGAAGATTGATTTTAAGTGGTCTAGTATCATATTACCAAAGATTTATTGGGTAAATTTTATGGTTTTTAAGCGTCTCAATTGCCGATTGTACTACGGCTTTGTCTTCTTTATAAGTCACCCCAAACCATAAAGAGCTGGACTGAAGTACTTGTACGCTTGCTTTTTTATCTTGAATCATTCCGTTTACAATTAAAGGAATAAAGAACTCTGCTTTTTGATCTTCTTTATGTTCTTCTAAAAAATCTTCAAATAGGCGTGTCGCATAGTCAAAGCATTTGTAGGTGAATCCCCAGAAGTTCATGGAAACAATAGTGTTTTCATCGATAGGAACAAGATTTCCTTTAGCGTCCTTGCGAACTAATTTAGAATCAATTTTTTCAATATGAGTACGTTCTGTAACACCGGTCAAATAGCCTTCTTCGTTGACAACACATTCTCCACGTGAGACAAAACCATGCTCAGAAATAGTGTTTTTCAATTGGTAGGAAATCATGTTAAATTCTGTAGAATCTTGAGGGATTTCTAACAGTGATTTGGCCATAATATCAAAGGCTTCTCTTCCGTAAAAATCATCGGCATTTATAATGGCGAAATTCTCCTTTACCACTTCTTTTGCCATCAACATAGCATGTCCAGTTCCCCAAGGTTTTTCCCTTTTACTAGGCTTAAACTTTTCAGGAATATTTTCGGTTTCTTGGAAAACGTACGCAACTTCCGCTTTTCCTAATAGCTTTTTATCAAAAACAGCTTTAAATTCTGCCTCAATATTTTTACGGATAATAAATACAAATTTCCCGAATCCTGCTTGTAAAGCATCGTAGATAGAAAAGTCTAAAATAGTGTCTCCTTCAGGAGTAAAACTATCTAATTGTTTTAAGCCTCCATACCTGCTTCCGATACCGGCTGCTAAGATGACTAGGGTTGGTTTTATAGTGTTCATTTTTAATTGGTTGTGGTTTGTTAGAGTAGAGGCAGTCGTTAGTTGTCCCAACTTGGTAGCGCTAAATTAAAGATGATAATTGGATTTACAAAAGCTTTTCTACGAAAATGTGCTCGAACACACGTAAAAAGTGTTCTCGAGCACACTAATTAGTGTTTTCGAACACACTAACCTGTGATTGTCCTGTAAAAGGAGCTATTTGATCCTGTAAATTAGTGATTTTTTTAATGCGAGAAATTATTTATTTTGGAGATTGACTTATTAGAGGGAAAAATGATGTTGAAAAGGGAGTTTGGGAAGATTTCCTTAATTTATTTTTTATCGATTAATATTTAATAGAAGGTAGTCCTGATTATTCTAAGTGTAATTTCGGAATACATGGGGGAACTAGTTGCGGGTTTGTGTAGCGGTTTAGCTAGGAGTTATCAGCGCCGTCAGCTCTTTATGATACGACAATTATTACCGTATGATTTGGGCGGAATGACCTTGTGATTCAACAGGGAGAAATAGTTGTACTTATGCCATGGTATTCAAAGGCTATTCATTGCTGTGTGTAATTTTGAATTTTTAAAAACGTAGTTTTTTTTATTGGGAGTATTTTGCTTACATTGGAAGCTGATACATTGTTAAGAAAAAAAAAGAAACGCTACAGATACAAGGCTCTTTAATGCAGTCTTTTTTAAAAACGGGGAAGGATAATTTTGTTGATTTTTCGAATATTCAAAAGGTATTTGCTATGAAAAAAAAGAGGTATTCGGAGAAGATGGTTTGTATCCAAAACCGAAGGCACCTGCCTTTATAACTACCTTTTTCATGAAAAAGTTACGTGTTTTATGGAAGAAGTAAACTTAAAAATCTAGGCATCGTCAAGTAGTGTTTTTTAACTGCCTGTTTGGTAAGTCTTTGTAATTTTGTCGTAGTCGTAATTTTGAGTAATTTAAATGTTGATAATTGACATTGTACAACAATAAATAAAAGTTTAAATTTGACAATTCGAATATGCGCCCATATTTTAGGGCGGATAGAAGATCGTTAGACTGATTAATGGATAAAAAATATACAATAAAGGACATTGCTGCTTTGGCTGGAGTATCTAAAGGTACTGTGGATAGAGTATTGCATAAACGGGGTAAAGTTTCTGAAACGGCATTGGTGAAGGTCAATAAAGTGTTAGACGAAATTGATTATCAGCCAAATCCTATGGCCAAAAACTTACGAATTAATAAAATTTTTAAGCTGTTTGTATTGATTCCTAATGCGGGGAAAGATTCCTTTTGGTTGCCGTGTAAAGACGCCATTCAAGAGTTTGAAGATGCCTATAAAGGATTTGGAATTAAAGTAGAGAACTATTTTTTTGACCCAGGGAGTACAGTTTCTTTTTTAGAAACCGCCAGAGGAATGATCGTCCATCAACCAGATGCCATTTTAACGGTGCCTATTTTTGCAAAGGAAGCCCATATAATCGTAAAGGAATGTTATGATGCGGGTATAAAAGTGTCTATTTTCAACAATTTTATTGCCTCGGATTATGTGCATAATTTTATAGGACAGGACTTGTATAAGAGTGGGAGAGTAGCGGCTAATTTAGTCCATATGTTGCTTAAGAGAGGACATATTGGTATTATTCATATTGATGAAGAATCTAGAAATGCGACCCATTTACAAGAAAAAGAAAAAGGGTTTCGTAATTATTTTTCAGCCTTAGATTCTGATGATTATCAGATTTCAACCTTGAGTATCTCACATAAAGACCCTTTGAAATTTAAATCTACCTTGCTTGAGTTTTTGGATAAAAACAAGAACTTAGAAGCGATGTTTGTGACCATTTCAAAATCACATTTAGTAGCAGATGCTATTAAAGACAGCGCACAAAAGCAATTAATTGTGGGTTATGACTTGGTCGATAAAAATGTCCACTATTTAAAAAATGGGGGGGTTCAATTTTTAATTAACCAAAAGCCAAAAGAACAAGTCACATTAGCCTTGAATTATTTAGCCGAATTTTTCTTGTTCGATAAGCCCATTCCTTCGGAAGTTTTATTGCCGATAGTGATCGTAAATGCCGAAAGTGTAGATGGTTATTTAATCTAATTATTTCACGAATTCTAGTTTTCCATAAGAACTTGCAATATGGAAATTAGGTGTTGCTGTCTGTGGGTTTACCCATGAAATCCAAGTAGGTTCAAAACTGCCATCGGCTTGTTTGTTATACTTTGCACGGTAGATACCCGTTTCAATCACGGTATTTTTTAATAAATTTAAGTCCTTCAAGGATTTTAAACTAAGTCTAATTTCTACGGTAAAATAAGTGCTGTTAATAAGGGATTTTACCTGTAGCTCTCCGGAAGGCCATTGCCAATCAAAATCAAAGTTTTTTTCTGGGGTCGCTTTAAAATCCATCACTCTTACACTCGGGTCAATTTCCAAACAATAGTAAGGATTCAGTTGATCATTGGTTCTGAAAAATAATTCCACTCTATCTGATTCTCCAATGGTTTCTGTGCAGCGGTTGCTCTCACTAGTATTGAGGTGAACTTGCGAATCTTCTACGTGAAATTTCAGGAATAAGTACTCGTCACTCCACAGGGCTTTAAATGTTATTTCATCTACAGGGGCCTCATTCCATGGAGAACAAAAATCTGTCATTTTAGGAGCTTGTTCCCATAAGTGATCATCCACAAAGCTAGTTGAAAGAGTGTCTATCTGATGTACTTTATATGTTTTCATAAGGGTAATATGGTATAATCATGAAAAAAAAGCCACCTAGAAATACGGGATTTCCAGGTGACTTGCAATTTAGGTTTATTTATTTAATTTCGGTAATTGGTTCTAAGTTTTCATCTACACCTTCAAGGTTTGGTAATAATAGATGGATGATTAGTAGAATGACAAAGTATAAAAGTCCCGCAACTAAGAACATCCAAAAGTAGAATGAATTTCCACTAGCGTCTAGTCCGTTACCCAATACATAATCGACTACCATACCAGCAATAGCTCCTACCATTCCTCCAATTCCTACTACAGATGCAATGGCTTTTTTAGGCATAACGTCTGATACTAGGGTGAATAAATTAGCAGACCAAGCTTGGTGACCACCAGAAGCAAGGGCTATTAATCCAACAGCGATCCATACATTATCTGTTAAGGCGGCTAATGAAACTGGGGCAATACATAAAGCACAAATTAGTAATGATATTTTACGTGCAGCATTCAAGCTCCATCCTTTATCTATAAATATTTTTGATAAATATCCACCACCAATACTTCCTACATCCGCCACTACATAAATAACGACTAAGGCTCCCCCAAGTTCTTTCATGCTGTCTAATCCGAACTGTTGTTTGAAAAAGATTCCACTCCAAAACATAAAGAAAAACCAAACGGCATCGGTGATTTTTCCAATGGCAAATGCCCATGTTTGACGTAATGGAAGTACTTTAGACCAAGACAATCTCTCTTGTTTTGCCACAGGTTCCTGTGGTTGACAATCATGATTAATATAGGCCAATTCTTCTGGAGTTACTTTTGGATGTAGTTCTGGTTTTCGGTACATTTTCAACCAAAATATAACCCAAATCATACTAAAAGATCCTGTAACTAAAAAGGCAAATTGCCAGTTGTCTCCATTACTAGAAACCACTAAGGGAACAATAAGAGGTGCTAAAACAGCTCCAATATTAGATCCTGCGTTAAAAATTCCTGTTGCAAAAGCACGGTCCTTTTTTGGAAACCATTCGGCCACTGTTTTTACAGCTGCGGGGAAATTTCCTGCCTCTCCAAATCCAAGACCAAAACGTGCGGCCATAAATCCGATGAATGCAAATGCAGGTCTAACCGCGGCATGTAACATTCCAAAGATGGACCAGATAATGATAGATAAAGTGTATCCAAACCGTGTCCCGAACCTATCTATAATACTCCCCATGGTAATCATACCAATGGCGTAAGCAGCTTTAAAAGACATGTTTATATACCCGTAATCGGCATTGGTCCAGTTGAATTTTTCTTGTAGTGTGGGGCCTAAAATCCCCATGATACTACGGTCCATATAATTAATGGTCGTCGCTAAAAATAGCATGGCAAGAATACGGTACCTGTAATTCCCTGCCGGTTTACTCATGTTTAATGTACTCATTGTAATTATTTTTATCGCTTTAAAAGCGATGGGTTAATTATTTTCTAACTTTTTGTATGATTTCTAAGGCTTTTGCAACGTTTTCCGTCAACAATGCATACGCTTGATTGGCGATAATTTCCTTAGAAATTAACTGAGATCCCATACCAACACAAGTCACACCTGCATTAAACCATGCCGCTAAGTTTTCCTCTGTAGGGGAAACACCTCCTGTAGGCATGATGCTCGTCCAAGGTTGCGGTCCTTTAATTCCTTTTACAAATTGAGGTCCGTAAATATCACCAGGGAATAATTTGATGATTTCACAGCCTAGTTCTTCTGCTCTGGTTATTTCTGTTAAGGTTCCACAGCCAGGAGACCATAAAACTTTACGTCGGTTACACGCAATGGCAATGTCTTCTCTCAATACAGGAGTGACAATAAAGTTAGCACCTAAAGCCATGTATAAAGAGGCGGCTCCTGCATCTGTTACAGAACCAACTCCCATAATCATCCCTGGTAATTCAGCGATGGCGTACTTCGTTAACTCTCCAAAAACTTCATGTGCGAAATCACCTCTAGCGGTAAATTCCATCAAGCGTGCTCCTCCGTCGTAACAAGCTTTTAATACTTTTTTGCTCAAGGCAATGTCTGTGTTGAAAAACAAAGGAATCATCCCTGTTTCTTTCATTGCCGTAGCAACTTCTATACGTGTAAATTGTGCCATAATTATATCTTATCTAGCGACTCTTCCTGAAGCATCGCCACCCATTAATTTTTCTACTTCTTCTACAGTTACCAAATTGGCATCTCCTTTAATTGTATGTTTTAAACAAGAGGCTGCTACGGCAAAATCCAAGGCGTTTTGGTCGTCTTCTGGATATTTTAGCAATCCGTAAATTAAACCTCCCATAAAGGAATCTCCTCCTCCTACACGATCCACGATATCTGTAATCTGATATTGACGTGTCTCTAACATTTTAGTTCCATCGTATAAAACACCTGCCCATGTATTGTGCGATGCAGAAATAGAACCACGAAGTGTAGTAATTACTTTGCTTGCTTTTGGGAATTTTTTCATCATTTGTTTACATACTGATAAAAAAGCAGTGGCTTTTACTTCCTGCCCTTGTGTGGTAATATCCAAGCCTTCTGGCTTGATGTTAAAGTGCTTTTCTGCATCTTCTTCATTTCCTAAAATAACATCACAGTATGCTGTTAATTCCGTCATGATAGCTTCACGGTCTCCTCCGTAATTCCATAGCTTAGCACGGTAGTTTAAGTCAGTAGAGATGGTAATTCCCATACTACTGGCTACTTTTACTGCCTCCAAACATACAGTGGCTGCTCCTTGAGAAATGGCAGGTGTAATTCCTGTCCAATGGAACCATTCTACGCCTTCAAAAGCGACTTTCCAGTCTATCATTCCTGGTTGAATCTCTGCCATGGAAGAATGCGCACGGTCATACACTACTTTTGACCCTCTGGAAACAGCTCCAGTCTCTAAAAAGTAAATCCCTAAACGATCACCTCCATAGATAATCTTATCTACATTTACACCTTGTTTTCTCATTTCCATCATAGCGCATCTTCCAATGTCATTTTTTGGTAAACGTGTAATGAAATCTACAGGAACTCCATAGTTTGCTAATGAAACTGCTACATTCGATTCCCCTCCACCATAGACAACATCAAAGTTGTTGGCTTGAGAAAATCTTAAAAATCCTTGTGGAGATAACCTTAACATGATTTCTCCAAATGTTACTACTTTTTTCATTTTTTGTATGATTAGTTTTGATACTTAAACGCGGTATTTATGATTTTAAAAATGTAAAGATATAAAAAAACCATTAAAAATACAATCGATTGTATTTTTTGCATTTTATTGTTTTTTAGTGCTTTACTCTAAAGGTTTTACGTTTAGCTTGTTGCTCGTGTGTAATCCTTATTGTTTCTGAGATTTTATTTTAATATCGCTTATTTTCAGTGTGTTTTAAGATGAATAATAGGACTAAAGGGGCGGCCCAATTGGCAGCACGCTCTACAAATGCCCAAATTGGTTCTCCTGCAAACGGGCGAATTAAGGCTGTTGAAAATGCCCATATTACCGCCCATGCTAGGAGGTATTTATGGGGTTTTATTAAAATAGCGAAGGATATTAAAAGATCTAAATACCCGATGCCAACAACCATTGATTTGGCGGGTTCCATGGCAATTCCTACCACTTGTAAGTATCGGTACCAAGATTGGTAGCCTAATATTGCAAACATTCCGTGACCTATATATGTTCCTGCAATGGAAATCCGTAGAATCCAAGAGAGTTTATTGACCTGATTTTTTGTCATTATTTTATACGTGTAATCATGTTAGTCTTCTTGTTTTTATCTATCAGTATTACTTCGCCTCGTACTAAAACACCGTCTACTTTATAAAAAGTATTGGCAGGGGCGCTTTGCTGGTGTACAATTACGAGCTGGTATTTTTTAGCGTTTATGGTCAGCGCTATAGCCGTTACATCCGCTGGTGGGATTAAAACATCTCTTCTGGAATATACCGGGATGTATTTATACGTTATTTTTGTGTTTTCTGGAAAGTATAAAAGTGTTATTAAAGACGTGGAGCCTGTTTTATCTATGGAAAATAGTGCTTTTTTAGAGGCTGTTTTTAGATTGTATTCGGAGGAAAACCAAGCATCACGTAGCGTAATGTCTACATTTTCTAAAGGTTGAATACGTAAGTTGTTGGATTGATAAGTGGTTTGAATCCCTGCGTCATTTATGGTTATTTTATCATTTGGAAAAATAAAATGTTGGCTATAGGTATGTGCTTTTTTCGCCTTAAAACTGTCGACTAAAAGCCAAACATCGGGTTTTAAATATAAGAGACGCCTTTTTACAGTCACGGGATCATCCAATCGCTGGTACGCATAGTTACTGGCTTCCGCATAATCAAATAGGGGCGTTGTTTTAATGAATTGATTGCCTGAAGTGGCTTCAAATGAATTGCTCCAGGAGTCTTTATAAATACTATTAGGCAAACCATCCACTTCTAAGGAATTGTGATTTACACTGCTTTTAAAATATTTTCTCCAAGCATTATCTATATAGGTATAACGCCCTGGGTCTACTAGGTAATCACGTCCATTTGCGAAAATAGTGAAGTGTAATAAATTGTCATGACCATGGCCTCCACCCAATTTCTTTAGGTGAAAACTTGCATAATTTGCGTTAGACTCCCAAGAGGAACGCATGTAAAAATCACCAGAACTTTCTTGGTAAATAGACGTAAAATCTACGGGTTTAGTGTGGAGTGATTGATAGGCTTTTTTCTGACGGGCATCCACTATAAATAAGGACTCATAATCGATATTTTCAAAGCCTCTTGATTTTAATACGGGATCGTTAAAAAGAATAGCTGCAAGGGTAATAAAATCTCGGATGTCCGTATCGTCACTGTCTCCAAGCATGGGTTGCTTGTAATTTGGTTTTTGCCAAGCAATATTTGCATAGGCCATTGCACGTGTTTTTTGGACGATGTTTTCGGGGAGAGGAATACTAAATCTATTGGCTAATAGAAGGATGTTTATGTAGCTGTGAAACACCTCGTTATGATACATAGGAGATTGTTCCCATTGAGTTCCGTCTGCTAGAATTTGTAAATCGATGCAGGTACTTAAGTTTTGCAAGGCAGTACTTCGCCAAGTAGTAGCCGTGGAAAATTCTTCTAAAAAGAGGGAAAGGTTAAAAAGGCCTTGAAATTCAATAACACCCCAGTTACTGGTTTTTGAAAAATCACTAAAAGTATGGGCTAAAAATACGCCATGTTGGTATAAAGAATTGATGAAAAGTTCAAAGAATTGGGGACTAATGTGTGGAGAGTTCTTTACATATTCAAATCCTTTTATCCAGTTTTCTGCACGAATTCCGGCTTCTATTCTGCGCCATGAAATACTTTTAAAGCGTTCTTCTCTTGGATTGTTTAGTATCCAATCAGATAAAATAGCCACGAGTTTTTCTGCGTATTTTTCATCGCCCGTGAGGGCATAAGCCTGTCCCAAATCTATGAGATATCGGTGACGGTTTAACATATAGCACCATTCTTCGTCGCCGTTGGGTTTTGCACTCCAGTTTATATCCTCTTTAAATGTATGTGGGATATGGGTTCTTTCCATGGCCCAATGATGCCTAAAAACAAAGGTGTTTTTTAAGATCCTATCCGCATTTTCTATGGTTTTAAGGGCTTCTTTTTTATGTGTTTTTGAAAGCTGACGAATGGCTTTTGTGTCCAATTGTAAATACCTGTTCTGACGCTGTTGATAGTGTTTTAAAAGCTGATTAAAAAGTGGTGTAGCGTCATTTTTTGAAGGAAAGTCTATGCTTACTTCCTGTACTTGTAACTGAGAGGCAAGGGAGGGATCTGTCCATTGTGCTTGCAACGGTACGGATAATAATAAGCAAACCACTAAAATTTTACACCTGTAGTTTTTCAGAGTATTGACACGTGAATTAATAATAGAAACTACAGTATTCATAGGGGAATGGTTTGATATACAAGAAAGGATAAGCACCTATTACTTGTAATGGCAAGGTAGTTAGTAATTTAAAAAAAGAAGCAGGCTATAGGTTCAAACAAGGGGGGCATTTGAACCAATTTTTGGCAAGGGGGAAGTATGCGGGCTCTAAAAGTTACTTGTGATGATTTTTAGAGATTTTAGTGGGTTTTGTGTTTTCTAGAATATGATGTGAGGCTGCCGTGGAATTGTATCTTGTGGAGTTGAATTTAGTAGCAGTTTTTATACGGTGACAATTATGCACTAGCGGACAACTTTTATACGCTAAGTGTGTGTCGTTTTTTGGCGTCTTTAATGAAGAATATTACTTAGTAGAATGATGACGAGTGACCCCATTATTGAGGTCGTCCCAGCTACTAATAATCTAGAAGATACCATTAATTTTTTTTTCTTCTTTTTTAAATATTCGTCATACTCAATCAGCGCCAATTCTGTGTTATTTGTATATTCAGTGGTTGATATCAATGATAATATGGAAATTATTCCTGAAATATATAAAAGGAATAGCCCTATAGAATTTAATGTTAATAAAAATAAATCAGTTTTACCTATATGCATTATGGCGTCTTCCGAGGTGGATAATAACACGATTGAGGTTGCAATCATCAAGCCTGAAAAAGCAAGAGTGGAGCCCAATTTTTGTGAGAAATCACTATCTTGAAAACGCAAACTTTCCAGTACCTTTTCTTCTCTGTCAGTTAATTCAATTTGTTTTTTAAACCTTTTTTTAATTGTTCTTTTCATAAGACATATTCTGTTACGCAGCGTAGGAACGTTTATTTAGTGTGTAGTGCTTTTAGTCCTTAATTAGTTTTTACATAGAGATCAACACGTATTGATTTTTTGTTTTTTATTTCGAAATCTTTTAGTGTTCCTTCATTTATAAAATCAAGTTTAGACATCGCATTTTTGCAATTCAAATTATCGGTTTCAACAAATCCTTCTATTCTTCTTAATTTAATTTTTTTAAATCCGTAATTAGAGATTAAAGGAAAGACTTCTTTCATAATTCCTTTCCCCCAAAAATCAGGAAGTAGCCAAAGTCCTATTTCTGCTCTTTTTTCTTTTTTATCAATATCATTTAGGCCGCCTGCTCCGTAAAAAGTTTTGTTATCAAGAGAACAAATTGCCCACCACATTTGTTGCTTATCTGCAAACCAAAGCAGCTGTTTCTTTGTTGCTTCTAAACTTTGATAATGAACACCATAGTATTTAATAACATGGGGGTTTGAAAGCCCTTTAAATATATTTTCAAGGTCTAAATCAGTTATTTCACGGAGTAAAAGCCGGTCAGTTTTTATGGTTGGAAATTCATTGTTCATAATTTATTTTTTTTAATGTAGCGTTTTTTTTCTTGAGATATAATGTCTAGATGATGGTTCGTATCGGAATTCAGAGGAAGGATTCTAGGCTCTGTAAAAAAAAGTAGGGGAGTAGCGATGTTACTTTAATTTATTCACCAGATATTTCTGTAGTTTTCTGTTTTTGGTATTCTGATTTTAGGATGGACATAATTAATTTGTCGTGAAATTCATGATCTCTATAGCAGGCTTGTCTCAATCTTCCTTCATGTTTAAATCCAGCATTTTCATAGGCTTTGATTCCTCCAATATTTGGTTCGGAAACGGTCAAGAATATACTGTTCAATTGCTGTTCTGAAAAACCAATTTTTAAAAGTTGCTTCGTCGCTAAAGTTCCAATTCCTTTTCCCCACATTTTTTTTTCTCCAATGAAAATATAAAACTCTCCAGACTTGTTTGTTTTGGAAATATTACCTATTCCTGTATACCCGATTAGTTTGTTATTTTCTTTAATAAAAATTCCGAAATTAAGAATTTCCTCATTTTCAATGAGTCCTTTATACCATTTTTCAATATCATTTTCTGTATGAATCTTAAGAAATAATGACAAGGAGTATTTGATCACTTCAGGATCATTTATCCATTTATAAAAAGGAGAAATATGAATGTTTGAAAGCGGTCTTAATTCTATCATTTGATTTTATTTTTTTTTATTACTTCCAACGATGAACAGGAGACAATCTAAAAATGAGGGTCTTTATATCATTAAAAATGAATAAGGAGCTCTTTTAATAATGCTTGGGCATAATTACTCGGGTTTAGTGTGACTAGACTTTAGGAGTAGTAGGCTTTTACGGGTTTATATAATTTGATTTCTAGGTGTTTTAGACATTGTATTTACTTTTTAATCGGCAGTAATTTTTGGTAAGTTAAACATCTCCAAGCCCATTCCAATGGTCCGAACATGAAATGTGTTAACCAAATTTTACTTAATTTTATTTGACAGATGAAAATTATAATTGCTATCAAAAGTGTTTTTGAGGGGCTTAAAGTTTCATAAAGTTTAAATCCGATTGATGAGAATAAGAGCAAACCTATAAAACTTTGCATTATATAATTTGTAAGTGCCATTCTACCAACATATTTTAAAGGTGATAATAATTTTTTCCATTTAGTTTTGTAATAAATCCAACCAATTATCCAGAGATAAAACAAGCCCATTACAACATCTGAAAGCACCATTATTTTAATAAGTATTTGGCTGTAATTTTCTGATGAAAAAAAATCTTGATTTACGAATATAAATAAAAATGTTAGGCGATAAATAGTGGTAATCAATGTTAACATTAACATTGGTTTTTTTATTTGCTGAATAAAAGAGTCTAAAGATTCATAAATTTTATTTTTACCAAGGTAAAGTCCTAAAAGAAACATTGAAATAGCAATGGGTGCTAAAAATCCAAAAAGCATGGGGATATTAGAAAGGTATTCTAAGAGTCTCAGCTTTATTCCTTCTAAGTAAGTACCGCTTCGTATTATTTGGTTGACCGTTATTGCTGTATGCTCTTTTAAATAGGTTTCTGGTCTAAAATTTAAGAAATTGAATAAAGATTCAAAAATTTGATCGTAAAAAGGGAAGAAAAAGAAAATTGCAGATAGCAGGAGAATTAATCTGTTGGACCGTTTTATCATAAGGGTGGTAAATAATCCAAGAATTGCATATAGATTTAAGACATCTCCAGACCACAAAAACGCGATATGTAAAACTCCAAAAATAAACAAGATTAACATTCTTCTTCCAAAAAATGAGAATGACAGTTTATTTTCATCAAACATTTTTAAGGCTTGCATTGAAATCCCTAATCCAAAAAGAAGTGAGAATATTGGGAAGAATTTAGTATAAAAAAAAAGTTGAAGTATTTTTTCTGAAATTTGGTCAATATTAGAAGTCCATTGTTTAGCAAATTCGTCCTGATTTAGAAAGGTTGAATTCATTATTACAATATTTACAACAAAAATTCCAAGAATTGCAAATCCTCTATAGATGTCTAATAATTCAACTCTTTTTTTTGCATTGGTTGGTTGTTCTCTCAATTTTTTATTGTTTTATATCGCATGCTGAGTACTGTTTTATTTCAGGGTCCTTCGGAAGGTTTAATCCAATACATTCAGGTATCTAAAGTAGTAGTTTTTTTTGAAGATCAATGGAGGTTTTTCTTTGTTTTTTAATTTAAGTATTCGTAAACTACTGTATCTGTGTATTGTTTGTGTTTTTTATTCACGATACTATTTTAGTTCTCTTGTATTAGTAAAAAGAGGGTCTCCTTCGGAATTCGCTATTTTTTCTGTCCATTTCATCTAATTTAGCATGTGTATATTTATACGTCCATTCTCCCATTTTATCTTTATAGTGATCATATTTCAATTCTTTTATTACATCATTATTTTTCATCTTGTAATTACCGGCACTTAGTACAACTAAGACTTTAAAATTAGCGGACCTTATAGATCTGGATAATTTTGATTGCTAGTTATTTGTAAATTATTTTATTTTTTGGGAGCTACAAGAATACCATCAATATTTTTATGAAGCTTCATCTTTACCAATACTTCATGTAGTGTTTCAGCAGCGAGACCATGTAAAACCAGTCTGTAAGCAGCACTGTAAGTACTAACAGGAACCATCGGGTGTTTATTATTAATTAATCCTAAATGACCAGGGGTTCCTAAAATTTGAGCGGTGTAAATTGCGATTGTTTCGTCTAGCTGTAGTGAGTTTGAGGCTCTTACGAAGTCATTAGAGGTTAGGAATAATTGATAAAAAGGGGTGAAAAGTTCAATAGCTGAGCGTAGATCCAAAATATTTGTCCACTTATTAGGGAAATCTATATGTTCAAATTGATCTTCTGTAATCATGTCTAGGTTCGTTTTTTCAGGAGGGCTAATCGTAAGCCCTTTTTCTTTTAATTGATGATTTAAGTTAATAACAAAATTGTACAAATTCAAATCATGATTTAAAAATAAATCATCTTTTACATCCTTAAAATCTTTTGGTTTTAAAGGGCTTTCAACTAATTCTATATTCGGAATGTTTCTGCCTATAAACTGTAAAATCTCCGTTCCTACATGAAAATGTCTAAATATAAGTAAATTGGCATCTGGGCTTACGAATCTTCGAAGGCCCCATGACAAAATAAGATGTAAAACCTTTGATGAATTGATTAGTTTAGGAAGAAAAAACTTAAAAATATGAATAAAAAACATGGCCACCTTAGAACAAAATTGAATCAAGGGGGATAAGTACCTCACTGAATTTGAGGAGTTATCTCTCATCAACGCCTGTTTAGTTGTTGCATTAATAGGAATACTATCATCTAATAGTAACGCCAACCAAGGGTTTGGATCCCTTTCATCATGCGTTGATAAGTCTATTTTTTTATTTGTCATAGCTCAGTTTAATAATTTCCTAGTTCTTCTAATTGCATTTTATATAATTTGGCAGTTACTTTAGCCGTTTTGACTATTTTTTTAGCCATTTCCATATTCATTTCTGGGTGGTTTAATGCTTTTTCTAAGTTGTGAAAATGGTTTTCGTCAGCGACTCCGTGATAAATGAAAAAGGAGACTTGATTGTCTTTCAATGACAATTGTTTTTTTATCATATTCCCCCAGTAATCAGCCAGTCGTTTACCGATACCTTCAATAATAAACATAGCGCCTAGTAAATCAATGGGGTTTGGTTTACTCGCCTGCTGAAACATAAATGAAGTTAAAGCGATGGTTCCTATATTTTTGTTACCGGCTCTTATGAGATCAATATTCTCCCCTAATGCTTCGAAATTTCTTTCTAGCATTTGATAATCCTTATGTTCAGTTGCCGTATGTTTTATAAATGCAGAACGTAGGTCAAATAGTTCAATATCTATATTTGAAGCGGCACGAGATATCCATTGAGAACCATCGATTACTTGTTGCCTAAGGTCTGTTAGTAATAATTTATAATCTGAAAGACTGAGCTTACCATCATGTATTTTTTTGATAATTGGTGTTTTAAGTAATCCTGTTTCAAAATCAATCCATACTTGAGTTAAGTTTCTTATAAGCCATTCCGAGGTTTCATTTTTATCAATGATGAGTTCTGGTGCTTTGATTTCTCTTAAGGGATAACTCTTTTTGTTTCCGTCTATATTTCCCGATACTGTAAGTTGCATAAATGAAGTGATAAAACGACCGCTTTCTGGAACCATACAGAGTATTTTATCTCCCAATTTCAACTTTCCTGAATACATTAATTCATCTAACATTATAAAAATAGAAGCGGCTCCAGTATTCCCCTTTGTACTAAGATTACTAAACCACTTCTCATCCGTTATTGCAGCACCTCCTTTTAGCATTAACTCCTTAATGGGAGCCTTAAAAACCTCGGAAGAATAATGACAACATAACCAATCAATACTATCTTTAGCTATTTTTCCTTGATCTATTAATTCAAAGTAATGTGCTATTCCTGTTTGAATCACCTTATTTAATAGTCTGGTATCTTGCTTTAAATTGATTGCACCAGCCTTTGAAGCTTCCTCATAACTGGGGTAATCTAGCCATGTTTTTTCTGTTTCATTCATGTTATCGGTTTTCCCAAGATACATGCAAGCCGGAAATTCATTGGCATGGGATTTTAAATCAATCCAATCTATTTTCAGCGAAATACCATGTTCGTTTTTCTTGTTTTGCAATACAAATGCACCAGCACCATCAGAGAGCATCCATCGTAGGAATTCTGCATCAAATGGTAACGAGTCTGCTTCTTGTGCTTCAAAACGTGATGCTTTAAATAGTCTACTCGCTAATTCACTTCCTACACAAATTGCATTTGTCTTTTCATTACTTTTAATTTGGGCATAAGCATTTTTCAAAGCCATTATGCCACTTGCACATACGCTTTGAAAACTGGCAACTTCACACCTGTTAAAATCTAAATTTGCATGGACCATACTTGCAAAACCTGGTATAGGTAGGTCTCCCTGTGTAGTTCCTGTACATAAGAGCTCAACATCAGAAGATCTTAAACTACTTTTTTTCAATGCATCTTCAACTGCATGTACTGCTAGTTGCGCATTGGAATGCGTTGTTTCTTGTTTTTCGTTGATGGCATAGTACCGTGATTTAATACCATTTTGGTTTAATATCCGGTCTTTTACACGGCTTTCTTTTCCGTTTATACGGCCTAAAAACGTGTCTATTTTTTCATTGCTGATCGCTTTGTTTGGTAAAAAGGTGCCGGAGCTTGTTATATATACTTCGTTCATTTAGTGTTTGTTATTTGTTATGTTTGGAAAATAATTTATCCAAGAAGTTAAGTGTAAACCCATAGTTTTTTCTTCCGCTGCTATGATGTTCGTTGTGGTAGGTTCCAAAAAGTTTCCAACTAGTACCTTTTCCATTTCCAAAACGATAATTACAATGCCCTGCAAAATTCAATAGGATACTCACAAAAGGGTATATAAAAACTGCAATTATAGAAAAAGGAATAAATGGAATAATAGTTAAAGGTACCGTACTTAATAGCAAGGCTTCCAACCAATGAAAACTGTAAACAGAATACACTGTAGGAATATGGGTTCGATGATGAATAACATGTACATGTTTCATCATTAATTTTTGATGCATTGTCCTATGAACTACATAAAAATGAATTTCATTCCATAAAGTGAGTAAAATAATGCCTGTTAGAATATTAAATCCTGTATTGGGTAGTAGTTCTATACTGCCATTCCTAATTAAGTAGCTAATAGGTATTGGTGATAAACCAAAAATGATTATTGATTTTATGGAGTGTTTTATTTCAAAATAAATTTGTTCTTTTGGAACGTCTTTAGATTTTATTTTAGTAAGTATCTTGTTTTTTTCTAGGGTTTTGCATGCGAATAAAAACAAAGCTCCAATTCCGAAATACAGAAAAAGAAAATACCCAAAAGACAGCCCAAATAAAACAAGATAAGAATAATTATGTAAGGCATTTTCAATAAATAGTTCCAATATATTTTTTGTTTACAGTTAAATTTATTGATTTTGAATACTTTAGTTATGGTGTGGGTAGGCTTGAAAAGAGCGCCCTTTTTGTTGCGTGTTTATTCCGAAATCTTTTAGTTATCTTATCTTTTTTCTCTAGTTGAAAATTTGTAGCTAATGTGTTTGTTTTTTTAGTAACGTAAAAAACAACTGGAAATTGTCTTTATGATGAATAACTAATGCTTTGGTTTTTAATGAGTATGGAAGCTTTAGACTCTGTGGTAACGGTAAAACAATTACTTTTGTGAGGCATTTTTTATACTGTCAAATAATTCGAAATTTCTAGAGTTACTTCCCTTTGTTGATATTGGGAGTGTATTTTAAACCCTGTCTAATCTCTTTTTCAGGAGCATTTATAAATAAATTTTATCTTCCCAAAAGCGAATAATACAAGTTGTTTTTTATTGTTTAAATCCAAGCTTCTAATAGGCTGTTAATCCCTTTTTTTTTATACGTTTTTAGCCGTTTTTTCTTACGAAATAGGACGTTTTTCTTTGGAACCGTTGTCTATTACGATTGGTTTTTCATTTAAAACCTATTTTTTAAATACAGACAACGGTTCGTATAAGAATAGAATAGAAAAGAAGAAAACCCTGGTTGTTTCTCAACGGAATTAAGGGGCTACTTTTGGCTTAGTATAAACAGTGAATAGTGTTTTATTTAATTCCAATCACCAGTTGTTTTTTTGGATATTTGACAGTATATATAAAACGTTCCTTTTTTGTTTGTCTTGCATTAATATCCATTGTCCAAATTAATTCCCCTGAATTCTGTGAGTATTTTGCACTTCCTTTTTCTTCTAAAACAATTTGAATCATTTTGTTTTGAGATACAGGGATTTGATCTAAGATTTCGATTTTTATTGGAACAGATTTTTTGTTCTTTACAATGAATTCATAACCAATAGTTTCTTTTTTATTGGCTCCAATAAATTTTGAAGAAGTAAACTCTTTAATAGAGCGTCTTTCAATAACAATACTATTGTCTAGTCCCATAGAAATTAATAATGAATTAGATGTTACTTGTGGGTTTATTTGAGAGGTCCCTACAAATCCTCCTTCAAAAAATATGTTTGCTTTTCCTGCGATTAAATTATATTGGCTCCAGTCACTTATCTTGGCAAGTAAGAATGCACTTTTATTTAGTTTAGGAACACTATGGTAAATGTAATCTGTCTTTAATTCGTAAGATTTTAGTGCTATTAAATTTTCTTTTCCGTCACTATTAATATGCTGTTTGTTTAAAATTTTAAAATCAACGCTTAATTGATTTTCGGAAATTTGAGTACGTTTCACAAAATTATTACTTTTTGTAAGAGATGTATTTGTAACAATAACAACTTCATCTAGCATCTCCTTGTTTTCGTCTATTATTCTTGGGTAAATGATCGGATATAAAGGGTTTAAAATAGGTCTATTGTTATTTTGAGATGGATTCCCTGTTGAGACAATGACTGACACGTTTTCCCAATCTACACCGGTTTTTTGATAAATAGTTGCTTTGTAATTAAGTTGAATATTTTTTTTAACACTTTCAGAACGTATATCATATATAGGATACCATCCAGCATTACTCACCATGTACTTACATTTAATAGTTACTATGTTTGATGTTTTTGATGCTATTTGAAGTATTATATTTCCACTTGGCTTATTAAATGCAGCATTAACTTCGTTTAATTGGTTTTGGATGTTAGCTGCTTTTTCTTTTAGAGACTGCTCTTTTTTTGATAAACCTCTTAAACGTTTCCTTATTTCTAAATATTTTAGTTCGTAAGAATTACTTAATTGGATAACTTGTTGTGCTGTAAAACTAGAATTTCCGTTCCCTAAATCTTGATTTTTATTAAGAATGTCTTCCATTCCTTTTAAACTATTTTTTTTATCATTAAGCCAAGATAACTCGTCTTTTAAGTCCTCTAGTTGCTTTTGAAGGTTTTCTGCATGTTTATTATTGCTCTTTGAAAGTAAATAGTTTTTTTTATATTTCGCAGATAATAAGATGGAATTGGAATTGCTGAATTGTATTTGTAGACTAGAAGGAGAGATGTATGTGGAGATTCCAGTAAGAACAATTTCTTGATTTCCAGACGTAGTGGTAAAGGATATATTTCTAGTTATTTGCGCATTTTGTGTAAAAACTTTGACCTTATTAATTTTTGAAGAAATCTCTGTTTGGCCAAAAGTATGTAGACTTAAAAACAGTAAATGTAATAGTAAAAAAAGATAGTTTTTCATTTTGTAATTTTTATAGTTCACTCAAAAATATAGTTTTATTTTTATCTAAAAAACACAAATGAGTTATCAAGTTATATCAGTGAGTAAAAGTCAATGCTCATTAAGTTATTGAATAGATCATTAGCTTATTACGCTATTTCCAATGGAACGCGTGTATTGCTAATTTTGATTAAAAATACAAAAACTTTTGGAATGGCCAAGAACTGTTTTTTAAATTTGATTCCTTTAGTTTTTAGGTGATATTTTTTTTAAAAAAAAGGAGGTCTTTATTGCGTAGCGGAATATTTTGAAGAAAAACAGGATGGTAGTAGTGTGAATTTCACAGGGAGATCTTTTGATTATGGTTGGTCATAATTACTAGGGAATAGTGTGACTAGGCTTTAGGAATAGTAGGGGTTCACGGGTTCAGATAATTCTAATCGCTGGAGTTGGCAATCGCTTATATTTTTAGGTCGTTTATCCAATCCGATAAAAACTCTTTAAATGATAAATCAATAGTGTAAATCTCATTCGTTTTTATATTCGCTCCTTTTTTAGTCATAAAGTGATTTAATGCTCCCAATTCTTTGAATTCTATAGTTGGATTTCCTATTTTATCCAATTCCTTTTTAGTTTGATTGGGGGCTACTAAAACATCTTCTTTTCCGATAATTACCAAGGTTGGGAAATCAATATTCTGATAAGTTTTTGTGTTGTCCATTCGTGCAAATCCAACATAAAAAGGAGTTAGGTAATTAGAAAAAGATTTTTTATTTATGAGTACTTTTTTAGATTCTTTCTTTCCGATTTTCCATAAATCCCATGCGTTTTTAGTAGGGTTTTGGTCAATCAATTTATAAACATAATTTAAAGCCTTTATGCGTTCTTCCGTGTTTTTTCCAATGATTAATTGATCATAGTTTTTGATTCCATTTTCAATTTGATATTTTATCAATTCTCTGGGTTTTCCAATGGGTGCAGCCCACTGTATTAAGAAATCGGGTTTGATTTTGTTTTCTATTGCTTTAATTGTTACGATGCCACCTAAACTGTGCCCTAAAAAGCCTATTTTTTTATGATGGATAGTTTTTAGTTTTTTAAACTCTTTGTAAATTTCAATGAAATCATTTGTATATATTTTTGGATGGTCATCATATTCTCCCGTAGATTTTCCAACGCCTCTCTTGTCAAATTTGAAAACGCCAATATTGTTTTGGAGTAAAAATTCTGTTAAGTAATTGTGCGCTTTTTGAGATATCTTTCCTGTTCCAGAAATGATGATAAGGATTTTATTAAATTCAGATTTTGGTGTTTATAATGTCCCGAAAAGAGTAGTAGTTTCATTGATTTTTTTACTTATTTCCTCAATATTATAAAATAAAATATTATTGATTTCTCTTTCATTATCAAATTTTTCTTGACAAAAAATAAAGTTAGAAATCAATAGTAATAAAAGGAGTAAGATTCTCTTCATAATTATTGCCAGCGGAGCATGTATATCGCTCGTTGCGTATAAAAATACAAAAAAATATTGGGGTCGCTAATTTTTTTTAAATTTTTCTTCTGTAGGCTTTTAGGTATTGTTTATTCTATAAAACTTGTTGGTACAGCCCAGTCCGAGTTACGAATTAGAATTACAGCTTGTATATAATCGGTAGTTACTGATTCTTTATCTGTTACTCTCATTCCTGCCAGCAAACTGTACAATCCTATGTTATCTATGAGTCGTAAAGAGTTTTTGTAAGGGGAATTGAGCGCGTTAATATTAAAAAACGTGTTTGAATACTTTTTAGTGACACTTTTTAAATCATTTATTCCGTAATGGTACAATAGCGCCATATTATCGCAAGTGTTGGAGATTTTAGTATGCTCTGTGTCCTTTTTTATTAATGGAGGTAAATATGCTGAAGGTGCGGACATATAACTATCTATATACCTTGTGGTAATAGAGTATGTTTTTTTACTTAACGGTAGAGTAGACATCACCACAAGTTTTCCGAAATCCTTCTTGCCGTTCATTTCTTTTTGTAATACGTGTGCTCCTCCAAAATAGCCATATATTTTTTGACCTTCAAGATTATATCGCTTGTATAAATCAGTGAAATTATTAATCATAAAATCTTCTCTTGACTGATTATTAAAGGTGACAATGTTTTTTTGAATAAATAAAACATCTTCTATCCATTTTTGATTGCTTGAATCTTTTTTTATGTTGCCAATAATTGTAGCTAAATCTTCTTTCGCCCATTTGATTATTTCTTTTTCATTTCTAGGGATTTTATGTCGAACATTTAGATTTTTAAAAAGAGTTAATAAATGATGTTGGGTAATTTTAAAATCTTGAATTTTATCTATTCCTAAAACCTTAATGTGTAGGTTTCTATCAGTTATAGTTTTATTAAGTTTATGAATTTCCCTCCATTTATCGTTATAACTTTTGTTGTTATGGCCATGTTTGATAATCCAAGAATTCAGCACATATTGAATAATAGAATCGTTGCCTTCTTTTAAATATTTATTCAGGAAATATGCTTGACTGAAATCAAATTCTGCAATATGGGTTTTCATTCCCACTTTATCGTTTAAGTACTTAATAAATTGAACGTCAATTTTAATGGTCTGTTTTGTCCCGTGAAATTCTCCAAATAAAACCAAGTCGTTCTCCAAGGCACTTTTTTCAAATATTTTGAAATTAAAGGACTCATTTTGATTTACGGATTCGTAAAGATTAGAATTGCTTTTCCAATACTCAATATATTTTTCACCAATAAAATGCTCTTTTATTTTAAATCCAACAGTAAAAAGTGTGAAGATTATGAGAAGTCCAAGAGATAATTTTACGATTTTATTGAGTTTTTTCATTTTTCTGTAAATTACACCTAAGGCTTCATGTTATAAATGGTAGAACACACTAAATTTCAGGTATTACTTCGCCTAATATAGCGCATTTATTTTTTTGAAAATAGCTATTTCGTGGATTGGGTGGTCTTTGTTCATTTAAAAGAGCTTTTGATTCAGGGAAATTACGCGCTATTTTTGTCCACTGATGTCCTAAATACCTTGGGTGTCGCTTCTGTTTCGAACCATTATCGTACGTGTTATTTATTTAAAAGTATAAAAAAGGCTTTTCAGCCTGTCGATTGAAAATTCAAAGGGCATCATTGAGGGATACTATTTTAATAACAAAAAAAATGGAGCTCCTTTCGAAGCTCCATTTTAGTGAAATTATAAACAATCTATTAATTACTTGGATATGGAATTACATCCGAGTATTTTTTCTCTTTATACCAAGGGTCGTTGGCATGTTTTAGTTGTTTTCCTAATTGGATTAGTAGTTTTTCCGCTACTTCTGGAAGGTCTTCCAAATTAATTTTATTTAATTGGTAAGGATCTTCTTGATTGTCATAGATGAACTTTTTAGCTAAGGCAGTTCCTTTGCGTTTGTCCCATTGTTTTTTGTTTTCTTCCAAACATAAAGTATATCTATTGGTGACAATACCTCTAGAATTCCCTAACATTAACAGCACACCTTCTGGTTTTTTAATCGTACTATTTAGAGGGTCTTTTAACAAGGGGGCAAAGTTAGTTCCTTGTACCGTTGCTGGTATTTTAGAAGCAATTCCAGCCAATCCCATTGTGGTAGGTAATACGTCCGGTACGCTCATTAAAATATCATTAATATTCGCTTTTAATCCTTTTGGCCAGTGTACAATAAACGGTACGGCTACGGATTCTAATTCTATCTCATTTTTCCCTTCTAAACCGTGGCTTCCTAGCATTTCACCATGGTCAGAAGTAAAGATGACGATGGTGTTATCTAAGACTCCCATACGCTCTAATTCGTCAATTACAATACCGATGTAGGTGTCTGTACTGGTGACATTGGCAAAATAATTACGGACATAATGATTGGCAACATTTAAACTCGCATTTTCTCGAACTACAAGGTCCTTATTACTTGGATATTTATCCGTGTCGTAATGCTTTCTTAAGGCATCCATGTCGGTGTTTTTATCATCCCAAGGGTTGTGAGGAGGATTTAAAGACCAGATCATAAAGAATGGTTTCTCTGAATCGCGTTCTGCATTATTGTTTTTCAAATACGATACTATTTTATCCGCTTCGTTCTTAGGAGAATAAATTTTAGGCAAGTGTAGTTGTCCATCTTTTTTACCTTCTATTGTATTAGAATCACTTGAATAAATATGCGGATTGTAATGTGCATCTTTTAAAGATTGATAAAAATACTCAATGCTATGACGTCCTGGACCTGCTGGGACATAAGTGTCATAGGTGTTTACATAATGCCCTCCTGGAGCCTCTTCTGTACCCACATAATTTCCATTTTCATCAAATAATGGTTCTGTTTTTAACCAGTGACATTTACCAAAATAAGAGGTGTTATATCCTGATTCGAAGAATAAATCCGTGATGGTTTTCATATCATCATTTAAACTGTCGTCTCTTCCTTCTCTACAGTTATTCCAAATTCCACTTTGTTCTGGGTACATTCCAGATAAAAGCATTCCTCTATACGGGCTACACAATGGGTAATTACTGATGGCTTGCGTAAACACGACGCCGTTTTTTGCTAATTTATCGATGGTAGGAGTAATCACGGGGTCTGGTTTTCCTACTACATGTTCTTTAAAACCGTCTTCAGACCAAAATCCGGCACTATAACGACGTAATTGATCAGGGAAAATGATCAATACATTTGGTTTTTTCTCTGTTAGTTCTGTATTAGCTTCTTTTGTTTTACAAGTGATGCTAAGCATCGCCAAGGCTAAGATGAGGATTTTTTTCATGGGATTATTCATTGATAAGTAAATAAGCAGCGACACGTTTAGATTGCTCTTTACTCGGAGCCATGGCGTTTACTTTATTAAAATTAGTGTTGGTTAACGCTAGGCTAACGGTCGTGTCTTTTTTAAGGATAAGGCTATTAAAAACAGCCACATCTAATTGGATTGTTAACAATTGGTTTTTTCCGTTTGTTGCTTGTGAAACACTGATGGCTCCTAATTGTTTTCCTAAAGTTAAGGCATCGTTCCATGTGATACTGTTTTCACTCCAATTGTCATTTTCAATAGCCATGACTTCCAATTCAAATTTTCCTGTTGGATTTTTAGCTGATTTATAGACTTTTAAAGGAATACAAAGACGTACATTTTTAACTGTTTTTATCTTTTTAGAAAGGTTGAATTTTAAATAACCAATACGTGCATATTTGCTATTGGCATTGGAATTAAAGATGCGTATATTTTTTGGGACAGTGGCTCCCATAGCGATATCCGCCGAAGGTCCTCCTTGGATAAATGTATCTTCAGAGACCATTATTTTTTCTTGTGCTAAACCATTAAATGTAAGGGTGAATAAGCAAATGAGTACTAAGTATTTCATGTGATTTTGGAATTTAATTCAGGTATGATTTGATCCATTGTGGCAATGTTCCTAATCGTAATTTTAATTGTTCTTCGAAAAGTGATGTTGGTTGTACGGGAGTTCCTAAGCTTTCTAAAATTTGAACTTCATCCATTTTAAAAGTTGTTCCAGCTCCATGGAATCCTACGATAATAGGAGGGACTATTTTCCAATACCAAGTTTTTGTAGACCAAAATTCGAAGTTTTGTTCGGCTTCATCGGTTTCATTATAATTCCACAAGACTAAATAGCGTCCGTGGTTGGGTAAGTTTTGTCGTGCTCCACCGGCTCTTCCTAAAAAGAAACCTCCTGTTACATTGTCAAACAAGGTACAGCGCGGTTGCGATGCATGCGATTCAAAAGAGGAGTGTGCAGGATGTTCAGATCGGTAAATAACCGTAGCTGTAGTGGAACCTCCACCTACACCTGCGGCATGATGCATCCCTGCGGTGTCCTGTAATTTAGCCAATAAGATTCCTGTAGATCCACCTGAGGCAGATAAAGAGGCATGTCCTAGATTTCCTATGATGTTAATATTAATGGCAGTACTCGCTGCGGAACTACTAAATTTAGCTGCATTGTTTACATTTTTAAAGGTACAATCCTTGATCCAAGAATTAACCGCTTTAGTGATGGCTAAAATACTCCAGCCTCCATCATCTTGTGCAGAACGGTGATGTTTGAATTCTTTCAACCAATTTCCTTCAAAACGTATGTTTTCAAAGCCTACTTCTGATACATGTGCAAAACGAGATACTTTCCAGTGGTGCTTGTGCTGAATGTCATAGTGAATAGGTTCTTTAAAGGTAAGGGTGTTTCCTTGGACATCCGTTACCAAATGACGTTCGTTTACCACTACGCCTTTGTCTAAAATAGACTTCCATTCAGGTTCACATTTTAGCGGTTGGAGGTCGTAAGCTATTAAATCTTGGCTGTTATTTTTTACATGAACTAGTAGCCAGTCTCCTTTTTTTATTTTACTCGCATCCGCTACTTCGATACTAAAAGTTTCTCTGCGTGCATCGCTTGTAATCGTAGTTAAAAAGTCGTTTTTTCCTTTTGAAGAAACGATAATTCCATACGGGACAGTCCATAATTTTTTCGGGTCTTTTGCAGGTAGATCGTTGTCGAAAAATAAGATACTACCATCTTCTCCATCGCCAACACCTCTAAATACGATGTTTGAACCGGTAATTCTGAGGGGTTCTAGTACATCATCACCTGTATTCATTATAAATCTCCCTTTCGGAAAAAACACAATACCTGAACCATTTTTAGTCGCTGCTTTTATGGCTTTTTTAATGGCATCTTTATCCGAGATGTCATCATTGGCAATGGCTCCAAATGTAGTAATGTCAAACACCTTGTGAGTTACTGTAGGAATTCCTTCTTCACTGTGTTTGTATCCTGCAAACGAAAAATCGGGTAGTATTGCTTCTGTACCCGATTTTTTTGCTTGTTTAAAATTTTCCCAGACGCTTACTTTTTGTGCGTTACACGCCAAAAAGGTAAAAGCTATAAGTCCTAAAAACAGTTGTTTAAACATGATTTATTTTTTAGTGTGGTAATCTTTAAATTTGAGCAATGCTTCGATGTAATAATAATCGGCATAGTTTAAAGGAACATCTATTTCGTTGTTGTGAGGAATACTTCCAACACTGTGTTTTAAGATGAAATGTTTATTGGTTCCTAGGGTCGCTGTATACTCAGGACTGGCTAATGATTTTAAAATATTAGCGGCATCTTGAATGTACTTCCCATTGGTATATCCACTTAATTCTACCAATGCACTCGCTGTAACAGCGGCTGCGGAAGCATCGCGTGGTGCATTCGGAATTTTAGGGTCGTTATAATCCCAATACGGAATAAGGTCTTCGGGTAATCCAGGGTATTGGAGGATATAATCTGCGACTTTTTGCGCTTGTTCTAAGTATTTTTCATCTTGTGTATAGCGGTAACACATGGTATAACCGTACACAGCCCAAGCTTGACCACGTGCCCAAGCACTGCTGTCTGAAAAACCTTGTGCAGTTTGTTTCGATCTAACAGCTCCCGTTTCAGGATCGTAATCCACTACGTGATAACAGCTGTAATCTTCTCTAAAATGATTTTTTAAAGTGGTGTCTGCATGTGCAATGGCTACTTCTTTGTATTTAGGATCTCCAGTACTTATACTTGCTTCAAATAGCATTTCTAAGTTCATCATATTGTCAATGATTACAGGGAATTTCCAACCTCTTTTCGACTGCCATCCATGATGAACATCCCAACTCATAATAGATCCAACCGTAGGGTTAAAGCGGGTAATTAAAGAGTCAGATGCTGTTTTTAATACTTCTTTATAGGCCTTATTCTTGGTGATTTTATACCCATTACCGTAGGAACAGTTGAATATAAACCCTAGATCGTGGAATCCAGTTAAATATTTATGATCTTCGTATTGTGCTTGAAATTTTTCAGCAGCTGCTTTCCAAGCATCCTTTTTGGTAACATCGTATAAAAACCAACTTGTTCCAGGGAAGAAACCTTCTGTCCAGTCAAATCCTTGACGTACCCAATGCATTTCACCTGCCGCGTCTATAGTACGTGGATTTCTATTGGCTTCCAAAGCATCTGTTAACAATAAAGATAATTGTGCATCGGCATTTTTTAATTGCTTATCTACAAATGTTGCAGGACTGTCCGGTGTAGGGGTACAAGCACCGAATAAAAAGAGGCAAAGGATGCATAATGAGAGGTTAAATATTTTCATTTTTTTTATGTTCTTGATTTATGTATATTAGGGTTTCGTTAAAAAATGATATCATTTTCTAACAAAGTGCAATATCCATCAATAATTGTTTTTTCTAGGTGGTTTAACGAGTCAGTAAGAGGGGGTAAACGGTTCTTTTTAGGGTTTAGCGATAAAAAAACATAAAAATACGATGTTTTTGGATGAATTCTCTTAATTAGGGATTGATTTTATGTGAAGGTTTTCAATAATCATATGATTGTTTACCGTTCGAATTCCAAAATATCCTTCTCGGTATGGCGCCCTATCTTCCATCTCAAATATCAATTTCCCATTCATGAAATACTGTATTTTTTCTCCCTTGGCAATTAAGGTGATTCGCATCTTTTTATTGGGGATAATCATAGATGCAGCATCGGTCAAGTCGTGGGCAGGGAGCAAGGGTCTGTTTTGTGTACCATTGTACCTTCTAAACCTTGTTTTGGTATTATGATGCCCTCCATAACCTACATAATATAGTGTTAACTGGTGGTAATTTCTGAATTTTCCTGCCCTGTTTTTTGAGTTTTTGAAAAAATCTTGGGGGTTCTCAGGATCGCTAGCCATCCAAAAACAATTTAAGTCAGAAGCACGGTCATAAGGACCTCCTTTTTTTATAACGGTAGCATCATAACTTATAGAAATAGGGCCTTGTAAACGATGCTTAAACCAGACGGTACAGCCTTTGGTATCGGTGATTTCCATGACCTGATTTTGGAAACTAACGTTGCCTCCTATTTGCTGTTCTACGACCCAATCACTTTTAGTTAAGTGATTGGAATTGTAGCTTATTTGTGGACTTGTTTTACAGGAGGATATCGTGAAGAGTAGTCCCGCTAAAACAAGGATTCTTTGTAATAACATGCCTAATTTGATTAATAAGGTTTGTCAAACAATGTACTGGTAGAAATTTCACTGGTACTCGGCAATACTATTTTACGCAAAAACTGTTTGTCTGCGGTTTTGATACACCATTTGTACAAGCGGTCTCTAAACAGGTCTACGGTTTCTAAATACGCTTTGTCTTTGATTAAATTAGTCATTTCAAAAGGGTCGTTTTTCAAATCGAATAATTGCTCCCTGTTTTTTCCCCAGTTGTACACATTGTATTTAAATCGTTTTCCGACAACGGATCTTCCCATGGTTCCAAACGCGTAGTTTCCTGCAAATTTAGTTTCTACCACCACATAATCTCTGTTGGTTTTCTTTTCCTTTCCCTCAAAAACAGGCTTTAAACTTAGGCCCGTAAGTGCTGTTGGGATTTCGATTTGGGCATAGTCTAAAAGAGTAGGGTATAAGTCCAGTCCGTTGGATATAAGCGAGGAGTTTTGCTTATTTTTCTTAATTTTACCTGGGTAACTCACTATAAATGGAACATTCGTACTTTCCTGAAATAAGGAAGTTTTTTGATTCCATCCATGGGAGGCATTCCCGTCACCATGATCACTGGTGAAAATAATTAAAGTGTTTTTACGCATGTCTAAAGTGTCCAACGCATCTAAAATCTTCCCGATTTCAGCATCTACTTTCTCTACCAAACGGTAATAAGCATGTCGGTATTGTCTCCAATCTTCACGTGTATAATTGGCCGTTGGATATACTTTTTTATTGGCAATTTGTTCTATTTTTAAGGCTTCGGGAAATGTAGTCGATTGCTTAAAATTAACAGGGAGTTCGGGGGTGTTTTCTAGAGATACCGCAGGGATATCACCATAAGGTAAGGGTTCGTTTCTTGCCCATTCACAAATATTGTGAGGGTTGTCGTAAGAAATGGTCAAGAAAAAGGGCTTGTTTGAATTCTTCTTTGATTTTAAGTATTCAATGCTTTTTTCGGCCAATCCTATGTCACCCATTGGGGCAATCATTTCAAAACCATTACCAGAGACCATACTCGCTTCATGAGCATGCCATTTTCCGCCGTAGGCACAGTCGTATCCTGCTGATTTTAGGACATTGGCTAAAATGGTTTTTTTGGCGTCTGCTGTAATATGTGCTTCAGATCCTTTATTAGATTTGATGCCTAAATTATGTGGCATTTGCCCCGTAAAGATGCTTGATCTCGCAGGGGTGCATAATGGAAAGGTAGAATACGCTTTATTAAAACGCATTCCAGAGGTCGCTAAACCATCTATGTTTGGCGTTTTTAAATCTGTATTTCCGGCAATGCTCAATGCACGGGCCTGATGCTGATCCGTCATTATCAAAATGATATTTGGCGGGTCATTATCTTGTGAATAGCCAGTGTAACAACAGCTAATAAGAACCCCTAATAGTAAATACTTAGGGGCTAATTTTTTGAATCGATTCATCATTATATTTTAACAAGGTTCATAATTGTAGAAAAACCATGTTGGAATTTTAAACTAATAATGGTGTCATTATCGTTATGACTTACACTGGCATTGTCTACGGAACCCTTTAATTTCCACTGACCTCTTAGGGTAATGGTTAGCTGTACTGGTTGGCTATAACCTCTTAATGTTTTATCCTTGACATCTAACAAGTTTAAATCTGGTTGAACGGCGCTAATACGCAGTTGGTTCTTTGATTTTTTCACCATTAATAAAGAAGGTTCAGATACATTTTTAAGAATGCTATCCTCAAAATCTCCCGCCACTTTAAAGATACTATAACCGGTAGTGTTGGTGTTTTTATCCAAGACAATATGTGCGTTATTATCCGCTCTTAAAATTTTATATGAATGGTCTTTTCTTATCTTTTTTCTAAATGATTTAGCGGCGTCTTCTGTCAATCCTGGGTAGATCACATATTGATAAGAAGCCTCTTTCGGTGCTGTCCCGTGATTGATCCAAGAAGAAGCAAAATCGCCATGGGTAATGGTCGCTCCTTTTCCTTTACGATTCATACGTCCCGTTTTAATCGAATATTTATTGTGATATGATTCCTGGTGGGCACGTTTTAATTGGAGCTTGTTATCAGATAATATATGATAGCCATTATTATAGGCGTCTATCACCCAGTTACTACGGCTGTCTAGTGTCGCTTTGTATGGAAGTGCAGTGATATTGTGATTGTCTGAACTTGCAATTTTTAGCGTTGGATCTGATAAATAGTTTTGGAATAGGTTGGTTTGAACAGGATGCTCTGTATCAATACTCGTGATCCCTGTTCCTATACAAATTAATTTTTCATCAAAAGAAAAGACTGATTTATAGGCTTTTAATTTTCCTGGGTAACCAATTTTTCTTTCCGGTCCATCTGCATTAGATCCTTTACTTTCGTTTAGGATCATCCCAAAAACACCATTGTTATCCATGGATACTGCTCCAGCAAATGTTTCTTCAGAGCGGAACATTATTAATGGAGTATTCGGTTCTAAATCTCTTAAAGGCAAGTTGATTACGGTGGTTCCAGGGTAGCGGTTCCAGTCCCATCCTTCTTGTTTAAATCCACTTTTAATACTTCCTTTAGTACTGTTTATTTGGATGCTACCATTTGATGGATAACGACCATACCTGTTTTCATCTACATAAATTTCAGAGGCCCAAACATATTTGCTATAACCTTTAATAAATGCGGCCCAGTTATCACGTCTATGTATGGCGGTTGCTGCATAGGGAAGGATATCGTATCCGGTAAGAACTTCTGGTGCAATGTTATTTTTCACTTGAAATAAGCGACTGTTTTTCTTGTCTTTTTTACCCCAAAGTCTCAGGTAAGCAGCCGCGACTTCAGTGTCTATTTTTTCGGTTTTTTCTGGGTTTCCAGAAAAGGCCATGTCTAGGTAGTTGTCTTTAAGTGATTTAAAGCTGTTGTCCTCTAGCGGGTGTCTACCTGCCAGTCCAAAACCGAAATCTAATAAATTACTGTATAAACGAGTGGTTAAAAATGCTTTTTTGAAGTTTTTATGTCCAGCTTCGCTGATGCTAAAATCGGTACCAGACAGGGTGTAAATTACAGGTGTTACACTGTTAAAAGCACCGAGACCGTACGCAGGGTAATGTCCTCCGTGATGCCAAGAGGTTCCATCTACTTTAAAAACTCCGATGGCATTGTCTTGTGCTAGTGTAATAGACATATAGTTGCTATAAGCTTTTAAAAGAGCCACCTTTTTAGCGTCGTTATCGCTCATGAAAATGAGCATTAAATGGTAGTACGATTGTGTATTTAAATAATCGATATTGGCATGGAATTCCTCTTCATTTCCGAGAACTTTACCAAGGTTAAAAATCCATTGTAAACTCGTTCCTATTTCATTCAGTAAACCGGCCTCTTTTAAGGGCGATTTCATCATGTAAAAAGCATCGGTTAATTTACGTACATTATATCCAATATGGTGTCTTGTTCCACCAGAAGCTCCTTCTTGCCAACCTTGGTCTAAAAAATACTTGGAAGCGTTTATAAATAGAGTGGCAATGGCCTCTTTTTCTGAAACACTCTTGCTTTGTTGATGGTAGGTAGCTAGTTTTTTTAAGACGGCTCCTAATTCTTGAATAGGCAGGTATTTTTTTCTGTTAGGATCTTGTTTAGAAAAGTACACTTGACTTATTTTAAAGGTCAATGGAAGTCCTAATACGGTTTCTTGTACGTCTAATTGCAAGCTGTTGTAAGCACGGGTTGCTTTTGTTAATAGGTCTTGATTTTTCTTTGGTTTTACATAGAAATTAGCATCTATTTTCTGTTCAATGATCTTCAATTCCAGCTTCTCCGTGGACGAAATTTCACTTATTTGAACATTTTGAACACGTTTTAAATCGCGCATTAGAGGCATCCAGTGGTCTTTTCCTATTGGAATGTCCCTTTTGATAAATGGAACATGTGTGTCAGGATATGAATGTCTATCATCTTGAAACTGAGAAAACACGATGTCATCAAAATAAATGGTTCCTTCACTGGGGCCATTTACTGTACTTACCCTAAAATAATCATAGGCTACGGCCGCTGTTTTTTTAGGCGCATTTCCTTGCATTTCATAAAAGGGAACCCAGAGTGTACGCCAGCCTGTGAAGTTTAATTTTAATTCAAATGACACTTGTTCAATGCCTTTTTCATCGTAGGCTATTTTAATGCTATTGTCTTGGGCTATTTCATTGTAAATAGACAGGATTACAATAGGGCTATTGGCAAAATGTTGGCCGTATTTTAACGGACTATCTGCTGCTTTTAAATGACTGAATTTAGAGGTACCAAAACTACTTTCACCTTGCCATTCCCATTGAAGAGAAGAAGTTCCAAATTGATGGTGTTTTTGGCTAATACTCAAGTTACTTTCACCGCTTGTATCATAGTTTTTTAAGGTCTCTTGGTTTTCAAAAGAATCTTTGATAAGTGGCGTGTTTTCTTGAGCGATAACAGTACTTCCTAATAGTAAGGAGGTGCTGAGGAGGATACTTTTAAAAATTTTATGAGGAATTTTCATCGTGTGATCGGGTTTAAAAATCGAAGGTTAATTCGGTTTGTGGGGTTAATGATGCTTTTATGTTTTTCTTGATAATATATGTATTACTGTCTGGGTTCCCTATCTTAAATCGGTAAGTCCCCTTGCTCGGAACCTTTGGACTGAACTGGTCTCCATTCAGACGAATGGTGTAGATAATTTCTTGTGTTTGTTCCTCGCTAACTTGAAGCACTGCATTTTTCAAGCCAGTTATTTTAATTCCTGGTAATTGGTATTTAAAAGAGCCCATGTAATTATCCAATTGGTGGATGGTAATCGGCCAACCTGGATATTGCTCTTGATCTCCTTTAGCAGATTTGCTTCCTCTTGGCCAGCAGTTTAAAGAAATATTACGCGTGGACTTGTTAAATTTCACGATACCATATCCCGCTGCTCTATCATATAATTTAGCAGGTGTTTTTCCTGTAAATAAAGGATTAGAAATGGCTTTTACGGTAAATTTATTCCCAAAACCATCTTTAAACTCTCCCGTGTATTTAGGTGCATTTGCTGCGCTATTTTTTCCTCCAGCTTGTGGATACCATCTTCGAGGCCAGTAATTAGAGATAGAAGGGACACAAAATGCATATCCGCTATCGTTCCAATCGTCCACACCATATTGGATGGTACTTCCTAAATGTTGATCTCCTGCGAGGTGAAAGGCAAATGCTTTTCGAATGGTTTTTACCGCATTATTACGCCCGGTCTGTGGCCATCCATTAGAATCTAAATCTCCTACAGGCTGGTCATCTACGGGGTAGTCTCCTTCACGCATAATACGTAGTGTAGGAACAACTACATCGGACAAGGCCGCTTTAGGTAAGGTGGCTACATTGGCAAAAATGGTTTGGGATAACAATGTTTTCATGGTCGCTCCATAGCTCCAATCTGCAGCCCAGTTTTCTAAAAAGTCTAATTGTCGTTTTCCGAGTAAACTAGCGCCTTTTACATCACCGTTTTTCTCCATGTTAAAGGCTTTGTTTTCCGGCCATCCATTTACAATTCCTGCATTTGGTAACAATGCTTTTGGAGCGGATTTAAACTTTCTGTCTTCTAAAATGGCAAAGCTGATACGGCCGTAATTCATTTGAGTATAATACACGCCAATTCCTTGTTTTACAGGGCTTGGATCATAAGGGTCGGGGAGGTGACTGGTCTGTGTTTTCTCTACCATGTTTACCCATGCAGCAGGCATTCTATATCCACCACTATCTTGAATGTGTTTTCTATGTCCTGTGGTTATGGGTGTTTTCCTTCCACTTTCACCCCAGATATTTCCCATATACATATCGTGATCATCAGTTAGACAAACGGTAGGTCTGTTTTTTAAGATATCGCGGTAGGCCCATCCGAACAGGTACCATTTTCGTAAGTAATCTAGTTTAGAAGCTTCTAGAGGGGCTAATTGAATGTAATAACCACCTACTTCTTCGTAAATTTGATCTCCAGAAAAGAATAAGATATCGGGGTCTTGTAATTTTACTTCTTCATAAATATCGGTGTTAGGAAATCCTAAATCGTTGTTCCCTGTAAAACCTGCAATTGAAATTTCTTTTTTGTCAATAGGGTTCTTACGGATGGTTCCTTCCCAATAATGAGGGACCGTTTTATGACTAGCTTCCTCTAAAAGATAGACCAAACGGTATTTTACATCGGCACTGTCATCCCAGTTTTCTAATTTAAACATTGCCGTTCTGGCACTTTTATCAATAGGCATTTCTGAGATAGTTTCCCACGCATCATTTTTAAATAATTGCAGGCTTACTTTTTTTGTAGGATGGTCTATAGGGGCCATTTGAGCGGTTAATTTAACCGTATTTCTACTCATGGTATATTGTGAGAATAAGATAGGACCAAACTGTTGCTCGTCTTTTTCTAGAACCTTAGTTCCTTTGATAGTCCAGTCTTTAAACCAAACACTTTTTGTTTGCACGCGCTTATTAACACCATTTTTAAAATCGCTCATCAGTACGAGATCACCGATTAGTTTTTCTGGTGCTACATTCTTTTTAGAAATACTCGCTAATAATTGCTGACTTTTGGTTGCGTAAATAGAAAGGTCGATGTTATATTGCCCCTCAATAGGGGTTAAGGTAACTTGTAAATCTACCCCCTCTTTTAAGGCCGCAATAATTGCGGTATTCTTATTGTTTTTGTTTTGTTGTCCTATAAATAAGGCACCGTTGGTTCCAACTCCAACGTTTAATCCTTTTCCAAATACAGCATGATTTCTGTAATCGTCAAATTCGCCACGAGCCCCGATACTAAAACCCACCCAATGGTGACTATTCGTAGTTTGTTCGGTGTTTAGAAGGCCTAAACTAACCTTCATGTCTAGGGTTCCTGTTTTTTCGCCTAATTGGCGTGTAAGGTGATGAATGTTTCTGTTTTCGTTGCTTACTAAACATTCT
This sequence comes from Flavobacteriaceae bacterium, assembly GCA_016764435.1. Lineage (GTDB taxonomy): Bacteria > Bacteroidota > Bacteroidia > Flavobacteriales > Flavobacteriaceae. The sequence goes on along the minus strand of JAESRX010000064.1, from coordinate 15,956 downwards.
ATTCTGTCATTTTTAATCTGCCAGTCTTGTAACGGATTTGCCCAATATTGGGGACCGATCCATGTGCGTGTTGCAAGGCCTTCAAAATTACTTTTAAAGGTATTATGCGCTGGTTCTTTATCACAGGAAATAGCACTAAAGAGTAGTGTAAATACGAAGAGGGTCTTTAGTACTTTTGCTAGCAGGACGCTAGTAGTTGAAGTGGTTTTGTGTAGAGATAGATGCATTATTTTAAATTTTTTATTCAATAGTTAGAGATCCATAAATGATCAAAACCTCGGTCAAGGAGGTGCTGCTTCAATCATAAAAGTTATTCCAATAAAAAATATTGGAATAACTTGATATGAAAGTAAAAGTAAGTGAGGAATCACGAGGTGATTACCAACCTGCTTTTTGTTCTAATTTTTTATTCAAAGATACTTCTTGTAAAGGGTATGGCAATGAATTGTGTTTTGCTTGATTGTAAAAATTACCTGCTCTTAAATAAGCTTTGTGGTTTTCATTGGTGTTTTTAAAAGTTGGTTCTCCTAAAATAGTTAGGTTCTGCAATTCTAATTTTTTACCTAATAATCCCCATCGGATTAAATCTTGTTTGCGCAATCCTTCGAAACAAAATTCTCTAGCACGTTCATCCACAAGTTCCTTAAAGAAAGCTTCTTCACTTTTAACGGCATCTGGATTTGCAATTTCTATATTTTCTAAACCAGCACGGTTTCTTACCATGTCTAAGTAAGAGATAGCCATGGCACTTGGTCCTTGGTTATAATTACTAGCTTCTGCGTACATTAATAAGATGTCTGAATAACGCAATACAGGGAAATTGATAGAAGTGAAATTTTTATTAGGAGAAGAAACAGCTTCTAATAAGGTATACGCTTCGGTCACTCCTGCATCTGGTTTTACGTCTAAATCTTCCCAGTTTGCTGGTTCCCAACGTCTGAATTTTCCAGGACAATATTGAGCTGCTAAGGGATCACTAACTCTAGCAACATCTCCTTTGTTTGTGTATTGATATCCCGCAATATTCCAATCTTTACGTTGGTCTTCCGGACTGTAGATGTTCTTTAATAAAGGCGATACATTCTCCATGGCATAGGCTCCAGGGTATCCATCGGCTCCACCACCATAGTTAAATGCAACTCCGTTAATACCACCAATTCTACCATCGGCATTAATTCCCATTTCTCTTAAATAAGCGAAAGAAATTTCGAAGAGAGATTCCTGTGTATCATACGTGTTTTGGATATAGTTTAAGAAATGTGTTCTGTATCCTATTCCATTCGCAGTATTTAATGCATGGTAACCATCTTGTATCACAATTTCACATTGCGCTTGGGCTAATGCGTAGTTATCAACCATATCCATAGGAGCTCCTGCCATTTTTAAATATGCACGTGCCATCAATCCATGAGCAGCCATTTTATTGGCTCTTCCTGGAATGTATTTTGGGTCGTTTGCGGCTAATAAATGCTCAGATGCAAAAGTAAAATCTACAATTATTTGTGCATAAATATCTCCCTTAGCTGAGACTGCTAAATGATTTGCATTTTGATCCAATGTCGATGATAAAGGCATCGGAACATCCCCATACCATGCGACTAATAAACTATAGGCATGTGCACGTAAAAAGCGAGCTTCTGCGATGAGACGATCATATTCTTCTAATTCAAAAGCACTTTTATCTAATTTCTCGATAAACATATTGCTCAAATTAACTCCTACATATAATTTAGCCCATAAACTAGCAACGTATTTATCAGCAGAGGTATGTCTGTAGAGACCTACCGTCCAGTTTTCATTATTACGACGGTTGTAATATCCCTCATCTGTTCCAGACTCCATAATGATAGACAGACCTTGTCCATAAATGGCATCACTCGCAAAAGTGGAATAAATTCCTGCCAATGCGATGTCCGCTTCGATTTGGGTAGAATAGAAGTCATCTATTCCCCAGGTTGATTGTGGTTCCTCATTTAAGAAATCAGAACAACTGATGCTTAGAAAGCCTAAAATGGCAAGTAAGCTGATGTATTTTATATAATTTGTTTTCATTTTTTCTGGTTTTAATTTTTATTAAATCAATTAAAATGTGATGTCTATTCCACCCATAATTGTAGTACTCTGCGGATAGGCAGAATAGTCCAAGCGAGGTGTTAAAGCTCCGTATTTTCCTACAGATACATCCGGGTCATATCCAGAGTATTTAGTCCAAGTAAGTAAGTTTTGACCGGTTACGTATAGTCTAAATTTCTTTACTTTAAGGGCTTCTAAAGCTGTTTTAGGAAGTGTGAATCCAACAGAAACAGATTTTAATTTAAGGTAAGATCCATCTTCTATATAGCGATTGTCCATTTGATTTCCTTTTGGAGGTGCTCCATAAACAGTCATGTAACGAACAGCTCCGATAGTGGTGTCAGTATTTAAAGGAGTCCATGAATCAGCTAAGGCTGCAAAACCACTTTGTTTTCCTGTGATAGGCACTTCAAATACCGCTTTATTTGCATTCATGATATCAAATCCATACGACCATTGTAATAATGCAGAGATGTCAAAGTTTCCTATTTCAATAGTATTAGAGAATCCACCAAAGTGTTTTGCGTGAGGATTTCCAATAATTTTCCTGTCTTCTTCGTTGATCGTTCCATCATTGTTTTGATCAATAAATTTAACACTTCCTGGTCCTACAGGTAAGGCTCCATTATCTGGAACGCCATCTTTTAAGACATACGTTTGGTACTCATTGTCCCAGTTAAAATCATCCAACTGATAAATACGGTCAAATTCCAATCCGTACATCATTCCTACCGGTTGACCTACTTCTGTAATGTATTGGTATTCTGAATAAGAAGCATTCCAATATGGGTTCGTATAGATCGCTTTTTGACCATCATTTAATGCCAAGGTTTTGTTCTTATTGAAAGAAATATTAAAAGAAGAAGACCATTTAAATTTACCCGTGTTAATATTGGTCGTATTTAAACTGATTTCCAATCCTCTATTCTCTACTTTACCAATGTTCTGTCTCACTTTATTAAATCCAGTATGTAAAGCCATTTCTGCATTCAATAATAAATCAGAGGTTTGTTTATTGTAATAGTCTATCGTTACTTCTATGGTTTGATCTAAGAAAGCTAAATCCAACCCTACATTTGATTGAGCAGTAGATTCCCAACGTAAATTAGGAACTCCTAAATTACTTTGATACGCTCCAGGTGTATAGATTTCACCATTTCCCCATACATATCCACTAGAAGTATTTGCATTTAATTGGCTGTAAGCATCGTAATCTCCAATTCTATTATTTCCTGTGATACCCCATCCAGCTCTTACTTTAGCAAAAGAAATAGCACTTACATCTTTTAAGAAATTTTCGTCACTAATTTTCCAAGCAGCAGAAAACGAAGGGAAATAACCCCAACGGTTGTCTTTATTAAATTTAGAAGACCCATCCGCACGGTAGGTAGCGGTAAATAAATATTTATCGTGTAAGTTGTAGTTTACTCTACCAAAATAAGATAATAATGCATTTCTAGAACTCATTGTTTGAGGAATACCTGGAGAAATTCCTAAGCCCATTTTGTTAATTCCGAATAAATCAGTTGGGATTTCAGAATTTTTCATCGAAGTGTATTCGTAATCCTTGGTTTGCATTTCCATACCTCCTAATAAAGAAAATCGATGTTGATTTATCGTTTTATTGTAGGCTAAAGTATTGGAAGAAGAGAGGGTTTGATACCTTCTATGAACTACAGATCCACTTATATGGTCTGAACCACGTGTTCCTTGTTGTGTATCCTGTCCAAAGAACAAGGTTCCTTTTCTAGAATCAACTTGGTAAGAACCAGATAGGTTTAAAACTAAGTCTGAGTTAAACCTGTGTGTTAATTTTAAACTTCCTCTTAAAATATCTGAACGTCTTTGACGGTCTGTATTTGTTAAGTTTTTTACAGGATTAAATAAGTATTTTTGAGTTTGATCCGTAGGGTCATATCCTCCAGCTTCTAGTCCGTCACCATTAATAGGCTCTACGGGTCTAAATTGAATCGCATCTCTAATTACAGACGTATATGAGTTTCCTGATATTCCAGCTCCAGATCTGTTTAAAAAGATGTATTGTAAATACCCGCTTAATTTAGTTTTATCATTTACTTTATGACCAAATTTAAGGTTGTTGTATATTTTTTTAAACCCAGTATTAAGCATTGTTCCTTCTTGCTCTAAAAACTCTGTAGAAAAATAAATGTTTGTAGTGCTATTACCTCCACTTAAACTAGCATTGTACTTATTAGTACTCGCCACTCTGAAAATTTCATCTTGCCAGCTGGTTCCTTTCATATCGCGGTACAATTCTGGATCTACCCAAGAATCATTAAAATAGCCTGTATATTGACCAGGAACATAATTATCCATAGCATTCGCTATGTTTTTTTGATATTTTACATATTCGTAAGGACTCAATGTTTCTAAACGATTTGAAACCCATTGCACTCCGTGCGATGCGCTAATTTTCACATCTGTTTTCCCGTCTTTACGTCCTTGTTTAGTGGTGATTAATATCACCCCGTTAGCCGCTCTAGATCCATAAATAGCGGTTGCTGATGCATCTTTTTGGATGTCAAAACTTTTAATATCACTAGTACTGATACTTCCTGGGTCAAAATTATCCATTGGAATTCCATCAATAACATATAAAGGAGAGTTGTCACCTGTAATAGAGTTTCCTCCACGAATGGTAATGTTTAATCCTTGTCCCGGAGTACCATCCACAGATGATATTTGTACCCCAGAAACACGCCCTGCTAATGCTTGATCAAAGTTAGAGGTCGCTGTTTTATTCAAGTCGTCAGATGATACTTGAGCGACAGAACCTGTAAGGTCTTTTTTACGCACAGATCCATATCCTATGATGACAATTTCGTCTAGTTGTTCGTTACTAGATTTTAAAATGATGTTTATTTCCGTACGATTTCCAACCAATTCGTTGGTGGTTGTAAATCCAAGGTAACTAAAAACTAAAACATCGGATGATTTAGTTGTTTGTATGGTGTATAGACCGTAAAAATCTGTGCTGGTTCCTGTCAATGTTCCTTTTAGCAACACATTTACGCCTGGGATAGGTTCTCCATTGGCATCGGTTACTGTACCGCTTACGCTATTTTGTGCAAAAGCAACAAAAGGCATAATTGTAAGCATTAGTACGATATAAAATATTTTTTTCATTTCTATTATATTGAGATTGTTAAATAGTGCGCTTATTCTTCGGATGCTTTAAAGTGTACATCTGAAATGTAATATCTTCCTCCACGACCTTCATTGCTTGTATAATTAATTTGGCCCTCAAAGTAAGAGGCAAATTTAAATTTCAAGGTGAAGTTCTTCTCTGTTTTGAAATTATTCAAGTCAAACTGATTACGTACCCATTTGTTATCTGGATTATGTGTGCTATCTTTTCTTCCATCGGGATCTCCATTAGTTAGTTTTTGGTCTCCAGGATAGGGAGTGCCTATAAACTCTTTCCCATCATTGTTGATTTCACACTTGATTTGATCGTTAATTTGAACCCAAGTAGCTTTACTGTTGTCACCATCATAGTCTAATGAATAATAGATTTCCAATTCTGTAGGAGTACTACCATCAGGTAAATATTCTACATACATGTTTTTGGTGTAAAAGACTGTAGTTACATCGTATCCTAAGCTGTATTTAGTTAAATCCTGTGAATTGATGATTACATCTGATTCGTGAGGATTAGAATCTTTACCAATAACGATGTTGGTTACTAAGGATTTTATACCCGTCACATTTGAAGGTCTTTCTGCTAAGGCTAAAGGGGATGGGGCATTTTGAATCCATGTTTTCCCATAAGAAATAGCTCCTTGGGTAATCACCTCTTTTCTGTAGCCATATAAGGTGTTTTCAGATTGTAAAGTAGGGTAGAAAAAATAAATAGTTTGTCTAGGTAAAACTACTGGTTCGTTAGAGATAACAAGCATTAAGAAGCTTCCTCCTTGAAATTCTGTGATTTCCTTACTTAAGTTACTGGTCACTTGTACCGACGGGTAGTGAGTTTCATCTTCGGTAACGGTGTATCCATCTACTAAAGAAATAACTCCTGTGGTGGTGTCTATTTGGAAGATGTCTAAATGTGATGTCAAGGCAAAAGTGACATTTGGATTTCCAGATAGTAAATAAGGTTTACTCGTGGTTTTATCAGTTCCTACGACTAAGTTTTGTGCAATCGGAGAATACAATAAATCCTTTACTAATTGAGGTCCTACGTGGATATGGAAAATGTCATCGAAAGTAGTTTCGAACATTTTTCCATTCAATTCTGTACTGACTTTAATGGTAAAGTAATAATCACCAGGGCCAAATTTATTACCCGTTGCAATAATAATTCTACCAGCAGTACTGTAATCCAAGTCTGCTGCAGTTAAATCTACATTGTCTATGGTTACATCACTCATAAAAGTGTCGTCTAGTAGTTCACCTTCTCCATTCTTTCCTGAAATTATTTCATAGGAAGGAACAAGGTCTTGAGTGTCCACATGTGGTATTCCTGATTTTAATTTGCTGTATTCTCTTGCATTCAAGATGTCAGCATATAATAAATCGGTGGGTTTGCCATAGGATGCAGGATCCGTGTTTGGCATAAATGTATCCTCAGTACAGCTTTTAAGAGCTATGATCATGAGGAAAGCGGTTAAGAAATAGATTGTTTTTTTCATAATTAAATAGGATTAATTTAGGAAGTGTCTTTACAATAGTGTCAGCTGAATTAATTTATTGAGATACTATTATAAACCAGGTTTCATTTAAATTAAATTTAGGTTAATGAATGGTGTTATTTGATCTTGTAAATTTCTCATTTGTTTTCGTTTATAAGAGGGATATATCGTTCTATAATAGGGAACAAAATGTTCGAAAACGTTGTATAACACATGTCGAACAGCTATTTTAATACTTAACGTATTGGATATGAACAGGGAGTTGGTTAGAAGTGAAACGCAAGTTAGAAGACTAATTAGTGTTTTATTTTCACCTTAAAAACCAACAATATATATTCTATTACAGAAAATAATGAAGGTTTTTTTGACTAAGGGAATGGAGATTATGCACTTTACTATTATGCTTCTTTGACCTTGTTATGGGTATTTCTATAATCGGAGGGCACCTCATTAAATTCGTTTTTAAAACACTTTCGAAAATATTTAAGATCGTTAAACCCTACTTCGTAGGCAATCTCTGAAATATTCATAGTGGTCATTATTAACAGTTGTCCTGCTTTTTTTATTTTAAGTGTTCTGATAAAGGAAGAGATAGATTGTCCTGTTAAGGCTTTAATCTTTCTGAAAAGCACGGACCTACTCATGTTCATTTGGTCGGTAAACATGTAGACGTTGAACTCTGAATTCGCGATGTTTTTTTCTACTATTTGGATCGCTTTCTCTAAAAATTTCTCATCCGAAGAGGTGATGGTAAGTTCTTTTGGTTTTAAAATTAAATCTTTTTTAAATTTGCTGATAAGGTTTTCTCTAGATTTCAATAAATTATCTACGCGTACTTCTAGTATGTGCGCGTCAAACGGTTTAGTGATATAGGCATTTGCTCCAAGTTTATAGCCTTGTCCTTTATGAATAGGGGAGGTTTTCGCTGTTAATAATATGATAGGGATGTGACTGGTGGTAATGGTAGTTTTTATGATTTTACACATTTCAAACCCATCCATAATAGGCATCATAATATCACTTATAATTAGGTCTATGGGGGCTGTTTTTGCTATTTCTATGGCTTCTGATCCATTATTAGCTTCAAAAATATTGTATTTATTGTTGAATAAATTCTTAATAAAATGACGGACTTCTATATTGTCTTCAACTAAGAGTAATGTGTGGAGTTCATTTTTGAAAACCGCTGTTTTTTCTGAGGTGATTATTTCTTGAGATCGCAGTTCCTTTTGTACATAAGCAGGTTTGTCAAAAACATCGTTTATCGTATTTTTTTCAATGGTATTTACACATTGATCTGCTGATAAATGCTGTCTTCCTAATGGACAAATGATACTAAAGCAGGTGCCCTCTTTTTCGGTGCTTTTAACAGTTATTGTTCCTTTATGGAGGCTTACAAGACCTTTGGTCAAGGAGAGGCCAATGCCTGTTCCTGTTTGAGTATGTTGCTGGTCTACCTGGAAAAATCGATCAAAAATAAACTTGAGATGTGTCTCTGGAATTAATTCTCCATAATTAGTAATGTCTATTTTTACAAAACCATGAGGAGCGTTTTTAGCAGGTTCTAATTGTGAAATATGAATGGATATTTGACGATGGTCTTCGGTAAATTTAAAGGCATTGGATAAAATATTAAATAATATTTTTTTGAATTTTATTTTATCAAACCACACGTGTAATTCAGGTAAACTATGAGTAAAAGTATAGCTGATGTTCCGTTGTAAAGCCAATTCCTCGAAAGATAATTTTATGTTTTCAGTAAAGGGGATGATGTCATTTAAAGAAGCATATAATTCTATTTTTCCAGATTCACTTTTTCTAAAATCTAACAATTCATTTATTAACTGCAATAGAATATTTGTGTTCCTCTGAATGGTCTCTAGGTTCCTGTTAGTACTAGGATTGCTGTGTTTTATTTTTAATAATTGTTCTACAGGTCCGGTGATTAGTGTAAGTGGAGTTCTGAAATCGTGAGAAATATTAGTAAATAAACGTAGTTTTAATTTGTTTACTTCTTCTAATTTTTCTTTGTCTATTTTCTCTTGTTTTAGCTCGTTTCTTTCTTTAATTCGGGTGAGCATTAGAAACCTAACAATATAGAGGACCGTTAAAATAGCTAATGAATAGATGAAATAGGCCCACCATGTTTTCCAGGGGGCTGCGGTGATTTCCACAATAATAGAAGCCCCTTTTTCATTCCATAGACCATTATTATTGGATGCTTTTACCTTAAAGGTGTATGTTCCTTGATCTAAGTTTGTATAGGTAGCAGTTTTTTTATTTCCAATATAATTCCAATCAGGATCAAAGCCTTCTAATTTATAGGCGAAGTTGTTTTTATTGGACTGAGAATAACTTAAGGCTGTAAAGTCAAAGCTAAAATCGTTTTGATCATAAGTAAGGCTTACAGATTTTACAGCGTCTGTAATCGTTAAAAATTTCTTATTGGATACTTTTAACGAATAGATATCTACGGATGGGATAAAGGTGTTTTCAATAATGTGCGTAGGATTGAAATAATTAAGTCCATTGGTTCCTCCAAACATTAATTCTCCTGAAGTTGTTTTAAGAGAGGCCCCATAATTAAACTCATTACTCTGTAATCCATCCGATTCATCAAAATTACTTATTTTTTTAGTGAGTAGATTTAAGCGGCTAATTCCGTTGTTGGTGCTAATCCATATATGGTTGTTATTGTCCGGAACGATGGCGTAAATAACTTCGTTTGGAAGGCCTTGAAGAATCCCGTATTTTCGTAATTCTTCGGTGTTTGGGTTAAAATAGTACAATCCCTTTCCTTCGGTACCTATCCAGTAGTTGTTCTGAATATCTTCATAAATGCAATTTACAGAAGTAGCATTGTCATCTTCCTTATTACTAGGTGTTAATGCGATAGGACTAATTTTAAAACTATGAATGTTTATTTTTTCAAAGCCTTTAGTACCTCCAATTAATAAGATGGATGGATCACTAGACTGTACAATACTGGTGATGGATTTAAATTTGGTCTGTGTTTTTTTAAATTGCTTTGTTTTAGTATTGTATTGGAGCAGTCCATTGGTAAGTGTGCCTATCCAAATATTGTGATTTACATCTTCTAATAAGGATAGAATTCTACAATCCGAAACCTGGGTACTGCTATCTAATTGTTGGTTTAAATGCTTAAAACTATAAGGTGTATGATGTGGATTTAAAAAATTAAGACCACCGTCGTGGGTGCCTATCCAATAATTGCCAAGATGGTCTTTTAACATTGACTTTACATTGTTAGAACTAAGGCTTTTTGAATTGTTTTTATCATGTAAGAAATACGTAAATGTTCCTTTTTTTCGATCATAGACGTTGATACCTCCGCCTTCTGTTCCTAACCAAAAAGTGTTGTTTTCTCCTTCTACAATGGCACTAATTACTTTGTAGTTGAGCATGTTTTTATGTGCTCCAGAAGAAAGCTGTTTAAAATTATCATAGCTCCTGTCAAAAAAGTTAATCCCACCAGCCCAGGTTCCTATCCACATATCTCCACGAGAATCCTGAATAATTTTATAAATTGAATTTTGACTTAAACTTTTTCTGTCATTCTCGTCATGTAAGACTATTTTTAAGGACGTTCTATCAGGGTTTAATATTTGCAATCCTTGATAGGTTCCAATCCATAAATCTCCTTTGAAATCTTCACAAATACTCCTAACGGATACTGTAATTATAGCTTGATTGTCTAGTCTATAGTTCTCAAATATATCTTTTTGTTTATTTAATTTTGCGAGTCCTTTTCCGTAGCCTAACCAAAGTTCCTTTTTACTACTTAAAAATAGGGTAGGAGCATTGTTTATATGCGCATCGTTATTCGTAAGAATGGGGTATTGGTAACTTTTTAGGGTTTTGTCAGTGGTATTATAGCAATAAATAGCAGCTGTGCTAGTCATCCATATATGGTCAGAAATAGGCTTTAAGAGACTTCTAAATTTGAGCTCATTAAAGTGGACTGCTTCGGGTAATTTAAAGGGGCTAACAATACCGCTTTTTATATGAATACGATCAATTCCCTTATTGGTAGCCACCCAAATATGTGAGGAAGTTGCTTGGGTGATGTCCCAAATTTCGTTATCAGAAAGGGAGTTCTTTTTTTGTAGGTGTTTATAGTGAGTAAAGTTGTCTTTTTTCGCATTGTATTTATTGAGTCCGTTTTTAGTACCTACCCATAAGCTTCCTTCACTATCTTCATAAATTGAAGTAATCCAACTATGAGATATACTAGCTTTATCTTCTGAATTATGCCTGTATGAGATAAAGTTGGATCCATCATATTTATTGAGACCATCCCTAGTGCCAAACCATATATAGCCTTTTTTATCTTGTAAAATTGCTAAAATTGATCCCTGTGATAAACCATGTTTTGTGGAAAGATGCTTAAATTTTAAGCGATTAGATTCTAAGCTAACTTCCTGACAAATTATAGTATTTGTTAAAAAAGAACTCAGGAGAATTAAGAATGATAGAAAGTTTTTCATTAGTTAGATGGTGCTTACAGGTGTTATTTTAAAGATAACAGATAGATATAATTGCGGTCATTTAAGACAAATATCTTAGGGATTATGGGAAAAGTTAAGACCTCTTTTTTCTTAAAATTTAGAAGAATTCCGTATGATTAATGACGGCATTAGTATTTTTGTTTGATTTTCTGATGCATCTGTTTTATTTTTAATTTGTTCAAATAAAAGGGTTGAGGCTACTTTTCCCATCTCAAAATCGGGTTGATTTATAGTACTTAATGAGGGTTCTATAATTGCAGAAATAGGCTCATTACTAAAACCTACAAATGCGATGTCTTTTGGGATATGTACCCCTTTAGTTTTTAAATATTGAATGGCACTAATCGCCGCAGTGTCATTGGCAGAAAACACCCCATCTACTTTAGGTAATTTTAGGAGTTGTTTAGCGGCAAGTATCCCATCTTGTTGCATGAGTTGAGATTCAATGACTAGATGTTCAGAAAAGGCAATACCATAGGTGTTTAAAGCTTTTGTATATCCTTTTTTTCTGTTGCGGTATAGTTCAAGGTTTTGAGGGCCAGAAAAGTGAACGATGTTTTTACAACCTCTTTCAATTAAATGTGCTGTGGCATCAAATCCTGCTTTTACATCATCTATAATAACATTCGTGTTTTCTGAAACATTACAAGGCCTGTCAAAAAAGATCAATGGAAATCCCTTATTTTTATAATTAGTTAAATGATCAAAATTACTGGTCTCCATAGAAATGGAAATTAAAATTCCATCTACGCGATTTGAATAGAGCGTTTCAACTAGTTTTTTCTCCCGATCAATACTCTCTAGAGATTGACAAATGATAACATCAAAACCTGCTTGAAAAGCGGTTTCTTCTATTCCTGCAATTACAGAAGAAAAGAAATGCTTGGAGATACGTGGTACTATAACACCTATTGTATTGGTGCGATTCGTTCTAAGTTTAGAGGCTAGACTGTTACGTTGATATCCTAACTCCGCTGCTTTATTAACAATTTTTTCTTTCGTTTTTTTAGAAACGCGATCGCTGTTGTTTAAGGCACGAGAAACAGTAGAGCTGTCAATCCCTAAAGCCTTCGAAATATCGTGTATAGTTACATTATTGTTTTTCATCTGAATAGTGAGGCTTGTCTTGTTTTTATGGATGTAAATATAATATAGTATAGCCTACGGACAAAGATACAAATTAAAAATAAAAATACAATCGATTGTATTTTTGAATTTTTTCAGTACTTTTACACAGAATTTATAATAGAAAACACATGGAAAATCAATTTCAAACAAGATATGCATCGTCTCCTTCAGAAGTTAAAACTTTTGATACAGAGCGATTAAGAAGTGAATTTTTAGTTCAAAACATCATGCAAGAAGATACGCTTAACTTTGTGTATTCTCATTATGACAGATATATTACTGGTGGAGTTTCTCCAGTGACAAAAAATGTTGAATTGACGAGTTTTGATCCTTTAAAAGCAGATTACTTTTTAGAAAGAAGAGAACTTGGAGTGATAAATGTCGGAGGAAAAGGAAGTGTTATTGTAGATGGAACTACCTACGAATTGGAGTATAAAGAAGCTTTGTATATAGGAAGAGGAAATAAGAGTGTTACTTTTTGTAGTGCAGATGCTAAAAATCCAGCAAAGTTTTACTTAAACTCTACTAATGCACACAAAACTTTCCCAACGAAGAAAATAACCAAAGATGATGCGGAGGTTGTGGAAATGGGATCTATGGAAACTTCAAATGCACGTACTATTAATAAATTGATAGTAAATAGTGTAGTAGAAACATGTCAATTACAAATGGGAATGACCGAGTTAAAAGCCGGATCTGTTTGGAATACAATGCCAGCACATGTACATGACCGTAGAATGGAAGTATATTTTTACTTTGAAATACCAGAAAACCAAGCAGTATGTCACTTTATGGGACAGCCAGATGAGACACGTCATATTTGGTTACAGAATAACGAAGCAGTAATTTCTCCACCATGGTCAATCCATTCAGGTGCAGGAACTTCTAATTACATCTTTATTTGGGGTATGGCTGGTGAAAACTTAGACTACGGAGATATGGATATTTGCAATATTACAGATTTAAAATAATCACAAAAAAAACAATAATTATGTCAGTAAATTTATTTGATTTAACAGGAAAAGTAGCATTAGTAACTGGTGCAGTACACGGACTAGGAATGGCCATGGCTAAAGGACTAGGGAATGCAGGAGCTACCGTTGTGATTAACGAACACTCGTCTCAAGAAAAAGTAGACGAAGCAATAAAAGAATATGCTGCTGCAGGAATTACAGCACACGGATATTTATTTGATGTTACAGACGAAGAAGCAGTAATTGCAGGTCTTGCACAAATAGAAAAAGAAGTAGGACCTATTGATATTTTAATCAATAATGCAGGAATTATTAAACGTACTCCTATCGTAGATATGGAAGTAGCTGATTTTGAAGCAGTAATTAAAGTTGATTTAGTAGGGCCTTTTATCATGGGTAAACATGTTGCTAAAAGCATGATTAAACGTAATATTGGTGGTAAAATCATCAACATGTGTTCTATGATGAGCGAATTAGGAAGAGATTCTGTAAGCGCATATGCATCAGCAAAAGGAGGTTTAAAAATGTTGACTAAAAATATGGCAACAGAATGGGCTAAATTTAATATCCAAACTAATGGGATTGGACCTGGTTATTTTGCAACAAGCCAAACAGAAGCTATTCGTGTAGATGGGCATCCATTTAACGATTTTATTATCAACAGAACTCCAGCAGCACGTTGGGGAAATCCAGAAGATTTACAAGGAGCAGCAGTGTTTTTAAGTTCTGCAGCAAGTGATTTTGTAAACGGACAAGTAGTCTATGTTGATGGTGGTATTTTAGCAACTATCGGAAAACCAGCAAACGAAATTTAATACTTAACTTTAAGTACTGCTAAGTGCATTTCCAAATGACTGTTTAGAGTTAGAAAAAAGGCAGTAACTCCATTTTATTGGGTGAATTGTCAATAGGAGTTGTTTGGAATTGTGTTTGGTTTAAAGCCTTCAAATTATGAAAATGCGTATTTTAAGTTTAGTATTGATTACAGGCCTTTTATTAAATGCTTGTTCTGAAAAAAATAGTGAGACTGTCATTGTTGTAAAAAATAATTTAGAAGTCGATAGAACATTTGAAATAGTGGAACTAACGGCTGCGGAATTAAAAGTAGAAGACCTTACAAATATTGGTATAAAAGAGTTGAAAACAGGTGCTTTAGTTGTGACTCAATTGGTAGATTTAGATGGTGATGGTGTTATGGATCAATTGATTTTTCAACCATTGGTACCTGCGAAGTCTGAAAGTAACTATCAAGTAGTCGCTCTTTCTCAAAAAGAGAAGGTAGCACAAGACTTGGTTTGTTTTTCTCGTTTTGTTCCTGAACGTACCGATGATTATACCTGGGAAAATGATAAAGTGTCATTCCGTGTTTATGGTCCAACTGCTCAAAAATTAGTAGAAGATTCATTGGCAGGAGGAACCTTGTCAAGTGGCGTAGATGTCTGGTTAAAACGTGTAGAATACCCTATTATTGATAAATGGTATAAGGAATTTGTAGATGGAGTAGGTAGTTACCATGAAGATACAGGGGAAGGATTGGATAATTTTCATGTAGGTGTGAGTAGAGGAGTAGGAGGAATCGCTGTAAAGAGCGATGGTGAGTTTTACTATTCTAAGAATTTCACCGAATGGAAAACAATTACTACGGGACCTTTAAGAACTAGTTTCTTCTTGAAGTATGAAAATTGGGACGCCAATGGTAAGCTAGTAGAGGAGTCTAAGATTATTACATTGGATAAAGGGAATAACTTTACTCAATTTAATACAACGATTAAAGGAGTTGATCAAATATCAGTAGGTCTTACACTTCATGAAAAAGACGGAAATGTAAGTGATAGTAAGGGGTGGATTAATTATTGGCAACCACATGCTGATTCTGAAATCAGTACATCTATTGTAGCTGCAACAGCCTATTTTGATAGTGTAGAGACGTATGACTCAGAAATCAAAGATTTGAGTAATGCCTATGCACATTTAAATGTAGTAAATGATAAAGTAGTTTACTATGCAGGATTTACCTGGAAAAAAAGTAATCAGTTTGAAACTAAAGAAGCTTGGGTAAAGTACTTAGACTTGTTTACTTTAAAAATAAACAACCCTTTGATGGTTGAGATTAAATAATTGTTTTTTGATTCGAAATAACATTTAATCATATTATAGTGAGTACATTATGTCCAAACGACGATCACGTTGTTTGGACATTTTTTTTGTAAATAGGAGTATTGAGAGTTCGTAAGGGGGCTTTGTAATTTGCCCAATATGGTATCCTATATATAAGAGGACTCTCCGTATGGATGGCTACACTACAATTCATTCCAAGGTCTATCCTATATATAGAGAGCTATCCGTCTGTAAGGTTGTACTACAATTCGTTCCAATACACATCTCATATATAGACAGGAGGGGGCTCGGTAAGGTTAAATATCAATTCATCCCAATGATAAAAAATAATTACACCTCTAATGGTCATCTAATCAACCTCTAAGAACGAATCACAAATTCCCTTCATAAAATAATCAAATTTACCCCTTGTTAAACAAATAAAACATCCTATATTTGCACTCGCTAAGCGGAATACGCAAAGCGAAATAAGTTCTGAA
>JAESRX010000028.1 GCA_016764435.1 Flavobacteriaceae bacterium | reverse complement strand
GTGAAATAATGCAACAATAATAAATCCTAAAGGAATTACAATTGAATACGCTTTACCAAAAGTTTTTACAGCTCCGGAAAACTTGTTGTTAAACCCAACCGATTGGAATGCTGATTGGAATCCATGCATTAAATGCAATGACAACAATACAAAAGAAACGACATAAGCACCCGTTCTTAATGGGTTTGCAAATTTGTGTTGTAACTCTGTAAAGTAGCGGTATCCCTCTTCACCTTGTAATTCTCCAGACATATCGCCTAAGATATATTTAGTGTTGATTTCTGGAACCCAAAAATCGATAAAGTGAAGTACAATAAATGCTAAAATTACACCTCCACTAATGGCCATGTTTCTAGACATCCAAGTTGCTCCTGCAGCACCGTTAAACTTTGCGTATTTTACGCCTCCTCTTGCGCGTTTATTTTTTAACTCTAAGACAAACCCCATTACAAAATGGAAGACAACACCAAATATCAATACCGGTTGCATACCGAATTGTATTAAAGGGTTGGTCCCCATAAAGTGGGATAAATCGTTAAAAACATCTGCACTGAAAAGTGATGTGATGTTAACAGCTAAATGAATAATCAAGAAGATGATCAAAAAAAGTGCTGACATTGCCATGGCTACTTTTCTTGCAATTGATGATGATAATAATCCGCTCATTTTTATTGTTTTTGTTTAAATAAGTTGTTCAAAGATATAACTAAACAATGAACTAATTATGGTAGTTTCTCAATAATTACTACGCCTTTAAACTAATTTAGAACCGGTACAGATAACCCGCAAACGTTTTAGTGATATTTAACCCTTTTCAATGCGTTTTTGCTAATTCCCGAGGTGTTTTTACTAAATAACGCTATTCTTATACGTACAGTTATGACAATGTATAGTGAATTTGTAATGACTTACTTAGGTCCTTAAATTTAAGTGAATTTTAAGGAGTGTTTTTTAGATGTTGAAACACTGAATTGCGTTGATGTTCATGTGATTGTCCCTCAATTTGTTAGGTGAAAATTAGCGGAATGATCCCCAAATACACCTTGTTTTTCGCCACTTAGAGTGCGGGGTGTTTTAAAGGGCGTTTTTGTGGTGTTTTTTTATGATAAGCGGTGTTTTTTCTGTGAAATGATACGCGTATAAATCCAGAAGTATTGCTGGCGGGATGGGAGGCGTGTTTTTTAGGGCAATTTAAACTGCGTTGTGTTTTTAGAAATGTTTTTAGTCACGAGACTCGTTTAGGAAGTGGGACTTAGGTTTCTTTACTTCCTAACGTTTGACGTAAGTGCTTTGTTTCGTGATATTTATCATCGTTTATTTTTCGTAAAAAAGGTATTTTTGTGAGATAAATAGACGATCGTGAAATCAATTTTAAAATTACTAATGATAGGTGTTGTGTTTTTTGCAACGAGCAATCATTTACAGGCGCAATATACGACTGAAAGCTTTAAACCCAGCGCTTTAATGAGTGAAGGGTTGAAAGCGCCGGGGAAATTAGCGATTGATACCAATGATGATGTGTATGTTACGGATGCTATTCAAAAAAATATCGTAAAATTTGATGCGCAAGGAAATTATATAAAAACGATTGAAACGAGTCTTTCTCCGATTTCAATTGCTATAAATAGTAAAAATCAACTTTTTGTAGTGGATAAAATAACGAGCTCCATCTATCGTCTTCATGAGAATGGAACGAATACCCTACTTTATAAAGGGGCTTCAAGGCCTAGTTCTATTGTTTTTGGGAAGGACGATTTATTATACCTGGTAGATAGTGATCTGAAAAACGTACTGGGAATTGATCGTACTGGAAATATTGTAGTAGAATTCACACATGAAGCGTTCACCTATCCGTCAGGGATTGCCTACGACAAAGAAAACAATCATATTATTGTCTCGGAACATGGAGGAATAGGTGATAATGATCAATATTGTAGAAGCGGGAGCTGGATGGTGAGTAGCTGGGGACCTAATATGTCAATTTACACCTTTGATACCTCAGGAAATTTATTGAACAGTTTTGGCTGTTTTGGATCACAGGACGGAAGGCTTCAGAGAACACAGGGAATTACTGTGGGTGCATGTGGAAATATCTATGTGGTGGACCCTTATTTAGGACGTGTAAGTGTTTTTGATAAAGAGGGGAATTACATTACCAGATTTGGACAACAAGGGAATGCACCTGGAGATTTTAACCTTCCGATAGACATCGTTTTTACTTCGGATAACCATGCCATTGTTTCGTCTATGAATAAAGGAACGGTGGATGTGTTTGTAATTACAGGGACGCTTCCAACGGCTACTATTACAAGTGAAGATCAAACTATCTGTGCCGATTCAGAAGCCATAATTACCGTAAATTTTACAGGAAATGCGCCATGGACGTTTCGCTATACAGTGGATGGAATAAATCCAGTGGAAGTGACGACCGATGTAGCAGCATATAATTTCACCGTATCTGAGGCAGGGATTTACGAAATAACATCACTTGTAGATATCAATACTGTCATCGGAACCTGTTTTACGGGAAGTACAAATATTACAGTAGATCCGCTTCCAACAGCGACGATCTTAAGCGCAGATTTTTCAAAATGTTACGATGATGAAACCGGAGTCTCCGTAGCGTTTACAGGAATGGCCCCTTGGACTTTTACCTATACTATTGATGACCTAAACCCCGTAGAAGTTACAACTTCTGAAAGTTTGTATATGATTAAGGCACCAGTATCTGGTAAGTATGAGATAATTACGCTAGCCGATGCGAGATGCTCCGTAACCAACCTTACAGAAAACAGGAATGTTACTGTATATCCATTGCCAACAGTAAGTATTACCAATGAAAAAAAATATGCCAGAATTAAGCCAGGAGAGTCCGTAGATTTTACGATTTCCTTTACGGGAACAGCTCCTTATACGTTCATGTACGCAAATGAATACGACCCATCTGGCTTAGTTGAGGAAGGTACAATAACCACCAATGAAAGCACGTATACATTCACACTTACGGAGCCAGGTTCTTATGAAATAGTAAACATAACAGATCGATTTTGCACAAATATGAAGTGGCAAGGGTTTTATGATGTCTTGCCTGTTGTGTTAGCGGAAGCAACAATGGCAACTTCCACTATTGAAGTTTGTTCAGGAACTTCTGACCATACCTTTATTGGTTTTATAGGAAAAGCTCCTTGGACCTTTAGTTATACGATCGATGGTTTAAATCCAACTGAAATTACAACTTCTAGTACCCCTTATTCACTGGCTGTTTCGATGCCAGGAATCTATGAATTAAGTGCCGTTTCTGACGTGAATGGTTCTGGAACGTTTTCTGGACTTACTACTGTTAGCGAATTAGCGCAACCTCTTATTACCTTGCCCACAATGATTAATAGTTGTGTTGGTGAAAACACACTATTAGACCCAGGAGTTTTCGATAGCTATTTATGGAGTACAGGCGAAACTACACAAACTATTAATGTTACTGTCGCTGGAAACTATTCGGTAAGCGTAACAGATGTCAATGGATGTAATGCAACAGCCACCGTTCAAGTGGTGATGAATACATTGCCTTCAGTAAACTTAGCAAGTGTTATTGATTTATGTGAAGAGGATGGATCTGTTCTATTAAACCCAGGTGTTTATCAATCCTATGAATGGAGTACAGGAAGTACCGATAGGATATTAGAAGTAGACAGCTCAGGAATTTATAGTGTACGTGTCACAAACAGCAACGGATGTTCTTTGGAGGCAAGCGTAGAAGTAATTGTACACGAACCAACAATCGCCGATTTTACTTTTGATGTTAATAAATCCATGGTGCAGTTTATGAGTACTGCAGCAAATGCAGTTGCGCACTATTGGGACTTTGGTGATGGTAACACGTCTACGGAAGAAAATCCATCTCATATTTATAATAACAAAGGATATTATAATGTAAGCTATACGGCTATAAATGAGTATTGTAATGATGCGACTGTTTTCAGAGCTCTTCATATACGATATACCGCAAAAGAAGAGGTTATCAGCGTATACCCAAACCCCTCTAAGGGGCCGATTACATTAAAAATGAGTCCTTCCGAGCCATTTAATACAACTATTCATATCACTGTTAGTAGTTTTTCTGGGCATGTAATTTACAGTGCCTATTTTGATCCAAACGTACTCGAACAATACAACGGAAGCTATTATAAAAAAATAAATCTTAGTGCTTTTTCCAAGGGAATTTACATTATCAGTGTTCGCTCTGGTGATTTTATCACTCAGGAAAAAATAATATTAAAGTAACTCCTTTATGAAATCACATCAACCTCTTATATTTAAATCAGGCGTATTTTTTAGCATAGTCCTGTTTTTTCTACTTTCTTTTCAGAGTTCGTACAGTCAAACGACGATAACGATAACGGATCCTAATACGACTTCTGTTACAATTCCTGCTGGTGCCAGTTCCATAATAGTGGAAGTTTGGGGAGCCGGTGGTGCTGGAGGGAGTACGTCAAAGACTCCTGGAGGTGGAGGTGGTGGTGGTGCTTATAGCCGATCCATAAGCGGTTTTAGCTCAGGAACATTCCCAATACAAATTGGAGCTGGTGCACCCACGCCTGCAAAAAATGCTTCTGGAACTGCTGGAGGAAATACTTGGTTTATTAATTCAGGAACTATATATGCCGAAGGAGGTAGTGGAGGTACTGGTGCTGGTGGTGCTGGAGGTAGTGCTGGGAATGGTGTAGGGAATGACCTTACCCTTTCTGGAGGGGATGGAATTGGCTCTGGTGGTGATGGTGGTAATGGTGCTAATGGTGGTGTCGGTGGTACAGGTGGTGCTGTTGGTGGACCAGGATCTCCTCCTGGTGGTGGTGGTGGTGGTGGTGACAAGAGAAGTTTTGGAGGTGCCGGAGCTGATGGTCAAATAATAATAACCTTTACCTTATCTGTTTCCTGTAATTTATCTGCCACAGGATTAACAAATATACTATGTAACGATAATGGAACCCCAGCAAATCCAAATGATGATACCTTTACATTTGATTTAAACCCGACAGGATCTAATTTAGATGCTACTTATAGCATTTCTGGAGGTATAACACAAGTTGGAATTTTATACGGGGTAAGAAATTTTGGACCTTATCCAATTTCGGGAGGGAATTTAAATATTACTATTACGGATGGTGCTGATGGTAGTTGTACTATTGCTGATACAGTAATAGCGCCTGCTACTTGTTCTGGAGCAGTTTGTAGTATAGCAAGTTCAGGATTAATAAATATAATTTGTGATGATAATGGAACCCCAACGATTCCTGGAGATGATGTTTATTATTTTGATTTAAATCCAACGGGTGCTACTCTTGGTGCATCTTACAGTATTTCTGGTGATATAACACAAGGAGGAATTTCTTACGGATCGGCAACCAATTTTGGGCCTTATCCAATTTCAGGAGGAAATTTAAATATTACCATAACAGATGATACAGATGGAGTTTGTATAAAAGCTGAAACAGTAGTTGCACCAATTCCGTGCTCTATACCTGTGTGTAATTTAAGTACTACAGGATTAACAAATATTATCTGTAATGATAACGGAACATCAGCTAATTCCTCAGACGATACGTTTACATTTGATTTAAATCCAACAGGAGCGGATTTAGGTTTAACTTATAATGTTACAGGAGATGTGACTCAAGCCGGAGTTTCTTATGGTTCCGCAACAAGTTTCGGCCCATTTCCAATTTCAGGTGGGAATTTAACCATTACTATTACGGATGTTTCAACGGATTGTACAATTGCAAGTTTTGTGGTAACACCGCCTGCTTCCTGTTCTAATGGTTGTGATTTAATATCAGCAGGTTTATCTAATCTTGTTTGTAATGATGAAAAATCTTTAACCAATGAAGCAGATGATACTTTTTCTTTTAATTTAAATCCTACGGGAGCCAATATAGGAGGGACTTATAGTGTAAGTGGGGATATTACTCAGAATAATATATCCTATGGTTCTGCTACAACATTTTCTGGGTATTTAATTTCAGGTGGAAATCTGAATATTACTATTATAGATGATTCAGATGGGACTTGTCAGATAGTAGTGATTGTAACACCTCCCATGCCATGTTCTTTAAATCACTCGCCTTATAACTGTAGTTCTTGTCATATTTTACACGATGCTCCGGGCTTAGGGTTGACAAGTGTCGCTGGGAATGCGCTCTTATGTCAAAGTTGCCATATTTCTACTGGATTGGCAGGAGGGAAGTCACTTGTAAATGCAAATATTGCCATCCCAGGAGTCAGTGGAAATTCTCATGCATGGGATGTTCCTGCAGATAATCCAGGATATCAAACGGTAATTCCAGATCCAAGTACGGAAATGGGTAAACGATTGCCAGGAGGGAACATCGTTTGTTCTACTTGTCATAACCAACATAATAATGGAAGTGAAGGTTCTCCCTATTTAAGAGCTGATAATACAGGGGATGCCATGTGTAAAACCTGTCACTTTGTAAGAGATGTACAGCTTTATAGTGCTGGTCCTACGAATAGAGGAAGTCATCCCGTTGGAATCGTATATGATGTAGTATCATCAAAATTAAATGCAAGTCCTTCCAAGACGCAGATGGTGGACGGAAAAGTAGAATGTTCTAGTTGTCATGGACTACACGATATTGCAGGAGGTACACTTACAAACGACGGTAATTTATTAAGAATGTTTAACGATGTTAATTTGTGTATGGATTGCCATAATTATGGAGGTCACGGTGGGTTTGATTGTAATGTCTGCCACGAAACACATAATACCGTAGATGGTGTCATTGGTAATAATATTTTGATGGTTAGAGATATTGTAGAAACGCCTATGGGTCCGAGAGATGTTGTGTATACTGCACGGTCAGGTCCTAATTCTTTTGTGGATTCAGATAATACCTATGACGGTATTTGTGAGGTTTGTCATACAGGTTTAAGGCATGATAATACGGACGGAACGGGATCAAATCCGACTCCGTATCTACATGATGATGGATCAGATAAAAGGGGAGAAACTTGTTTAGGTTGTCATTTACACAAAGATGATTTTACACAACCAACGGGGCCACTTACCTGTGTTAGTTGTCATGCAACAGCACAAGTTTCCTCTCGGGAAACAATCATCACTAGACCCGTGCCGGGAGTAGTAAATGCAATTGTTGGTGATGGAAGTGAATATGATAATGCGTTGTCATCAAGGCATACCTCTTTAACAGGCGAGGATCCAGACAATGCAGAATGTGAAGCCTGTCATTTTGATGCCGTTGGTTCACATCCAGTATCAGTAATAGGTTTAAGAGATCAGAATTCAGGATTATTATTTTCGAACAGTGATTCCGATATTTACTGTATTCAGTGTCACGATGGAGATGCTCCAACTTCTATTGTAGATTTTTCATATATCAATACAGCTATCTATAATAAAGCGTCTTATATCGCTACACCGCATGATACCGGAGATAACAGCTGTTTAGCCTGTCACAAACGACATGGTTCGGCAAATGCAGGACTAACAAATCAAGCTACTAATTATGAAAATTGCTTTGAGTGTCATGATGGAAGTGTTGCAAGTACAACGATAAGTATCGCTGACATTGCAAACCCTGTAGGTGGTATTGGAAATGGTCATGCCTTTAATGTTCCAGCAGGTTCAGGTTTGTATGAGTCTAATTTACCAACAGATCCTGCTATGGTTGCGCGTTTAGGAGCAGGGAATATTTTAGAATGTTCTACCTGTCATGACCCTCATGATAATGCAAATGGAATGTTATTAGTAAGTGCTAATGGTTCCGATCAAATGTGCAAGGACTGTCATAAAACAAAAGATAAAGGAGCTTATGCATCGAACACTGCTCTTAACAGAGGAACACATCCAGTAGGAATTACTTATCCGGGAACGCCTAGTTACAAACCAGGACATACATTACCACTAGTAGGAGGAAATGTAGAATGTTCTTCCTGTCACGGTGTACATAACACAGTTACTAATGATGGGAATTTATTAAAAATGACCAACGACAATAATTTATGTAAAGACTGTCATGATTATCTACCTCATCAAGGGTTTGATTGTCTGGACTGCCATCAGGCCCACGGTGGAACCAATATTATGTTGATAAAAAGCACGATTAATGGCTTGCCGGTTGTGATGGATTCGCAAACAGGTCTCAAATCATTTGCAGATGGAGATGGTACACTTGACGGTGTTTGTGAGGTTTGTCATACGACACTCCTTTATCATAATAATACAGATGACTTAACAGATCATAACGATGGATCAAGTTGTATTGGTTGTCATTCCCATAACGGTTTACCGCCTCCGGGAGATCCCCAAATAGTGACCTCATTTCCGAATGGGAGCTGCCATAGTTGTCACGAATCTACAGGGCCAGCTGACCCTAACGTGTATCCAATGACAGGAGCACATGAGGCACACTCAGGAGCATTATATATGTATAAATGTAGTGAATGCCATTTCGAATATGGAGAGGGTGGTGCACTAGAAGGTGCCCATTCTAACAGTTCTATAGATGTTAATTTTGACCCGAATGGACTAGCCTCAAGGTTTGGACAGGATCCAGGTTTGGGTTTTGGAACACCTACATGGGATGCGGGTACAAAAACTTGTAGCAATATTTATTGCCATAGTAATGGACAAAGTGCAGATCGTGGACAGGATGTTAATCATGACTGGACAAACAGAGGGACAAAAGGTCCACAACCTCCTGTGTACGCTTCACCCGTTTGGACAGATACGATCACTACTTGTGGTGCTTGTCATGGAGGGAAAGGAAATATGACTGCTCCATATACTATAACAATGGCTAGTCCCCCCGAACATCTTATATCTACTTACGCAGAAGCTTCTGGGGAAGCACCTGCTTCTGGTTTACATACGCATACAGGTATGTTTAATGATAATCAGGAGAAAAGTGGGCCCGCAGGTTTCGGTGCCGTACAATGTTTCTTGTGTCATAATGTAAATGGTGCTGCCCATAGTGGAACAAATTATCAGGGTACTTATGGGTCTCCTCAAAAGTTACATGTAGATGGGCAAACCTATTTCAATATGAAAATACATGCCGAAGGCGGAACATGGGCAGATTGGAATGGGACTGCGGCTAATGGTTATTTGGACCATTGTATAGGTAAAGCGAACTGGAATTAAAGGTTTGAGTCCAATCATAAAAAAGCTGCTAATACCTCTTTTATTGGACAAAAATTTATTTTATAATTAATGTACGGCTTGGTTAAAATTATTTTAATCAAGCCGTATTTTTTTAGTCTTAAGTTGAGGTTGTTGATTTTTTTCGAAATAAGTGTGACTAATAATGATATTAAGCTGTCGTCATATCGAACGGAGAGTTTTAAAACAGTATTTCAGCTACAAAAGCATCTCGATACAATTGCTCCTAGCGTCGCAATCACTCGATGTGACGGTACGTGGGTGAATACTAACAGTACGTCAATGGTAGAATTGAGTTTTAAAACAGTATTTCAGCTACAAAAGCATCTCGATACAATTGCTCCTAGCGTCGCAATCACTCGATGTTGACGGTGCGTGGGTGAATACTAACAGTACGTCAATGGTAGAATTGAGTTTTAAAACAGTATTTCAGCTAAAAAAGCATCTCGATACAATTGCTCCTAGCGTCGCAATCACTCGATGTGACGGTACGTGAGTAATCGAAATTCAAACGTCATTATTACTACTTTTTTTAAAAAAAAAACTTCCCTCTCGACGTGATGATGCAGAATAAAATAAGGTCAATGCTTACCGTTTGGGTGTTGTTTTTATAAAATAAATGATACCACTATTTTTTCATTGTCCATTGTTGAAGATAATTTTAGAGTCGCTCAGACAATTTTTTACTTTTAATTCCTGCTAAAACAATGAGCCCTAAAATCATAAAAGTAACAACCCAGCCCCAAAGTGGAAATACGGGGGTGCTTCCCGATGCGTAACTATGAATGCTTTTTGTGAAATAATAATTTATTCCGATAAATGTCATAAGAACAGAAGCAAAGCTAATGACTGCTCCAACATTAAACATATATTTCCCTTTCATAAAAGGAACGAGTCGGAAATGCAATAGCATGGAATAGGCGATGATGATGGCAAGTGACCAAGTTTCCTTAGCGTCCCATCCCCAATATCTGCCCCATGATTCATTGGCCCAGACAGCACCGAAAAAAGTTCCGATGGTCACTAGAAAAAGTCCGACTGTTAAAGTGAGTTCATTAATACTTGTCAGTTCATCTATTATTTCACCAAGTCGTTCCGCATTTTTATCGGTGATACATAAATAGAGAACAAGGCAGATCAGCCCCAAAATAAAGCCTAATCCTAGAAATCCATAACCAATAGTAAGTGTTGCTACGTGAATAACTAGCCAGTATGATTTTAACATCGGGATTAGATTCGTTAACTGAGGGTCGTAACTACTGTGAGCAGCGGTCATTAAAATAAGAAATGCTAACAAGGCTGTTCCTGCCAGTGCAATTTTTGAATACCGTAGGAAACAAAAACCTGCCAGTAAAACGCTCCATGTGGCAAGGAGCAGGACTTCGTATCCATCGCTCCATGGAGTATGTCCCGAGACGTACCACCTCAGGAACATTCCAAAAGTATGATAGGCAAAAGCAAGCCCTAATAAGACAATAAAAAAGTTCAGAGTTACACTGACGAACTTACTTTTTTTGGATTTCAAATTATCAATAAAAGAAAATAAAAGCAGCACGATACTTAAGACACCCAAGGTGTTTTTCAGAGTAATGAATATGTTGGCTTCATTGTAAGAAATCTCGGCATTAACCAATGTTTCAGAAGGTAATAATTTTGCGGCAGCGCTATGGCGTTGGATACTTGAGATATACCCTACTATTTTATCTGCCTTTGCGTAGTTACCCGATTTTGATGCGTCAGATACTTCCTTATAGTACAAGGTCATGATACTGTTATAATTCAGGTTTTTCAACTGTAAATCCTGATTAATAATAGTTATAGGGCCTGTTAAAGGGGTGTAAGCAAGTTGGTCAGCCCAAGTGAGCCATTTATTATTTAAGGAGCCTTGTTCGGGAAACAGACAGAGCATTTTTCCTTGATACGTCATCTTGAATATTTCTAAGCGCTCAGCAACTTTAAGGACCTCCTTGTCTAAGGTGTTTCTCTTCTCAGGATTTTTTCTAAAAGCATTATCGGTAATTTCAAAAAGTTTGTAGGTATAGTCTTTAAAAAAGAAATCATTAAATGCAGCGTAGTTACCTTCTATTCCGAGTATGCCAATTACTGATTTTTCTCGGATATAAATAATTTTTTGTTGCTTCCAAAATGCGGCATTGATAGGGATGTCTACAAATATATCCATGGCATTCATTTTTCCTTTGCCAGGGATATTGAAATTGTCTTTTTTAGCAATTTTATGCATTACATCATAGGCCAGAGTATTTACAGGTGCAAATCGTCCGTTGTATGTTTGTGTAATTAGCTGTCCGAATTTTTCCGTATGTTGAATGCTTGCACTTTTTTGTTGATTGTTACCTAACGTTAAAAAACCAATGGCTCCCAATAAAAATACAATACCTAGGATACCTATTATTTTCCATATTCCTTTAGAAAGTCCGCGCTGATGTGAAATGCTGTCCGAAGAAGTTTGACTAAAGAACGTTCTCCAGAGCTTGGACTCGTTAGGGGTAGGATTCGTAAGTGATGAGGTTTGGGATTTTCTAGCTGATTTTCTTCTGGTTTGTATCAAGCCAATTTTTCTTAGTAGGTCCCAGTATCTTGAGTTTTTATTAAATAAGGTGAGCGTAAAACCTAGCATCATCATAAAATACCCAAAATAAGTAACCCACGTGCCATAAAAATCATAGTTTACAGATAGTATTGTTGCTTTTTCATCTTTATCGTAAGACTTCTGAAAAATAGTGTAACCATCATAATCCAGTACATTATTTATAAAAATCCGATGCTTTTTAGTGAATCCATTTCTCGAGTCTGTTATCGTTATATCACTTGCAACAGATGACGGAATTTTAGAGCCAGGATATTTATCTAGCATGAATTTATTTAAATGAATTGAAAATGGCATGACTACTTTTTTATTTCCAAAGGCAATTTGTAGCGCTACGTTGTCCATTTTAATTTTGTGATAGTCATGGCTGTATCCTGGGCCGCCTAATACAGAAATCTGTTGCTTTTTTCCGTTAAAAGAAATGTCAAGTATTAGTACACGCACACCATGATTTTCTTCCTTTGCAGGAACATATTTTACCGTACCGTTTTCACTAATTGTTTTTACTGCATGTTTGATATAGTTATTATACACAATATCAATTGGACCCTTTTCAGAATCTATACGTACCTGAAAGGAATTGTCGGTAATTGAGCTCAGTGATAAAGGACGGTCAACAGCATAATTATCCTTATTGTCTGAGGCCTTTATATATAAATGAGGCGCGGAAACATAAAATGCATTTGATGTTTCTCCTTGATTGATATGCATAGATCCTTCATGACCAAAATACCGAGTAATACCTCCGCCAATAATCAATACAATAAAAGCGCTATGAAAGAGAAGTCCACCAATTCTTTTTTTACTAAATAGATTGTATTTTTTGATGTTTCCTATAAAATTCAGGGCAAGTAGTACTATTAGCACTTCAAACCATGTAGCATTGTAAATAAGTAATTTTGCAGTAAGGATGTCGTATTTGTCTTCTATCCATGTCGAAGTGGCCAGCGCTATAAAAAGAATAAGAAACAATACTAATGTTGTTTTTATTGAAAAAAACAGATTTAGAAGTTTTTTTAGTGTCTTAATTAAGGATGAATTAGTAGTGTCTTTCATTTCTATATTTAAAACTCAAAAATACGAAAAAAAAGAAAACTTTCAGTCCGTTTTAATGTATTGATTGGCGTGATTACTGTTTCTAAGCGTCAGACTTTAGTAGCAGGGAATAGTGGTAACTTTGGCGGATTAGATGTCTAAAAACTAACAATTATCAATATTTTTAAATGGAAAAACGCTTACTTTTGTTAGTTAGAAGATCCAAGTATTAAACAATAAAAATATGAAATATATCCTCAGTGTTTTAACCGTATTTATAATGATAACTTCGTGTACGTCTGAAAAAAAAACAGCGACTCCATTAGAAGAATCAGACCTTCATAAAGTAGTAGTTCAGGAGGTGATGCATGTCAGTGAATATTCCTATATCCGAGTGATTGAAAAGGGAGTAGAAAAATGGATTGCAGCGCCAAGAACTATGGTTGAAATTGGGAATACCTATTATTATGGGAAATTCATGAAAATGGAAAATTTTGAAAGCGAAGACTTAGGAAAAACCTTTGGAACCGTTTATTTTGTAGAAAAAATAAGTGAAAATGCCGTAGAAGCCACTATTCCTTTAACAGAAAACCCACATCCACAAGACACCACTATGAGTGGTGAGAAGCCAAGCATCGTAAAAAAAGAAATCAAGGTAGCCACTGTCCCCAATGGAATAAGCATTGCAGCCTTGATGGAAAATAAAGAAAAATACAACAATACCATTGTGACCATAAAAGGAGAAGTGACTAAATACAATGCTTCTATCATGAATTCCAACTGGTTTCATGTGCAAGACGGAAGTGAATTTAAAGGAGAATTTGATCTTACAGTCACCACTTCGGAAGAAGTAAAACAGGGTGATATTATAACTTTTAAAGGAAAAGTAAGCTTAGATAAAGATTTTGGAGCCGGTTATTTCTATAAAATTATCATAGAAAATGCAACCATCATTAAATAGTACAATCCGTACACTTAATCAAGTATAGATTAAGTTTTTCAATAGTAAAACATAAAAAAGCCTCACTCCATAAAGAGTGAGGCTTTAATTTGTCTACTTGTAGACAACAGTTTTTAAATTACCACTGTAGGAGTAGTTTTTTATTATTTATACACCCAAACAAGCACACAAAAGTGCTCATATTCCCCCTTCGGGGGCTAGGGGGATTATTTCATCAATGCTTCAATCTCTTCCACAGTAATTGGAATATCGCCCATTAAATTAATAGGTTCACCTGTTTCTTGGATGACAACATCGTCTTCCAGACGGATTCCCATATTTTCTTCAGGAATGTAAATTCCAGGCTCTACGGTAAAGACCATATTTGCTTTCATAGGAGCTTTTAAGTTTCCATAATCATGCGTGTCTAATCCCATGTGGTGAGATGTTCCGTGCATAAAGTATTTTTTATAAGCAGGCCAGTTAGGGTCTTCGTTCTTCACTTCTTCTTGAGTAATTAATCCTAATTTGACTAATTGATCACTCATTATTTTTCCAACTTCCTCGTGGTATTCTGCCCAGATAGTTCCAGGAACTAATAGTTTTGTAGCTTCGTTTTTTACATGCAATACGGCGTTGTACACTTCTTTTTGACGGGCAGTAAACTTTCCGTTTACAGGAATGGTACGGGTCATGTCACTGGAGTAGTTGGCGTATTCTGCTCCTACATCCATTAATATCATATCCCCATCTTTACACTCTTTGTTGTTTTCGATATAATGTAATACACAGGCACTGTATCCAGATCCAAGAATCGGAGTATAGGCGAAACCTTTAGAACGATTCATTAAGAATTCGTGCATAAATTCAGCTTCAATTTGATATTCCATCACTCCTGGTTTGATAAAAGATAATACTCTACGGAATCCTTTATTGGTAATGTCACATGCGGTTTGTAGAATCTCCAGTTCCTCTGGTTCTTTGACTCCTCTAATATCTTGCATAATAGGGAAGCTCTTAGCCCAACGATGCGCCATAAAATCCTGCTTGCATTTTTTAATAAAACGATCTTCACGTGTTTCAATCACTACAGACTGGCGGTAATGCTCGTTGGTATTAAAGTAAATAGTGTCAGATTCTGACATAAGATCTTTAAATACTTTGTCAAATTCCTGTAACCATAAAATGGTTTTGATTCCAGAAGTAGTGGCCGCTTGTTCTTTATTTAATTTGGCACCTTCCCAAACCGCTATGTGGTCATTGGTTTCAGTTACAAAAAGTATTTCACGGTGGTTTGGATTTAAGGCGTCTGGAAATAATAATAAGATGGTTTCCTCTTGGTCTGCTCCCGTTAGGTAGAAGATATCACTGTTTTGTTCAAAGGGCATGGTGCTATCTGCTCCTGTAGTAAAGGTGTCGTTTGAATTGAAAACAGCAATGGATTTTGGATTCATTTGAGCAATGAATTTCGCTCTGTTTTTAGCGAATAAACTGTTATTTATTGGGTGGTATTTCATGATGTAAAATTTAAATTTCAGTAATTATAAATAGGAATATTTCTCTATTAAAATATAGGAACTGTTAAAGTGATGATTCCTTAAAGCTTAATACAGAATTTGTTACTTTATGTGCTAACAAAGTTATAAATTTGTAGGGAACTCAAGTATTAAAACCCAAACGATTTATGCAAAAAATAATAATAGTTGCACTTTTTTTAGTGTTCTCGATGCATTTAACCGCTCAAGAAAAAAAAGCATTTAAAATATTTAATGCTAAAGGTCATAAAACATCCTATAAAAAGATTCTAAAAAAAGCGTTGAAAGCAGACATTGTACTATTTGGGGAATACCATGATAATCCAATAATCCATTGGTTACAATACGAATTGACCATGGACTTGGCCAAAGAAAAAACATTAACCTTGGGAGCTGAAATGGTAAAAACGGAGGATCAGCAGCATTTAAACAACTATTTGAAAGGAGAGATTACCTTTAGAACCTTGGATAGTATTTTTACCAAGTGGAATAATTTTGTGACAGATTATAAACCTTTGGTAGATATTGCGAAGAAAAAAAACTTTGAATTTATTGCTACGAATGTACCACGTCGTATTTCGCGTTTAGTATTTAAAGGTGGCTTTAAAGTATTGGACACCATGTCTGATACCGATAAACAATGGTTCTCTCCTTTGCCTATTGATTATGACGAAACATTACCAGGTTATGTGAAGATGAAAACAATGCTCGGAAAGCACGCCTTGGTAAATTTACCAAAAGCACAGGCCCTAAAAGACGCGACGATGGCGTTTAATATCCTGAAAAACAAAAAAGAAAATCAGATTTTTGTCCATTATAACGGCTGTTATCATTCGGATTATAAAGAAGGAATTTATTGGCATTTGAAAAAATCAAACCCGGACTTAAACATCTTGACCATTAGCGCTTCTGAACAAACGACTATTGAAGCATTGGATGCGGATGTCTTAGGCAAAGCCGATTTTATTATTGCCGTTCCAGACAGCATGACAAAAACATATATCGGTTATTAAAACTTAAATCTTTCCCATGAAAAATGTATTCCTTTCGTTGCTAATTATTTGTGCTGTGGCTTTTGTGCAGGCACAAGAATCCCTAGTAAAAAATGTGCCTTTCACGAATATTGGTCCCACTATTATGAGTGGCCGAGTGGTGGATGTGGCCGTGAATCCGGAAATGCCTACAGAAATGTATGTGGCATACGCCTCAGGAGGGCTTTGGTATACGGATAATAATGGAACTACATTTACTCCTGTGATGGACAATGCATCCACTCAAAATATTGGGGACATTGCCGTCGACTGGAAAAATAATATTATTTGGATAGGGACGGGAGAAAATAATTCTTCTCGGTCTTCTTATGCTGGAATTGGTCTGTTAAAAAGTAGGGATAAAGGGAAGTCTTGGGAACAAATGGGCTTGCCGGACTCTCATCATATTGGTCGAATTATTTTAAATGATAGCAATCCAGATGAGGTCGTAGTGGGAGTTATTGGCCATCTATACACACCGAATAAGGAACGTGGTATGTACAAAACTACAGATGGAGGAAAAACATGGAAAAACACCTTGTTCATCGATGAAAATACAGGAGTAATAGATGTCTCTCAGAGTCCTGAAAACAAGAATATACTCTTTGCGTCGGCATGGGAACGTGATCGGAAAGCATGGAGTTTCTCAGGAAATGGGGCGAATTCTGGGATCTATAAAAGTACGGATTTTGGAGATACATGGGTCTTGGTTACAGATACCAAAAGTGGTTTTCCTACGGGAGATAAAGTTGGACGTATCGGTTTGGCCGTTTTTAATGATGCGATTATTTATGCCTTATTAGACAATCAAGAACGCAGACCTGTTACTTCCAAAACCAAGAAAAAAACAGCGGGCTTACAAAAGGATGATTTTGAAAATATGTCTGTGGCCTCTTTTTTAAACTTGAGTGATAAAAAACTGAATGGCTTTTTAAAACGCAATGGGTTCCAAGAAAAATACCGCTCTCAGAATGTAAAAAATTTAGTAAAAAATGCGACGATTCAACCTAAAGATGTCGCCTTGTATCTAGAAAATGCCAATGCGGCCTTATTTGATACGCCTGTAAAAGGAGCCGAATTATATAAGTCTATCGATGGAGGACTTCACTGGACGAAGACACATGATGCCTATATCGATGATTTGGTGTTTTCCTATGGCTATTATTTTGCGGTGGTAGCGGTGAACCCGAACAATTCGGAGGATGTTTATGTCGCCGGAGTGCCTATTCTAAAATCTAAAGATGGAGGAAAAACCTTTGTGTCTATCAATAGAGAAAATGTACATGTGGATCATCATGCTTTGTGGATCAATCCTCACAATGAAAAGCACCTGGTTTTAGGAAATGATGGAGGTTTAAATATTTCTTATGATGATGGGGAGAGCTGGGTGAAGTGTAATCAACCAGCCGTGGGACAGTTTTATGCCATTAATGTAGATTATGAAAAAAACTATAATGTATATGGAGGCTTGCAAGATAATGGAGTTTGGAAAGGACCGAGTAGATACAAAGCATCTAAGAAATGGAAACAAAACGGAAAATATCCGTATACGTTTTTACTTGGAGGTGATGGAATGAAAACAGAAATAGACCGTAGAGATTCGGACATTATCTATACTGGTTTTCAGTTTGGGAATTATTATCGCATCAACCAGAAGACAGGGGAACGAACGTATATTCAGCCAAAACATGATCTGGGAGAAACACCTCTTCGTTTTAATTGGCAAACGCCTATTTTATTATCCAAACACAATCAGGATATTTTATATTTAGGATCTAATAAATTACACAGATCGTTTGAAAAAGGAGAGAATTTCTCGGTTATTTCGGGTGATTTAACCCAAGGAGGTCAACAGGGAAATGTGGCTTTTGGCACCCTGACAAGTATTAGTGAAAGTCCCTTTAAATTTGGACAGCTAATAGTTGGAAGTGATGACGGTTTGGTACATGTAACCAAGGATGGAGGGACTACATGGACGAATGTTTCTGACAGCTTACCTGCTGATTTTTGGGTTTCACGTGTGATTGCATCCCAACATGAAAAGGAGCGTTTATATGTTGCCTTAAATGGGTATAGAAATGATGTTTTTACGGCCATGTTGTATAAAAGTGAAGATTTTGGAACTACTTGGACATCTATTTCAAAGGGATTGCCTTCTTACCCAATCAATGTGATTATAGAAGACGATGTGGATCCGGAAATTTTATATGTAGGAAATGACAGAGGCGTACACGTTTCTTTCGATCAAGGGGCTTCCTGGACAGTGTTTGAAAAGGGAATACCTAAGGTGGCTGTACATGATTTAGTCATCCAAACAGTTGCAAAAGAATTACTAGTAGGAACTCATGGACGCTCTATTTATAAAACTAATATTAAGGCATTGCGACAAGTAAATAAAGTAAAAGAGAAGGCGTTTACCTTGTTTGACATAAAAGACATTCGTTTTTCTTCAGCTTGGGGTAAATCATGGAATAAATGGTTAAAACCAACGGTTCCAAGTGTTGACTTTGTGTTTTTTAGTAACACAAAAGGAAGTTGTACATTTGAAGTGCTTTCAGAAAATGGAACTAAAATTCAAACTTTTACTAGGAGACTGGAAATAGGATTGAATTATAGTAGTTATGATGTTTCAATCCAACAAAAATATGGAAAACGATATTTTGAAAAGAACGATATTCATATTGAGAAAGCAAAAAACGGGGTGTATTACCTACCCAAAGGAACCTATACTATACGGGCTTCTAAAAATGGAAATGAGCAACCTTTTATTATTAAATAAATGTATTTAAAGTCAGACCGATTAAAATACCGCCCCTATAACGCCTTTGATTTTAAGGATTTTTCAGATATTTTCTGTAATGATCAAGTGATGCTTTATATTTCAGGTCGTGGTAATTCATCGAAAGTGGCGCAAAAGAAATTTGAGGATATCATTGCCAAGAATACGATAGACGACGGCTTTTTTTTCTTTAAAGTAAGCTTGCGAGATGGAACTCCCATAGGGTTTGCTAAAATAGTATTTTTTGAAGGAGAGGGTGTGGAAATAGGTTATGCTATTTTACCCCAATTTTGGAGACAGGGATATACGTCAGAGATGATTGGATTTATGAAAAAATACTGTTTGGAAAATCACCCTAAATTGACCGTGATGGCCGTGGTGAATACCCAGAATGTTGCCTCTATTCAAGCCTTAGAAAAGGCCACTTTTAAAATCTATAAGAAAGATGTTTTCAGAGATGATTATTGTTGGTTTTTAAGGTTTATACCTACTCATTAGTCTCCGTTTTAACGAAAGAGATTTCTCTGGGTTTAGTGCGTTAAATTTATGTAGTTAACTAGTAAAAAGCGATGGACACTTTTTTTAGGGGAGCTAGGTTGCATGGTATAGATCAAAAAATAATATTGGTAACTTTCTTAATTTTAAGTTGTTTTCTGATGCCATGTAATACAAGTACGAAGGGTTCTCTTCTAAAGAAACACGACTGTCTATTTTCTTTTTTAAGTGTCGTAATGTCTTCACTTACAACCTGTAACTTCGTGTTTGTAACTCTATTCGTCATCTATGCGTTCTCAAATTTCCCTACCTTTAGAGAAATACTAATTAAAAGCATGTTATTATGGACAAGAAAGCG
>JAESRX010000074.1 GCA_016764435.1 Flavobacteriaceae bacterium | reverse complement strand
TTGAAATAGATCTTGTGACATAGAGTGTTAAATATTGTTTATCCAAATATAAAAATTTAATTCATTTATTCAGTACTTTTGTTGCGTGAGGTTTACATTGACAACAAAAGAGAAATTAAAGAGCAAAAAACTGATGGAAGTTTTATTTGCTGAGGGGAAATCTGTAAAAGCATTTCCTATAAGAATGGTATATCATCCCATAGATCACCACTGCGAGGAATCTCCTTTGCAAGTAGGTTTTGTGGTGCCCAAACGTGGCTTTAAATTAGCCGTGGACAGGAATCATTTAAAACGATTAATGCGTGAAGGTTACCGTCTAAATAAACCCTATTTTACAGATAAAATAGGCCAACGATATATTGCCATGTTTGTATTTATGGGCAATAAACAACTAACAGCTGAAGAAATACACCAAAAAATGAAATCGTTACTAGAGAAGTTTACCGCTAGTATTGCGTAATCTCCCTCCTTTTCACGAGGGTGAGAAAAGTATAACATACACACAATATCCATGCTAATAACAGGTAATTGATGACTGCTATCTCTTTTTAATAAGAATGATGAGTGCCCCGTCGTATTCACTATTTATTTAAAATAACACTCCTTTTCCAATCTAGGTAAATCCCTTAAGTTTCAATCATTTTTGTATATTTAAAAAAAATAACGAAAATGCTACAAAGATTTAAAAAGACAGCCATCGGAACTTTTCTCGTGATAGCTGTTATGAGCACAGTTGCTTTTAGTTCAGATTTTTTTGAAATCGCCAAACAGATCGATATTTACACCACACTATTTAAGGAATTAAATATGTATTATGTGGATGAAATAAACCCTGCCGAACTTACGGACAAGGCCATTAAAAACATGTTGATCAGCTTAGATCCTTACACACAGTTTTACGATCAACAAGGTGTGGAAGACGCCCGCATTTCCGCTACCGGGGAATATGGAGGCATCGGTATGCGCTCTCGCTATAAAGATAACATCTTAACAATTTTATCAATTTACAAAGACGGTCCTGCCCACAAAGCAGGGTTAATAGTCGGAGATCAAATTATTCAGATAGATGATATCGTAGTGAAAGAGTTTAAAGATAAAAGTGTGGTAAATCTAATTAAAGGAACCCCTAACACTTCCATAGACTTAAAAATTATTAGAAACAAAGAAACAAAAACACTGACCGTAAATCGACAAAAAATAGCAATAAACCCTGTCCCATTTTTCCAAATGATGGATAAAAAAGTCGGCTATATTGCCTTTGTGAAATTTAACCGTCGCGCATCCTTTGAAGTAAAAAAAGCATACAATTCTCTAAAATCTCAGGGCATGGAACAACTTATTCTGGACATGCGACATAATCCCGGAGGTCTCCTAGGAGAATCTGTAGCCATCTGTAATATGTTTTTACCTAAAGACCAAGTGATCGTAACCACCCGAGGAAAAATGAAAAAATGGAGCGACACCTACCGTACTAAAAACGAACCTATAGACTTAGAAATACCCATCGTAATCCTCATTGATGAACGCTCAGCCTCAGCTAGTGAAATAGTTTCTGGAGCCTTGCAAGATTATGACCGTGCAGTCATCATGGGACAACGCTCCTTTGGGAAAGGACTGGTGCAGCGGTATCGAAAATTAAGTTATGGTACTCAAATGAAAGTGACCATCTCTAAATACTACACACCTAGCGGAAGATGCATTCAAGAATTAGACTATGCAAACAGAGCAAAAGACGGAACGGTTCCTAAATTTTCCGACGGCATCGTAAATTCTTTTAAAACAAGTAACGGAAGAAAAGTATATGATGGCGGTGGCGTATTACCCGATGTCCTCCTTAAAAAAACAGCAACTACTTCCGCCACTAAAGCATTGTATCGCTCCGAAGCCTTTTTTAATTATGGTACCCAATACTATTTTGAAAACCCAAAGATCACTACGGCGACTAATTTTACGCTATCTGATCAAGATTTCTCAAATTTAATGGACTATTTAAAAAACAACAACACCTTATATAGCACTAAAACAGAACGACACTTTAAAAAATCTATGGAAATAGCAAGCAAAGAAGGATTGAGTAATATCCAACTTAAATATGATGATTTACTTGCTAACATACAAGAAGAAAAGCGACACGCACTAGCAACAAATAAAACTGAAATAATAAACAAGCTTACAGAAAATATCGTCCGTCGTTATTACTTTAACGAAGGCGTATACCAACAAAAAGCGGCCCATGACCCTGTTATTTTAGAAGCAATCAAGGTGTTAGGTGATGCCAATCGCTACGCGGAAATTTTGAACTAAAAAAAGAGAGCAGTCATAAGGGAGCACTAAAAACAAATCCAATCTTAAATTCATGATTCTACCATCTATGAACTGCCCTCAAACTAAGATAAAAAACCAACAACTAGCAAGCAACAATTAAATTTCATGTACCAAAAAGCCACCTCATTTTTATTACAATTTATGTCTAAAGCCACCTTATTTAAATGGGGCTTTAATCTTTCCCCCATGTACCGCCATACCAAAGCAAAAATAATGCACGTTTCGGAAGATTTACAAGAGGTCGCTATCAAAATACCACTAACTTTTGGAAACAAAAACTTTGTAGGATCCATTTTTGGAGGTTCATTATTTGCAGCTACCGACCCTATTTTTATGATTCAGTTGCTGTGGATATTGGGAAAAGAATATGTGGTCTGGGACAAAGCAGCAAGCATCAACTACAAGAAACCTGCCTACGAAAATGCCTATTGTACTTTTAAGTTAAATGGTCAATTATTAGACCGCATAAAAAATGAAGTAGCCACGCATGGGGAAATGGATCTCGTATTAAAAGCGACTATTTGTTCTAAAGAAGGCCTTGTTTTTTGCGAGCTAGATAAGACCTTATATATTGCCACAAAAACCCATTATAAAGAAAAAATGACACAACGAAAGCAACAGTAAACACAAGGAAAATAACTCTACGAAAACTATAATTCTAACGACTGTAAAACCGACTAAATAGTCACTGAAACCCCTCCCTAATCCCTCTTATTTTCCAACAGCCACACTGCTTGGAAATAAGAAAAAACAGCCACACAACAAAACAAAGAATAACGCTACATACAGTTCGAATTGTTAAATATATCACAATAAACACAGGCTGTTTTTAAAGGGTTCTAGGTTTACGCCAGTACGTTAGGTTTCCTCATCGTAAATAAGCCTCTTATTGTTTTTTAAAAAATCATTCAAAAAAAATAAAATAATTACTGACTACCAGTAAGTTACATCCTTAATTGTCTTTTTTAAATACTTTCTATTCCTCTAAGAAACGGAGTCTAAATATACAATGTAGCCTACATTTCTTAGGCATACGATGTCACAAAATAACAGGATGATTCTCAGCCCTATTCCACTGACAATTATCAGTCCTCACGCACCTAACTTACGTTACTTTTGCGGTATAAATTTTCTAACTAAAGTAACGGAGTATGAACAAACTATTAAAGATTTTATTTTCCCCACGGATGACTCTGGGGCTATTGGTGATTTTTGCGGTTGCAATGGGAATTGCCACCTTTATCGAAAATTCCTATGATACAGAAACCTCAAAAATTGTAGTATATAATGCCTTATGGTTTGAAGGTTTAATGGTGTTAATGGCTGTTAACTTTTTCGGAAGTATTAAAAGGTATCAACTATTTACCTGGAAAAGAATGTCCGGTTTTGTATTCCATATCTCTTTTGTAATCATGATAATTGGTGCAGGAGTTACTCGTTATGTAGGATTCGAAGGAATGATGCACATCCGTCAAGGATCTAGCACTGATTATATTGTAAGTAACAACACTTCTTTACAGATTAGAGCTACGGAAAACGGAACAAATATATCTAAAGATGTACCTGTTGGAATTAGCTTACTAGGTAATAACTATTTTGAAACAGACATAACATTACTTTCAGGGGACGATATTGAAATTAAATTCAACCGTCACTTAAACAATGCACAGGAAACTTTTGTACAAGCAGAAAGTGGAGGGTTTACCATGATTGATATTGAAATTAGCGATGATGGCGGACATCATCATAAAATTTCATTAAGAAGTGGAGAGGTAAAGTTAATGCACAATATACCTGTAGCATTTAACAACAACCAATATCCAGGATCTATTTCTATTACAGGAAAACCTGGCAATTTAAAAATCAGCTACAAAGGAGAAATTTCAGTTGCTCCTATGTCAGCAGCTGAAAAAACAGTGATTCCAACAGACAGTTTAGGCAGTTTTACACGTATGAAGACTTACCAACCACAAGGTACCGGTATGTCTATAGTTATGACTAAAGCATCCGAAAACAACGTAATTAAATATGTTGCAGGAACGAATGCTCAAAACGGACCAGATGCTTTAATCTTAGATGTTACGCACCTTGGAAAAACTCAAGAAATAACTATTTTAGGAGGTAAAGGTTATATTGATAACTATGTAAATGTAGTCATCGAAGGAGCTACTTTAAAATTAGCGTATGGGGTGGAAAAAATAAAAATACCATTTTCTATACAATTGAATAAATTTGAATTGGATCGTTATGCAGGATCTATGAGTCCATCATCTTATGCAAGTCAGGTTACTTTAATAGACCCTGCTGCTGGTGTTCGTAAAGACCATAGGATTTTCATGAATAATGTATTGGATTATAAAGGGTACAGATTCTTTCAATCGTCTTATGATAAAGATGAATTAGGAACTGTTTTATCTGTGAATTTTGATTTCTGGGGAACTTGGATTACTTATTTCGCTTATACCTTAATGATTATTGGATTTATATGGACTTTATTTAATAAACATTCTAGATACTGGGAATTAATGGGTAAAATTAAAGCACTTAGAGAAAAGAGAAACACCTTGTCATTGTTAATTATTGGATTACTTATGAGTGGTACCATGATGGCACAAGACGGACATACTCAAAATGACGGACATAATCATGCGCCACAGCAAACTCAGTTTTCTGTAAGTATAGATCATGCAAATGACTTTGGTATGTTAATTTCTCAAACCTATGATGGTCGTTTTGCACCAATACACACTATTGCTGTAGATGTGATTCATAAAATGACTAAAAAGGATTTTGTAGAAATAGAAGGACGTGGTAAAGTAACCGCGATTCAACTATTTTTAGACATGCCTTTAAATCCAAGTTTTTGGAAAAAACAAAACTTGATACATGTAAGCGATAAATCCGTAACTGATTTAATAAATGCATCTGGAAAACTAGTTCCTTTTAATGCCTTTTTTGATGAGAAAGGAGCTTACAAATTACAATCTTACGCAGAAGAAAGTTTCAGGAAACCAGATTCTCAACGTAATAAATTTGACAAAGAAATTATCAAAATCAATGAACGTTTAGAAATTTTCATGATGACTTACCAAGGTCACATGATGGATATTTTCCCGATACAAAATTCAGAAAACAACAAATGGATTAGCTGGGATGATAAATTAGCGAGAACGGAATTACAAGGAAGTATTCGTATTATAAACGATGACTTGCAATTGCCAATGTTAAGCTACTCTAACATTATGCGTACCTACTTTATGGCATTAATTGATGCTTCTAGAACCGCAGATTATAAGAAAGCAGATAAAATTTTAGGCTATATCAAAAGCATCCAAAGACAATCTGATACTGTGGATTTAATTCCATCCGAGGCGAAAGTAAAAAGAGAGATTGCGTATAATAACTCTAATATTTTTATCAATCTTAAAAACATATATAGCATATTAGCACTTGTATTGTTGGTCTTAGCATTTATTGATAATGTACGCGAGAAAAAGAGCAAGTTTGTAACCATTTTTATGAATGTAGCTATCGCTTTATTAGCAGCAGCATTCTTATACCATACCTATGGAATGGGAATGCGTTGGTACCTTGCAGGACATGCACCATGGTCTAACGGATACGAAGCTTTATTGTTAATTTCTTGGTCTTGTTTATTAGCTGGATTTAGCTTTATGCGCTATTCAAAAATCACCTTGGCAGCCACTGCTCTATTGGCATTCTTTACTTTGATGACAGCAAGTCACAGTAGTTATGACCCACAGTTGACAAACTTGGTTCCTGTATTAAAATCGTATTGGTTAATTATCCACGTAGCTATCTTAACTATTAGTTATGGTTTCTTTGGATTGGGATTAATTTTAGGGATATTTAACATGGTTATTTATCTAGTAAAAACACCTAAAAATGCAGATCGCCTTTCTTTATTATCTAAAGAATTGACATACATAAACGAGATGAACTTAACCATAGGATTGTTTTTAGCAACCGTAGGAACCTTTTTAGGAGGTGTATGGGCGAATGAGTCTTGGGGACGTTACTGGGGATGGGATTCTAAAGAAACTTGGGCCTTAGTAATTACCGTAGTGTATACGATTATCTTACACTTTAGATTGGCTCCAAAATTAAAAGGAGAGTTCGTATTTAACGTAGCATCTATCTTTGGATTTGGTTCTGTATTAATGACATTTATCGGTGTAAATTATTACTTCACTAAAGGAATGCACAGTTATGGTGGTGGAAGCACTCCTAACTTTCCAATGTGGGCTTGGGCTAGCATTGCATGTCTAATAGTACTAATTGTAGCTGCTGGAATTAAAGATGCCAAGTACAGAAAAAGTATTGAAAAAAAGTAAAAAACACATAAACCCCACGTAATACATATTAAACCTCCTAGTGATTTTTCACTAGGAGGTTTTTCTTTCTAAACAATCTAATTATTAGAACTAAGGACACAAGAGCTAAGAAACAAGACGTATTACTTAGCATTGTAATGAATAGTAAAACGGAAAGGAATAATGACATAATCTAAGCGTCTGTTCGAGTGAATTTTTTATTCAAAAACCAAGTCGATAACAGTTGATTTAACAGAAAAAATCAATGGTACATGAGAATTTGATACACCGTTTGTAGAGGCCTATTCTACCAATAAAAAATACCTCTAAAAATTACTGTAACATTGTCAATCATCTTATAAAAATCCTACTTAACAACTTAAAAAGACAGAAGTAAATCAAAAAACAGAGAGATGAACAAAATTTTACTTTATTTTTTGATGAAAGCTCTCAAAAGCGACACAAAACGTGCTTATTGATAAAATATGTTGTTATTTTGCTCTAAAATTATTGAATGTTTCGTCAGATTTTACTTTTTACCGTTGTAGTTATAGCCTTAAGTCTTCAAAGTTGCGCCAGGCGTGGTTCTCCCGTCGGAGGAGATAAAGACAGCATCCCACCCGTTTTTGTGAAGTCGATGCCCGTAAATAACTCCGTAAATTTTGATGCTAAAAAGATCAGAATCTATTTTGACGAGTACATAAAACTCAAGGATTTAAACAAACAGCTGGTTATTTCTCCACCTCAGAAAAATACCCCTGTAATTATGCCCATGGGAACCGCTAGCAAGTATATCAATATTAAAATTATCGACACCTTAGCAGAGAACACTACCTATTCCTTTAATTTCGGAAATGCCGTGATCGATAATAACGAAGGAAATATATATCCTCAATTTAAATATGTATTCTCCACAGGAACCTATTTGGATTCACTCACACTAAAAGGAACTGTAAAAGACGCCTTTTTAGAAGAAACTAGTAAGAGCATTGCCCTCCTATTATATGAAGTTAATGACCAATTTACAGATTCTATCATCTTTAAAAAGAAACCAAACTATGTGAGTTCTACCCTAGACAGTACCGTGTTTGAATTCACCAATCTAAAGAAAGGAAAATACCTTTTAGTCGCCTTAAAAGATGCGAGTTTCAATTATGTATTCAACCCTAGAGAGGATAAAATAGGCTATGTGAAAAACTATATAGAATTGCCTACAACGGACTCTAGTTTTGTCCTAAAAATCTTTAAAGAAGTTCCAGATTTCCGGGTCTTAAAACCAAAAGAGTTATCCCTAGGAAAAATAAGTATTGGCTATGCAGGAGTCCATAAAGATTTAAAAGTAAAATTACTCACACCAACGCCTACTGACTTTAAATCCAAATTTATTTATCAGAAAGACAAGGACACATTACTTTATTATTACACACCTTTCGACGTAGATTCCTTAAATTTCGAAATCACCAATACAGATTTCAAACAGCAATACAGGGTCCTTTTACGCAAGAAAAAATTAGACTCTTTGCAAATAAAAAGTAACATTAATGGTGTCATGCAATTAAGAGATACCTTCTCTTTAATCAGTAATAATCCAATTGTAGAAATTGACACCAAATACATGGAACTAATGGATAAGGATTCCACTGTTTTGGACATTACCAC
This sequence comes from Flavobacteriaceae bacterium, assembly GCA_016764435.1. Lineage (GTDB taxonomy): Bacteria > Bacteroidota > Bacteroidia > Flavobacteriales > Flavobacteriaceae. Next base: position 13,959 of record JAESRX010000074.1, on the reverse strand, counting down.
AGAAACCATCGGAACAAAACTGAATATATATTTCGACAGAAAATACAATAACAGCTATAAATTCACCCTACTTCCAAAAGCGTTAAAAGACATCTATGGTGTGGAAAACGACTCATTAGAAGTCGCTTTTAGCACCAAACACCCCGATGAATACGGTGTCATACTTTTAAAAATAAACAAGATTGGGAAAACCCCCATTATAGTAGAGCTTTTAAGTAAAACAGGGGATTTAATAGCGAGAGAATACGCCCGCACTAAAACTAATTTTAGTTTTATAAACCTAGAGAGAGCCACCTATAAAATTAGGGTAATTCGTGATTTAAATGCAAATGGTATCTGGGACCCTGGGCACTTCTTAAACAAAACACAACCTGAACCGGTCCTCTATTTTGAAAAGGAATTAGAGATTTCTGCCAATTGGGAATTGAATGAAGTGTTCGATTTAAAGGAGTAGTGAGATATTAGATTTTAGTATTGAGATGCGCACTTTTGCGGTAAAAAGACACTAGACTATTTGACACAGGAGACAAGATATCTTTAGATAGGTGATCTTAGTATTGAGAATTTAGTTGAGCATCTTTGTGGTAAAAACACAGGCAGGAATTATAATAAATCATAATTCCTCCCCAGAAACCAACAACAAATATCTTACAATAATTTACTCAATGCTTCCCTTTGGGGAGATGCCGGAGGCAGAAGGGATTATCACAAAATCATCCCCATCCTTTAAAAAACCAAAACGATTCCTGTTTTTATCTAAATTCTCTTTAGATAAAGTAACCGAGCAGCCCATTTCTTTATTTGAGGCTGGTGCATCCAAAACTTCGCCTAGCGAATCCAACACTATAGAGTTCCCGCAATATTTATGACCATTGGCATCTACACCTACTCTATTCACTGCTACAGTGTACGTCATGTTTTCTATGGCGCGTGCTTTTAATAAGGCATCCCAAGCTTTGATACGTACTGCTGGCCAATTTGCAACATAAAGTAATACATCGTATTCTTCTTTATTTCTTGCCCAAACAGGAAAACGTAAATCATAACAAATTAATGGACATATTTTCCATCCTTTATAACTCACAATCAAGCGCTCGGTACCCCTCGTATATTCTTTTTGTTCTCCAGCCAAGGTAAATGCATGGCGTTTATCGTAGCTTTCTATTTCTCCATTATCATACACAAAAACTAAGCGATTATAGTACTCCTCTTTTTCCGTGATAATAAGACTACCCGTAATAGCGAGCTGGTGTTTTATTGCCATTTCCTGCATCCACACTACAGTCGCCCCATCCATCGTCTCCGCCAAGCCTTGTGGTTTCATACTAAAACCAGTCGTAAACATTTCTGGCAACACAAGCAAATCGGTCTCAGGGGCTAGTCCTTCAATAAATACTTGTATTTTTTCTCTGTTTGCTATAGGGTTTTCCCAAGAAATATCATATTGAAATAGGGCGATGTTTAAATCTTGCATAATAAATCGGCAGCTTTTAAAAGGGTTTCGTCTGTTTTTGCAAAACAGAATCTCAGTAGATTCATATCGGCTTCTTTTGTATTAAATACAGAAATTGGTATGGAAGCAATTCCAAATTCTTTGACCAAACGTTTCGAAAAATCAACATCGTTTTCTTGGCTGATATCTTGATATTCTAACAATTGAAAGAAGGTTCCTTGTGTTGGAGTTATTTTAAAACGAGATCCACTTAATGCTTTCAAAAATAAGTCTCTTTTTTGCTGATAAAAACCAGGCAAGCACAAATAGTTTTCTTCATTTTTAAGGTATTCCGCCAAGCCCATTTGACTTGGACTATGCACACTAAACACATTAAATTGATGTACTTTTCTAAATTCAATCATCAATGCTTTCGGCGCCACTACATATCCTAATTTCCAACCAGTAATGTGAAAGGTTTTTCCAAAAGACGAAACAATAAAAGCTCTTTCCGCCAACTTAGGAAATAACGAAGCACTTTGGTGCTGCTCGCCATCAAAAATAATATGCTCGTACACCTCATCACTTAACAAGAGAATATTTGTACCCTCCAATAAATCTGACAATTGTTGCATATCCTCCTTAGACCAAATAGTCCCTGAAGGATTGTGTGGCGAATTAATAATCATCATTTTTGTTTGTGGCGTAAGGGCCTTTTTTACCGCTTCCCAATCCACTGAAAAAGTAGGAGCATCCAATTGAATTACGACCGACTTTGCGCCTACTAATTCAATAGCAGGTTCATAACAATCATAGGCTGGCTTAAATATAATTACCTCATCGTCCTTTCTTAAAAAAGCCGTAATAATAGTAAATATAGCCTGCGTTGCACCAGCAGTCACCGTAATTTCCGAGTCTACATCATAACATTTACCATACAAACGTTCTGTTTTAATAGCAATTTGCTCACGTAATGGCAATGCTCCCGCCATAGGTGCATATTGATTGAAGCCATTTTTCATGGCCTCCGTAGTAAAGCGAAGCAAGTCCGGAGACGCTTCAAAATTTGGAAATCCTTGAGATAAATTTAACGCTTTGTACTCCTGAGCCATCTGACTCATCACCGTAAAAATGGTGGTCCCTACATGGGGTAATTTAGAGGTAAATGATATGGACATTATTGGTTTCTTTTTGATGGGATTAAAGATAGGCGTTCGTGCATGCATATCAAAGAGGAAATGTGCTTAGTTTCCCTTCGTCCAGAAGGATATGTGTCGTGTGTTAAAAAGAAGGGGATTTCTTAAAAATAAGTGGTAATTATGACGAATTCTCAGCCTCAAATCAAGGGAGTTTTTCATTCAAAAACTTATAGCGAGAGCCGAGTGATTTTAAAACAATATTGTAGTTAATAAGGATCTCGATACTAGTACTCCTACCGTCGCAATCACAAGCATTGACGCTACATAGTGAACAAAACCCAAACATCAGCAACACCCGTCCTTAAACATACAGAAAACGCTAAAAACACAGTCCTTATTCACTACAAGTTCCAACTTCAAAACACGCGTACTTCACTAATATTTCTACTCCACTATTTTCATTTTCTTCAATAAAAATGAAGCATTCATATTCGTACAAATCCCTTTTTTTAATTTATAGCCAAAAAATAATTCGTCTTTAATAATTTCCGCATCGAAATAATAATTTTCTACTTGACTGATTTCTACTGACAATTCACACAAACTCAAATCGTGGGTAGCGATAATTCCAGAAGCTTTTTTCGAAGAAAATTGACGTACAATCTTCTTAGACCCCAAGGCTTTATCATGACTGTTCGTTCCTTTTAAAATTTCGTCCAAAATGATAAAATAACGATCCACTTTAACGGCCTCTACAATAATTTTTAATCGTTGCAATTCCGCGAAAAAATAAGAAGAACCTTCCGCTAAAGAATCACTGGTCCGCATGCTAGTAATTAATTTAATAGGAGAATACACCGCCTTTTCCGCACAAATAGGCAAGCCCATATTACACAGCACTATACTCAGAGAAACAGTCCTTAAAAAAGTACTTTTCCCTGCCATATTAGCTCCTGTCACAATGAAAAATTGTTCTTTATCTATGGAGAAGTCATTGTCCACACGTCCTTCTTTTTTTAATAAAGGATGGCCTAATTTACTCGCCTTTAAAACACTCTTCGCTTTTAAATCTATAGTCGCCGTATGAAATTGAGGATGATTAAATACATAATTACCCAAGCTGTTCTGAGCATCAAAAAATGAAATTACGTCAAACCAATCTGCCACTTTAGAATGGTATTTTTCTATCCAGGCTTCTATCAAAAAGGATTGTTTTACATCCCACAGAAAAAAACCATTCAACACCAAGCCTATAAAAATATTATTCCGACTGTCTAATGCGGCTAACAACTTAGAAAACTCTTGTACTATTTCCGAGGCATTTAATATTTCCGAAGATAATTTTTCTTGTTGTTTTTTTAAAGTTTCCGTCTCAAAATTAGCCGTTTCTACACAAGCTATCAACTTTGAATATTCACTAAAAGTAGCACTGACGGTACTGGTGTGATTTGACAATGAATTTACACGAGACAGATAGATACTACTGATCCCCAAACCGAAGAAAAACCAACCATAAAAAACAAGATCTGGTATCATGTCCATAAAAAATAACACGATTAACACCATCGAAATCAAAGAAAAAGCGTTTGGTAAATAGCGCATCAATCCAGGAATAGAAGCTGTATAATTTGTCAACCAATTATTCAATACTGCTATTTTTGTGTCATTTTTAATCATAGAAGCGATGGCCGTAAAATTCTGTCGCCACGCTCCTTTTTCTGAAAGCTCTGAAACTACTTGTTGCTTTTTTTCGATACTATCTATCGTATTAGAAGTAAATAAATTGGCTAGTACTTGCTTCCCTTCACTTGTAGCTGTTCTGTTCATGTATTGAAACAAAGAATTAGCCCCAAATAAATCAATATCATAACTATAAAAATGACTAGGATCTACAAATTCCTCCCCTGTAGACAGTTTAGAAATATCCCCTTTTAGCACATCAATCTCCAATTGATTCATCGTAATAAACCTCCTAATTTTATCTCTTTTGTAGGCCAATTTTAAATGACGAAGTAATAAAAACACAAAACCAGCAACCCCTATCACCGCACAAAGCAAACTGATTTTCCACTGGTCAAAAGTGATGTAAATAGCAAAACAAGTGGCTAAAAAAACAGCGAATCTAAAAAAAGACGAAAGGTATAACAAGCGTTTGACTGCTTTTAACTGTTGCTTAAATTCTAAAACTCGTTGGGTATAATATAAAATAGGATTGTCCTGCATTTTCTATGTATTTTAAAGTGTAAATGTAGGGAAAAAAGTAGGCACTATAGTCCCTGTATTTTCAAATGCCCTATTGGACACTAGGAAGACATAAACACTACGGCATATCATGTGATTTCACGACAGGAATAATTGCATCTAGCAGTCCACAGTTAATGTCTTAGATTCAAAAACAATCCATTATCGATATAAATTTATGGTTTTTTCCTTCCAAAAACAATCTTAACATCATTCGAAAGGACGCTCATAACTAGACATCATAGTATTAGTTAACAAAAATCCTTAAGAAACATTACTTCGTACACACAGGTAAAATCTCATGAGGTACCAAGCAGTATTCAGTTACTTTATCACTTGGGATTGTTTGTGCATACTTCACCGCATCCACTTTAAACCCAACCGCACGTAGCTTGTCAAAATAATCCATTCCATACACCCGTACATGGTCGTATTGTCCGAAATGCTTACTTCGCTCTTCTGGACTGGTGATGCTAAAATCTTCGTAAGTAGTGGTCCTCTCAATTTCTTGAGGAATTTGGAAAATACCCAAACCACCAGGTTTTAATACGCGGTATAATTCAGACATCGCCTTAGCATCGTCCGTCACATGCTCTAACACATGGTTACAAAACACCACGTCAAAAGCATTGTCTTGAAAAGGTAAATTACACACATCCGCTTTGACATCTGCCAAAGGAGACATCAAATCAGCGGTGGTATATTCTATATGTTTCATCTTTTTAAAACGCTCTAAAAAGCATTGCTCTGGAGCAATATGTAGCATCTTTTTAGGCGCGGTAAAAAAATCTGTTTCATTCTTTAAGTACAACCATATCAAACGATGCCGTTCTAAAGACAAGGAACCTGGAGCCAAGGCATTAGGACGTTGCTCCCCATATCCATAAGGTAATAACTTACGATACTTTCGCCCGTCTATGGGATCCGTATAAGTATTTCCTTTGTAGAAAAGCCCTAATAATGGACTTGCCAAATAACTCATTTTTAACAAATAAGGTCTTGGTATGGTATTTAATATGGTTTTAAAAATAGTCATTAGATTTTAGAAGCATCCGCTCTAAACTCGTCTTCTGTAGTGAACACATTTCCGAGCGCTTCATCTACATATTTAAAGGTAGATAATAATTCTGGCTTCCCGTTTACAATGGCTATATCGTGTTCAAAATGTACACTTGGCTTGTTGTCCTTAGTTAAAATAGTCCAACCATCTTTCAATTGATTGATGCGGTGTGTTCCCATATTTACCATCGGCTCAATCGCAACGACCATTCCTTCTACAAATTTTTTCCCACGACCTCTACGTCCGTAATTAGGCATTTCTGGCTCCTCATGCATTTCCATTCCCAGTCCATGTCCTACCAATTCACGTACAATTCCATAGCCGTGTTTTTCACAGTAATTCTGAATAGCAAAACCTACATCTCCTACTCTATTTCCAACTTTAAAAGCGCGAATTCCTTCGTACAAACTTTCCTTAGTCACTTCAATCAATTTTTTGGTCTCCGGAGCAACTTCTCCCACCTCAAAAGTATAGGCATGATCTCCATAATAACCATTTTTAAGCACCCCACAATCCACAGAAATAATATCTCCTTCTACTAAAGGCGTATTATTTGGAATTCCGTGTACTATCTGTGCATTTGGACTCATACACAAGGTATTTGGAAAATCATACAAGCCTAAAAACCCAGGAATCCCACCGTTATCACGGATAAATTCTTCGGCTATTTTATCTAATTCTAAGGTAGTTACCCCTGGCTTTACAGCGCCAGCAACTATTCCTAAAGTTCTAGATACCATCAAGGCACTTTCGCGCATGATTTCAATTTGTTCTGCTGATTTTATGATGATTCCACTCATTGATTGTAATTTTTATGCAAATGTAGTTTTTTTTGAGGAAAAAGGGATTGGTGAGGAGGGAAAAGTAGCTAGAGAAAAGGAATTAGGGCAACTTATAAGAAAGACTTCAGAGAATTACTACTGATAAAAATAACAGTGGATTTCATTAAAATACAAATGACATGAACGCCTATTTTATAAGGCTCCTAATTTTAATCAAAAAACGAACCATAACATTCAATTGTAGGTTTTTACACAGAAGAACCGTTTTTAACGGTTAAAACACTTAGTTACTTACTGTATGGCTACCTCAGCTCTATTTATAGCACAATAAAAAATCTAATTCAATTCAATTATTTCCTAAAACCCGATATGGCTACGGCACTTATTGGTAAGATAAATTGTGGATTTCCGCACATTGAAGTATTTATTACTCAGTGTTAGCTGTTTTTTATATATTTATAAAAAAACCGTAATCACCTGCTTCTATTGGATATATATCGTCCACTTTTAGGTTTAAAGTATGGGGGTTGGTAATAATTTAGAGAAAACATGAAGTATTGGTTTATCATTTTAAGTATTATAACATCTGTGAATTGCCATTCACAATCCGAAGACATTTTAGTAGAAGTTGAAGCGCTAAGAAACAACGCAAAATTGGGTGAGGCTTTAGTGAAAATTGACAAGATTCTTAAGAAAGAAGAAAACACGAAAATTTTGTTAATCAAAGCTGAAATTTTATTCGATCTTAAACAATACAAAGAGGTCTATCAAACCTATGATCGCGCAATAAAACTAAACCCAACTGATATTAAAACACTTGTACAAAGAGGAATTTTTTTAATTCAATATGGTAAATATAAATCTGGAGAAGCTGACTTAAACAAGGCTTTATCAACTTCAGAAGGCACTGACGAAGCGTGCTATGTGTTTCCTAGAGTTGGTGCAGTATTTGGCTATTTACGACAACTTGAAAAGTCACACGAACTTTTAGTCAAGGCATATAATTGTGATTCAACCAATCTCGATGTTTTGGTTTCTCTAGGAGCTGTCTGCGATGAACTAGGGAAATCAGATCAGGCGGTAACTTATCTAAGAAAAGGGTTGAATCTAGACTCAACAAATTTCATGATTCATGGAAATCTAGGGTTCATTCTTCAAGAGCAAGAGAAATATGAAGAAGCAGTAATTAGCTTTAAAAAATCCCTTTCCTATAAACCCGATGAACCTCAAACTCTAGGAAACCTGGCATATAATCAATACAAACTTGGTCATCTAGATCTAGCAATGAAAAATATTAATAAATCAATTGAACTATACCCAACAAACTCATATGCATACAGAACAAGAGCATTTATATATTTAGTAAAAGGAGAAAACCACAAAGCTTGTGAAAACATAGAAACAGCTTTGGCTAAGGGATATACCATGTTGCACGGAAATGATGCATTGGACTTTCAGAAAGAAAACTGCACTAAATAAACTATTACCAATAACTAGCTACCTCAGCTCTATTTATAGCACAATAAAAAATCTAGTTCAACTCAATTATTGACTAAAACCCGATATGGATACGGCACTTATTGGTAAGATAAATTGTGGATTTCCGCACATTGAAGTATTTATTACTCAGTGTTAGCTGTTTTTTATATATTTATAAAAAAACGAAAGTGCAACTGAAAACTGTTTGACAAATGAATTCAAAAACTTTCAACTAATAGAAACAATGAAGGAAAAAGAAGTATTTGAATTAACAGACGAGGAATTGTTAGAAAAAGCGAAAACAAGTAAACAAAAAAATCTCTTTGATGCAGTACTTATTGGTGTATTAATTGGAATTTCATTATACAGTATTTATACTAATGGCTTTGGATTGCTAACTTTTATTCCTTTGATTTATATCCCTATAGCAGTAAGAAATAATGCTGAAATAAAAGAGTTAAAAAAACTTCTGAAAGAAAGAAATTTGGTGTAAAAAGGTAAAACCTAGAATAAATGAATGCTTAAAATTTAATAGGTTTTATGGGGGAATATGTCTGAAACGTAAATCAGCAATTAAAGAAAACTGAAACGCATCAGCAAACAAACACTGAAAAAAAACGAAACGAACCAGTGAAAAGCAATAACGCAATTGAAACGCTAACTGAACCGTTTAAAGGTTATTTAATGGCTGTAAAAACAAAAGGGATGAGTTGCGGATGAAACCGTGAGAAATTACAGTCAAAATAATGGTAAGCGAGGGCATAACAAGACCTAAACGCAATGCGGGTCTGTTGCTTAATAGTAAGTTCGATACTTTTAAAGAAGACAGCCAACACGTAGTCTCATCGAAGGTAAATCTTTTGATTTTGTTTTAAGAAAATAAAGAAAAAACAAAAAGCAACATAAAAAATTACTAATCGCAATATTTAAAGTCGGTACTTTCTAATCCGAACTGCGCTTATCACACATTATACAATAACTAAAAAACCATATGTCAAGAAAAATAATACACTCCATATTTCTAACTTTTATACTTTTTTCTTGTGAAGAGCAAACACCTCATTCATTAGCAATTAAAAATATTGACATATTTGATAGCGTTCATAAAAAAGTACTTAAAAATAAAACAATCATTATCGATAATGACATAATAACAGATATAATAGAAGGTTCCGAGAAGGTTAATGCATTAAAAATAATTGAAGGTAAAGGTAGACTTATAACTCCAGGATTTATTGATACTCATATTCATTTAACAGACATATATGGTGACTTTGAAAATGCCCCTAAATTTATTGATAAAGATTCGATAATATCCTATAAGCGCAAATTAGCCAACACCTATTTAAAGTATGGAACAACAACAATACTGGATATGGCTCAACCTACCAAATGGATAGAAGAAACTATAAAATGGCAACAAAACCCTGCTGCAGATTATCCCAATCTTTACATAAGTGGTAGCGGTATCATTTCTGATGAAGAACGTGAACCATACATATGTCATACAGAGGTCAAGAACCTTGATGAGGCTCGTAAAAAAGTTCAAGAATATGATGAGATGGGATTAAAACATCTTAAACTTTACTGGAGATTGCGGGAAGAAGAAATGAAAGTTATAGTAGAAGAAGCAAAAAAACGAAAGCTAAACATTTATGGTCATATTGACAATGGAATAGTTTCAATGCAAAAGGCTATGGATTTGGGCGTAACCAACTTTGAACATTTTCTTACCTTATCAAGTAGTGTTATTAATTTAGATGAGCATTATGATTATTTAAAAGAGATCTATAAAATAAAAGACCCTGAGACGACTGATGAGTATATCGCGATGTTAGTCCTGATCTTCAACTACATTAAAGAAAAACCAGCGTTAGATTTAAAACTTAATAAATTACTTGACAGACTAGCCAAAGAGAATGCGACTTTAAGTACTACAATACACCTACTAGGTTCTGTAGCTGGAAAAACTTATTTTTTCACTTCCATTTCACCGGTATCTGAAAGTCAGGTTCTTAACTTTCCCAATTACACAGTTGAACAGAAAAAAATATTAGAAATTGCATTTGACGATATGATGCAATATTTAAGATTAGCTCATAACAAGGGCGTTAAAATAAGGATAGGAACGGATTGTCGAGATGGAGGAAAAGCCTTACTCTCTGAATTGTTACTTTTATACGAATCGGAATTTTCAATAGAGGATATTTTTCAGATTGCCACATTAAATGGAAGTCAAGCAATTAAGATTGATAAAGATCATGGAACGATAGAAAAAGGAAAGAAAGCTGACTTAGTTATTTTTGACAAAAACCCGTTTGAAGATTACAGAAATTTTTTATCTGATAAAACAGTTATAAAAGGCGGGAAAATATTTATAGGTGAATAAAAGCCTTTACATAATAAAAAAAAAGATATGATAAAAAAAACACTAATTACCCTAATCACGATAACTCTAATATCTTGTTCGTCTAGTTTTGAGAAAAAATATAAAAAGTCCACAAAAGAAAGTGATTTAAATCAAATTTCAGAGCTAATATCAACACAAGATTTTGAAATACTAAGCACCTACATAACTGAATTAGAAAATAGTAATAGTTTAAACGAAAAAACTTATCAGACCCTCCTTTCAGAAGCCTTAGAAGCTGATTATATTAATCACCAAAAAATAAAAGAAGAAAAAATAAAAGAGGAAGAGAAGATTAAAAAAGAAAAAATATTACTAGAAAAAACTAAATTACTTTGCTCAAATAAATGGATAATGAAGGAATATGCATTTCAGATTAAAATTCCCGATGACTCTGAAAAAAACATACAAATAGCAAAGAAAATATTAAATAGTTCAATGATTTTTGAAGATTCTAAACTTTTATTTTCTGTAGAGAAAAATTCCAAGGGTATTTTCGTGAAAGGGATATTTGAAGACAAAGTGAAAAAAATATTTACAGGTGACAATAAGCGTTGGAAAAAATATTCAATAGATGGAAGATATAGAGAACAATTTGGTAAAGAATCAACTTCAGGTTTATGGGAATTTATAGACGATGATAAGATTAAAGAAACAAGACCTTCAGAAAGTGGTTTTAACAGAAATAAAAAAGAATTTTACATACTTGAATTAACTATATTAGATAATCAAACATTCTCTTTTTATGAAATAGAAAAGGAGCCCTTAAACCCAAATTCAGTGGTTAGTACTTCAATAGTTATGAAGCGATAAAATAGAGAAAGTACAACTTGGAATATCTAGTTTTGTAGGTATCGTTTTAAGTGATTAATTAGATTAAAAACAGGAGAAAACAAACATGAGCACATTTTCATCAAATACAGCAAAAACATTGGGTGAAAATAAAACAATAATGGATTCTTATTGGGCATATCACGAAAGAGAACAAAACTGGTTTTTCTCTCCAAATCCATATTTAGACGATGCAGAACGGAAACCTAATTCATTTTTAAGCTTTGATTCATGGAAAAAACTAACATCAAACGAAAAAAAGAAAGAGTGGGCAAAATTTAGGCGTACAAATATCTGAAGCAGTAGTTTTAATCCCCTAAAAAAACAAATACAATAGGATTATAAATAACTGAAACCCCTCAACCCTGAAAATTATGAGTAAATTTGCCACCATACCATTTAAGCTTATTGAACACTTATAAACACCTTCAATAAGCGATTCCCAAAAAGTGTAAAAAAATGCAAACAACTAAACTGAATACCGAAAGTATATTACCTCTTACCTGCTCCCGATCTGGATCCTGCTGTTTTGGGAAATCTGTAATGCTAAACCCCTGGGAATTGGTATGTTTCAGTAGAGAAAAAAAGATGACATCCAGAGAGTTTCGTGATCTTTATTGTGAATTTGGAGGTATAAAATTACGCTTTGACGGAAAGACAGATAAAAAAGGACAACAAGCCTGTAGTCAATATATAGATGGAATGGGCTGTAGTGTCCACTTGGGGCGCCCATTGGCCTGTCGTTTGTATCCATTAGGACGTCAAGTCCAATTTAATAAAGCGCACTATATTTACGAAAGCGCTACCTTTCCCTGCCTGAATGACTGTGCAGAAGTATTGGAATTACCAAAACTTAGTGTGGGTGATTATCTTAAAGGACAGGAAGCAGGACAATTCGAAGAGGCGCAAGATGCCTATTTAAACATTATGCAAAACATAGCAGATATCGCTTTCGAGTTACTTTTAGACTCAGGATTATCCGAATCTGGCGACACAAAAACACTCGCTGTTTGGAGAGAAATAGGGTTGGAAACTCCTGATGTTTTAGCAGAAAGAATAGGTAAAGAATGGATGGATTGTTTAATGATACCCAACATAAACGATGCCTCCGAAAACCCAATTACTTTCACTCAAAAACACAATGATTTACTACTGTTAAAAGCGCAAGAGCAATTTGGAACTATACAGACACTTCAGGAACTACATGAGGCTTCTGTTTTATTAATTGCAATAGCATTGCATTTAGCGAAAGGCTTAGGTGCCGATGCGAAAGAAATTTCTGAACATTGGATTGCAACGGCAAAGAGCCATGGAGCTATGGAATAGATTTTTTCTTTATTTTCTTATTGTAGTTTAATTGATTCTTTCACTAAAAACAACACCCCTATTGATGTGCTTCAGTTAAAGAACTCTTCGCTATCGTATTTATTTACACCTTATAAAACCAGCTATTCTCGCTATAAATTTTTGAATGGAAAATTCAAAAACCCACTCGAATTGACGCTTAGATTCCGTCATTATTTCCGCTTGTTTTTTTATTACACATCGTCGTCACATGGAGTGATCACGACGGTAGGAGTAATTGTATCAAGATGTTTTTGTTTCGTATGCAATTTCTCCTCATTCCTCGTTCGAAATGACACGTGGAATGTGATACTTGCTACGCTGTTTTTTCACTTAATCCTTTTCCCTACTTCCAGCCACCTAGTCCTTCGAATGTAATCCAATCATATTTCCTTCGGTATCGATAACCATAGAGACAAACCCGAATTCTCCAATACTAAATTTGGACTGTGTCACAACCCCTCCGGCCAATTCTACTCTACTTTCTTCCTCCCCACAATCAATGCAATTAAAATACACAATAGTTCCTCCTACACCAGGCTTTCCGAAATCTGCTTTAACAATAGCGCCCGCAGAAAAAGGAGCATTCTCTGTCCTCGGAAAAGCAAACATTTTTAACTGTTCATTACTTAAATCATTCCACGCACTAATTTCAAATACGGTTTGATAAAAAACTTTAGCTCGATCTATATCATCTACATAAATTTCGAACCAGCCCACTACATTCGCTTTCTTGTCCATAATAACATGCTTTTAATTAGTATTTCTCTAAAGGTAGGGAAATTTGAGAACGCATAGATGACGAATAGAGTTACAAACACGAAGAATATATCCTTATGCTGTTGTGTATTCGCCGACATATCCAATTGTAGGGTGAGGGTATTTTTTAATGCTTGAATGGTATTGGGATCTTGAAAAGTGGTGATTTCCATCCGTTTACATTCAACACACCAATCGGCATAGAGATCTAACATAACGGGCTGTGATGTTTGAGCAAGCTGTTGTTCAAGTTCTGCTAGATTATTAACTTTGGTAAATATTAATCCGCTTGATGTTTTTGTATTGCCAGCATTGCTGGTGGAAATAATGTTTAGTGGTTGCCACACGGAATGACTGCCGCTGGCACCGCCAATCATTAATAAGCCGCCATATATTAATAGGATAAGTCCCAGTCCTTTCCAAAGTTTGTCCCAGCCATTGGAATCAATGTTCAAGGTATTCAGCGCCCCTAAATACACTGCGGT
>JAESRX010000027.1 GCA_016764435.1 Flavobacteriaceae bacterium | reverse complement strand
CCGGCACTGTAATTCCCGTTAAGGTAATTTCTGAGGCTTTAACTAAGGCTCCATTTAAGGTGTCGTTTGTCAATACAGAACTTGTTTTTCCTCCATTTTCCCCGTTAATCGCGGGGAAGGTTTCTGTAACAGCGTCTATAATACGTTTTGTGACTACCACGGTAACTTCTGCTGTATTACAATTTAAAGGGAATGCCTTGTCACAAATTTGATAGGTCAATTTATACGTCCCTTCTTTTATTCCTGAAGCCACTATTACTTCTCCAGAAGAAAGGTTTAATGAAATTTTTGCATTTTCAGAACTCACAAAAGTAAGGTTAACATCGCTTAAAACTATTGACGTTCCACCCAAAGTATCATTCCCTAAAACATTTGTTACAGTTGAACCTCCAATATATCCGTTAATGGTAGTCCCTGTATCATTATTTGCAATTATTTCAGGCTTTACGGTCAACACAACTGTATTTGAGGTAAAATCACTATCACATACACTTGTCAAGGTTGAGAGTTTTACTCGGTATTTATTCCCTGTCATTGCTAGGGTAACATTAGACAGAGAGAGTGTAGCACTCGTAGCTCCCGTAACAATAACAAAAGTACCATCACCGGTTGTATCTACTTCCCATTGATAGGATACATTTAAAATCAAACCCGATAATTCTGGGACAACAGAGAATAAAGCAGTTGATTTTTCATTGACAGTTTTATCTGTCGGTGCTGTAGAAATTCCCGTTAGTTTATCACTGTATTGAATATAATCTGGCTTATTATTAGTATCTAAATCTTTAGGTGTGGTATAAGAAGCTGCAACAACCAATCCACTAGAAGATATGGATGCATCAGGAAACACCTTAGTATCTACGTCTCCATATTCACCCCCATCATTATTATCTGCAGTAATATCCCCATAAGCTTCATCCGCATCTGTACAATTATCTTCATCAGAATCAAGGTTTAGAAAATCAAAAACACCAATAGTAGTTTCTGTAGGTTCTAAACCATGTATAGCAGAATTAGGAATTCCATTATTATTGGTCAAATCTCCATCAATATCATCTGCGACTCCATCATTATTACTATCAATACCTCCTGCCTCAATAACATCATAAATTCCATCATTATCTGAGTCCAAATCTAAACTATTAATTATTCCATCATTATCAAAATCATTCCCATCTGGACAACCTAGAAAAACACCTAAAGCAATTCCTTGTTTTCCTCCTTTAGCAACAATTTGAACATCCAATACCGTAGTCTGCTGTGTAACAAACACAGGAGCCTGTACGTCACCTGGTGTACCACTCACAGTCACAGAATTAGTCCCAACCCCTGCTAACAAAAGAGAGGTTCCTGTTCCGAAATTTTGTAAAAACTGAAATGCACCTCCATTAGATGTTAAAATAATGGACTCCTCTCCATTTGTACTTTCTGCATCTCCAACAATAATATCCGGTAACGAGCCATCATCATAACTAACCGTCATTCTAAAACTAGCAACACCATCATAATTAGTGACGCTATACAAAGCCTCTGCACTTGAGGTAGACACAGAATATCCTTTCCATAAATCCGCTCCCGTCCAAGTCATCATATCAGAGGATTTCATCACTGTTTGGGCAAAAAAATTTGTATTTGAAAATGTTACCGTTGCTATTTTTCCATTTGGCAACACAAAGTCTTTAGTATCTCCATCATGAATACCATTATCCAAAATACCTTCCCATGTAAACCAAAAAACATTATTCCTAAAAGGTCCATTCCCAGAATTTACATTCCCTTGTATGTCACCACAAATGGCGTCTTCTACTAAATCTAAAATCCCATCATTATCGTCATCTAAATCACAGGCATCTACTATTCCGTCTGCATCAAAGTCTACACTGGTAGGATTCCCATCACTACTCGCCCCTATTTTACATGAATCTACACTTAAAATCACAGAAGCTTCACTCACAGGAGAGCTGTATGCTCCAATAATATAACGTGCTGAATTCACATAGTCTCCATCCAATACTGTCGGTGCTACATTCACAGAATAAATCAATGTCTTTGTTGTATTGGCGGGTATATATATTTCTTTAAAAGGAAAAACGGAAGCATCTGTTCCACCTCTAAAAGTTATCGTATTGGTCGCTCCATTAATTGGAATACTACTAAAATCATCTGCCTTAATATCCCCAGAATTTTCTATTGCATTGAATGAAAATCCCACAGGTAATATATCTTCTACTATTTCTATAGAGGCCCCTTGACTGGAGGTATTCTCTAAACTTATTTGGTAGGTAAGCGTGCTAGGAATTCCCTGGATCCCTATATTTAAAAGTGACTTCTTAATTAGTATAGGGGTCGTATTGTTTATTTCAATTGACTGAATAACGGTAGACGGGTCAGGTGTTTCAAAATTTCCTGTGTATTTTTCCTGTGTCCCTGAAAGCCCATAAGCAAACGGTTTTGATGTTGTAGAAGTATTGGTACACCTGTTTATAAAATAATACTTAACATTTATCCGATTCCCTTTTCCATTTTTAACTACTGTAGTGGTAAAAGCCAATTTGTCTTCTATTCCCAAAGGAATGTCTTCAGGAAAATCTGTTAACATCACTTTCACCCCAACTAACTGAAAACATTTTGCATCAAAATCTATATTACCAGCTGGTTGAAAGGAAATATCCGAGCCAATACTTGTAGTTCCAAATTCATAATTAACTAACATTTCTGTCAATTGTCCAACCCCGGTAACAGAAGTAACATTTTGAGCTCCTAAAATCCCCGTTGCCTTTGCACTGATGGCAGACTCCACAGTAATCAGCTCATTTCCTGTAGTTCCTACTTCGAACTGATCAATTACATTATGTACAGACACCTCAATACCTGCTGCTTTAGTCTCTGTACCAGTTACACATGGATAACCTACAAACCAATACAAGGTAACTTCTTCTCCTGGAGCTATCACACCAATTGTTTGCGTAGATTGTTGTTCAATACCAGCAGTTCCCAATGAAAACCCAAAGCCACTAGCATCAGTTATCGTCATTTTTGCCTCAATGATTCCTGTAGAAAGTATAGGATCTATATTTTTAATACTATAGGTCATATAATTTGCAAATGGACCTTCTGGAGAAGCGTCACATGCCTTATTATTATCCGCTACAAAATAATTAAAACTAGTCCTTGTTACTGTAACCTGAGCATTAATTTCAGTACTTAAAGACACGATAAAGATTAGTAAAATAGGAATGAAATTATGTGATTTTGTTTTTTTCAACAACACTGAAAGGTTACGCATCACTTTCATGACCGTAAATGGGAAATTATTCATAAATAAATATTTAGTTATTTATCATGCTAATAATTTCA
The DNA here is from genome assembly GCA_016764435.1 of Flavobacteriaceae bacterium. Lineage (GTDB taxonomy): Bacteria > Bacteroidota > Bacteroidia > Flavobacteriales > Flavobacteriaceae. Next base: position 19,389 of record JAESRX010000027.1, on the reverse strand, counting down.
ATTCTAATAAGCATAAAGAATTAAGGGGATAACAGCTATGATAATTATCAGCAAATATATACCTATTAACCCATGTTAAAAATACTTACAATTAAGTATTTTAACAAAAAGACCGTTTTAAGACACTGACTGCAAGTATTTTCGAATCAATTGCGTGACATTATTCACTTTATATTTTCGCATCAAGTTTTGACGGTGTTTATCCACTGTGTTTTTAGCGATAAAAAACTCTTTAGAAATAGCGACGCTAGAATAGCCTTTGATCAGAAGTTGCAATACCTGACTTTCCCTTTTTGTAAGTATAATCTCTGCGTTTATTTTACCATTAATACGCCTTTCTAAGGACTTAAATTGCTCATTGACTATCCCTGAACTCCTCAAACATTTAATTTCAAAATAAGTTCCCTGCACCGCATTGGTCATTTTTGTAATATCTTGTAAAAGCACGAGTAAAATAGCAGGCTTACCGAACGCATCATTACTTACTGCAATGACACTTCGTAAAAAAGTGATTGGTTTTTCACCGGGAGCCCCTAAATTATATCTCAAATTAAAACTACAAGCACGTGGAGGTATTGAGTTTACAACTGAAAATGCCAGTAATTCTTCCTCTACTAATTGAAGACTTTGATGTTGCTCTTTTACCACACTTCCTCTTAACGTTTCACCAGAACAAGATTCCGTACACATCCCATCTGTATCAAAGCACATTTCATAAATAACAGGAGATTTTTTTGACATATCTAACAACATCATAAAATCTGGTTTGACAGTATCTACATAAGAATTAACCCATGAAATCATTTCAGTTCTTTGTTCGGTATTTAAAGTAGTTTCACGAACAAATACTTCTTCTAGTGGAGATTTACTACAAATTATCATCATGTAAAAAAAAGGGTCTTTTGAGGATTTTTTCTAGGGGCTAAGATAGTCTTTTAATAGGCATCCTTACTAAAAATTAATGAACAAATGTTATGTTTTCAAAAACAACAACACTAAAAATCAAGCCCTTAATTATATTTCATCTATTTTAGGGCTAAACACGTCACTTATGATGCAACACACCATGAGTCTTGCCTTCAAAAAAGCGCATGCTCTACACATAACTAAACACTCTAAAGTCATTATATTTAGTGATTGCCATAGGGGAAACAACAGTTATGCCGATGATTTCTCACACAATAGTAAAATCTACAAGCATGCCCTAGACAACTATTGCGACAAGGACTTTACCTATATAGAATTAGGAGATGGGATAGAACTCTGGGAAAACAATGATTTCTCCGAGATCCTAACTTCTTATAAGGATGTATTTGATCTATTATTAAAATTTCACGATAAAAACCAACTTTACCTCCTTTGGGGAAACCACGACATGGTCTTTAAGAAAAAAAAGAATGTCTCGAAAATACTAGGAAGCTATCTTGATAAAAACACCGGTAAAAGAGTACCATTATTCACTGACTTAAGCTATTATGAATCCCTCAGAATACACCTAGATGGGTTTAAACAATCCATTTTTTTGATGCACGGTCACCAAGCCGATTTTTTCAATTATCACTGCTGGAAACTCAGTCGTTTTTTAGTGCGTTATTTATGGAAACCCTTACAACGTATCGGCTATAAAGACCCCACGAGTCCTGCAAAAAACCACAAAGAATTAATCCGAGTAGAAAAACGCATTAAAAAATGGATCCAACATCACGACAATCAAATGGTGATCACAGGCCACACTCATCGTCCCAGATTCCCAAGGCCGGATGAGTTGCCTTATTTTAATGATGGGAGCTGTGTACACCCTAAATCCATCACTGGTTTAGAGATTGTAGGCTTAAATATCTCTTTGATAAAGTGGGAAACAATCACTAGCAAAGAGGGGAAACAAAAAATAGGGAAAACAATTATTGAAGGCCCTACTCCACTTCATTTATATCTTGGTCGTGAATAGCTTAAAATAGCAAGCTCACTAAATCATCTACTTTTGATATCTTACGTACAATAATCCCAAACTTAGTGGTCGCTATTTTATTATAGGATGAGATAACAATGACATCAAATCCAAGTTTCTCTGCTTCTAAAATACGTTGTTCAATCCGACTCACAGGCCTAATTTCACCTGCCAATCCAACTTCGGCGGCAAAACACATATTACTTGGAACAGGCGCATCTTCATTCGAGGACAATATCGCACAAACAACCCCTAAATCGATCGCAGGATCATCTACTTTTATTCCCCCAGCGATGTTTAAAAAGACATCTTTTGCTCCCAAACGAAAGCCCGCACGTTTTTCCAATACCGCCAATAACATATTCAATCGTTTTACGTTATATCCCGTTGCAGAACGCTGTGGCATCCCATAAACTGCCGTACTCACTAAAGCCTGAACTTCAATCATTAAAGGACGTGCTCCTTCCAGTGTCGCAACGATAGCATTTCCACTTAAATCGTCATCTTTATCACTGATCAACACTTCAGAAGGATTGGAAACCTCACGCAATCCTGTATGCTGCATTTCATAAATCCCCAATTCTGCGGTAGAGCCAAAACGATTTTTCTGAGCGCGTAAAATTCGAAAGGTATGATTTCTATCGCCTTCAAACTGCAAGACAACATCCACCATATGTTCCAATATTTTTGGCCCAGCGATACTTCCCTCCTTATTAATATGACCGATTAACAATACAGGAGTTGCTGTTTCTTTTGCAAATTTAGTCAACTCAGCAGTGGTTTCTCTTATTTGAGAAATACTCCCAGGAGACGCATCTATAACATCCGTAAATAAGGTTTGAATCGAATCGATCACCAATACATCTGGCTGTTCTCTTTCTATGTGCTTAAATATATTTTGGGTATTCGTTTCTGTAAGAATTAGGCAATCATTATTATTACTTTTTAAGCGATCTGCTCTCATTTTTATTTGAGATTGACTCTCTTCTCCGGAAACGTAAAGTATTTTTTTAGGGATTGTTAAGGCCACTTGTAAGCACAAGGTAGACTTTCCAATACCGGGTTCTCCACCTAATAAAATCACAGAACCACGAACAAGGCCTCCACCCAATACTCGATCCAACTCGTTATTATTGGTAACTATTCGATCCTCCTTTTGAATGGTAATTTCATTGATACTTAGAGGAACAACTTTCCGTTTTTTTGAACTCGTCTGTTTCCATTCCCGTTTTTCTTCTTTTTGAATAACTTCTTCTACAACGGTATTCCATTCATTACACGTTGTACATTTACCTAGCCATTTTGGAAATTGAGCGCCACAGTTTTGACACAAAAAAATTGTTGTTGTTTTTGCCATAATCATTGAATCTTATGACAAAGAAAAGAAATTTATGACTTCCGATTGTAGATCGGTAAGAATAAAAATGAAAGTAATCCAAAAACCAATACCATTAAGGTTTGCGCGGTCCACATAATCCAACCAAAAGCACGTGCTGCATTTTCATCAACATTGTATAAAATTAAGGCACTTGCTACAAAAACAGGATAGGTTCCTAGGCCTCCATTGGTCAATGCCATACTAAGTCCACCCACAACAAAACCAACGATGATCGCTGTAAAAGGCAAGTCTGTAGTTTCAGGCAATGCAAAAGTAACCGCATAAAACATAGCCACGTACATCAACCAGATAAAAACGGTATGAAAAACAAATGACCATTTATTCTTCATTTTAAACACGCTAATCATTCCTTCCATCAAGCCGTTTATAAAACGAATCACTTTTGAAATAACAGGATGTTTTGATTGTTTAAAATAGCGAAATATTGCAAATCCTAAAACAGGTAAACCTATAAAAATAAATAGTTTAAATAAGTAGTTACTTTCTCCGGTATCCTTAAAAATATAACTACTAATTAAATCCGCTTGCAAGAAAAAAGCCAATCCTATAATCCCAAGTAACATAATAACATCAGCCACTCGCTCTGCTACAATAGTCCCAAATGCTTTTTCAAAGGGGATTCCTTCGTATTTTTTTATACCAGCAGCTCTCGCTACTTCACCAGATCTTGGCACTAATAAATTTAAAAGATACGCTAGTAAAACAGTCATTACACTGTTTGCAAATTTAGGTTTATAGCCCAAAGGGGCTAATAAAAACTGCCAGCGATAAGCGCGGGACAAATGACTTAAAATACCAAATAGCAATGACAAACCAACCCACCAATAATTGGCCGTTCTAAAAGAATTTTTTATAGATTGGATATCTGCATTAGATAATTTGGACAAAGAGTACCAAATTAAAAATACTCCCAATGAAATTGGAAGTATCGCTAAAATTGATTTTTTAAGTTTTTTATTCAAAGTGCTATTTCAATAAATTATTATTTTCATTTGGAAATACAAGCGATGGTTTAAACAATTTCGCCTCTTCTAAATCCATAAAAGCATAAGTGATTAAAATAAGAACATCACCCACAGCTACTAATCTTGCCGCGGCACCGTTTAAAGTTATTTCTCCACTATTTCTTGGACCAGGAATGGCGTACGTTTCCAAACGCGCTCCATTATTATTATTCACTATCTGTACTTTTTCACCTTCTATAATACCAGCGGCATCCATTAGATCTTCATCAATGGTAATACTCCCGATATAATTTAAATCAGCTCCGGTTACTTTAACCCTGTGAATTTTTGATTTTACTACATTTACTAACATGGGGCAAAATTACTATTTTTTTTTATTAATTAGTTAAAGTTCTATATTATCAATCAATCTTATTTTACCTGCCTTCACGGCAATAAAACCACGATACTCATGATTTTGAACACGTTGCACTATGGGTTTTAACGTTTCTACATCCGCAATAGAAAAATACTCCAGTGTTAAGAGTGGGTGTTTTTCAAACGAATCTGTAACCCATTTCAATACTGATGGTGCATTTTCTGTGCCAAACTTCTGTTGCGCCATAATTAAGGTTTTACGAATAAAAGGAGCTGCTTTTCTATGCGCAACTGTCAATCTGGCATTCCTAGAACTCATAGCCAATCCATCTAACTCCCTATAAATAGGACAGCCTACGATGCGAATATTCATATTCTCTACCTTTACTAAGGCCTTTATTATTTGCAATTGCTGAAAGTCCTTCTCTCCGAAATAAGAAGTATGGGGCTTTACAATTTCAAAAAGTCGCTTTACCACGGTTCCAACGCCGTCAAAATGGCCTTCTCTAAAAGCACCTTCCATTTCGTATTCAATCCCTCCGAAATCAAAATGCTCCGATTTCAATCCATCCGTATACATCTCATTGGCCGTTGGGGCAAACACAATATCGCAACCTATATCTTCCAACATTGCGATATCACTATCCATAGTAATAGGATAATTATCTAAATCTTCTTTTTTATCAAATTGAGTTGGATTCACAAAAATACTCACAACGACAATATCGTTGTTTTTTTTAGCTTCTTCAATTAAGGATAAATGTCCTTGGTGTAATGCGCCCATAGTAGGAACAAAACCAACAGAAATATTCGATTTAAAGGAGGTTAATTTTTCTTGTAACGAATCAATTTTTGCGTAAACAAGCATCATATAAGGTGTTAATATCTGTTAAAGGAGGCAAACTTACACTTTTTACCCTCTGAATGTACATAAATTTTCGTAATTTTGCATATTGTTTGAAATATTAGACCAATTTTATGAAAGATAAGAGAGTATTATTTGTTTCTGCCGAGGTTGTTCCTTATTTACCAGAAAATGAGATGTCAAGAATGTCGTTCGAAAGTGCTAAAAAAGTGCATAGCAAAGGTGGTCAAACACGTATATTTATGCCCCGTTTTGGGCTTATAAATGAGCGTAGACACCAGTTACACGAAGTAATTAGACTTTCCGGGATGAATTTAATTATCAATGACATGGACATGCCTTTGATTATTAAAGTAGCATCTATTCCAAAGGAAAGAATGCAAGTATATTTTATAGACAACGACGAGTACTTTAAACGAAAAGCGTTGTTTACAGACGAAGACGAAAAAATGTTTGACGACAACGACGAACGTGCTATTTTCTTTGCAAAAGGAGTAATTGAAACTGTTAAAAAACTAAACTGGGCACCGGATATCATCCATGTTCATGGTTGGATGGCTTCATTATTACCTTTATACTTAAAGGAATACTATAAAGATGACCCATTATTTACGAACAGTAAAATTGTAACCTCTCTGTACGACAATGGTTTTGAAGGAACGTTTAATGAAAACTTCACTTCGAAACTTAAGTTTGATAACATTAGTGAGGACAAAATAGCTGTAATGGAAACGCCAAACCACTTAAACCTATTAAAAAGCGCGATCGATAATTCTGATGCACTTATTAAAGGAAGTGATTCTTTACCCGACGAATTAATAGCGCATCTTGATAACTGTAACAAACCCGTATTGGAATACCAACAAATGGACGAGTTCGGTGAAGCTTATTTAGAGTTTTACAATTCCGAAGTATTTGTATAATAATTACAAAATCATTTATTTATTACAATGAAAATTAAAAATTATTTCAGATATCTAGGGCTTGCTACTGCAATTGCTCTATGTACTGTCTCGTGTGAAAAAGAAATAGAAAATATAGGTGTTGACTTGATTGATAACGATACGTTTGACAATCACCAAATGACCTCTAAGATCCAATCTGAAACCCTCGACATTACAAGTGTACGAGCCACAGGACTGCAACAATACCTCTTTGGTATATTGAAAGACAATGAATTTGGTACTTTAAAAGGATCTCTTATCAGCCAGCTAGACCTCCCGTTTATCGGAAATGACTACACTTTTGGAGATAATATGATTATCGATGAAGTAATCTTAGACATTCCATATCAAGCGACAAGAACTACAGAGAAGAACGGAAATGGAACTCCTAAATTTGAAATAGATTCTGTCTATGGAGATTCTACACAAGGTTTTACAATTAATGTCTATGAATTAGGAACGTTTTTAAATACATTAGACCCTTTAGATCCTTCAAAAAACGCGACCTACTCAAGCGATAAGGAATATCAGAAATCTACTGTTTTATACAGTGAACCATTTCAGATTAGTACTTATGACACCATTGCTTATGTAGAACGTCACTTATTAGACGGGAGCATTTATGACACGGACACTATCAAAGCGACCAATGCCTTCCCTTCTATCAAATTACGATTGAATAAAGAAGCCATTCACACTATTTTTGTAGCCAACAATGACGAAATTGATTTTACTACAATTGCATCATTTCAACAAGGGTTTAGAGGATTATACATTGAACCTGAATCATTAAATGACAATAATACACCTTTAATTTCTCTGAGTTTAAACGCGGCCACCATGAAAATTTACTTTTCAAATGACCTTGTAAAAGACGAAGGTGTGACGGAAGATTTAAACGGAAACGGCGTCAATGGAGAAGAAGGCGTAACCATCCGAACAAAAAATACTTTTACCTTCCGATTCAGTGCTATAAAGATCAACAAATTAGAACGTGACCTTGCCCTTCCTAAAGTTAGTGGAGAAGACAGGTTATACATTCAAGGAGCCGCTGGATCTGAAGCAATTATTGAAATATTTAAAGAAGAAGACATTGCTGCATTAAGGGACCAAAAACTTTTAATCACAGAAGCAAACATTATACTTCACATAGATCAAGAGGCTGAAACACACTTAATTCCGACTCAGTTATTTATCTATGATTATTCTAAAAATGAACACATCAGAGATATCTTCTCCGAAGGTATTAATGTAGTAGGTGGTACCTTATTAAGAGATAAAGATGGGAACTCTCTACATAAATACAAATTTAGTATAACAGACTATATTGCAACTATTTTATCTTCTAAAGAGGATTTTGAAAGTCTTAAATTGGGAGTAAAAGTATACAATGGAATTTCCGAACTACCAAAAGGTCCCTCGGATATCACTATTAAAAATACAAGTTGGACTCCAAAAGGTGTCGTGATTTTTAATGAATCAGAAGTTCATGGTGATAAAAAATTAGAACTGAATATTTATTACTCAAAATCAAACAATAATAATTAACAATAAAAACACAATGCTATGTGTGGAATTACAGGATATATTGGTTTTAGACAAGCCTACCCTATTGTTATTAAAGGGTTACAACGACTAGAATACCGTGGATATGACAGTGCAGGAATTGTTACCTATTATGACAATGATGTGCATGTAATAAAAACAAAAGGAAAAGTTAGTGACCTTGTAGCTACTGCTAAAACAGGAAGTACCGCTGGAACACTAGGATTTGGTCATACAAGATGGGCAACACATGGTGTGCCTAACGATGTTAATTCACATCCTCATGTTTCAAACTCCGGAAACATAGTTATAGTACACAATGGAATTATAGAAAATTACGACACGATTAAAAAAGAATTAATCACCCGTGGTTATACTTTTGAAAGTGATACAGATACAGAAGTACTTGTCAACTTAATTGAAGACACCAAAAAAAAGAACAACTGTTTACTTGGACAAGCGGTTCAAATTGCATTGAAAAGTGTTATTGGAGCTTACGCCATTGCCGTCTTTGACAAGGAAAAATCAGACGAGATAATTATTGCACGTTTAGGAAGTCCTATTGCCATTGGGATTGGAGAAGACAACAAGGAATTCTTTTTTGCCTCAGACGCCTCACCGTTTGTAGAATTCACAAAAAACGTCATTTATTTAGATGATGAAGAATTGGCTATTTTAAAAGTAGGTCGCGAAATTAAAATACATAAAATTAATGACGACAGTACCGTAACACCTTATATTCAAGAACTCCAATTAAACTTGGAAGAAATTGAAAAAGGAGGCTACGAACACTTTATGTTAAAAGAAATACATGAACAACCAGATGCCATCCGCGATACTTTAAGAGGTCGATTGTTGGCTGATGAAGGGATTGTAAAAATGGGAAGTGTAGAAAACCACTTGGCCAAATTCACCAATGCCAACCGTATTATTATTGTTGCATGTGGTACTTCATGGCATGCAGGATTAGTCGCAGAATACTTATTTGAAGATTTTGCACGCATCCCTGTAGAAGTAGAATATGCTTCGGAATTCAGGTACAGAAACCCCATAATAACACGCAACGATATAGTAATTGCTATTTCACAATCCGGAGAAACTGCAGATACTTTAGCTGCTATCAAATTAGCGAAGTCTAAAGGAGCATTTGTTTTTGGAGTGTGTAATGTCGTGGGATCGTCTATCGCAAGAGAAACAGATTCTGGAGCTTACACCCATGCTGGACCAGAAATTGGAGTTGCATCTACCAAAGCATTTACCACACAAATGACGGTACTAGCATTGATGGCTTTAAGGGTTGGAAATGCAAAAGGAACCTTGTCACAATCTATGTATCAAAACTATTTACAGGAATTGAGTTTAATTCCAGGTAAAATAGCCCTATTACTAAAGCAGAATGACCTTATTAAAGAAATCGCTGCTATTTACAAAGATTCTCCTAACTGCTTATACTTAGGACGTGGGTTTAATTTCCCTGTTGCCTTAGAAGGAGCGTTAAAATTAAAGGAAATTTCTTACATTCACGCAGAAGGATATCCTGCTGCTGAAATGAAACATGGCCCCATCGCTTTGATAGATGAAAATATGCCTATCGTAGTCATTGCGACACGTAAAGGACATTACGAGAAAGTTGTAAGTAACATTCAAGAAATAAAATCTAGAGAAGGAAAGATTATAGCTATTGTGACCGAAGGAGATACTACTGTAAGAGATATTGCAGATCACGTGATCGAAATTCCAGAAACGGAAGAAGCCTTTACACCCTTCTTAACAACAATCCCTTTACAATTGTTATCATACCATATTGCGGTGATGAGAGGATGTAATGTAGACCAGCCTAGAAATTTAGCAAAATCAGTGACGGTGGAGTAAGTAACAGTCACTTTTCATTATATACAAAACACCTCTCTCTGAGGTGTTTTTTTTGACTTAAATTTTTACAACATTCGAAACTTTCTCTTTTAAAAACGGAAATAATAGGAACACATTTCCTACTTGCTTGACAAAATATCATAAAAGCAACGCTTTAGATAAATAAACAGCGAACGAAATTACATTATTCGTAAAATAGACCCTTAAATTAATCCTCTTTATGTATTAATCACAACGAAACTTAATTATATTTGCCGTCTCAACAACAACAACAACAACAACTAAGGACATGAAAATTCCTAAAAAATATCAATTCATCATTCAGCTAGGTAAAGCTTTACATGCTTATGGTGTCCCTTCTCATAAAATCCAACGGTACTTAAAACAAGTATCCAAGCGTAAGAATATTTCCGGAAGTTTTATGGATTCCCCCACGCGTATTAATTATGTTTTTTATGACAAACACACGGAGGAATCATTTAGCTATTTAGAATGTGTAGATCCAGGTCAACTAAACTTAGGCGCCATGGCCAGAGTAGTAGAGGTCGCAGAGCGTGTTCAGGATAAAAGCTTGGACTTTGAAGTCGCCAAGCGCGCATTAACCATCATTGCTCAAAAAACAAATAAAGTAAATCATTTGATTTTGATCTTGGCATATACCTGTGGAGCTGCTGCCTTTAGTTTACTGCTAGGAACCAATTGGATTTCATGCCTGGTTTCCTTTCTAATGGGAGGTATCGTGTATTTATTAAATTATTTAAGCAGTAAATTCACTTTTATAAACAACACATTTGAAGCCTTAGCCTCCTTTATTGTGAGCATCTTAATTGGAGTTCTTTCACTGTATTTCCCCACGATAAATGTACCCCTTACCATATTAGCTGCCATCATTATACTAATTCCAGGAATGGCTATTACCACGGCTTTGGAAGAGATCACCTATAAAAGTTTAGTCTCTGGATCTGCGAAATTTTTTGATGCTTTTATGTCTCTATTCAAGCAGTTTTTCGGAGTATTATTAGCTTTTTCTATATTTAAAATGGTACATGACATAGATATTGTTAGACCTGTAGTTAACAATATTCCAAAATGGGCTACGTATCTAGGAATTCCATTATTGTCCTTTTGTTTACTCCCTATTTTTCAAGTGAGAAGAAAGGATGTTCTTTTCAGTGTCCTCACGTGTATCATCAGTTATAGTATCAGTGTCCTTTTCTCATTTTCTGGAATACTACTCAGTACCTTTATCGGAAGTTTAACGGTGGTACTTGTCAGTAATTTGTTTTCAAGGATTACAGGATCACCTCGGCTTGTATACATTACCCAGGGAATTATCATGCTAGTGCCAGGGAGTAAAGCATTCATTGGTATAAGTTCTGTTTTTTTAGACACCCCCGTTCAAAATACAGAAAGTATAGGAATGCAAGTCGCATATATTTTAATGGGCGTTATCGGAGGCTTGCTATTTTCAGGACCTTTGAACACAAAGTAAGCAATGGTTAATTATGATACTTGACTTTTCGCAATACACGCATCACCTCTTTAAAATTAACATAAGCAGTAGTATCGTCCAAGGCCTTTAAATAAGGTTTGGACGCCTCTAAATACGTCAATGCTTCGGGGATATTATTCAATACACAAATCATATACTTAGTAGGTAATTCTTGAAGTAATTTTAATGCTTCACCACTGAGAACTATCTGCTGTTCTAATCGTGCTATCAATGCATTATTTTGCTTCAAAACATCCAGTAACATCCCCTTATCATACTGTGGCGGTTCAAATAAAAAAACGGAGGTTATTTTATAGTGCCCATTATTTTTAAAATGAATTACTTTTTTCTCCAAAGGATATAATCGTTGGGTTTCATTAATACCTAACAGGATGTATTCTGTACAGATAAACGAATGATCGTTCTGAACAACCTGCACATAATCTAGGGCCGCATAAAAAAAACGGATATTTTCGTCTATAAGTTCTATATCCACTCTAGAGAAATATTGCTCCCCACTAATAGTATGCTTTTTCCCAGCCCAACACAGTACAAACTGTTCATGAAACACCGTATAAGAAGGCGTATATTCTTTATGACGGTTCATAAAATCCATGACACCGTCTAGCGTCAACTTAATATTACTACTTGCCATTTTCTCAATAGCTTCTACTGCCTTTTTATTATGATTAAACACCTCTTGAGCCAAAAGATAAGGCATAGAATTACTTCCTTTTCTGTAAAAAATTAAGCCTTTTTCATACTTCCAACAGTTCTTGCTTAGAGAAGTGGTCTCAGCATTCGCTGCGATGGTAACCAAGCCCACCACTTTATGCCTTGGCAAATCCGGAAAGTGGACATTTTCATATATAATTCTAGGAGGATGGGAAAAATAGGAATTCACTAAATTTTGAATTTTACTGTCGTCAAAAAAATCAACACCTACAATTAGGTTTGATGCATCCTCCACTCCTATGACTAAAAACGAATTATTGTTCGGATTTGAATTAGACAGCGCACAAATATGTTTTAAAAATTTGGCCTTCCCTTCCAGTTGATCTAAACTAATTTTACGTTTTTTATCATAAAAACTATTCTCATCATTCTGAGCGAGTAAGTTTTTAATAAGGAGTCTTTTATTAATCATGGCTACACTTTATTAAGTATTGTAGCAGTTACCTGTGCCGTAGGGTAGACCACCAAGTCCTCAATATTTACATGAGCAGGTCTGGTAATTACAAAGTGAATAATAGCCGCTATATCCGCAGCTTGTAAGGCATCAAAACCTTGATATACCCCAGTTGCTTTCGCTGTATCACCTTTAAACCTCACCGTAGAAAATTCCGTTTCCACAGCACCAGGGTGAATGGCTGACACTCTAATATTATGTTGATTCAAATCTATTCGCATGGCTTTATTTAAAGCATTCACTGCATATTTAGAGGCGCAATAAACATTTCCATTTGGATAGACTTCCTTTCCGGCTATGGAACCAATATTCACAATGAATCCACTATTTTTTGCGATCATTTTAGGAATGATCGCTTTTGTAACATATAATAAGCCCTTGACATTAATATCTATCATAGCGTCCCAATCCTCTATAGCACCATCCTGAATAGACGATAAACCGTGTGCATTCCCAGCATTGTTTATCAGAACATCTACGTCCTTAAAATTTGCGGGTAACGATGCAATGGCGTGTTCAACTTCCTGATTGTTTCGCACATCAAACTGTAGTATATGTACCTCTGTGAATATTGCAAGTTCTTTTTGCAACGCGAGGAGCCGTTCTTTTCTACGTCCACATAAAATTAATCGTATTTTATGCGCCGCAAAAAGTAGGGCTGTTGCTTTTCCAATCCCTGAAGTTGCTCCCGTAATAAAGGCTGTTGTATTCTCCATTTTTTTGTAGATTATTTAAAAGTAAATATACAAAAAAACCGCTCCTTTACAGGGAGCGGTTTTTGCTTAATTGGGATATCAATCCAATTAAAAATCAACTAACCAAACTTTAATCATTATTTCTTGGAGTTCTTACTTTCTGAACTCGTTTTATTGTTGTTCTCTTACGTGATTTTTGAATGCTCTGTGTTTTATTTTGATATTGAATAAATCCAAATCCTTCAAAATAATACGTCGTTCCAGAAGCGATATGGTACAATTCTATTTCTTGATCGTTTAAAATTGCCAATTCAAATACTTCTATGGATCCATCGTCATAATACAATGTCAATTCTTTTAAAAAGTTCTCATTTGTATAATCAGCTACAGAATATCCACCTTCATAATCCCAAATGATATTAGCAATATTTGTGCCACTATTAGACTGAGAAGATAAAAACACACTAACTCCTTGAAAATCAAAATTCAAAAAATTCTCATCATCAAAAGTATTTAATTCACCCTCAACACTTGTACTCGTTTTTGCCCAAACATCATACTCTTGTAAAAAATACTCTATGTTTTCATAAAATATTTTATCCCAATCAAAAGTACTGGTGGAATAGCCTTCTAAAACATAAGTAACATCATAATAACTATTATAGAGTTCAATAGCGCCATTACTCAACTGAACAACATCAAATTCATAAGCACCGTTATCGTAGAGATTTACTTGTAAAAAACCTGTATAGGTATTATAAGTTCCTATCTGTCTTCCATAATCACTACCTGAAGTCCCAAACCCTACCAAATTATTATTTGCATATAAACGACCATTGACAAAAGAGAGTGTAAACGCTTTGGACAAAAACGGCACTTCATTCAACCCTGATTTTTTATGAATATCCACATACCATATTTCATAATCGGTAACTACATCTTCAAGTGTGTATGTAGATTCTTCTATATAATGCGTGTCTTCCACAAAACATGAGGTAAGAAATACAGTCATTACCAAGAGGCTTAAAAGTAATTTTATAGGTTTCATATTTTTGTATTTAATGGGTTCAGCAAGGTATTTTCAAAAGTTATGCCAAAAAACAGTTCGTCCTCAATTATATCACTATTTAATAATTGATCCCTAAAGTAGCATTCTTCCATGAAAATATTCAAACAGATCCGTTTTTGGTTTTGATTTAATTTGTATTTTTACAAATCTAAACAATAATATCTCTATATTTAAGTTTAAAAAAGTAGGAAAAAAACACATTGAAAATAGCTTCTAAAATATTCGCCATACTGATTGCAGTGCTCGTTGTAAGTTGCTCAACTAAAAAGAATTCTTTTGTTTCAAGGAATTTCCATACGTTGACCACTAAATACAATGTACTTCACAACGGAAAAGAATCCTTCAAACAAGGGCTTGCAGAAATAAACGCCTCTTATAATGACAATTATTGGGAATTACTTCCGATAGAACCATTAAAAGTTGAAGAGGAAACTACCTCTACGGAAGCCATAGATAGCAGTGAAACCAAAGCAACAGGTCCCTTTGCATTCGCCGAGGAAAAATCTGTAAAAGCCATCCAACGACATTCCATGAATTTCCATGGAAGGGAACACAACAGGCAAATAGACGATGCGTATTTATTATTAGGGAAGGCACGTTATTACTCGAGTAGGTTTGTACCAGCGATAGAAGCATTTAATTATGTAATTGAGCACTATCCTACCGCTAATCTGATCGCAGAAACAAAAATTTGGCAAGCAAAAACACAAGTGCGTTTACACAATGAAGAACAAGCAATTATTTCCTTAAAATACCTACTAGAGAGCACACGCTTAGAAAAAGAAATCATAGAAAGTGCACATACAGCCTTAGCAATGGCATATGTAGCCACGGATAGTATTCAATTAGCCATAGACCATTTACAGAAATCTGTACTTACTGACAGTAACAAGCACCAACATGCTCGTAATTTATTTATTCTAGGACAGCTCTACAGAACCCAACATAAGATAGATTCATCGAATTACTCTTTTGACAAGGTCATCGCTTATAAAAAATCGGCCTACAAATATGTAATTCACAGCCAAATAGAAAAAGCAATAAACACCTCTAAAGGAAATAAACAAGGATTAGAACGTCTCTTTGCTAAATTGATTAAAAACAGAGACAACCGTCCTTTCTTAGATAAATTATATTACCAAGCAGGGAACATCGCTTTAGACTTAAACAAGGAAGCAGACGCCATGATGTTTTATAAAAAATCCATCCACGCAAAACAGGCAGAAAATCATCAAAAGAGTTTATCATATCAAGCCTTAGGTGATTTTAATTTTATGAAGTCAAAGTATATCGTTGCAGGCGCTTATTATGACAGTATTCTTTCCATAGCTACCGATAACAACAGCAAACGCATCCGAAAAATCAAGCGAAAAAGAGCCAATTTAGACGATGTAATTACACAAGAATTCATTGCTAGTACTACTGATAGTATCCTAAGCGTTATATCTCTTGACCAAGGTGGAAGAATCGCCTATTTCGAAAAACACATCCAAGAGTTAAAGAAAACTGACGCCGCAAAAAAAACGACTCAAAAAACGTATACTACAGGCTTTGGAAATCCTATAACTAGCAATAACACAAACTCAAACACCTCAGGGACATGGTATTTTTACAATGTCCAAAGTATCGGATTTGGTGCACAAGAATTTGTACAAATATGGGGGAACAGACCTCTAGAGGATAATTGGAGAATTTCTACGAAAAGAATCCTTCAAAAGAATTTAACTCAGAAAACTACGGCAAAAGAATTAGACACCATCGCTAGTAAAAGGTATGACTTAGACTTTTACTTAAGTCAGATACCTACCGCACAAAAAGATATTGACTCGATCCGTATTTCTAGAAATACTGCCTATTTTAATTTAGGGATTATTTACAAAGAACAATTCAACATAAAAGAGGTGGCCATCACTAAATTTGAAAAATTATTAGCGTTTCCAAAAAATACTACATGGATATTACCAAGCCATTACCACTTATTCAAATTGTACGCAGGAATATCAATGGAGAAATCAGACCGTCACAAACAACAAATCCTAGATCAGTATCCAGCATCTAGATACGCTCAAATAATTTTAAATCCGAATAAGGTTTTAGCACAAGCAAACTCTGAAGACGCCCCTGAAAAAGTTTATGCAAACACCTATTATTTATACAAAGACCAGAAGTACACTGAAGTAGTAAGTAAAGCATCAGCGTCCATATTATTATTTAACGGAAACCCTATAGTGCCTAAATTTGAACTTTTAAGAGCCTATAGTCTTCGAAAAACCGTCGGAAAAGTAGCCTTTAAAGAAGCCTTGGAATTCATTCTAATAAGTTACCCAAACACAGACGAAGCTGCACAAGCCGCGACACTCATTAATCAACTCAAAAAATAAGCCCCATGTTTACAGACAAAACACCAAAACCTATGCAATCTCATGAACGCAACGTCATAGGTCAAAACACTCATATAATAGGAGATATTAAGTCCGAAGGAGATTTCAGAATAGACGGAAGTGTGGAAGGAACGATAAGCACATCAGGCAGAGTTGTCATAGGACAACAAGGAAAAGTAACTGGAAAAGTAACCTGTAAACTAGCCGAAATAGAAGGAGAATTCTCTGGAGAACTTATCGTAAACGATGTCCTAACCTTAAAAGCAACCTCAAAAATCACTGGGGAGGTAACGATCGGTAAATTATCTGTAGAGCCAGGAGCCTCATTTAATGCCACTTGCTCCATGAAAGGATCTGTAAAAGAATTGAACCATGCAAAAAAAGACAAAAAAACCGCTTAACAAATATTTACAACTGTCAAGTGCAGGATTACAAATGGGCATCTCTATTTATTTAGGTGCCTATTTAGGAAAAAAATTAGATGCTCATTATCAATTCGAGAAACCCGCATTTACAATAGGCCTCATTTTAATTGGCTTTCTACTATCCATGTATAGTCTTCTCCAAAAACTCAAAAAGCTAGACCAATAAATGACCCCTGTTTTCAAATTCATATACAAACTTACACTGTTACTTATCACCCTATTTACCATCCACATAGGTGTACTGAAATTAAGCTCACAACCTCTATTTGAAAATTACATTATCGCTAGCTATTCCATTCATTTAGTATTGGCCGTAATCATCTATGGAATATTATATCTGAGACGAATTCCACAACATGATGTCTTAGGCTTTCTGTTTATGGGAGGTTCCATCCTTAAATTTATAGTTTTCTTTGCGGTATTTAATCCTTGGTTTAAACAAGATGGAGAGATCTCTAAACTGGAATTCGCTTCCTTCTTCATCCCTTATACCGCTTGCCTAATCTATGAATCTATGGCGATAATCAAATTGCTAAATTCTAAGTAATTTGATGAGATTTTAACGAAGTTGTAATCTCTTAAAACAAAAGATAAAATATATTTTAGTTTTTAATATAAAAGCTTACATTTGCACTTATTTTAAAGTGACCACTATAAATAAGTGATATGCAAATAAGAAACCTAGTTACAACACTAACTTTAGTACTGTTTTTTACCTGTTTTTCAGCSTTTTCATCYACAAAWGATGARGYAAAAGAGGGGAAATCTGATATAAAAACAGAAATCAAAGAATTTATCCAACACCATTTAAAAGATTCGTATGATTTCGGRATCACAGCATGGAAAGCGGAAGAYGGAACCACCAARCATTTTGGRTTYCCWYTACCTATTATCTTAATTGATGAMGGTGTGCAYGTTTTTATGTCTTCWAAATTTCACCACGGTGAAACTGTAGCAGAAAGCAAGGGTAAATTTTWYAAAGTATACCANTNNNNWMWWWAMWATACAGNACGNMTGCKGSWRSAAYKAYWWMTKATGATGACNNNCATCATGTAGCSAACTCRAAACCRTTTGATTTTTCWATCACYAARAATGTMGTYGCYATWTTATTTATWGCRYTGATGATGGTYTTATTGTTTAGYAACCTWGCTAAATCRTATGCKAAAAACAAYGGWATYCCTACAGGAATGGGACGTTTCTTTGARCCTATCATATTATAYATWAGRGATGATATTGCGATTCCAAAYATTGGAGAAAAACGCTAYAAAAAATACATGAGTTTCTTAYTGACMGTMTTTTTCTTTATATGGTTTGTAAACTTATTAGGATTAACACCMTTAGGAGTAAACGTAACAGGAAATATAGCYGTTACTTTYGCMTTGGCWTTAATCACCTATTTAATCACCACATTTACKGCAACMAAAGAYTATTGGAAACATATTTTTTGGATGCCAGGAGTWCCTAAAGCAATGCGAATTGCMTTAATTCCTATTGAATTATTAGGRACWGTAATTAAGCCTTTYTCTTTAATGATACGTTTGTATGCAAAYATGACTGCAGGACATATTGTATTRATGAGTATTATCGGTTTAATGTTTATMTTTAAAAGCTGGATWGGAAGTCCATTATCWTTTGGATTGGCTTTTGGAYTAATGCTWTTRGAATTAYTAGTTGCTGCATTACARGCGTATATTTTYACCATGTTATCAGCATTATATTTCGGGTCAGCTTCAGAAGAGCATGACGAACACTAACAAGAATGTTTAATTAAATAAATTTATATATTATGGTAATTCCAGAAATTATTGGTTCAGGTTTAATCGTTATCGGTGCTGCATTAGGTATTGGTAAAATTGGTAGTTCAGCAATGGACGCAATTGCACGTCAACCAGAAGCATCAGGAAAAATTCAAACAGCTATGTTGATCGCAGCAGCGCTAATTGAAGGAATCGGATTTGCAGCTTTGTTTGCATAAATGAGTCTAATAGCAATTGCAACGGTTGGTTGCAATTGCTATTTATTTAAAAAATTAAACAAAAACATTAAACGATTATCGAACGATGGAAAAATTAATGAATGACTTTTCTTTAGGCCTATTTGTCTATATGGGCTTAATCTTTATTTTCTTAGTTTTATTGTTAAAAAAATTAGCGTGGAAACCTATTTTAGATGCAGTTAATGAAAGAGAAGAAGGAATTAGAGGTGCATTAGCAGCAGCAGAAAACGCAAAGAAAGAATTAGAA
>JAESRX010000094.1 GCA_016764435.1 Flavobacteriaceae bacterium | reverse complement strand
AAACCACTCGCTTCGAAAAATCTGAAACAGTCCATTACAATGCACAAATGAGCGTCAAACACATTCGAACATTCTGTAAACTCTCCGATACTTCTATGGATTTATTAAAAATAGCCATGGAAAAAATTAAAATCTCCACTGCTTATGATCGAATTTTAAAAGTAGCGAGAACAATTGTAGCTTTAGAAGATGCATCAAAAACAGAATCTCATCACATTTCAGAAGCCATTCAATTCAGGAGTTTGGACAGAGAAGGATGGTTCGGCTAGTAAATCTAACGGTTTTCAGTGATGTGCTTTTACCATCAAAAACAATGATTTTTACCTGTTTTACTGATAATACTTAAATTAAATGCATCATTATACTAACGAAATCAATATTATTCGTATATTTGCTACATAAATAATTGAAAGATTATTTTATGGGAATTGCTAAATTAAAAACATTTGTGGGGAATGTTTAGAATTTAAAATTAGCTCTTTAGTAAAACTAAAGAGCTTTTTTTATGCGTTATAAAAAGCAATTTATTTTTTGACCCCCCGTTTCTAAAGACGACTTCTTAAACTAATAGTTCTGAACTAAAATAATCCACCTCCCTCTAACCGAGGAATCTTCTGAGAACTCATCCTTCTATAAACAAACAAGATAGAAATTCACCAAAAAAGAAGGGACATAGACTACCTAGAAATAATGAGAAACAAAAGGGGGTTTTTCCCCTGTAAATACAGGCAACAAACAGGCCGTTCAAAACAAATCTCTTGTATCTTTGCAGTATAAATAATTGAGAGATTGTTTTATGGGAATTACTAAATACTAAAACATTTGTGGGGAATGTTTAGAATTTAAAATTAGCTCTTTAGTTTTTCTAAAGGGCTTTTTTTATGCAAAAAAAAATGGTGATTCTACCAGAGCGTAGAATCACCATTATAAATACTAAAAATAGTAATTATTAGTATCTGTAATATTCAGGTTTAAATGGGCCTTTTACAGTCACACCTATATATGCTGCTTGTTCTTCACTTAAAGTTTCAAGCTCCACACCTATTTTATTCAAGTGTAAACGTGCTACTTTTTCATCCAATATCTTTGGCAACATATACACTTCGTTTTCGTAAGCGTCTCTGTTATTCCACAATTCCATTTGTGCCAAGGTTTGGTTTGTAAATGAGTTACTCATCACAAAACTAGGATGTCCTGTAGCACAGCCTAAGTTTACTAAGCGACCTTCCGCCAAAATGATAATATCTTTACCATTTATGGTATATTTATCAACTTGAGGTTTAATTTCTACTTTAGTATCTCCGTAGTTATCGTTTAACCATCCTATTTCAATTTCATTGTCAAAGTGACCGATGTTACAAACAATCGTTTTGTCTTTTAACATTTTAAAATGCTCCGCTCTAACGATTCCTTTGTTACCAGTAGTGGTAATAATGATATCAGCATTTGGTGCAATAGTTTCCAATTTTTTCACTTCAAAACCGTCCATTGCCGCTTGCAAAGCACAAATCGGATCAATTTCCGTTACCGTAACAATAGATCCAGCTCCACGGAAACTAGCCGCTGTACCTTTTCCAACATCACCATATCCACAAACAACTACACGTTTCCCAGCCAACATAAGATCTGTTGCTCTACGGATAGCATCCACAGCACTTTCTCTACATCCGTATTTATTATCGAATTTAGATTTAGTTACAGAATCATTTACATTAATTGCAGGCATTGGAAGCGTTCCATTTTTCATACGATCGTATAAACGGTGAACTCCAGTAGTTGTCTCTTCTGACAATCCATTGATTCCTTCTACTAATTCAGGGTATCTATCCAATACCATGTTCGTTAAATCCCCACCATCATCTAAAATAAGATTCAATGGTTTTTTATCTTCACCAAAGAACAATGTTTGCTCTATACACCAGTCAAAATCTTTATCGTTCAATCCTTTCCATGCATACACAGAAACACCCGCTGCAGCGATTGCAGCAGCCGCTTGATCTTGCGTAGAGAAAATATTACATGAACTCCAAGTCACATCTGCTCCTAAGGCCACTAATGTTTCAATTAACACTGCCGTTTGAATGGTCATGTGTAAACATCCTGCTATTCTTGCTCCTTTTAAAGGTTGTTCGTCTTTATATTCTTCACGTAAACTCATAAGCCCTGGCATTTCAGCTTCGGCCAATTCAATTTCTTTTCTTCCCCAATCAGCTAAAGAAATATCCTTAACTTTATAAGGTACATACGTTTTTGTATCTGTACTCATATTCTTATCTTTGTTCATTATGAATTGCAAAAATAGTGTAAAATCACAAATTTCAACTCATAATTAACCAAATAAATACTTAATTAGTCTGTTTAAGAGTAATTTAACCGACAGTTTTGTTGATATTTACCGATTAATTTAAAATTTAAGCGCAACAAATGCCACTTTATAAAACCATAAAACCCCATGCAAATACCATCATATTTGTCTGGAACATAAAAGATTCATTGTCCAAGCTGTCTGAAAATATACCTCTTTCTGATAACAGTATAGAACGGCTTAAGCACATGAAATCCGAAATACACCGAAGAGGTTTTCTAAGTGTAAGGCATTTATTAAAGGAGGCCGGTTATACAGATCACGATTTGTACTACACGAAAAACGGAAAACCTCATTTAAGAGATGGAAAACATATATCCATTACACATTCGTACGAATTTGCCGCTATAATTATCAGTGACCGTGAAATAGGCATCGACATTGAAAAAAACAGGCCTAAAATAACGAGAATAGCCTCTAAATTTACTGATTACGAAGTTAATTTCGAAGAGCAAACCGAGGTACAAATAGAAGAACTAACCGTAATCTGGGGCGCCAAAGAATCATTGTATAAAATTTATCCTTATGAAGGATTGACTTTTAAAAATGATCTAGAAGTAACTCCTTTCAACTTAGAATCCAACGCTACTACCGCTTGGATAAAATCCACCGACTGGAATAAAAGATACAAAATTCAGTTCGAAAAAATTGAAAATTTCACCTTGGTCTATGCCCATGACCACTTTAATTAACGCTACCTTGAGCCCTGTTAAGCTCCTTATCATACCTCATGACAGAATTAGTTGATTTTTTTTTCGCACAATATAAACAATACCCAACGCATGAAATAGTACTGGAAATAATAGCTATTATTTTCGGATTCTCATCCGTTTGGTATTCCAAGCAAAATAAAATCTGGGTGTTCCCTACAGGAATTGTCAGTACCTTACTATTTGTATACCTTTTATTTAAATGGGGTTTATTAGGTGATATGATGATCAATGCCTATTACTTTATCATGAGTATTTACGGTTGGTATATCTGGACAAGAAAAGTTGATGACAGCCATGTTACTCCTATTTCCA
The DNA here is from genome assembly GCA_016764435.1 of Flavobacteriaceae bacterium. Classification (GTDB taxonomy): domain Bacteria; phylum Bacteroidota; class Bacteroidia; order Flavobacteriales; family Flavobacteriaceae. The sequence continues at coordinate 19,578 of JAESRX010000094.1, read as the reverse complement.
GCACCACTATAAAAGAGAAATACACCGCAACTATAATCTTCTTCGCTACTTTAATTTTCGTTTATTTGGTGTATATTACCTTCGATAAATGGAATGGATGGGTGGCCTATGTAGACGCCCTTACCACCGCTATATTTTTTGTAGGAATGTGGTTGATGGCAAAACGGAAAATTGAAAATTGGTTGTTTTGGATTCTAGGAGATATTATCTCCGTTCCATTGTATTTTTACAAAGGATATACCTTTACAAGTTTTCAATATTTAGGATTTACATTTATCGCCATATTTGGATATTTAGCATGGAAGAGAAACTTAGACAATCAAAAACAGACGTCTTAAAAATAGTATTATTCGGCCCAGAATCTACGGGAAAAACCACCTTATCTCGTCAATTATCACGCTATTACGATACGGTATGGGCTCCAGAATACGCACGTGAATACTTACAGAATAAATGGAATAATGAACGTAAAACCTGTGAAAACTCAGACTTACTTCCCATTGCTTTTGGACAAATGCTATTAGAAAACGAATTGGCCACTAAAGCCAACAAAGTACTTATTTGCGATACCGATTTACTAGAAACAAAAGTCTATTCACAAGAATTCTATGGAGGTTTTGTAGATCCATTACTGGACAAAATGGCCAAAGAAAACACCTATGATCTTTATTTTTTAACCTATATAGACATTCCATGGGAAGCCGATGATCTCAGAGATCAACTTGAGGCAAGAGAGACCATGTTCAATGCCTTTGAGCACGCATTAATTGAGAATAATCGCCCTTATATTTTACTAAAAGGGGATAAAAAAACACGTTTACAAACAGCCACTAAAGCCATCGATAAATTGTTAGAATTAAAAACCACCTACAGCGAAACAGCCCTTGAAAACTTAAGTAACAAAGGGATTTCACTCAACAAACTACAGGAGCAAATTAACTGTTTTGAAAAAAATAATTTTCACATACATATTTCAGACATTGCAACTCTTGACAATGGAATCTTCCACTATTCAGAAAGTGAACAAAATGCTTTTATAAAGTATTACGAACAAGAACAATCAAACTTAGACATTCTGAAATTCGTACCCGCTTCTGGAGCGGCTACACGTATGTTTAGCGAATTATATCAATTTACAGAAACCGAAACCGAAACACCGTTTATAACTACTTTTTTCAAACACCTACAATCCTTTGCATTTTACCTTGAGGTGATTCATCAATTGCGGTTAAAACACAGTACTTTTGACATTACAGCTACTGAATCTAAGTTAGAATTTGTAAATGTATTATTGCATAAAAACTATTTGAACTTTGGAAAACTACCAAAAGGATTGATTCCTTTTCACGCAAACCACCACAAGATATTTACGCCTGCACAAGAACATTTACTAGAATCCGTATTGTATGCTAAAGGGAAAGAAGAGCGTGCAAACGTTCATTTTACAGTAAGTGAGACACATGTAGCATTGTTTAAAAAACACCTGTCAGGCGCTCGTCAAAACATCAGCTATTCCACACAAAAATCATCCACAGACACAGTTGCTGTGGACGAAAACAATATGCCTATTATTTTAAAAGACGATACGCTACTTTTTAGGCCAGGAGGACATGGTGCTTTAATCGAAAACTTAAATGATTTAGAAGCAGATTTAATCTTTGTAAAAAACATAGACAATGTAAGTATACAAAACGAAACGACGGTAAGATTTAAGCAAGTTCTCGCCGGGAAACTATTACAAATCCAAGCGCTTATTTTTAAATTATTAGTTGAACTAGAACACAAGACATCTACAGATCGTTTGTCCGAAATTCAAGAGATCATCGCTCATAAATTACAATTAACTAGCACTAAAAAACTCAATCAACAAGAGGTGATTGCTATTTTAAACCGACCGATACGCGTATGTGGTATGGTTAAAAATTTAGGGGAACCAGGAGGAGGTCCTTTTTGGGTAACCACAGATGAACAATCACAATTACAAATTGTCGAGAAATCTCAAATTGACACCTCAGACACTTCACAGCTAAAGATTCTAGAAGCAGCCACTCACTTTAATCCTGTAGATTTAGTTTGTGCCACCAAAAACTACAAAGGAGAACCGTTTAATTTGACTAATTTTGTAGACAAGAACGCTGTATTTATTTCCGAAAAAACATTTGAAGGAGCCCCTTTAAAAGCCTTGGAATTACCTGGTTTATGGAATGGAGCTATGTCTCATTGGACCACCCTTTTTATAGAGGTTCCTATCGCAACATTTAACCCCGTAAAAACGGTAAACGATTTATTAAAACCAGCACATCAATTTAATTAAAATGAACAGCGCACTACTTTTAACAGAACTCAACTTTAAAGCCATTCGCAGTAGCGGTCCAGGAGGACAACATGCAAATAAAGTTTCGTCAAAAGTAGTGCTGTCTTTTTCTGTTTCCTACTCTCAAGGACTGACCCCGCAAGAAAAAGAAATCATCTATAAAAAATTAGCCTCAAAACTCTCTAAAGACCAAATTCTCACACTGAATTGTGAGGAGAGCAGAAGTCAACATAGAAATAAAGAACTCGTTATAAAACGCTTTTTTGAGACCTTAAAAAAAGCATTATTTATCCCTAAATTTCGCAAAAAAACAAAGCCTACTAAATCCTCTAACAGAAGGCGCTTGGAATCGAAGAAAAAACATGCTTTTAAGAAATCGGCGAGGAAGCGGCTTGATGATTATTAAAATTTAGCCTCAAAAATAAGCAACACTGTAAACTATCCAATAGTACTACTAAACTTACCTATACAGCTAAAACAAAAAGAAACAAACCTTCACTTTTTTTAAAAAATTTTTTGTCTTGATTCAAACAATAAAAAAAAGAATTCAAACAAACGTCCTGTACGGAGCCGAGTAACAGTTTAAATCCTTAAGAAAAAATGAATTCCAATCAACTGTTTTGTTAAAATCTATATTCTAAATCAATTGGAACAATCCAAACACCCTAATCAATTTATGTGTAAATTTGAGGGCTGTGTAAAAAGCTTTGAAATTAATAATCGAAACACCAATTATGAGTTATAAGCATTTAGTAGAGGTAATAAAAGATAATACAAAAAAATACACCACCAAAGAAGCCATCTTTTATAAAGATGTAGCCTCAAAAGAATGGATTGGAATCTCTTGGAATAATTTCCTTGAACAAATTCAAAATGTTTCAAAAGCGTTACTCCATTATGGAATAAAAGAGCAAGACAACATTGGAATCTTTGCTCAAAACATGACCGAATGGATAATAGCGGATATTGGAATTATGGGAGTGAGAGCGGTTACGGTTCCCATTTATGCCACTAATTCAACAAAAGAAACAACATATATAGTAGACGACGCTGAAATAAGTGTGTTGTTTGTAGGTGATCAAGAAGAGTTTGATAAAGCTGAAGAAATTTATAAAGACAATAAATACTTAAAATTAATTATTGCTTTAACCACTACCGTTGACTTAAGAAACCATAAAAATGCCGTTCATTTTACTGATTTTATCAATGCGGAATTTCCAAAAAGCATTGAAAGTGAATTGGAAAAACGCCATAATGAGCATCAGTTAGAAGATTTAGCAAGTATTATCTACACTTCAGGAACTACGGGAGAACCAAAAGGTGTTATATTAGATCATAACAATTTTGCAGCTTCATTAAAAGCCCACGAAGATGAATTAGATATTAATGAAAATGATGTTTCCTTAAGTTTTTTACCCTTAAGTCATATTTACGAACGTAGTTGGGTGTTTTTCTGTATTCAGTCTGGAATTCAAGTATATTTCAACCAAAATCCAAAAGAAATTGCAGACGTTTTAAAAGAGGTAAAACCGACTTTAATGTGTACTGTTCCTCGAATTTTTGAAAAAATATTTTCTGCAATTCAAGAAAAAAGAAAAGAAGCCTCACCCAATAAAATGAAATTAGCAAGTTGGGCTTTAGGTATTGGAAATGCCTACAATAATAAGTATAAGCGACTTGGTAAAAAGGTGCCATTTCTAATAAAAATGAAGTTTAAAATAGCCGATAAGTTAGTTTTAAGTAAACTTAGAGAAGTTTTTGGAGGGCGTATAAAATTTATGCCTTGTGGAGGTGCTCCTTTGGCGGAGGATATGGTCTCGTTTTTTCATTCATTTGGTTTAAATATTAAATGTGGTTATGGTTTAACCGAAACTACGGCTACCGTTTCATTATTTGGAGAAACTCATTTCGAATTTAATTCAGCAGGAAAACCTATTCAGGGTACCGACATAAAAATTGGTGACAATGACGAGATTTTAGTAAAGGGACCTGGTGTAATGCGCGGTTACTATAAAAAACCTAAAGAAACGGCAGAAGTCTTTGAAGACGGCTGGTTTAAAACAGGTGATGCTGGTAAAATAGATGCCCATGGAAACTTAGTCATTACCGATAGGATTAAAGACTTAATGAAAACTTCTGGAGGTAAATATATTGCGCCACAGAAACTGGAAATGGCTTTGGTAGGTGATTCATTTATTGAACAAATTGCAGTCATTGGAGATCAGCAGAAATATGTGACGGCTTTAGCAGTTCCTAGCTTTGAGAACATAATAAAATACGCAGAAGAACATAAAATTAGCTTTAAGGATATTGAAGAACTGATCAATAATAACCAGATAAAGGATTTGTTTGAAAAACGCTTTGAAGAATTACAAAAAGAGTTTTCTAAGTTCGAAAAAATTAAAAAATTCACCTTGCTACCGAAAGAATTTAGTATTGAAGCAGGTGAAATTACAGCAACTTTAAAACTAAAGCGAAAAGTAATTCAGAAAAAATATAAAGAACTGATTGACAAAATGTACGCTGACTAAATTGTACTTATAACTTTTTGAGAAATAAATTTATTTTTGAAAGTATTTAATTGCCGAAAAAGGACCTAAGCACCTGAAAGGCAACACGATTAAAGATAGGCACAAATGTTATATACAGTTATAATTTACAAATGTCAATTTATCTAACAAAAATCATTTTTGATAAATAAATTGTGTCTACATTTGTCCTATCTCAATAAAGGGGTGCCGCAAGGCTGAGATCACACCCATTGAACCTAGAACAGGTAATGCTGTTTAGGGACGTCATGTACTTATAACGTACAAAGGGCAAGAATAATTTATCAAACATCGACTAATTATCTCTTTTTAATCGTTTTATTTTTTACTAAATGAGACATCAAACTCAACTTTTAGTGCTTGTTGCACTATTTTTATCCGCATTTACAATAAATGCGCAAACGTTTAAACTTACCGGAAAGGTAACGAACGAAATGAATGAAGCATTAGCAGGAGCTAGTGTGATTTTAAGCAATAGCAAGTCAGGAACGACGGCAAATTTTGAAGGAGAATACACCTTACATTTAAATAAAGGAGACCATCAAATCACCGTTAGCTATATGGGCTATACGACTCAAAAAATGACGGTAACTATTACGGAAAACACGCTTTTAAACGTTGAATTAAAAGCCAACAGACAGACTTTAGGAGAAGTTTTAGTCAGTGCTGTTCGTGTCAAAGGAAATGCACCCGTTACCTATTCTAACATCAATAAAAAGGAATTAGAAAAGCGTAATTTAGGACAAGACATCCCTACCCTATTAAACTTTTTACCTTCTGTAGTAACTACTTCAGATGCTGGTGCAGGAGTTGGGTATTCTGGAATTAGAGTCCGTGGTAGTGATGCCACTCGTGTAAACATTACTATTAATGGAATCCCTTATAATGATGCAGAAAGCCAAGGAACTTATTGGGTAAACATGCCTGATTTTGCTTCTTCTACCGAAAGCATGCAATTACAACGTGGTGTCGGAACTTCTACGAATGGATCAGGAGCTTTTGGAGCGAGTTTAAACGTGTTGACAAACGCTGTTTCTAACGAAGCTTATGGTGAAATCAGCAGTTCAATTGGATCATACAATACACAAAAACATACCGTAAAATTTAGTACAGGATTGTTAAATGACCGCATTGAAATTGCAGGTCGTTTGTCTAAAATTGATTCCGATGGTTATATAGATCGTGCTTGGAGTGATTTAAAATCTTATTTCTTACAAGCTACCTATGTAGATGACAATACGCTTATTAAAGCATTGACTTTTGGAGGACATGAAAAAACATACCAAGCTTGGTATGGGATTACTGCTTCACAATTAGAAGTAGACAGAAAACAAAACCCTTATACTTACGACAATGAGATTGACAATTACCAACAAGACCATTTTCAATTTCACTGGAACCAACGCTATTCAGATGCATGGTCTACAAACCTAGGGTTAAACTACACCAAAGGAAAAGGATACTACGAACAATTTAAAGAAGGTGAAGATTTTGCAGACTACGGATTTACTCCGATTGTGATTGGAGGAGAAACCATAGACACTACAGACCTGATACGTCGCAGATGGTTAGACAATGATTTTTATGTGGTGAATTTCAATACCAATTATAAAAATGATGACATAGACCTTATCATTGGAGGTTCACATAGTAATTATCAAGGAGATCATTTTGGAGAAGTTATTTGGGCTCAAAACGCTAGTGACTCCAACATTAGAGATCGTTATTACGAAAGTGATGCTAAAAAAATAGACAACAGTATCTTTGCAAAAGCAACTTATAAATTAAACGAACAACTTTCCCTTTATGGAGATCTTCAAGGTCGTTTTGTCAATTATAAAACCAAGGGAATCACCTCTGATTTGGCTCCTATAAATGTAGATGCAAATTTTTCTTTCTTCAATCCGAAAGCAGGAATCACTTATGACATAGACCCTAGTAATAGTTTCTATTTCTCTGTTGCAAGAGCGAATAAAGAACCGAATAGAAACGATTTTGAAAATGGAATAGATCAATCAGAACAATTGACTGATTTTGAATTAGGACATCGTTTTAATATTGAAAACGTTCGAATAAACACCAATGGATATTACATGTCCTACAAAAACCAGCTAGTACTTACTGGAGCTATAGACGATACCGGTGCTCCTGTCCGTGCAACCAGTGGAAAAAGTTATAGATTAGGATTAGAGATTGATGCTGTATTTCAATTGTCAAATAGTGTAACTTGGAGACCAAATATTGCCTTGAGCAGTAACAAAAACACTGATTTCCATATAGAAATAGATGGTAAACTAACAGATTTAGGAACTACAGACCTCTCTTTTTCTCCAGATGTAGTTATTGGGAATGCATTTACCTATGCGCCTAATAGCAATCTACAAATGTCTCTACTCTCTAAATATGTAGGAGATCAGTTTATGGGAAACACAAGTACTGAACAATCTAAATTAGACCACTATTTTGTAAATGATGTAACTGCTAGTTATAAATTCACGCCTAAAAGCATCTTTAAATCTATCACATTAACCGCCATGGTTAATAATATATTTAATGTAGAGTATGTATCTAACGGATATTACGGGACCTATGATGATGACTGGTCTGACGCAACTAAAATCACAACAAAACACTATGCGGGATATTACCCACAAGCTACCACTAACTTTTTGGTAGGTGCTACTTTGAGATTTTAACTCCTAAAAACACCCCCATTTATCAACATTAAAAAACCTCGCTATTCGCGAGGTTTTTTTTTTACTATTAAATGGATTGGTTTTAGTTTTAAATCTAGGCATTCCATCTTATAAAACGCTGTTATATCTTAAAAATTACATGTCGTATTGACTGCTGTAATCAGCAGTGTATAACAAAATTATCTTCAATTTATTTGGTGTTACACCACACAAAAATCGCATTCAAAAAGACTACTTACAGGCATCATTTTAAAATTGTATGCTCCAAATCCCTCTTAAATCACCAACTTTATACCCCGTAGCCAAATCTTTTGGATACATTGTTTTTATAAGTGAATCCGTTTTTAGAGAGATTTCTTTACCGACAGTACCATGACAAGACAAGCATTTTTCACCAATGATAATAGGCGCATAAAACTGAGGCTTTCCTGTAGGAGAACTCATTAAAACTGGAGATAATTTCTCCCCATTAATGAGCGCCCTATTATAGGTATTAAGTATGCGTTCTTCTGCCACATTTGGCTTGTTTTTTATATTTCTATACAATGTAGAGAGGCGTTTTAACTGAACGTTTTCCTGTAATGCAATGCTTTCCGTTAAAGGAATCGCCTGTAAATTACAAAAGGGCAATGCCTGACTAGGACCTCCTTGTTGCATCTGTTGCATTAAATTACCACTCAATAACTTGAATGTTTTTTGACTAATATCTTTCCCTTTTGACAGGTATTCTTCTTGTGCTTCTTTTGACAATTTGGCCGTAGTATCACAACTTACCAAGGCTACAAATAGTACAAAGAGTACGGTATATTTTAGTTTTATCATCCTACAAATATTTATTAGATTTAACATTTACACGGCCAAAAAACAAGGAATAACCTTACTCTTTTACCAAAGGAAGGCCTTCTTTTTTCCATTGTGTAATTCCATGCTCCAATTCATACACATGTATAAATCCCGCTTCAATTAATTGCAAGGCCACATGCCCCGATCTATTATCACTTTTACAGTAAATATAGATTGGCTGAGACGTGTCAAAATCCGAAAATTTATCCATCCATTTTTTTGCATAGAAATTGATATTCACAGCATTTTCTATATGCCCATATTTAAACTCTTGAGGCGTACGAACGTCCACTAAGACATGACCTCCCATTCCTTTATTAAATAACTGAGGAGCGATCAAATGTACTTTAATCTCTATGCTATCAGCATCCAATACAGCTGTTGTTTTTTCTTGGGCATCACTTGAATTTATCATACCAAAAAAGGTAAGGAAACACATAAATACGACTCTTTTCATGATCTTGTTTTTTATCCCTTTCAGGAATGATTACTATTTTAAGCTCTAAATGTAAACAAAAAAAGGGAGCTACTGCTCCCTCTATACTTTTTCTAGTATATGCTTACAATATCGTAGTCGGACACACATAATCTGACAATGCCACACCGGTATTTCTAATGTCTTGATAGCCTCCTCTAATATCTGTTACATTTTTAATTCCATTTGCCTTAAATATAGACGCAGCAATTAAAGATCTATACCCACTTTTACAGTGTAGATAATAGTCCTTATTTGAATTTATGATCCCACTATTTTCATTGATAAAATCTAGAGGGAAATTAGTAGCTCCAATGATATGTTCTGACAAATATTCTGTTTCTTTTCTAACATCCAATACTATTTCTATCGATTCGTCCTTAAATTTTTTCGCAAATTCCGACGCTGATAATGAGGCTATTTTATCCACCTGATATCCTGCTTTTATCCATTGGGAAATTCCTCCCTTTAAAAATCCAACAGTATTATCATAACCTACTCTAGAAAAGCGAGTCACAACTTCCTGTTCACGTCCTTCAGTGGCGATGAATATAATTTTCTGACCAATATTAGTAATCAAGGCACCTACCCATGGAGCAAAACTACCATCTATTCCTATAAACCAAGCCCCCGGAACTGTCCCTTCAGCTGTGTACGCCTCTTTAGAACGTGTGTCTATAACCAATACTTCTGGTTGCTCACTCATTTCCATAAACGTCTCAGGACTTAAAGGAGTAGTCCCTTTGGTTACAATTTCATCAATACTTAAATTAATTCCCTTGTTCATTTTTACATTGTTCGGGAAATACTGTGGCGGTGTTTTTAATCCTGAAAGTACTTCTCTTACGAATTCAGCGCGCGTCATATCATCACGCAATGCGTAATTTGTTTTTTTCTGATTCCCTAAGGTATCAAAGGTTTCATTACTCATATTTTTCCCACAGGCAGAACCTGCACCATGATTTGGATAAATAATAATATCGTCCGGTAGGACCATAATTTTATCACGCAACGAATCGAATAAATGGCTGGCTAAATCATCCTGAGAGACCGCAGAACTCACGGCTAAATCTGGGCGTCCAACATCGCCTATAAATAAACAATCACCTGTAAAAACATACGGTTTATTTCCACTCTCATCTACCAATACCAATGAAATTGATTCCATCGTATGCCCAGGAGTATGCAATAATTCTAAGGTAATATTCCCTAATTTAAATTGCTCTCCATCTGTAGCTCGATGAATTTCATACGTAGGGTCCGCTGTGGGTCCGAACACTATGGTAGCACCGGTTTTATTTGCCAAATCCACTTGACCTGAAACAAAATCAGCATGAAAATGTGTTAAAAAAATATATTTAATGGTTGCACCATCTGCTTTTGCCATTTCTATATAAGGTTCCGTTTCCCTTAAAGGATCTATGATTGCAACTTCCTTATTGGACTCTATATAATACGCCATTTCTGCGAGGCAACCTGTAAATAATTGTTCTACTTTCATATCTATATATTGTATTATCTAAACATATCGACCATCGGCACATTTAGCATCACAGACTCTATCCCAAGCACTCGCTACTGAAAGCTGCGTTGCTATGAAGAGAATCCGTTATTTGTTATTCGTTATTTTTTGTAAATTCTTATGTAGATTTCATCGGCATCTACTCCTGAAATTTAGGCTTACAAATTTAGTGTTTTCTACGGGATGTTTCACCCTAGAATGTACGTCGCGTAAATCAGACTAGAAAAGTACACCAAAACTATCATAAACAGCATGATATTAGTCATTTATCTGCGTAACATATTTTCCGTATTTTCCGTTACTTCCTCTTGGTTTCTTTTTATTGTGATGGGCTTTCATTGCCTGTCGGATTCCCATATAGCAATTTTCGAATTCTACTCCATTAAAAACGCCTCCTTTAGACATGGCATCCCTTACAGGTCCTTTTAATGCCGTAAACACAATTTCCACCCCTTTTTGAGTGTATTTTTTATGAATTTCTTTTAACATTTTAATCGCACTACTATCCAGGTTATTGATGCTTTCTCCATGGAGAATTATCAAGGTTAAATCACGGCCTTTCTCCGTTACTAAATCCGCTAATTTTTCTTTAAAAAAACTAATATTGGCAAAATAAATTTGTGCGTCAAACCTAAAAATCAATACATCTTTACAGGGAACTAGGGCGTCAAACCGTTCTATATTTCTATAAAAATGAGTTCCTGGAACTCTTGCTAACACGGCCACATGAGGTTTTGTAGACCTATAAATAACAATTATTAACGACAAGGTAACCCCAAAGGCAATCCCTTTTTCAATCCCAAAAAATAAGGTGGCACAAAAGGTGGCGATTAACAACCAAAAATCCACGCGATTGCTCTTGTATAAAAACAAGGCTTCTTTTACATCTATCAATCCATAAATTGCGACTAAAATTATCGCGGCAAGAATTGTTTTTGGCAGGTTATAAAACAAAGGGGTAAGAAATAATAAGGTACATAAAATTAACAATGCACTGAATAAAGATGCCAGCGGTGTTTTAGCTCCTGCTTCATTATTGACGGCCGTTCTTGCAATCCCTCCAGAAACTGGATAGGACTGAAAAAGTGATCCTATAAGATTCGAAATTCCTAAGGCTTTCAATTCTTGATTTGCATTGACCACATGATCTCCCTGTTGGCTCTCTAAGGATTTTGCTACGGCAATACTTTGCATATACCCCACTAAAGCGATGGTAACGGCCATAGGAAACAATTGATTTAAGATTTCAAAATCAAATTTAAACAAGGAAAAATGAGGAATTGAAGATGGAATATCTCGTGTGATCTCTACGGAATTTCCTAAATCAAAAAAAGTAACTATTAAGATTCCAAAAAGCATTGCTATCAATAAAAACGGTATGGATTTATTGATTTTTTTAAGTATAATAATCAGTAAAATAGCAAACAATCCAATTCCTACCGACAGTAGATTTATCTCATTTATTTTAGCCAACAAATCAGTGACTATTACCGTAACATTACTACTTCTAGCCACGTTTACACCTAACAGATGCTTGAGCTGTGTCAACCCAATAATAGTCGCCGCTGCAGAGGTGAAACCACTGATAACAGGATAGGATAAAAAATTAACTAAAAACCCAAGCCTGAATACCCCAAGTAATAATTGCATACCTCCCACCATAAATGAAAGAAGCAATGCATAATTTATATACGTATCCATATCCACAGCTCCAAAGGAAGATAACGCCGTCGCTGTCAGCAAGGACACCATCGCTACTGGCCCTACAGATAACTGCATAGATGTTCCTAATAACACATAGATAAATACGGGAATTAATGCGGCATACAAGCCATAAACAGGAGGTAATCCTGCCACCGAGGCATAGGCCATTGCTTGTGGAATAAGCATCACTCCAATGGTAAAACCAGCCATTAAATCTTTTCTTAAGAAGGATTTCTTATAGCTAGGTAACCAGTCTAAAATTGGAATAAATGCCCGTATATTCATGAAATTGATGTTTTTATAATCGGATCACATGGGAACTGCTTTAAAAAAATTCGCCTTGCTTTCCTATTTTTGTTCTTCCTAAATGATCGTACGCTAACTTGGTCACTTCTCTTCCTCTAGGAGTTCTCATAATAAAACCTTGCTGAATTAAAAAAGGTTCATACACTTCCTCTATCGTTTCCGCGTTTTCACTGACCGCCGTTGCCAGTGTACTAATCCCAACGGGGCCACCTCCAAATTTATCAATAATGGTGGTTAAAATCCTGTTGTCCATTTCATCCAGTCCATGTGCATCCACATTTAAGGCATTTAGTCCGTATTTAGCAATGGTTATATCAATACTTCCATTCCCTTTTATCTGTGCGAAATCACGTACTCTACGTAATAAAGCATTGGCAATACGAGGAGTTCCACGGCTGCGACCTGCAATTTCTATTGCGGCTTCAAAAGCAATAGGTACTTTTAAAATTTGAGCACTTCGCTGTACGATCGTTGACAGTAATTCTGTACTGTAATATTGTAGGCGACTACTAATTCCAAAACGCGCACGCATAGGAGCGGTTAACAATCCTGAACGGGTAGTTGCTCCAATTAAGGTAAAGGGTTCTAAATCTATTTGAACGGTTCGTGCATTAGGCCCTGATTCTATCATGATATCGATTCGGAAATCTTCCATGGCAGAATATAAATACTCTTCAATTATAGGGCTTAAGCGATGAATTTCATCAATAAATAATACGTCACGTGTCCCTAAGTTCGTTAACAATCCTGCTAAATCACCTGGTTTATCCAATACGGGGCCCGAGGTGATTTTAATATCCACCTCTAACTCATTGGCTAAAATATTAGCCAGCGTCGTTTTTCCCAATCCAGGAGGACCGTGAAACAAGGTATGATCCAATGCTTCCCCACGTTGATTGGCCGCTTCTACAAAGACTTTTAAATTCTCCATGATACTTTCTTGACCTGTAAAATCGTCAAAACTCAGGGGTCTTAAGACTTTTTCTACATCAATATCAGTCGTTGAAAAATTATCTTTCTCGGGATTTAAGTTTTCGTTCATAGTGGCACAAAGATAGCAAATACTACGGTTTATAAATTCAAAATAAGGGGATAAAAAAACTGCCCCAAAAAATGGAGCAGTTTCATTATATTTAATACTTTTTGATTAAGAAGGTTCTTCGCCTTCTTTTAACGGTGTGTTTTGTGGTACAAAATCTTCGTCCCATCCTGGCTTACTATAATCGTACGGCCAACGGTGAACTTCAGGAATTTTACCAGGCCAGTTTCCGTGAATATGTTCTACTGGAGTCGTCCATTCTAAAGTATTCGATTTCCAAGGATTCTGTGTTGCTTTCTTCCCTCTGTAAATACTCATAAAGAAGTTGGCTAAAAATATAATTTGTGCCAATCCTCCTAAAATCGCAAACAACGTGATTACAATATTAATATCCTGTACGTCGTCGAATAACGGGAATGCGGTGTTATTATAATACCTACGTGGTAATCCAGCCAAACCAACAAAGTGCATTGGAAAAAATACTCCGTATGCGGCCACTGCTGTAATCCAGAAATGCCAATACCCTAAAGTTTTACTCATCATTCGTCCATACATTTTAGGGAACCAGTGATACACACCAGCAAACATCCCATAAATAGCGGAAACTCCCATTACCAAGTGGAAATGCGCCACTACAAAATAGGTATCATGCACATTGATATCCAAGGCAGAGTCTCCCAACACGAGTCCGGTTAATCCACCAGTGATAAAGGTAGAGACCAATCCAATAGAAAACAGCATGGCTGGATTCATCTGGAGGTTTCCTTTCCATAGAGTGGTTAAATAGTTAAATGATTTTACAGCAGAAGGAATCGCGATTAATAAGGTCGTAAATGTAAATACAGATCCTAAGAAAGGATTCATTCCAGAAACGAACATATGATGTCCCCATACTACGGTAGACAAAAATGCGATGGCTATAATAGACGCAATCATAGCGCGGTATCCAAAAATAGGTTTTCTTGAATTTGTTGATATTACTTCCGAAGTAATTCCTAAGGCAGGTAATAATACGATGTACACCTCTGGGTGACCAAGGAACCAAAATAAATGCTCAAATAGCACAGGAGATCCTCCTTGGTAATGCAATACTTCTCCATTGATAAAAATATCCGACAAGAAGAATGAAGTTCCAAAACTACGGTCAAAAATCAACAATAAAGCGGCTGATAATAATACTGGAAATGAAACCACTCCAATAATCGCGGTTACAAAGAACGTCCAGATGGTTAATGGTAAACGTGTCATTTTCATTCCTACGGTACGTAAGTTTAACACGGTTACTATATAATTTAAAGATCCTAATAAAGAAGAGGCAATAAAAATAGCCATAGAAATTAACCATAAGGTCATTCCCATTCCTGATCCTGGCATTGCTTGTGGCAAGGCACTTAATGGTGGATAAATAGTCCATCCTGCAGCTGCAGGTCCTGCCTCTACAAATAGAGAGATTAACATGAGTAAACTAGATAAAAAGAACAACCAGTAAGAAACCATGTTTAGGAATCCTGAGGCCATATCTCGTGCACCAATTTGCAAAGGGATTAACAAGTTACTAAAAGTACCACTAAGACCTGCAGTAAGTACAAAGAACACCATAATGGTTCCGTGAATAGTTACTAAGGCTAGATACATGTCTGGAGTCATTACTCCGTCTTCTTGGTGTGGGCCTAAAAAGGCTTCGATTAATGTGAATGAATGGTCGGGCCAAGCAATTTGTAACCGAAACATCATGGACATTAAAACCCCCACGATTCCCATAAAAATACCTGTGACCAAGTATTGTTTTGAAATCATTTTATGATCGGTACTAAAAATATATTTTGTTACAAAAGTTTGTTTATGATGGTGCGCTGACATAGCTATTTGTTGTTTTTGTTAGTTAAATGGTGACTCGTATTTGGTGATAACTAGTGAAGCACCTGAGCAAATGTTTTTTGAGATTTCAACCAGCTATTAAAAGCGGCTTCTTCCTGTACAACAATCTTCATTTGCATATTATAATGAGACGATCCACAAATTTTATTACACAATAACAAGTAATCAAATTCATACGGGTCTTCGCCTTTTTCTTTCCTAATTTTATTAATCCCAGCCACTTTAGCTACGGTCGCTTCATTCACTCTCATTTCTTCTGTCGTAAGTTTAGGTGTGAAAGAAAACTGAGTAATCATCCCGGGAACACAATTCATTTGCGCTCTAAAGTGAGGCATATATGCGGAGTGCAATACATCTTGAGAACGAAACTTAAAAATCACTTGGCGTCCTTTAGGTAAATGTAAGATACGGGTAGGAACATCATCTTGTGTGTTTTTATCCGTCATGTCTACTCCCATGGTGTTTATCCCTTTAATATTACGAACGTTTGCTCTCCCTAAGGTTTGGTCTTCTCCTGCATAACGTGCTTCCCATGAAAACTGCTTCGCGTACACTTCTATGATTAATGGTCGCTCCGCATCCGAAACATCCATAAAGTTATTCCAAGCCCAAAGCCCATAAATAACCAATACGGATAAAACAATGGTAGGGACTCCTGTCCAAAGTAATTCCAGTTTGTGAGAATCGGCATAAAAAAGTGCCTTCGTTCCTTTTTTACCTCTGTATTTAAAGGCAAAATAAAACAATAAAAATTGTGTGATGGCCTGTACAAATAAAATCAACAACATGGTAATTACGTAAAGATTGTCGTAATGTTCCCCTTCTACAGAAGCAGATTCGGGAAGCAATACTACATTGTACGCAACCAAGCAATAGATCATCAATACGTAGAAAAACACACCAAACGCAGCGAATAGATATCCCTGAGTATTGTTATCCCGTTCCGTAGCGATGACGCCTTTGAGGTTAAAAATGTTTGTAACTTGCCATATTGCAATAGCAGATACTATTGCAATAAAAATGTAAATTAATGCAGTCATTATAGTTTGTTAGYTAGTAATAGTATCCCAAATATAAAAAAAATCCTGAATAAAACTAATTCAGGACTTTTTTAATGAGTTGTTTTATATCAAATGTTAGTAACGAAAGCCTTCACTTTCTTTGATATAAGGGTTGTTTTTTACAATTAATGGTGCTTTTGACAAGGCATTAAACACCACATAAATAAAGATTCCGGCAATTAATAATACCGAACCAATTTCTGGAATCCCAATAAACCATTGTTCACCAACGGTAGCAGGCATTATCATTACATAAATATCAAGATAATGTCCTATTAAAATGATGATTCCTGTAACCATAACAAACCAATTTACACGTTTAAAATCGCTATTTATCAACACTAAAACAGGGAAGAAAAAGTTCAATCCAACCATTCCTAAAAACGGTAAGCGATAATCTTCAAATCGTGTAATAAAATAAGTTACTTCCTCTGGAATATTTGCATACCAGATTAACATAAACTGTGAAAACCATAAATATGTCCAGAATACACTGAAACCAAACATATATTTAGCTAAATCATGTAAGTGACTATCGTTTACAATATCTAAATACCCTTGACTTTTAAGATACATGGTAACTAATGCAATCATGGTTACTGCAGATACAATACCACTTGAAAAAATATACCATCCAAATAAGGTAGAGAACCAGTGTGGGTCTAAGGACATAATCCAATCCCAAGACATCATAGATTCTGTGATTAAGAAGAATACTAAAAATCCTGCAGAACGTTTTAATAATTTACGGTAAGCACCCGTGTCTACTTTATCTTGAGCCCTAGTTAATTTACGAGAGTGCCATTGGAAAAATGACCAACCTGCAATATAAATTGCCGCTCTTAATAAGAAGAAAGGAACATTTAAGTACCCTACTTTGTTTTCTAATAATATATCTCCTTTCACTACTTCTGGATCCATCCATACAAAAAGGTGGTTCATATGCATTCCTGATAACATCAAGAAAACAAATAATAAAATACCTCCTATTGGCAAATAAGCAGCAATTGCTTCCATTACTCTAAATAAGACGACAGACCAACCAGCTTGTGTAGCATGCTGAATAGCATAAAACGCCAAGGTTGTTAACGCTATTAATAAGAAAAAGAAGAGTGCAACATACAATGCAGACCAAGGTCTGTTTTGCAATTGATGAAATACATGCATCGCATGTGCGTCGTCAGCTCCGTGAGCATCTGCAGCATGTGCGTCTGTAGCATGCGCATCAACAACATGTGTATCCGCTGCATGTGTATCATGACTATCATGAGACGTCATCTCAATCGATTCTTCTAAAGTGCTAGGTGTGGATAAGAATCCATAACCAACACATAAGGCCCCAATAATCATTAAGGCAAACGAAAATGTTTTTAATTTACTTGAAAATGTATACATATCTTTTAAATTCTATCTTCGTTTATTATTTAATTAAATCGTTTCTCAACTGTTCCACATACATGGTCACTTGCCAACGTTCCGTTTCCGTTAATTGAGAAGCATGAGATCCCATCATATTTCTACCGTGCATAATTACATGGTAAATAGTTCCTGCATTAATATCACGATCTTTATAGTTAGGAATTCCTAAGAATTTTTCACGTTTTACCAAGATACCGTCTCCGGCACCTTGCTTCCCATGACAAGAAGTACAATAGATAGTATACATAGCTTTTCCGTTTTTCAGGTTGGCTGCTGTCGCTTCTATAGGAGATGTTAATTCGGCTTTCGCTAATTCATATCCTGCGGTAGTATTTTCATACTCGTAAGGAAATGCATGACCACGAGCAATAGTACCATCTACAGGTTTTTGAGAGGTTAATCCATCTTTAAATACAGGGTTAACACTGTATGTTTCGTAACCTATAGACTCGTACATGTCTGGCATGTATTGATAGTTACGAACAGATTTATCTGTCCAGCAAGAAGTCATCAAAACTGACAACATCAATACGGCTATATATTTAATTGTGTTTTTCATTTCTCTTAAAGCTTTTCGGTTACTTTTAATTCGATGGCTCCAGTTTTGGTTAAGAAAGCAGACATTTCGTCTTCGTTCTCGTCTAAAACTATTTCCATTACAAACATATCATCAGTGGTACGAGGATCAGGATTTTCTGCATCTTTAAATGGCCATAATCTACTTCTCATATAAAAAGTGATTACCATTAAATGCGCTGCAAAAAACACTGTCAATTCAAACATAATTGGCACAAATGCCGGCATGTTTTGAATGTACGACATGTTAGGTTTCCCTCCAATATCTTGAGGCCAATCCTCAATCATCATGTAGTTCATCATCCATGTTGAAAATGCAAGACCAATACAACCGTAAATAAAAGCGGCAATGGCAAGGCGCGTTGGCGCTAATCCCATTGCTTTGTCTAGACCGTGCACAGGAAATGGTGTGTATACTTCTTCGATATGATGATTGGCTGCTCGGACTTCCTTTACAGCATCCATTAGGATATCATCATCATTATACATTGCTTGTATTACTTTCTTACTCATGATTTCCGTCTCTTAATTTTTTATAATACTCTCCTGATGATTTCAAAATAGATTTAACCTCTGCTTGTGCAATCACAGGGAATGTACGCGCATATAATAGGAAAAGTACAAAGAAGAATCCTATAGTTCCAACATAAATACCTATATCTACAAATGTAGGTGAGAACATTGTCCAAGATGATGGTAAATAATCTCTGTGTAATGAGGTAACGATAATTACAAAACGCTCGAACCACATTCCAACATTTACAACTAATGCAATAAAGAAAGAGAACATAAAACTAGTTCTTAATCTCTTAAACCACATTAATTGCGGGGAGAATACATTACAAGACATCATAAATAAATAGGCCCACCAGTAAGGTCCGGTAGCTCTGTTTAAGAAGGCGTATTGTTCATATTCAACTCCAGAATACCAAGCGATGAATAATTCCGTGATATACGCACAACCTACGATAGAACCAGTAACCATAATTACAATGTTCATTAATTCGATATGTTGTATGGTGATATAAGCCTCTAAGCTTACCACTTTACGCATAATAATTAACAAGGTGTTTACCATGGCAAATCCAGAAAATACAGCTCCTGCCACAAAATAAGGTGGGAAGATAGTCGTATGCCAACCTGGAATTACTGAGGTAGCAAAATCAAAAGATACAATCGTGTGTACAGAAAGTACA
>JAESRX010000026.1 GCA_016764435.1 Flavobacteriaceae bacterium | reverse complement strand
GAGCAGGTTGCAGATGCAGCTGAAACTAAAACCTTTCACCAAGAGTTGAAACAACGTTTTATCGAAGGTGGACCGTTTTTTATGGGAATTGTATTGGTTACCTTAATCTTAGGGTTAGCTGTTGCAATTGAAAGAATTATTTATTTAAACATGGCATCTACAAACACTAAGAAATTAGTTGCTAAAGTAGAAGACGCATTAGCCTCTGGAGGTGTTGACGCTGCGAAAGATGTATGTAGAGACACAAAAGGACCTGTTGCTTCAATCTTTTATCAAGGGTTGACAAGAATGGACGAAGGTGTAGACGCCGCTGAAAAAGCAGTGGTTGGATACGGTGGTGTTCAAATGGGACTTTTAGAGAAAAACATTTCTTGGTTAGGATTGTTTATCGCATTAGCACCAATGTTAGGTTTCATGGGAACAGTAATTGGTATGATTGGGGCATTTGACTCGATTCAAGCAGCCGGAGATATTTCTCCAACAGTTGTAGCCGGTGGTATTAAAGTAGCACTTTTAACAACAGTATTTGGACTAGTAGTAGCAATTATTCTTCAAATCTTTTTCAATTATATCGTTTCAAAAATCGATAACATTGTAAACGACATGGAAGAAGCATCAATTACATTAATCGACCTTTTAGTAAAACACACAAAATAAGAACATTATGAATAAAAGAACCTCAGGAATTATAACAGCTATTGCAGGTGTTATTGCTCTGATTGGATTCTACTTCTTCGTTCGAATTTTGATGGAGGGAGATGAGACAATTGAGACAGATGCAGCTGTACAAGCTGCCATTGTAGACCCGTTTATTAGCTTTTCTTTATGGACTTTAGGGCTTATTGCTCTAGTAACTGTAGTTATGTCCATGGTTAGTTTGGTATTAAACCCGGCAGCACTTAAGAAAGCACTTATTGCATTAGTAGCAATGGGAATAATATTCTTCATTTCTTATTCAATGGCAAACGGAGATGCAGTATTAGACACTTTTGGAACAGAATTAAAAGATGGTGCAGCAGGAAGTATTTCAAAACTATCAGGAACCGCCATTTGGTTCTCAATTATCTTAGGAGGAATTGGACTGTTAGGTTTTGCAGTGGATACCGTTAAATCATTAATAAAATAATTTATTATGGCAAGAAGAGAATTACCAGAAATTAATGCCGGTTCAATGGCCGATATTGCGTTCTTGCTTTTAATATTTTTCCTTGTAACAACTACAATGAATGTAGATTCAGGAATTTCTCGTAAATTACCTGAACCTCAAGCAGCAGATTACGTACCGCCAATTATTAAGCAGCGAAACGTATTTGATATTGTAGTAAATCGTAATAACCAACTATTGATTGAAGGGACTGACTTTATAAAAGTGAGTCAACTTAAAGATTTAGTGGTTGCTTTTATAGACAACGGAGGAGGAATTGGAAATCCTATGAATGGAAATCCAGCGGAAGAATGTACTTGGTGTAAAGGTGCAAAAGATGAGAAATCGTCTGACCACCCTAACAAAGCAATTATCCAGTTACAGAGTGACCGTGGTACTTCATACGGAATGTATATCTCTGTTCAAAACGAGATAGAAGCCGCCTATGTTCACTTACGTAATGTCTACTGTTTAGACAACTTCCGTACCAGCTATACGCAGTTACAGAAGGAGTTGAAAGAAGCTCAAGGAAAAGTTGCGAAAGCCGCTATTAAAGTTAAGATAGATGACGCTAAAAAGCATTATCCACAGATTATCGCTGAACCAGAACCTATTAAATAATCAATATTATGAGCAAATTTAGAAAGAAGAAAAAAGGCCTTCCAGCCATTTCTACGGCATCATTACCAGATATTGTATTTATGTTATTGTTCTTTTTCATGGTAACAACAGTAATGCGTGAGACTGAATTAAAAATCAACAATCCCGTATTACCTGCTGCTACAGAAGTAAAAAAGCTAGAACATAAAAGTTTAGTAAGTACTATTTACGTAGGATCATCTAAGAATAAGAATATTACTGGAGATAAAATCCAAGTAAATGATAAAATTATCAATTATACCGAAGTACAAGCATTTATATTAGCCGAAAGAGCGGAACGTAAAGAGGAAGAAGTTCCTTTTATGACCACTTCTATTAAAGCAGATAAACATGCAAACGTAGGTACTATATTAGATATTAAAGAACAATTACGTGAAATTCAAGCATTAAAAATCAGCTTCTCTGTTACCAAAGGTGACGTGAATCTTAATTTTTAATCTCACATTGTTTATACCATTTAAAAGGCGATCACTTAGTGATCGCCTTTTTTTATACCTGTAATTAATTACAGACACTGAAATCTTCAACTGTACTGCTATGAAAAAATGGATATTGCTATTAATACTGATCAATGGACTGACTATTTATAGCCAAGAACAACACACAGATAGTATTAAGTCTACCTATTTAGAAGATCAACTCTATACGAGTATCACGTATAACATTCTAAATAAAAGACCTAAAGGAGTCAAACAAAACGGTTTCTCCGGCGGATTCTCTATTGGTTTTATAAAAGACATCCCATTCAACAAAAGACGAAATTTTGGCATTGCCATAGGTGTTGGATATAGTTATAACGCCTATATTCAAAATATCAAATTTGAAGAAATAAACAGTACCGTAAACGCGAGTATCACCCAGAATTACAAAAGCAATAGGTATGTAGTAAATGCCATAGAATTCCCTTTTGAAATAAGATGGAGAACCTCTACGCCTACCGATTATAATTTTACTAGAATTTATCTCGGAGGAAAACTCAGTTATGCCTTTAATACCAGCAGTAAATTAAACAAAGACAATACACTTATAAAAACGACCAATATTCCATCGTTTAACAAACTCCAATATGGACTTACCGCAGCTATTGGGTATAGCACCTTTAATTTTTATATCTATTATGGGTTAAAACCAATGTTTAAGAATCTTTACATTGGGAACGAAGCCTTAAATCTATCCGATGTACAGATCGGTTTTAAATTTTATATATTGTAAATTCCATACATTAAAAACTGCCCAAAGCAGCCCATCAAATAACCGAAAAATACTTCTTTTAACCCTGGTGATTTCAGATACAACCGTCCTGACAGCAGGAAACCTCCAGTCAAAATTAATACACCGACAGGTACCAACAGGTTTATTGCGAAATAATGACTTAAACAGATCATAAATGCGGTTAATCCTCCAACAGCTACTGCGTGAAAACTGATTTTTAATTGAATCATTAAAAAGAAATAAACACAGGCTAAAGCCACCGCGTACCCAAAGAAAAACAGCGTCAATCCTTGTACAGACTCCACCTTTGATAACATATTAGCAATACCTACCATAATTCCTAAAAACAGTAAGGTCGGAAATTTCCTCGCCTGTACTGTCGCATCGAAAATATATTGCATGGTTGCCGTTTTTTTAAACAGTCCCATTAACAGGACTGGTAACAGATAAGTCCCGCCGAATACCATAATAAAAATAAGATACACTTGTTGCTTTGCGACAAAAGACGGTAAAAAAATAAAATACAAAATAGTCCCAAGAATAGGAAACACAATAGGACTTAACACATAAGACAACAATTTATAGCCACTTTTCATATTAAATTTCTTTACGTAATCGAGCCACTGGAATGTCTAGTTGTTCCCTATATTTAGCAATCGTGCGTCGCGCGATAGGATAGCCCTTCTCTTTTAAGGCCGCTGCCAACTTATCATCCGTAAGTGGTTTCTTTTTACTTTCCTCTGCAATAATAGTCTCTAATATTTTTTTAATCTCTCGCGTACTTACATCTTCTCCTTGATCGTTTTTCATGGACTCTGAGAAGAACTCCTTGATCAACTTGGTTCCATAAGGTGTCGCTACATATTTACTATTTGCGACCCTAGAAACGGTCGATACATCCATTCCTATTACCTCTGCAATATCCTTTAAAATCATCGGTTTTAACTTCCGTTCATCTCCAGATAAAAAATAGGCCCTCTGATGTTGCATAATGGCATTCATGTTTAATAATAATGTTTGCTGTCGTTGTTTAATGGCTTCTATAAACCACTTGGCAGCGTCAAGCTTTTGCTTGATAAACTGTACGGCATCCTTTTGAGACTTGGTAGCTTCCTTTGCGTTTTTATAGCCCAGCATCATATTATTATACTCCCCTGAAACATGTAATTCAGGAGCATTTCTAGAATTTAACAACAATTCCAATTCATCCTCTACAATACGTATGGTAAAGTCTGGAACTATCTGTTCTGCTATTTTATTGGACCCTACATAGGCACCACCCGGTTTGGGATTTAATTTTTCAATTTCTGAAATGGCCTCTCTTAGTTGGGTTTCATCAATATCAAATTTATGCAGTAATTTTTTATAGTGCTTCTTCGCAAAATGCTCAAAGGACTCCTCCATAATAGCCATGGCTAAGGACCTAGGTTTTGTTTCTTTTTTACGCTTTAATTGAATTAACAAACAATCTTTTAAATTTTGTGCCCCTACGCCTGCAGGATCTAATCCTTGGACTATCTTCAGCATACGAACCACTTCCTCTTCCTCCGTGAAAATATTCTGTGTAAATGCTAGATCATCCAAGACATCAACTATCTCTCTTCTCAAGTAACCACTATCATCAATACTACCCACTAAAAACTCAGCAATAATAGCTTCCTGTTCGGACAAACGAACCGTACGTAATTGATTTTTTAAATGTTGATTAAAAGAAATACCTGCGGCATATGGAATTTGACGATCCTCATCATCTGCGGAATAATTATTCGCTTGTGTTTTATAATTTGGTATTTCATCGTCACTCAAATACTCATCTATATTAATATCATCTGCATCTATTTTCTCCGTTCCTTCATCATAATCATCTTGCTGAAATTCATCAAACTCATCTGCTTCTTCTTTCCCACTATCCAAGGCAGGGTTTTCTTCCAATTCCTGGATAATCCGTTGTTCAAAAGCCTGAGTTGGCAATTGAATCAACTTCATCAGCTGAATTTGCTGTGGTGATAGCTTTTGTAGTAACTTAAAATTTAAACTTTGCTTTAACATATTCAAATATAATAAAAGTAAGGTTGGCAATAGACAAAAAAAAAGGGAAAAACACAAGTGTCTTTCCCTTTTTATCTGTTTTTATCAATTCATTTTAGAAATCCGCATTCTGTGGAGTTCTTGGAAAAGGGATGACATCTCTAATATTCGACATTCCAGTGACAAATAATACCAAGCGTTCAAAACCAAGTCCAAATCCACTGTGTACAGCAGTTCCAAACTTACGAGTATCTAAATACCACCAGAGTTCTTTCTCATCAATATCTAAGGCTTTCATTTTTGCCTGTAGTACATCCAAGCGCTCTTCACGCTGTGATCCTCCTACAATTTCCCCAATTCCTGGAAACAAAATATCCATGGCTCTTACCGTTTTTCCATCATCGTTCAAACGCATATAAAATGCTTTAATAGACGCAGGATAATCAAATAAAATTACCGGGCATTTAAAGTGTTTCTCTACCAAGAAACGCTCGTGTTCACTTTGCAAGTCAACACCCCATTCTGTAATTGGAAATTGGAATTTTTTCTTCTTATTCGGTTTACAATTTCTTAAAATTTCATAGGCTTCTGTATAAGAAACACGTTTGAAATTATTTTCTGTAATAAACTGTAATTTTTCCATCAATGGCATATCACTGCGTTGTGCCTGAGGTTTTGATTTTTCTTCTTGAAGCAATCGCTGCTCTAAAAACAATAAATCGTCTTTACAATGTTCTAAAACATAAGAGATCACAGACTTTATAAAGTCTTCACCTAAGTCCATATTATCATTCAAATCATTGAACGCCACTTCGGGTTCAATCATCCAAAATTCTGCTAAATGACGCGTAGTATTTGAGTTTTCCGCTCTAAAAGTAGGGCCAAATGTATATACTTTTCCCAAAGCCATTGCATAGGTTTCCGCTTCTAACTGTCCTGAAACCGTTAAATTAGTTTCCTTTCCAAAAAAGTCCTTTGAATAGTCAATAGAACCATCCTCTTTTAAAGGGGCCTTATTAGTTTCAAAGGTGGTTACTTTAAACATCTCCCCTGCTCCTTCCGCATCAGAACCTGTTACTAAAGGGGCGTGGAAATTATAAAATCCATTTTCTGTAAAGTATTTATGAACGGCAAAAGAAAGTGAAGAACGCAAACGCATTACAGCACTAAAGGTATTCGTACGAATGCGTAAATGTGCATTTTCGCGTAGAAACTCTAAACTGTGTTTTTTAGGTTGAATTGGATATTCATCGGCATTAGAATCTCCTAATATTTCTAAATTAGTCACTGCAATCTCCACTTTTTGACCTTTCCCTTGACTTTCAATTAAGGTTCCAGTAATGGCCACAGCAGCTCCTGTAGAAATTCGCTTTAAAATAGCCTCGTCCGTATTTTCAAAATCTACTACACATTGTATATTATTTATTGTAGAGCCATCGTTCACCGCTATAAAACGGTTACTTCTAAAGGTTCTCACCCATCCTTTTAAATATACTTCCTGTAAAATCTTGTCTGAACTTAAAAGTTCTGAAACGGTACTTCTCATTTTATTAAATTTTATGAACGGCAAATATAGGAAATGCGCGCACTATTTGTATACTATTTTCTTCGTTTTCTATGGAAACCACATGGTATCACTTCTTTAAAGCAATCGCTGGCTTAATTATCGTCTTCCTCTGTTAAAATTTCGACGGTTGGTTCTTTGAATGTTTTTTTATTGGCAATGATACTCTCTAGTGATAGTAACAATGATGGCAACAATAAAAGGTTCGATAACATGGCAAATAATAAGGTAATAGAAACCAATCCTCCTAAAGCGATGGTCCCTCCAAAACTAGATACCACAAATACTAAGAAACCAAAGAACAACACGATGGATGTATAAAACATACTCACCCCTGTTTCTCTCAACGCATTATAAACCGACACTTTAATGCGCCAATTATTAGCTTTTAATTCCTGACGATATTTAGCTAAAAAGTGAATCGTATCATCTACAGAGATCCCAAAAGCGATACTAAACACTAATATCGTAGATGGTTTTATCGGAACCCCTAAATAGCCCATCAATCCTGCTGTAATTAATAAAGGAAAGATATTTGGAATCAAGGAAATTAAAATCATTCGGAAAGAACGGAACATAAAGGCCATAAACAAGGCGATTAATAAAATGGCCAAAGACAATGAAAGCACTAAATTATTGATTAAATAATTAGTCCCCTTTAAGAAGATCAAGGCTTTTCCTGTCATAGTAACAGTGTACTTATCCGCAGGAAATTCTTTGGCAATTTTATTTTTCAATTGCGCTTCTATCACTTCCATTTTATCCGTACCCGCATCTTTCATAAACGTGGTAATACGTGCATAACGTCCAGTAGAATCGACATAATTATCTAATAAATTAGAATTATTGGTCGAGTTTTTTGTGTAGTTTAATATAAAGTTTTTATCCTGTGATGTCGGTAATTGATAGTATTTAGGATTTCCATTATAAAACGCCTGCTTGGTATATTTGATGACATCTACAACAGAAATAGGACGTGATAATTGTGGAATTTCTTCAATCGTTTCACTCAAACGTTCCATGCGTTTTAACGTGCTAAGTTTCATCACTCCATTTTCTTTTTTGGTATCAATCAATACTTCAAAAGGTAAGATTCCTCCAAACTCTTCTTCAAAAAACACGATATCATGATAAAAATCCTTGTCCTTAGGCATGTCTTCAATAATACTTCCAGACACCTTAATCATATACACACCGATCATACTAACAATGATAATTACCACCGAACTTGCATAAATAGCGATGCGATGATGACGCACCATATTTTCCATCCAATTCACTATCGCATCTATCCACTTACGGTCTAAATGTTTTAAATGTTGTGGATTAGGTAAAGGCATAAAACTATATAAAATAGGAATCAACGAAATCGCCAAGACAAAAATACCTAAGATATTTATAGAGGCAATAATTCCAAACTCCGCTAATAATTGACTTTTAGTAAACATAAAAGTAGCAAAACCAGAGGCAGTCGTAACATTGGTCATTAAAGTGGCATTCCCTATTTTGGTAATAACACGCTGTAATGATTTGGCTTGATTCCCGTGTTTCTTAACCTCTTGCTGGTATTTATTAATCAGAAATATGGCATTGGGAACTCCAATAACAATGATCAAAGGCGGAATTAAGGCCATTAATACACTAATCTCATATCGGAACCAACCAATAAATCCAAAAGACCATACGACCCCAATACACACCACCAATAAAGTGATGAAAGTGGCTCTAAATGATCGGAAAAACAAGAAAAAGATAAAGGCCGTAACCCCTAATGCTAATCCTACAAACATCCCTATTTCGTCCACAATATTTTGTGCATTCAAGGTACGGATATACGGCATCCCTGAGGCGCGTACATTTATAGCGTGCTTTTTTTCAAAAGCTTCTATAATAGGAATTAAATGATCAAATATAAAATCCTTACGAATGGACGTATTTAAAATTTCTTTGTCTAAATAAATAGCCGTTTGAATGGTTCCTGTCTTTTTATTGAACAAGAGGTTGTCAAAAAACGGGTTGCGCTCAAACAACTCTTTTTTTACCGCTAAAATTTCTTCTTTTGTTTTCGCTTCCCCTTGAAAATAAGGTTCCACTATAAAACGCTCATTTTCCGGATCCGTTTTTAATTTCTTAATATCCCCAAAAGACATGGTGAAATCTACTTCCTCATAACTTCCTAACTCTTTTGCCAAAGCATTCCATGCATTGAACTTTTCAGGAGTGAAAATAGTTGAATCCTTGACCGCAAGAATTATTAAATTTCCTTCTTCGCCAAAAATATCGACAAAGTGATTATACTCAATATTACTTTGATGATCCTCCGGTAATAGGTTTGCCTCGGTATGCGAAAACTGCATGTACTGCATTTGCGAAGCTAAAAAAAATGTTACTGCGGCTATTATCGCCAAAATAAAGAAGCGTCCCTTCAGAATTATCCTTGAAACCGTTTGCCAAAAATCCATTAAATTCTTTTTTTTGCAAAGTTAGTAAAATTGTTGACGCCACAAGGAGCTTCTACTAAAATCCTAAGCTCAAACGATAGGTTAATTTCACGGCTAAATTATCACTCCAATCCTCCAATTGATAGGAGCCATACCTATAGAAAGCACTGAATCCAAAACCTTTAAACAAGCGATTAATTTCTACCCCACTTTCTAAATAGCCTTTTTCCATGGTTTTAAACTGAACCCCCACTTGATTCATAGGCGTTCGCATAGCTCCAATCCCGAATCTTGTAATAAAACTAAGGTGTGGTTTGAAGAATTTAGACAGCTGAAAGGGTTCGAAAAAATGTTTAAATTGAAACATCACATAGCGATCCGAAATAAACTCATTATACCCCATTGTTTCAAAACTGTTTTTCCCACCAAAAGTAATGCGTTTTCGATAGGGGTTTTTATACGTATAATTAGGTGTCGCATTGTACAAATGTGACAGGGGAGTCTCTCCAAAAGTAATTCCTCCTACCATTAACAAATGCGTTACTCCCTTTTTTAAAGGTTTTAATTGATGCGCTACTTTAAAATTAACTTGGGCGAACCCAAAATCACTTTTCCACACATGGCTCAAGCTTTTTCGCAATTGAAGTGTGTACTGCGGAAAACCATTTTTAACTCGAATCTTCCCTATCGGCGAACTTAAATACTCGCTATTAGGGCTGTAATTAAATGCCACTGTAGCCAAAGTTAAGTGATAATCACTCAATAATTTTTTGTTCGAAATATACTTATAATAAAAAGTAGACTTGTAAGAACCAGCAGTCAGGTTTGCCTTGGCCGTGAAATTTGGTTGAATATCATGTGCTAGGTACGCTTCCCAAGTTTTGTACTTGTAAAAATGACTTAAATTTAAATTTCGAGGATTGATCGGAGAAAAAGAAGTTCCTTTTATAATAAAATCGATCCCCGCAGACTCGTGAATATCATTTGTAAAATTTAAACCCATCCAGGTATTGGCAAAATTATTCAAGCGCACTGCCCCACCCGCTTTGTATTTAATGGCCGCATCTTTGGTTCCATAAGCAACATAGGACTCGATTCTGAATTTTTCTGAAAATTTCTCATTGGTGACCCCACCTAAACCAACCCGTAAGCCTTCATAATTATTTAAATTAATGATTTTCCCCAAGTCTAAATTCAAAAAATGCAAGGGATAAAAACCTTTTAACAGATTACGCGCCACATCTATTTTCCGTTCTATATTTCCCGCTTTTGAAATACTATCAATTAACAAATAGGTTTTTAAATCTCTCCGAGTCACCGGTTCTTTACGGTATAACTTCCAAAAAGAAGGTTCCTTATTACTGGCATCAGAAGCGATACTAATAACGGATGATGATTTTTTTATTTCCAATGGTTTGTTAATCTGAATATCAAATAACACTGTTTTTGACCTCAGAAAAACAACGTCTGATGGGTTTTGATTTGCAGTATACTCGTACTTTTTATTCTTTTTATTCTCGGTATCAAAATCCAACAATCGGTTAAAAAACTGTACACCTTTTGCATTATTCCCATTCCTGATCTCTACCAATGTCTCTACAGGAAACCAGCCATTATCTCCTTTAAAATACACAAATTTCTGAGAGGCTTTTATCTTAATCCCTCCATTAAACGTAGTCACAAAATTTGCGACTGCATAGGATTGTAAGTCCAAGGTTAACACGCCTTGTAAACCAATGCTGCTTTTTGAATTTCTCGGGGTAAAATAAACACGTACGGCTCTTCTTCCTGATTTCACTACGGTGTCTAGTATTTTATACAGATACATCTTAGGCCCTTTTACATCAATAGGATTTATATATTTGGCTTCCGCAATGGTATAATACTTTTTATAGACAGAAAAATCTTGAATATTTAGCTTTAATAACTCATAGATAGGGTTCTTAAACCCCGCCATGCGCAATGCTAAAATATGTTCATTTTGCTTTTTCCCAAGTTTAAAACTGTGTTCGGATATTTTTTCTGTAATGTATAAATGATGTTTCTCTAACTCTTTTTTAAATTTATAATTGGAAGAATCTAGACGAATAATTGTCCGAAGGCTTTTCTTCCTTTGAAAAACAGTATCTATAGCCCTTGAAATGACACTAGGATCCGCCGAAACAATTATTTTACGATAGGCTTTATAGTTAAAATACCCCAAACTCACTTCTGGATTGTTGTACTTTTTATTTAAAATAGCTTGTTGAATTATTTGAAGTGCCTTTAGATGTTCCTGTTCTGTAACACTCACTTCTACCCTTCTAGCTTTTATTCCGTTCGACCATCGTTCTCTTTTCTCCTGAGAAAAAAGAAATACTGGGATCAAAAGAATAAGAAACAACCTGTTTTTCATTTAAAACTTACCTATTATATTGGGCCAAAGGTACTCGAAACCCATTTGTTTTATTGTTAATATATATACAAATGCAACACCCACACAAGAAAAGAGAACGTATTGTTTCTAATAACGCCTTCTTAGATTGTAAATTGTACAAAACGGATTTGAATTAAAATTCTATCCCTAAAACAAAATGAACCTACATTAATATTTTTTTAACTGTCAAAAAATCAGTAATTTTACATCGATGAAAAAAACGATTCAACTAAAAGCATGGTTTTTTACAAGTGTCATTGTATTAATGACGCTTTTAAACGCGTTGCCACATTTGCATCACGATCATCAGGAAGTTACACATGACACTTCAGAGGTACATCACCACCATGGTGATAGTGAGCATCATCATCCTGCTCCTGAAAAACCAACAGAAGTAGCCTTAGATTTTTCATTAAATTTCTTATTGGACAATCATTTACACGCCGTACATACTCACGATTTCCTACAGCTTGTAAAACGCAACACTCGCTTTGTTTTAAAAAAACAAGTGCTATCCACTACATTATTTGTCCATCAAATAAACGTAGAGGAACACTGTGTAAAGCCACTTTTAACTTTTGAAAATTACCTAAACTCGTATT
This sequence comes from Flavobacteriaceae bacterium, assembly GCA_016764435.1. Lineage (GTDB taxonomy): Bacteria > Bacteroidota > Bacteroidia > Flavobacteriales > Flavobacteriaceae. Next base: position 11,022 of record JAESRX010000026.1, on the reverse strand, counting down.
ACAACACACCCTTAATTGTAAACGCACCACTCAGGGGACCTCCACAACTAGGATAATCATATTACAACGAAAACTACGGTATGTTTTCGACAACTATTGATTCATTCTAACAATCCATTATGTATAAAAAAATAGGATTCGCAACCTGCGTTTACCTTGTTACGTTTGGTTTGTTTGCTCAAAACAACGCCCTAAAACCGTTGTTGCAACAAATCGAACAAAACAACCCCGTATTAAAGGCTTACACTCACCTAAACACGAGTAATAAGTTACACTTAAAAACAACAAATAATCTCTCTGACCCTCAAATAGGCGCGTACTTTTTACCTTGGGGAACACATGATGATGGTGATTATACTGAAATTGAAATCACCCAATCATTTGAATTCCCAACCGTGTATAGTTCGCGTAAAAACTTGATAAAAAAGCAACAAAAAAATGCAGATTTATCACAGTCTATTGTACGTCAAAATATACTGCTAAAAGCACAAAAGCAAGGACTTCTATATTTGTCGCTTCGCCAAAAAGTACTTTTAGAAAAGGAACGCTTACAGCAGGCCTCTAAAATAGTGAAACAAATTCAGGAACTATTCAAGCAAGAGCAAGTAGGAATTCTTGCCTTAAACAAGGCAAAAATAGCCTGGATACAAGCTCAGTTTACGATTGAAAAGCTACAGACAGAACAGGAAACTTCTCTGAAGTTATTAGAAAATTTAAACGGGAATATCCCCTTAGATTTAAAGAACTTACTTGTAGAAAATACGACAGAGATACTTCCTTTTGAGAAGCTGTGGTCAGACAGAACAGTGGCAGACCCTAATTTACTGCAATTAAAGCAACAAGCTCTTATTGCAAACCAAGCCTTCCGCGTTTCTAAAAACCAATCACTCCCTAACATTTCAGTAGGCTATAGTTACCAAGGAGTTTCTGGCGCTAATTACTCAGGTGTTTATGCAGGACTTTCTATTCCTATTTGGAAAAACAAGTACAAAGTAAAAGCTGCAAAAGCCAATTACACGTTTAAACAACAGCAAGCAATAGCTGCGCTAAACGAGGCCAAAGTAATGTACGAACAAGTGTATAACAATTATATGATATCGCAACATAATTATACCAAGTACCAACAAGTATTGGACACATTAAACAGCGAGCCACTTCTTTTTAAAGCCTACGAACTAGGCGAAATTTCTTTTATGGACTATTATGTGGAGGTACAATATTACCGAGACGCCATAGACACCAAAAATGAATTAAAAAAAGAAGTACAGCTATTAATGGCCGATTTATTACAACATCAATTATAAATTAAAACACATTAAAATTATGAAAATTTCAAACATATTAATCATCCTTTCTATTGGATTTGCAGTGTCTTGTACTCCAAAAAAAGCAAAAGACGATCACGGTCACGAACATAAGCCTGGTGAAGAACATGTACAAGAAGCCCCTGTAAAACAAGAGGCATTTACCGTGGAAAGCGACTCCTTAACAAAAGAAGCCACCACAGACAAACATAAGCACGACGAAAACGACACCAATCACAAACACTAATATTTAAAAAGGTATAACATGCGATATTTATTAATAATGATAGCTTTTGTGGTGGCCTCTTGCCAGCCAGCAAAAGAAGAAGGACATGCACACGATGCTGCAGGCGGACATCTCGGAGAATCTCAAGAAACTCCGAGATTGGACGCTACAGTATGGACAGAAAACACCGAATTATTTGTGGAATTCCCTGCGTTAATTGTAGGAAAAACAAGCAAATTCGCCGCACATTTCACCGTCTTAGACAAACACCAACCTGTAAGAGAAGGATCGGTAATAGTAAGTTTAATTAAAGGAAGTAAAGGATTGAGAACTTCAGCTGACGCACCGTCGTCTCCCGGGATATTTAACCCATCAATCAAACCTACAACCGCAGGAATTTACCAACTCATATTTGAAATTACCACCCCCAATTTTACCGATAAAATTATCGTAAAAGACGTGCGTGTATTTGCAAATATAGACGAAGCCATTTCAACCATAGGACATGAAGGAGACGATGACAGTATTTCGTTTTTAAAAGAGCAAGCTTGGAAAATGCCTTTTCAAACGGCAATGGCTACAGAGCGTGAAATCTATGCGCTTATAAAAACAGCAGGAGTTTGGTCTTCTGCCCGTTCAGATGTTGCGGCTATTAGTGCCACAGCAAACGGAAGTATTTTATTTAAAAACGGAAATTTAACCGTTGGAAGTAAGGTTAGAAAAGGACAAGTATTACTAAGAATTAACAGTAATAAATTATCGAAAAATAATTTAAGTACAGAAATCCAACAGGCTAAAATTCATTTAGCACAGACCACACTTGATTACAATCGCAAAAAAGAATTATACGCCTCAAAAATCATTTCAAAAGCCTCTTTTGATAATGTTGAAGGAGCGTATTTACTCGCCAGCGCTAACTACAACTCTTTAAGTGCGGGCTATACGACTACTGGAAAAAAGATAGTAGCACCATTTAATGGATACATTCAACACATCGCAGTTCAAAATGGAGCTTTTGTAGATCAAGGCGCCACTTTATTAAGCATTGTAAAAGAATCTTCTAGTATGTTAGAGATCAATGTTCCCGCTATTTACGCAGAACAACTGGAAGCTATTCACGATGTCTGGTACCAAGCCAGAACAGGTGTTTGGTCTAATTTAAAGGCCTCAAACGGGACCATTAGTGCCATCTCTAGAAGCGTAAGTGCAAGCCAACCTCAACTTAAAATTTTTGCCAAAGTAACAGAAGCTGTTCGCATGCCAAAAGGAAGTTTTACACCTGTACAGATTGCTATTGGAAATTCAACAAAAGCTATTGTTGTACCCGTAGACTCCTTACTTGAAGACTATGGAAGTTTTACAGTAATTGTACAACTCACCGGTGAGAGTTTTGAACGTAGATTGGTAACTGTTGGAAAAAGAAACGGAAGTCATGTCGAAATAACGAGTGGTTTAGCCCAAGGAGAAGTAGTGGTAACTACAGGTGCTTACCAAGTAAAAATGGCCTCGATGTCTGGAGTAGCTCCAGCACATGGACATGCCCACTAAATAGCTAAGATATGTTAAATAAAATATTATCAATATCGCTTAAAAACCGATTTATGGTACTTTTAGCAGCTGTGCTAATGAGTGTCTCTGGCTTCTATGTAGCCAGAACCATGAACGTAGATGTGTTCCCAGATTTAACGGCACCCACAGTGACCATTTTAACGGAAGCACATGGAATGGAATCTGAGGAAGTGGAAAAATTGGTTACTTACCAATTGGAAACTGCCATGAATGGCTCCCCAAATGTACGAAGAATCCGTTCTTCCTCTGCCGCTGGGATCTCTATCGTTTGGATAGAATTTGAATGGGGAACTGATATTTATCGCGCCAGACAAATAGTAAGTGAACGCATTCCTATGGTACGTGAGAACTTACCTGAAGGCGTTGGAAATCCGACCATGGCCCCTATCTCCTCTATTATGGGAGAAGTGCTATTATTAGGAATTACTTCTGACAAATTATCTTCTATGGAGTTACGTACTTTATCCGACTGGACCATAAGACCACGTATCAAAGCCATTGGAGGAATAGCCAATGTAATTGTTACCGGTGGAGATTTTAAACAATACCAAGTTTTTGCCGATCCAGAGAAACTGAAATTTTACGATGTCAGCCTTCCAGAATTATTAGAAAAAGTAGAAGCTGCAAATAAAAATGCTCCTGGAGGAACGTTAACGCAACACGGAAATCAATACATCATCAAAGGAAACGGACGTGCCTATTCTATCGAGGCATTAAATGAAGCTGTATTGAAACAAGTGAATGGACAAACCATTAAAATTAAAGATGTAGCGACGGTCCAAATTGGAAGTTCAGATAAAATTGGAGATGGTTCCTTGGATGCCTCTCCTGCAATTATCTTGACCATTTCTAAGCAACCAGGTGTAAACACCTTGGATTTGACAAAAAACCTAGACATTGCTATTGAGGAATTGAAAGCGAGTTTGCCAGAAAGTGTGCAGATTCACAGTCAAATTTTTAGACAAGCAACCTTTATTGAAGCGTCTATTAATAACCTGAATAAAACATTGTTAGAAGGTGCTTTCTTTGTAGTAATTATCCTCTTCATCTTTTTAATGAACTGGAGAACTACCATCATATCACTTTTAGCAATCCCTATCTCTATTTTAGTATCCATCATTGTATTAAAACTATTAGGATACACCATAAATACCATGAGTTTAGGAGGAATGGCTATTGCTATTGGAGCCCTAGTAGATGATGCCATTGTGGATGTAGAAAACGTTTTTAAACGTCTACGCCAGAATGTAAAGAAACCAAAAGAAACCCGTGAGCCTGTATTAAAAGTAGTGTTAGACGCTTCCATAGAGGTACGTAGCTCTATTATTATTGCAACCCTCATCGTAATTGTATCTTTTGTACCTCTATTTTTCTTAAGCGGTATGGAAGGACGTTTATTACAACCTTTAGGAATTGCCTTTATCACCTCTGTATTAACATCACTTGTAGTCGCGGTAACCGTTACTCCTGTACTGTGTTCTTACTTATTAAAAAGTGATAAAGTTTTACTGAAACAAGCTGATGGAACTAAAGTAGAAAGATGGTTGCAAAAACACTATTCTTCTATCTTAAAAGGAGCTTTAAAAAGACCTAAAACCATCATCCTATCTACCATTGCTGCTTTTATAATAAGCATTGGAGTATTCACACAGTTAGGACGTAGTTTCTTACCAGAATTTAACGAAGGTTCTTTAGTCATAAGCGCCGTTGGAATTCCTGGAATGTCCTTGGATGAAAGTAATAAAATAGGCCAAATGGTGGAACGTTTATTACTGGAATTACCAGAAGTAAATGTTGTAACTCGTAGAACCGGTAGAGCAGAATTGGACGAACATGCCCAAGGAATTAATGCTGCCGAAATAGATGTGCCCTTCACCTTAACGGATAAAACCAAAGAGGAATTCTTTGAGGAAGTACGTATAAAATTAAGTTTGGTACCAGGAGTAAACATCACCCTTGGACAGCCTATCGCCCACCGTATTGACCACATGCTTTCCGGGACGCGTGCCAATATCGCCATTAAGATATTTGGAGGTGATTTACAACGCTTATTTGAAATAGGAAAAAGCATCGAAACCAATATCAAAAATATTGAGGGTATTGCAGATGTTGCCGTAGATCAACAAATAGAAGTACCGCAATTGCGCATTTCTCCTAAACGTGATCTATTAGCCGCTCATGGAATGACCGTTGGTGACTTAATGTTACAAATAGACATTGCATTTGCAGGTGAAAAAGCAGGTGAAATTTATGAAGGTCAGCAGTATTTTGACTTGATCGTTCGTATGCAACCTACGTCCAGAGATTCTAAGAGCAGTATCGAAAATACCTTGGTTAAATTACCGAACGGTGGATTTATTACTATCGGAGAACTGGCCAACATATCGTCCGTAAGTAGCCCAAATACAATTAGCCGTGAAGGTGTACAACGAAAAATAGTAGTAGCTGCCAATGTTCAAGGACGTGACTTACGCTCTGTAGTCAATGACATTAAACGCATTGTAAACGCAGAAGTTACGATTCCTGAAGGCTATCACGTAGCTTATGGTGGACAATTTGAAAGTGAAGCCAAAGCTTCTAAATCGTTATTATTGTCTGCAATATTTGCGGTGTTAGTCATCTTCTTATTACTCTACTCTGAGTTTAAGAATTTAAAACTATCATTTATTGTACTGATAAATTTACCTTTAGCATTGATTGGAGGAATTTTAATGGTCTACTTTACTTCTGGAATTGTAAGTATCGCAGCCACCATCGGATTCATCAGTTTGTTTGGTATTGCCACCCGTAACGGAATATTACTGGTATCGCGGTATGAAGACATGCGTAAAGAAGGTAAAAGTGGTATTTCCTTATTAGTTGAAGGAGCCATTGACCGACTGAACCCAATTCTAATGACTGCCTGTACTACAGGTCTTGCCTTGATTCCTTTAGCCTTAAAAGGCGATGAACCTGGGAATGAAATTCAAAGCCCTATGGCTATTGTAATATTAGGAGGATTGTTATCCGCTACTATTTTAAATTTAGTGGTAATTCCATGTGTGTACCATTTAATGCATCGCAAAAAATAATCAAAATTAAAACGATCATTTCATTTAAAACGTCCCTTGTAATAAGGGACGTTTTTTTATGTGTAAAACAGTTATTCTTAAAAACTTAATGATGATGATGATGATGATGATGAAATTTCGGTGGTATTTAGTGTTAAAAACATAGTTAAGATGCTCATTCTATACCCTTGTAGGCATTGATTATAGGTACTCTTTTCTTCTGCCGTCCGGCCAAAATATTTTCTACCTGTACACAGGAAAGTACTAGGTAATTCTCAGAGAACTTCCCCCCTCGTTTCTTAAGGAATCTTTAAATAGCCCTATTTAATCCCCTATTTTATTGACTATAATCTACATAACAGCAAACAATCGAGTCTGGAATGGTCCTTTTTTTATTTCTCATCTAAAGTTACTTTTCTTTAAAAGCACACTCAGACTCCTTTATACCGTTTTAAAAGAGAAGCAATGGGAGAAACTCAATACCAGCACATCGCATCTTTAGGAACCCGTTTCCTACTCACACCTTTACCGACACCCTTTCCTTCTTATAGAACAGCTCAGAACTAAGAAATAGCGCCTACCAAACCGAAGATAGCAACCTAATAAAAATACTTTTTAAAAGCATCCTTCGCTGCTATTTTCAGTGAAATAAACAGCTCTTTTTAAATTTTAACACCCTTATTTAGATTCATTCAAAATAAAACATATATTTGTAGTGTGCTATTAAGAACTATTCTAAATAAGTATATCTAGCGTCCTTTTAAGAGAGGACACCGTGAAAATAAAGTCGCATTACAGACACTGTCGCCTTTACTATCCCTTTAGAAAGTGATTTTATATAGCATATCATGTGTCGCTTTCACGGCTCATGAATCATTTTAAAAAACAAGTGCATGGAATTAATTTACAAAAATGATTATGGAACCAGTTATAGTGTGGAGTATGGTCCTTCGGAAGCGCACAACATTCAACTGGTTATAGGGACTGTCGGCATATTTATGACGGAAAAAGACTTGGATGTACTCCTACGCGTAGTTCGTAATTCTCATACCCCCTGTAACTGCGAAAATTGTGGAGGGAAACGAAGAAATACAATTTGGAGTACTTCTTCCTTGATAGATTTTTGTTTAAAGGTCGATAAAAAGAGATTACTTCTTATAGAGGATTTAATCGTTGGCACTAATTTCATACTAAATATGAGTTTAGAATTAGACAAACACAGTATTAAGTGCAATTAAAATGATAGCTATTTTTTAAAACAAGGGAAAAAGCCTCCAATCAACTCACAACAGTAAAGCTTACGAAAGAGACTCCTTCTGGATTGTGAAATTTCTAATTCCGACTCATTTTTAAAGGCTCCGTTTTTTTAGCACGTGAATAACTGTACGGCTTACTTGTGGATGCTACGCGACACAATTGTGTAGTAGTGATGGCGAATATTTGTGTGGGATCGGGGAGAATGTAAATTTTACCACGATAAATATACTGATGGTAAGTACAGAATTAAAATAATCTTTAGCTCCCCCTATTCTTTATGATTTAATCTATTGAGCGAACCAATAGAAATAGGAAATAATAGTATGTTCGAGTGAGCATCTATGGACAATCTAACTAAAGGAATAAAACATATGATGCTACGTAACTCTACTTATATAAGCTTCCCTGACGGCTCTATGATTAATTTTAGAGCTTGAGGCTAATAACCAGAAAAACAGCACAGACCTTATTTACATAAAACACAACAAATTCGCATTTAAAATGAATTATCCAAGTATTTCTACGTATTTTTTTGTCAGTAGTTTAATTTTTAATAAATTTACAAATACATATTTTAGTTGCCTCGTTTTTATTCTTCTTGTTTTACAGGTGAAATACATCAAAAAATGCTATTATAAATCAGAATAAAAGACGGGTATGTCCTTTTCAGAAGCAAAATTTATTCCCTCAAAAAGCATCGTATTAAACCTTATTAAAAGTGTTTATGAGCGTAAATATGTCTTTTCATTAGCATCAACAATACTTGATAAAGGAGAAACTATTAGTGAATTTTTGGAAAAAGAAATTGCTATTGAATTATTAAAAGACCCTAATCCAACAAACATTTACTGTGTTAATACAGACATTAAAAAATTAACCCTAGATCCCATTAAAATTAAGCAAGAAAATTTTAAACAACGTTTACAGGAATTAGTAAGTAAATTAACTATAGCGACAGATGAAACAGGAAGTATTATTTCTATTAACAATCACGATACAATTTTAAAGCAATGGGAACAAATTAAAAAAGCTGCTTTAGCTACATTTAAAGGGGCTATGGTAGAAAAATATTTGCAGGGGCTAGAAGAGAAAATCAATAATGAACAAAAATTAATTGAAGATATAAAACAGTCCCGATTATTAGGCTTTTTATTTAGTGGCTTATATAAAGATTATTCATCTCCTATTCAAAAACAAAAAACACATTTACAAGCAGTAAATTATTTCCCTGTGATAGTTAATGAAACTTATACATGGGTAGAAAAGAATGAAAATGATAAAATTCATATAAAAATGGAAGGGTTAATTAATGAAATAGAGATGCCTACAAAAAAGATAAACACCTTTTTTCAACGAAAAGGATACTCTAAAGGACAACTTGAATTAACTGAATATGAAGGAAACTATAAAATAGACTCCGAAACAGGCTGGATAAATCAAGCTGATTTTAAGATGACATTAAAATACGGAGCGGACTATTTAAAATCTCAAACCATAAGCATAAAACAACTATAGAGATGGCAGATAATTATGTATGCGATGGAGCTAAAATAGAATGCCAACTTTGTACTAAACCTGAGGGGCAGTTAAAAGTAACTTCCAACGAGATAAAACTACAGGACAAACTATTTGCTACTACAAAAGACAAGGAAAAGGTAAATTTAATTTTTGAAGGCAACTGTAAACAAAGCTCTTACCAATCTTCTCCTTGTCAATCGGTAATTACTACTGAAGATTGGAAAAACACAGGAGATTTAATTGTGCAAGACGCTCCAGCACTATTAGCAAACTCTACCATAATGTGTACTTACGGAGGTACCGAAATAAAAATCACAGACGACCTTCAACAAAGCGTACTTACCGAAATTATGCCTAGTGATACTGATAGTATCGCACCCGACTTTCAGCCAAAAATGCTCATTCAAAGTGCTAGCATAATACCCGACAAGAAAACTCAAACGACCTTAAAAAGGAAAATTCGTAATGCAGATACAGAACAAGAAAATTGCTATGCCATAGAAACTATAGAAATTCTTGACCTTGATGAAGGTTCTGATAATAAAGGAAACGGAGGCACTGAAGAAGGAATGATTTATGGTAAAGAGTACAAATTAAAGATTAAAAAATATTTTGATAATAAAAAACCAAAATATTTAGAGACTATTAATTGGGGATATACATATGATGACCCAAGTGTTATAATTGGGGTGTTTAAAAGTAAAGGAGATGAAGTAATTTTTAAAGCTGATGATTTAGAGTTATGTGGTAAAATGATAACCTTTTATGCCTATATAGAAGATAAAGAACAGGAAGGCAGTTTAGACGTTTTTCATCATTATCGTTTTAGGTGGTTTGATAGGGAAATTATAGAAAAAGAAGTTGAAGAGCGAGAAAGAAAACCTTTTTTAGCTAATCAGAAAAATACGCCTTTGTGTGGGATGGCTGCTATAATGTATGTTTTAGCCAAAAGAAAATATGATCTCTATAAAAGATTTGTTTTAGAATTACATAGAAAAGGTCTTTCAAAAATTAAGGACTATTCAATTGATGTTTCTGATAGTAAACATTTATTAGACATGAATCCTGTTACTAATAATCAGTATCCCTATAGAATGCCATATTGTGATTGGATTTCATTTTCCTTAATTAGAGATAAAGAAAATTTATTTAGAGATTATGATGGTGGTGGGGATTGGAGTTTTGATGGGGCTACATTACCTCATGAAATAGGAAAAATAATGTTTAAAATGTTTAAATCTAAAGATATAATAGATGAGACCAATTTAGTTGCTAAAAAAAGCACATTATTGTGGGGCGATGCATCTTCTAGAGAAGTTGCTAAAATGCAAGAATTATATTTAAAAAGCTATGATATATTTATGTTAATACATACGAATATGATATATAAGAAGAAATCAGGTTTTTATAGCACCATTGAGCATTGGGTAGTTTTTGAAGGAGTTATTGGAGGAACAATAACATGGGATAAATACGATTTTAAAGTTTTTACTTGGGGAGACATTAAGGAAATTAAAATTAATCCAGAAGTTTTTAGTACAAATTATTATGGATATGTGGCGTGTAAATAAGTTATTGATAATAGTAGTTTTTATTTTTTTAGGCTGTAATAATCACCTTAAAAAAGATGACCCTTGTGGTTTAATGAATGTAATGGGAATTGGAGGTAATATTTTATTTGATAATTTTAAAGAAATAGAAACAATATCTTTTGAAGCATTGAATAACCCTAATGATAATGAAATATATTTAAAAGATAAACTAGAAATACATGAAAAGAAAACTTTAATATTAGAAATAAATCAAAAGACATCACAAATTATTGAAAATGGTTGTTATGTTACAATAAATGATAGTTTAAAATATAAAATAACTGACGTAGAATTTATTAAAGTTGAAAGGTTTGGCATGTGGGGCTCTGTTGGTTTTTCGTGTAACCTTAAACAATATAAGGTAAATGATTCTTTAGTAGATAACCAACAAACAATAGTGATAAAAAATGACATTACCTTTTGAACAAGACCAGTGGCTCACACTAATAAAACTGAACGGAGAAGGCTTTACAGACTATTACCTAAATATTTACGGTAAGGATAAA
>JAESRX010000025.1 GCA_016764435.1 Flavobacteriaceae bacterium | reverse complement strand
TGCTAGAACGTCTTTAACTTATAAAAGTGTATTTATTAATATGAGCAAATTACAAGGTGCTTCATCGCTTAGCCGTAGAAGACAAAAGAAGAAAGAACAACAAGAAATAGATCAGCCAAAAGATAAAATAACAACCGTAGCAACAAAGCGTAATGTGACAACCGGAGCTAAACCGGTATCGATTAGGTTAAGTGAAAACAACCAAGCAGATCTAAATTTATGGCTTCAAAGATTAGAACTCGAGATGGGTAAAAAAGTAACTGCAGCCAAGCTTATTCGCGGGATAATTCACATGCGCGATGATATAGATAAAGAATCTTTAATCAACGCAATCAATGCAGCTAACTAACGATCTTTGAATGTAGTACATTTGTACTACATTAAATCTTCAACAAACCAAAGCCTATTCCATATTGAGGTCATTCATTAGAGTTGATAGTGTAGTGGTTTATTGAAATTGGCCTCCTAATGGGAGGGTTTTTAGATCTTGAGGTTAAATTGGCGATGTGCAGGCTATTGAACATAAAGACGATAACGCGCATAACGATGATCGGGTTTGTGATGGGTATTATCAAAAACTAGTAGGCACATGCATGGATTAGATTGGCCTTTTAGCTTGTGGTCAATTAATGATACCAATACCAGTGAGGATCCGGTGGACGGCGGTGGGCAGCCCGATAGACGGCGGTGGACAGTCCGGTTGTAAGTAGAATAAATATTACCAGATAATACTAATTCTGTTGTAACAACAGGAAATATCATTGGGATGTTTGATGGCCGTTAGCTACGCGCCTAAAATAATTTTTGGTGGGAGGTAGCTCGCTAGACTTTACGTAGCGAACCACCATATCGAGCTCAATCTTACATATGCGTAGTGGTATTAACCTTTTAGTTAGCTATACCAATACAGTGTAGCTAAAGTGTGACTTTAAGGTTTACGATTTCAATCGTCAGCTTGATCTGATCACTTTCTAAGTTAAGCTTTTTAGCTATTGCGGCCTCTGATTCCTTTACGATAAGTGAAAGGTCTTTTTCATCTTCAGTAGTGCCGAATGTTTGCCACTCTAGACTTGTCTCGTCAATGCCCATATCACTTAAGTTGGATATATCTTTGTAGTGCATTGTAGATGATTTTGGTGTCCACATTACATCTATATCTGGAAGGCTAGCCCAGCGTTTCAATTGAACTATCCCGCGATATGTCTTTTTCTTTTTTCCCTCTTTTATTGATACATCAGGATTAGTCAGTTTGTAACCGGATATTTCACCTATAAAATGTGCTGCCGCATGCTTACTGCCTGAATCAAACTGGCAGCGGGAGTCATTCATATGTTTTAGGCAAATTATATATTTTGTATTAACTCGTAGTTTGGATGTTGGAAGGTATGCAACCCCCTTTTCTTTTTTGAAAGTATCTGCATTCTTAAAGCTTAGGTATTCCAATATTTTCATGTTTTCCCTCTCATTCAAAGTGGACCTTAGATAACGATAGCACTTGATTATCATAATATCAACAATTGCTTAGATGTCGTTTTTTGCGATTATGTTGGCGTAAGATAATATTACTAATGATCGATGTAGTTTAAGTTATGTAAACTATATTTTGAAGGGTTTTAGTTCATTGAGGCCTACCTCATCGTTATATATTTATCTTCGCCAGGTCGTGAAACTAACGAATGGAGAGTTGCATCTTTATATTCGCGTTTTTTCATCGTTATATATTCACGTCACAGTATGTAACTTTGCATACCGGTATCGAACTTCTTGGTATGTTGATGTGACTCTTGGTGTGGTTTTGTAGCGTTTGTTGATATGAATATATAACTTTAAGTTGCACGTTCATACTTTGAGGGTTATATTGGGTATGAAATATAACTTTATTGATATGGATGGAGACTGCTATGCTACCGAACCCTAGAGCGAACAATTTTTCGAGTGTATTACGTCGTGAAAGAATGGATGCTGAGTTAACACTAACTGAACTCGCTGATGAAGCTGGTATATCAAATGTAATGCCTGGTCGATATGAGAGGGGTGAGGCGATACCTACAATGCAGACGTGGAAGAAACTTAATGAAGCCCTTTTTGGCGGGGGTAGTTATGAAATTGAAGATGAACTCATTGAAGGAGACGATGAACTCATTAAAGAAGCTCATCATGCTGGTTTAATGTCTGTTTTGGAGTTAGCGACTATTGAAGATTTGGTGGCTGCGTTAAAAGATCGCGGTGTTACTGATGTGCATTTAACTTTTAAATCTTAAAGTGATTAATGTATCTAACTTTGCCTCCTTGTTGGAGGCGAAGTTTTCTATCGATAAAATCGGCGATACGCGGCCCATTGAACATAAAGACGATAATATGTAATAAGAAGTATGTAAGTTACGACTTGAAGCCTCTCAACCCTCCTGGAAGGCCACTTAAACGTCAATCCAGCCATTCTTATCACACAGGGAAATTGAACGAGTGTAGGCGTTACCAGGTAATGCTAATTCTGTTGTGACAACGGAACATCTCATTGGGATGTTTGATGGCCGTTAGCTACGTGCCTGGAATAATTCTTGGTGGGAGTTAGTTCGCTAGATTTCACGTAGCGAACCATTACTAGACTCTGATCTTACATAACATGCGTTATGCGCAGTGATAGCACTTAATTTTTTATACGCTTCTTAAATAATCACAAAATTTATCATTTAAAATATCGTAGCTACCTTTTAAACCGCCACTGTCATTGGCATTTTTTATGAATGCATCAAAGGTTATGTAGGCTTGATCTACCTCGGTCTCTCCAAGCTTAGACAAGTCGACATTAATCTTTTTATCCCTCATGAATACTTCTAAGAACGGTCGAATTAAGCTTTGTTTATCTTGGTGATCTCTAATTAATATGTAAAATATTGATAGTATTCCCTGAGCACCTAATAAAGGGTCGCTACTTTCAAATATTTCATGCATGGAATCTATTATTTTTTGCGCAGCAAAGGCGGAATCGACATATATTTCAGGCTCTTCCGATTTGGTTCCTTCATTTACAAATTTATCTAGGTTTGATTTTTTAGTATCCACAAACCGTTTCCGATGTTCAATTAGAAGTATTTTGGCTGCAGCATTACTATCTTGACCACGTTGTGTGGAAAACTTGATGTTGGTCTTAAAAAATGGTCTATCTACCAGACCTCGAATTAAGTCCGGTATGATGCCTTCCATCGCATTCCTTAGCTCTGCACCAGTCAATGGTTTACTTTTATTTAGACGGATGAAAAGATCTTTGATTTTTGCTACATCATCGGCAATGACACTCATTACATCTAGATTGAATTCCTCAAGTACCTCAATGATCTTAGGGTAGTTCATTTTGAGGTCAGAATAGTACTTTCCACCGATCTTTAAACTGGGGTTTTCGTAATAGACAAAGTCATTATTTAGCGGGATTTTATCCCCCATAAAAGCAAAGATAGATTCCAATCGCTGTCGACCATCGATAACTGAATACGACAGGTTTTTTTCATTAAGGGCTGAATTTACAATTGTGAAATCAGTTAAATAAATTTTAGGTACATCGAAACCATTGATTATTGAATCAATTAAATATGCCTTATCTCTATCACCCCAAAGATTTCCTTTTCGTTGATATGAAGGTTCAAAATCTATTTCACTACGCTGCTTGTACCACCAACTTAGTGTTTTTGTTTGATGTGACTGTACTTTAAACATTTAAACTCCAAATCCAAATAGACGTTTAGTTTCCTTGGCCAAACCTTCCAAGTCTGGATAAACGACAGAATCAGTGATGCCCATCCAAACTAACTTGTCGAGTAAATCGCCAATGATTGAGCTGGGTATCTCAATTTTTTTGAGTGTATCTTGCTCGAAATTACCATTTTCATAAATGGTTTCCATTGGTATCAATGATTTACCAAACAAGCAAAAAGAGCCCCTTTGAGCCACAATTCGAGGGCTGTTATGAATGCCAAGAATTGCTACTGGATGTTCATGCATTAATTGAGCTTCAGTATTAGGCTGGTAGCTATTAACTGTCGTATCAGAGGGAGACATTGCGCCTCCACGGTAACTTATATTACTAAATACACATTGATTCCATTTAGGTGGTGACAACAACCAAACCGCAGCATCATCTAGATATTCTCCATTTGGTGATTTTTCTGCGGAGCTTAACGCAAAAAATAAAGAGATAAAGGGGTTTTCAGTCCAATCTAGTAAACGTGTTGGCATGCCGTGGTGTTGCATTAAGAATAGAAGCTCCCATACATCGTCTATGCGATGTTGCAAGTAAGGTACAGATCGTTCTTTAAATCGAGTTAAGAGCTTTTTCTCATATTCCAACAGTGACCCACTATCTGTCACATTAGTATGACGATGAAGAGATGGAGACAGTGAGTAGCTAGATTTACCCGCTCCTCTGAACCATAAAGAGGATTCAACGCTGTTTTGCCCCTGATCAACATGGTTTAAGAACTCTTGAAACGAATTAATTCGTATAGTCGTTAAGGTTGGCAAGTCTATTATTTCCTTGATGTTATTGGTGATAACCGTTGTAAAGTTAGACATGTAACAGCTTATCATATGAGACTTTTTAGAGCATGAATGACATTGATTTTTTTTTATAAATAGTAATAGTATGAAATTCATTCTTAATTACACACTATTTACAATAAAATAAAAACCATGGGTAATATTTGTTGTAGTGGGATATTTTTAACTGGGTTAATTTTTTGTTCTATGGATGAAATGGTCCCTGTGCGGCCTATTGAACATAAAGACGATAACGCGCATAACGATGATCGGGTTTAAGTAATGGCAATAAGTGTTACTAGGTAATACTTATCTGTTCTGACAACAGAAAATCTCATAGGAATGTTTGATGGCCGTCAGCTACGTGCCTGGAATAATTCTTGGTGGGAGTTAGTGAAGTGTAATGGTTCATTGAAATTGGCCTCCTAATCGGAGGCTTTTTTGATCTTGGGATGAAATCGTCGATATGCGGTCTATTGAACATTGATAATACGCACAACGATGATCGGGTTTAAGTCACTGCAGGATATCTTATGGGGCATTTTGACGAGCCATTTTTAATTTTTAGAGATCTATAAAAGTATTTTAAACGTATACAATCGCATAGAATTTACATAGAATGATCATAGAATTGGTTTTATATAGTGTTTTGATGAGGTGGTTATGAATATAGTTGTTGATGTTAATGAACAAGAATTAAAAGATGCTATTGAGCTTTCAGGGGAGATGGGACTTGAAAAATTCATACAAAAAGCAATTAAAGACGCCATCAAGCTAGGAAAGGAGGAGAAGATGATTGATCAAACTACTTTGTTACATTCAGCTTTACATGAGGCTCACATGAAAGATGAGGGAGACGAATTTACTTTGATAGAGCTTTTAGGTGATTCTTGGTCTCAGGTTAAAAGTCCTAAAGCATTCGGACGCTCTTTTAGAAAGAAAGCTGAGTCTATGGGAATTGTGACGCTGTCATATAAAACATCAGATAACAAAGCAGTGTATAAACGTAACCCAGAGTGAGGGTTGTAGTGGTTCATAACATTAGCCTCCCAATCGGAGGTTTTTTTGATCTTGGGATAAAATCGTCGATATGGGGCCTATTGAACATGAAGGTGATAATACGCAGTCATTTATGAGTGACACCTCGAGCATGAAAGGGGTTTATTCTATTTTGATCGCGAAATTAAAATAAAATTAATTTTCAACTTGTTTTCTCTTATATCGCCCATACCTATGGTTTCCCAATATTAAAAATAAGAGTCGATACGAGTATTTTCTGTTAATCAATCGAAAATACAGCTCGCCATGGAGCTCCGCTAAACATTGCGATTTTAAGTTGTTGTTTTTAAAGGCTTTTTAATGCAATGTTTAATGGGTTGGGTATTATTTGTTTAAGTTGTTGTTTTTAAAGCGTTTAAAATTAAATAACAAGGTGTTGTGATAAATCATTTTACATTGGCGATTTAGGTGGTAAGGTATCGTTATATAGTTAATTTCATATTATTCATGAGGTGTCAAATGGCAGGTAAAAAACAAGTTCCAATCCGAGCAACATTAACTACTATCCGTAATAATATTGATCAAGGTTTTAGTGATGTAGATAATCGTTTAAACGCTCTTGAAAGAAGTGATGCTGTTAATAGTATGCGAATTAGAGATCTAGAAATTCAGATGCGGGCAGCTAAAGGCGTTTCGCATGTTGATATTGCACGTGATGTAGATTTAACTCCTGGTCGTATATCGCAAATAGTGCGCGGGTAAATATTTTACACTATATTTATTAAAGGCTTCCGTTTAGGCAGCCTCTTTTACGCCTACAAGGGCACTTTATTATTTGACATAAGAGGCTGGCATGGATAAAAAAAATAAGAACAAATGTTCGTTGAAAGTTGTAACTCCTGACGGTAAACGTTTACATGGAACCGCTGCAATTCTTCACCATACCAGTGTAAATGGTGGTTATGATGAGTGGCTGACAAATTACACTGAAACACAAATGAGAAAATCTGCTGAAGATGCTGTTAGGGATTATATATCAACCCAAGGCAAGCCAAAACTGACAGTGGTCAACGATAACTAAAGTTATGTGACATTCCAAATGCTACCAGCTTGTCCTTTTGTATCATCAATTAGATAATTTGTAGTGAAATATCGAAATTGGCCTCCTAATTGGAGGCTTTTTAGATCTTGGGATAAAATCGTCCCTGAGCGGCCTATTGAACATAAAGGCGATAATACGCATAACGATGATCGGGTTTATGATGGGTATTATCAAAAACTAGTAGGTACATGGATGGATTAGATTGGCCTTTTAGCTTGTGGTCAATTAATGATACCAATACCAGTGAGGATCCGGTGGACAGTCCGATAGACGGCGGTGGACAGTCCGATAGACGGCGGTGGACAGTCCGATAGACGGCGGTGGACAGTCCGATAGACGGCGGTGGATAGTCCGATAGACGGCGGTGGACAGTCCGATAGACGGCGGTGGACAGCCCGATAGACGGCGGTGGACAGCCTGATGGCAGCGGTGGACAGTCCGATAGACAGCGGTGGACAGCCCGATAGACGGCGGTGGACGGCCCGATGGCAGCGGTGGACAGCCCGATTGTAAGTAGAATAAATATTACCAGATAATACTAATTCTGTTGTAACAACAGGAAATCTCATTGGGATGTTTGATGGCCGTCAGCTACGGGCCTGGAATAATTCTTGGTGGGAGTTAGTTCGCTAGAATTAACGTAGCGAACCATAATCTTGTTCTGATCTTACATAACATGCGTTATACGCAGTGAGTGAACCTCTTAGTAGACAGCCAAATTCACTGCACCACAACAATATTACGTTCTTTTATTTCAAGAGGCAATCTGTCTATTAGAAGTGGAGATAGAACGCTTTAGCCATAGCTGGAACTAGTTATTGGTAATCGACTTGATGACTTCAATTCTCTAAGAGATATGTTTGAACTAATTATGGATACACCAGGTAGTTTTCTCAGAACCCTTTCGACGAAGCGACTATAGTCATCAAGATCCTTGGCAACTACTTGTAACATAAAGTCTGCTTCGCCTGTTGTATTGTAGCAAGACAGTACATTGGCAGAGGACTGGATGATGGCTTCAAATGTTTCTGTTATCTCTACATCGTGCTTGATGAAAGTGAGCTGAACAAAAGCCATAACGCCAAATCCCAGTTTTTTACGGTTCAAGTTGGCCTGATAGCCTTCGATGAACCCTTCTTCCTCTAAACTTTTTAGCCGTCGCCAGCAAGGTGTTTCACTCAGCGAAAGCTCTACAGCTAGCTTTGCGTTCGTCAGGCGACCATTCTGTTGCAAGCGATCCATAATGGCAATGTCTACTTTATCTACCTGTTTCATGTAAAGACTCCACCTTATATGGCTTTAAATAGAAAGACTATTACAATATTACCCTTATATCAATTGAAGAAGGAAAGGCAATTCCTGTCATGGATAGTAAGATAGTTGGTACTACAAATCCATAAACAAATACAAGGTGCAAGCATCACATGACAATAGAACTCTGGTTAGCTTTTCTTGTTGCTTCATTGTTCATATCTATCTCTCCTGGCGCAGGTGCGGTAAATACTATGAGCAACGGGCTTCAGAATGGTGTGAAACGAACATTACCGTCTATATTAGGATTGCAGCTCGGGTATGGTATCCAAATCATCCTTGTTGGTGTTGGTTTAGGCAAGTTGTTAGCCTCATCAAGCCTTGCTTTTGAAGTTGTTAAGTGGCTAGGGGTGGCGTACTTGGTTTGGCTTGGCTATAAAAAATGGACTCAAACGCCATTAGAGATGGGAGCTTCAGTCTCGAGTAAGGAGAGTAAAAAGCGACAGTTTTGGGTGGCAGCCTTTGTGAACCTCACAAATCCCAAAGCAACTATATTTCTTCTGGCGTTGTTCCCCCAGTTTATCGACATACATGCTGACACCAAGATAACTCAATACGTAGTCATGGGGACAACCCTCATTCTGGCTGATATTACTGTCATGATTGGATACGCAAGCCTGGCCGCCCAACTATCACGCTGGATGAACAGCAAGAGACACCAAGTGGTTCAAAACCGTATTTTCGGCGGAATGTTCATAGTTGCAGCAACAGTGATAGCGGGCTATCAAATCAGATAATCACCTCTTCTGATCAGGAATGAGGGAGGTTGTCCACTCCCTCAGCCTTGACGAATGTCGGTGTGTAGTGGTTCATTGAATTTGGCCTCCTAACGGGAGGCTTTTTAGATCTTGGGATGAAATCGTCTATATGCGGGCTATTGAACATAAAGACGATAATGCGCAGTGCCATTTCACCACTCACACAAAAAACACCCTCTAACGCTTGTTTTGACCCTTTAAAACCGATTTTAACCCACAATTATGGCTAGAAGATTTTGCACCACATCGGGGAAAGTGTGTTTCGGATAAAATGTGGCTGAAACGCCTGAATTCACTATTTATAGCGTTGTAACAACGATATAAAGGGGTTTTGGTAGATGAATCAAAAAAAATAGGAAAGGTTTGTTCGCGTAATCACTTGAGATCTTAGCCAATTAGACGTAGTATTTTGTCCAGACGAAAAAAAACCCCGTCAGCCTGCAAGCTTTCGAGGTTTATGTAATGCGATGCTGAAACATCCATTACGTGAGTGAACCGACGCGAAATCAGTTCACTGGGATTTACCCATAGTTTAGAGCAACTCGTTTTAAACTTCAAGTATCCTCGTAACACTCACTTCTTCTATATAAATCTTTTGCTCATAAACTCGACTGTATTTACTACAGGGTAAATCGTTAAATTGCTAACCTATCAGACGTTTGTAAAATGTTAGGGTGTGATTGAATCGTAGTAGCCTAGGACGGGATTTATATTAAGTACGCGCTATTTCACGCAATCGTTAACAACGTAGTACAGCGGCTAGTTTTGGTTCTAATCATAGGCCGCAAGAATAGAGTGAGTCATTAACAACTGTGAGTATATTGGGTTTACCCTTGCCGCATACGTTGTTAGTGAATGTAGGGACTCTGATTAGGTGCTCATAAAGCATGAACCTACAAGTGGTATACTATGTTCGATACCACCCAGATATGGCGATATACACGGCTCCGAGCCTGATATAGAACCCTCTGGTTATACACTACTACGCGAGATACTTAACTGTGTTTTTGCGTGGTAGAGTGTGACCAGAATCCAACAATACCACTCACCAATCCTGATACATTCAAAGATCTTTAATCGCTATAAATATTTTGGTTATGAGCACTGTAGATGCTGTTTTGCATCGAAAGGGCGACCAAGCGTAGCGCGGTAGTTGTTCGCGGTGTGATTATCAGCGTTTTCGATCTGTTAGTATGTCGTCGATCACTTTCATTTGGGTGATTAACTCCTCGGTAGACAGATAATTAAATTTTTCATGTAGTGTTTTAGTCGCTAATTCGTGGTTTTTTATGTTTTTGATCTCCGTCCACTGCCTCGGTTCCGGGAGTTTCATCTTCAGGGTACGCTTAATCACTAGATAATGATTGTACTGCTGTTTTGGAGCCATATTGTCGTTTTCTAGCGTTCGATAATACTCCAATACATTAGCTCTACTGATTTTATCTAAATCGGAGATTCCCTTTTGTTCAATGAATTCCAAGAAAATAAGAAAATATTTAAATTCATCAGATCGACTTCTTTTTCCTCCCTTACCTAGCCAACCTTTAAGGTTAAGTCGGGCCTGAGCCTCGAGCGTTTTTGCCCTTTTTAGAGGGTTTGTTGTGGTTTTTTTTCGTGCCGGTCTGGTGTTTTTCTGTTGACTGTTTATTTCCATTTTTAACTCCATCGATTAACCCAGATAGGCGTTTGTGACGTCTAATCTGTGATGGCCTAGGTATTTAGATACCGCGATTCTGGCTGAATAATCTATGTGTTTTGCCTGCTGGATCGTACAGTTAAGTTGTTCAGCTATATCGCTAAACCTAAATTTATGTTCAACACCAGAGGCCAGTGGACACCTAGCCCCGCTGTGTTGTTGATACATCTCCTGAGCGGCGGTTTTACGACAATCGTGCGTTTTTAGATCGACATTTCGCAACTGGCTGTATATGTGCTGATAATGTTGGATTTTCGATTTTTCAGCATCAACTAAATTTAGAGTTCGTTGTTGATTTTGAATATCTGCACAAGCTCGTAATGCGCTGATCTGCTGAGATCTTTTGTCCTGATTTTTGTCCAGTTTAATCGTTCTTTTTTGGCCGCCTTTGGCGTGTTCAATTGTTAAGGTTTTTTTCATCTCTGCCTGCGCTAGCTGTTGTTTGTAATTCATCAGGCTAGACTCCTCAATTCTCATGGCAAACTGATACTGGACCTCTAGTTGAGCAGACGTTTTGTCATTCAACGTAGATTTTATAGCAGTGAATTTTTCCTGCGTGAAAGCTCGTTGAACGGTAGCTATCTGACTGATCGCCTCCCTCAAACCTGCGATATCCTGGGCGTTGACACTGCATCTGTAATCTCCACGAATTGCGTTCATCATGCCGTTAATCTGACTCAAATATGTTTTGGCCGAACTAATATCAAATTTGAACTGTGCATTTTCAACCTGTTCAGCTAGCTTAGTTCCGAACGATTCCACATGACTTCTTTCAATATACCGAAGATCTTTTACATTGAGTTCAGATTTGATAAATCTGGTAAATTGGCCCCATGCGGATTTACTGCTATTCAACGTATTTGTGCCGTTACTTTTAGTGTCTAATTTAGCCTCACAGTACGCAGTAATGCCGGCACGCTCCATCGATCTACTTCCTAAACCATAATTAAATTTATTCTCATGTCGATCTCCAACCTCCCGTGCTTTGCTATTTTTACCCATTTGCACCTACCGAATATAAAAAATTAAACTAAAAACACACACTATCTACAATCACATTTGCCTGTCTGTATGCTGCTGAAACAGCTAACAATAAGATCAGGAATTTCATCAGGTCAGAGAGGACGCCCATTTTTTTTCACTTTCTACGCATTTTAGAAATGCGCTATATCGCGGCGTTAGCATCGCGCAATATAGTAAAAGATCGCTGAGAAGATGCCTCCAGCATCGTTCGTGTGTGTTCCGGTATTCATAATTTACACATGGTTTCAGACATTGTGATGTGACATGGCCACTGCTGAATTTAACCGTGTGCTAATGAAAAATATTGAATCTCGTCATTGTGGTTTCCGCCACTTTCCGTCATAAATTCCGTATTTTTCCGTTTAAATTAAAATATTGTTTTTTTGGTGGATACATGGTGGACACCAGGTTATAACTGGTTTTATACCGTATAAGTTGGCCAAAATCAGCCGCCTTCGGCGGCTAGTGGAACCTCCGCTGCGCTCCAGTCAAATTTGACTACGTCTAATTTAACTGGAGCATCCTAGGTGTTTTAAAGTAGGCCCCCTATTGCGGGGCCTACTTTTTGGGTTCAATTCGTTTTAGTAACCCAGCATCTATTAGTACTGCGTTAATCGTGAATTGCCACATTTCTAGTTCGTGTGTGGAAATTTCTAGTTTCGAAATATCATCGCGGAGTTCTGCAATTTGTTCGTTTTCCAGGTTTAGCTTGCGCTGTAAATCGGTCATGATCGCGTGTCCTTTTTATGAGGTTGATGTTTGGCAGTAGGTTAGCCGGATATGAATTTTGAAAAATATATTTTGGGTTGAGTTTTACGGGATCCCGATTCTGGTCGCCAGATTTTTTGATCTGTTATGTAACAGATCAAGAGATCAATGATCGGTGTCTATAATGAATTGTTTTAGTATTGGAAGTTGGGCGCCAAATAAATTTGGCTTGAGAACGAAATGCCCTAATGTTCTCATTGGTGTTCGAGTAACGAATCACACAGATACGAAAAATATACTTTCGTATTTGCACTCGTTTTTTGGAAGTGAAGTGGGTATTTAATATATGTCTCAAGCCCACTTTAGACGTTTAGATACAACCAATTTATACTTAAATTATTAAACTGGCAATTAAATATTATCATTATCTGTTGTTACAACAGAATTTTGTATTATCTCATCCCAAAACTGATCGAGAGCTCTCTCTATAATTTCCGACCTGCTCAAGTTTTTACATTCATCGAGGCCAGTTAAAATATTTAGTCTCGTTAATGCCGTCGAACTCAGGCGAGTGGTCGCGCTAGAATCAATTTTACCGCTAAATGTTTTACTGCGAATCAGGGTTCTCAATGTGCCAATGTATCGATCAGTACAAACGGTCTGTATGAATGTAGTGATCTCATCAGTGATACTGTTAGGAGTCCATCTAAGAATTTTTTCCTCAGCCGCCGACAGCTCCCGATTAAATAATTCTCGTCTAGTTAGTGATTTACGGTCATCATTAATCCGATTCAGAACCGTGATGATTTGTGGATCGCTCCATCGAAATCGATATTTCATTATTAACCTGCCCTGTTCCTGTTGTCACAACAGATAATGACACTATATTTCTGTTGTGACAACAGAAATAGGTCGTTATGCTGTATAATTACCGTTCGCTACGAGTCTAAAATTATAATTTGTGGGCGTTGGTTAGCCAGATTTTACGTAGTATTCTGATTTTTAATTAGTAGGGTGGGATTTATGAATTCAATTCAAATTTTTGGGGGCATTATGCTCACCGTTTCAGTTGTCATTTTTATTGGTGGCCTTTACTACATAGCCAATTATAAAAAATAGCAATGCGCTGCCATATGTGGCAACTACGTGCATAGAATGATTATTTGTGGGAGTTTCTTCTTTTGTAATCGCAATATTCCGTGTATATGGCAACGGGAGCTAATAAAATAACTATCAATAATAAGACCATCATGATATTGCTCATTTCTACTCACCTTTTGTAGTTAACAACATAATAGTTAACTTTAGCATAACGATGATCGGGTTCAAGTAACGATGATTATTACCAGGTAATAATTATATGTTGTGACAACAGGTGATTTTATGGCCGTTAGCTACGTGCCTGGAATAATTCTTGGTGGGAGTTAGTTCGCTAGATTTTACGTAGCGAACCATTACTAGACTCTGCGTACAGGGAGGTCATAACTATAACACTCACTTCAACTAACCCCTGATATGGGAACTTTATAACTATAACACTCACTTCCATTAACCCCTGCGTACAGGGAAAACACCACGTTCAGGCTAGGCGTGTTGAAAACCTCACCGCTAACCCCCGCGTACAGGGAAAAAACATAATTGGTATGTGCGGAAACGATGGTGTTAGGCAGCATGATAACATAAATATTCAGCTTTAACATCAAGGAGATAACGCGCAGAACAGCTAACAATAAATAGGCACATGCATGGATTAGATTAGCCTTTTAGCTTGTGGTCAATTAGTGATACCAATACCAGTAAGGGTCCGGTGGACGGCGCGGTGGGGTTGTAAGTAGAATACATATTACCAGGTAATACTTATTCTATTGTGGCAATGGAATAGGTATTGGGATGTTTGATGGCTGTCAGATGCGATCTGTCAAAAGGCAAAATAGTTTGATCGTTTTAAATGAGTTAGCGCTTAAGCTTGAAACTTTACGATTCAGATAATAAGTAAATGCTCTTCATTTTTAATCATCATGATGTTGATATGGTTGATGACGCAACTCGCCCATAGAGTTGGCTTTATTGTTATCTCCATAGGTTCGTTTGTTAAAACTACCTTGGTTTGAAGGCTCAGCGGAGCCGCCGAATACAACGTATTCAATAAAGAAACCAATCATTTTAAATGGAATTAATACCAAAAAGATTAAGACCCTTACAACATGTGACTTTTAAGTAGATCATATTCAGCTAGTTTTTCGTGGCTAATTGCTCTTTCGATAGCTGACTTTTAACTGGCGATTTTTCTTCAGCTGGCTTAGGTTGACTACCCATAATCATTACTCCGTTCTTTACATGAAATCCTGCCATAATAGCGTTTCCTTAAAATGAAAGTAAGAATAACCAAAAGTATCGACTGTAGAAAAACTCATATAAAAAGCAATGTGTTAACGCACAATGTAAGCGCGAAACAAATCAAAAATAGTTGTATTTTATTGGCTGTATGCTTCCCCGTCATCAATATTTATGGAATCTGAACAGGCTATAATGTTAATTATTTAAAAACGATTAAACTGTTTTGTCTTCTGACTCGAGCCTCTTATCTTGTGGCACCACTACAGCTGATAACTCCCAACTTTAACTTCAGACCACTTAATCTGTATTGGCTCATTGAAATTGGCCTCCTAATGGGAGGCTTTTTAGATCTAGAGATAAAATCGACCCTGTACGGTCTATTGAAAATAAAGGTGATAACGCGCAGAGTAACTTCTGCTATTGAAAGGCAGTCTGTGCACCGATTACCCACAAAAACGGTGGATAACTAAATCGGGTATTTACAGGTGCAGCTACGTGTCTGTAATAGTTAGTTTGCTAGATTTCACATAGCGATAGAAGCTAAGTTCGCCGGATTCTGGAGGTGGTATATCAATTAAAATAGATGTGAATCAAAGCGTTAAGTCATTGTGTAATTAATTACATGTAATTACGCAAAATTTGTAATTACAAGTTTATTGTTTTCAGTTAAAGTCTTAGTTGTAACTTAACTGTAACTTTATATAGGGAATAACAGTGACTGCATTAACAAAACACGACACTATCTTATGGATTAATCATGCTATAGCTAACTTCAAAAGATTAGGTAAGAATCAAAAAGTTCTAGCTGAAAAACTAAGTATTGACCCAGAAAGGATTAGCGAAATGAAAGGTGGTAAAGGCACTATTTCACCGAACTTGATGGAAAGAATTGTAGATCTTTGCGGTGCTCCTCGTAGGAACCCAGGCAGATTCGAATATGCTGAAATCTACAATGATTTGGAGTCTTTTTTCAATGATTTTGATCTTGTTACTGAAAATAGATTTCACAGAAAATTGCTAAAAAGCTTAACTAGCCAAGAATATATAAACGTAATACTTAATAAATGCCAATTAGAAGATATGAGCCATGAAGACATAAATCAAGGTGATATTAACTCTTTAATATTAGAGAGGATTAACCTATTGATTATTATTCCTGAGTTTGTAGATATATGCTATCAATATCAACATCATTTAAGTAATAGAGCTCGTTCCTTCTCATTCAAATGGGGAAGCGAATCCGAAGGATGGAAATCTAATCAAGAATTAAAAATGGGCGGGCTATTTATACAAGACACGCCTATATTTCATTGCTTATATTTAATATGGCTGTTAACGAATAAAGTTCCGGGCTTCAAATTTGGTGATAAACTCCCTTTCAACCTTCACCCTATTAAAGATTTATCACCAGTCGTCATGACAGGAAAGCGAATTCTAACGATTCAATCTGAATATACAAATTTTCAGATTCCTTGTAACAAAGAAATAGAGAAGAAACTTGGCAGTGCATTGTACTATCCTAAATTACATGATCACAGCAGCCTTTTCGATCAAGACAATAATAAAATAGAACCCCAACCCGACCATTGGGGTGACCTAAGATGTGAAATTTATCTAAGTGAGAATATGAATTATCACTTATTAATTCACTTATCTCATGAACATGTCGAATATAATGATCCACTTTCAGCAGAACACTATATAGAGCATAACGATAGAGAGCCAATAGTAAAAGCTAAAGATAGAATCGCGGTAATAACCAACATTAACACTTTAGATTTATTCAGAACAATTGAAGAAATAAGGAAATGGTACGGACTACCTATAGATAATAATTATGAGCTACAGCAAAACATAGCGAAAGCCGGAGGTTACGTCCCTGGTGCTAGAGTATTAATGTAGTACGCCTGTAGATAAGCCAGATACAATAATATACTTGCCTCACCCAAGCTAAATGTAGTACATTTGTACTACATTTTTCATTAGGGAGTATAAAGTGAAAACAATTGCAGTGATCAATCAAAAAGGCGGCGTAGGTAAAACAACGACAGTAATTAATCTGTCGGCCCAGCTAGCTAAAGAAAATAAGCGCGTTCTTGTTATCGATTTAGATCCACAAGCCAACCTAACAGCTGTTATGACCGGTGGTAAGTTCGAGTTTGAATCATCGATAACAGACGTATTTGAATCAGCAAAAAATAACCCTATCAAAAATGCAATTATCCCTGCAGTTTCTAAAAAAGGCGTGATAGAAAACCTCTACATCTGCCCTACTGATATTCGCCTAAGCCGAGTGATAGAGCAAAGCTTAACGAAGGTACACAGAGAACGAATCCTATTAAAGCAACTGGACTCTATCAAAGCTGATTACGATATTGTGCTACTCGACTGTCCACCGAACCTAAGCTTAACTTCTGTAAATGCCATGATGGCCGCTGACCTATTTCTTATCCCTGTTGATGGCGGAAGCTTTTCATTAAATGGTCTTGCCGATCTCTTGGATGCACTAGAAGAAGTTAAAGAAACTGACGATGTAAATTATGCCGTTTTCAGAAATGAGTATGCTAAAGCAAATAAACTCATTAATAACTACTTGCAAGAAGAGCTCGATAACCTCGAGGGGCAGGTGTTAAAAACGACAATTCGTCGTACTGAAGTAATTGGCCAAGCAAGCGTAACCGGTGAAACCATTTTGAATTATCAGCCAGGTTCCACAGTGGTTAATGATTACAAGAATCTTGCAAAAGAAGTGCTAGAACGTCTTTAACTTATAAAAGTGTATTTATTAATATGAGCAAATTACAAGGTGCTTCATCGCTTAGCCGTAGAAGACAAAAGAAGAAAGAACAGCAAGAACTAGAACAGCCAAAAGATAAAATCACAACCGTAGCAACAAAACGTAATGTGACTACCGGAGCTAAACCAGTATCGATTAGATTAAGCGAAAACAACCAAGCAGATCTAAACCTATGGCTTCAAAAATTAGAACTCGAGATGGGTAAAAAAGTAACGGCCGCCAAGCTTATCCGCGGGATAATTCACATGCGCGATGACATTGATAAAGAGGCGTTAATCAACGCGATCAATGCGGCTAATTAGTTACCCACAAATCAAATGTAGTACATTTGTACTACATTAATCTTTAATAGCTATAAAACTTCAGCACCTGGCACATAGCCGCCCACTTTAGCGACATTAATCTTGATGCTTTCACAAATATCATAAGGTAAATCACACCACTTTCTGATAATTTCAATTTCTTTTAAATAATTAATATGGCATAGATCTTTAATCATAATATTTCTGGATAATTCAACCGCGTCAGGATCACGACGTTCAGCATAATCACATAGACGGATCCATAAGTGGTAATTCATATTCTCTGAAAGGTAAAGTTTAAATTCAAATGAACCCCAGTTATCTGGCTTACAATTAATACCAGCCTTACTCGTAATAAATCTATTACCATTATCACTAAAAAATTCAAAAGCATATAACTCATCACGTGGACCTAATATATCAGCCGCATCGTTAAATGAAAGTTCAGAGCAAGGTATGTTCATTTCGATAATTTCATCACTAGTAATAACGAATTCTTTAAGTTCAATACTCCTTACGTCTGCTTGGTTGTTTAAGCTAAATTCAGGCATTAACTCAAACTTAAATTGGGAAATACGATAGATCATTTCTTGAAAGTGATCTACGTGTGGATATCGTTTTTTTAATGAAGAGATCCCAACACTATTTAGTAATAACTCAAAGTTATTATCACATTTTCTTTTTTCTAAATTAGACTTTACATTGCTCCAACTTTTCTTACTGTCATACCATATTTTAGTTTCCGGTTGTGAAAGTAAACTTTCAATGATTGAAATGTCCGCTTCCTTTAAGACACTATCCGAATTAGCCTCCACACTTGCTTTATCTACGTAGCTTAATATCATTTTTTGATAGTCTTTTCGTGTAACTAATTCATACATACGATGCTTAAACCTTTTCTTTGAAGACTCATCATAATCAGCTATAAAATCGGATACTGAATTATACACTTCCGCTTTGATATATAGCCCCTTACCCCGTCTTGGATAACCATAATTGTCAATGACCATTTGACGTTGGCTTGGCGATAATTTCCATTTACCTATTTTCCCTTCACTAATTCTGGACCCATCAACACCTAATAACTCCGCCAACTCTTTTTGATTTTTACCTTCATTCAAACAAGCGGATATAGCATGTCGGATCAACAACATTGATTCTTCTCTAGAAATTGCAACCATGATTAATTACCCCGTAAAGTTATTGCTTACCAAAAACTTTACAGGAAAGAGCAAAAACAGTCATTACAACAAATTCGTAATAATCTCGAATTAATTACAGACAGTAAAAACCAAGAGAGATGTAGTACAAATGTACTACATTAATGTGAAATTTATTAAACCATTGGCGAGGCTGAACGCAGCAACATAAAAGACCAATAAGTAGCGTAAAGTTGAGGTGTGTTTTTGCCGAGGCTTTCGAGAGCTACGTTTGGGATTGTTGTTGATCGAAGTGATGCCAATGCTCACTGCGGGTTTGCAGTGACGGCTTGTGCTAGACAGCGAGTGCGCGGGTAACCATTCTATTAAACATAAAATACATTGTACGGCGAAGCGGACCGTTGGGCTGTAAGTGCAATATAGTAATGTCACATTCTAACAATTTAGAGATGTCACATTTTGGTATACTTGGTCGTAACTAATCCAAGTATCGAGTTGTGCCATGTTGATTACTATGAGCGAAAAAGAACTGCATCGTTTAGGTGTTATTAAAGATATTTGTCATAAACGGATCACTCAAGTAGCGGCTGCTACACTGTTAAATTTAACCCGTAGACATATTCAGCGACTTGTTAATGCATACCGTCTTCATGGCGACCTTGGGCTCGTATCTAAGCGCCGTAACATGCCGAGTAATCGGCGTTACCCAACCGAATTTAGAGAACAAATCCTCAACATAGTTAAAGATAAATACAGCGACTTCAAACCCACATTTGCTTGTGAAAAACTATTAGATAATCACAATATACGCGTTTCTAGTGAAACGCTCCGTCAATGGATGGTCGCAGATGGCCTGTGGACTGTTCGSCGTCGYAAGAAACGGCAAATCTATCAGCCYCGMTATMGACGWGATTGTGTTGGTGAATTAATTCAAATCGATGGCTCTCATCATGATTGGTTTGAAGGCCGTTCACCTAAATGCTGCCTACTCGTRTTTATTGATGAYGCGACAAGTAAATTAATGTCCCTTTATTTCTGTGAAKCTGAAACCACCTATGATTATATGAACGTAACCCGYCAGTATATTTCTGAATATGGGAAGCCAATTGCACTCTATAGCGACAAGCATTCCGTCTTTAAAATCAACAGTCCTAGCCGTAAAACAAGTAAGCAAATGACGCAGTATGGCCGAGCGCTATATGAGTTGAACATCGAGCTTATTTGTGCGAATAGTTCTCAAGCTAAAGGACGTGTCGAGCGTGCAAACTTTACTCTGCAAGATAGGTTAATCAAGGAGATGAGGCTTGCTGGTATCAATACGATTGAAGAAGCGAATGCCTGGGTGCCACACTATATTTCACTCCATAACGCCCGCTTTGCGTGCTTACCCCATAGTACCGACGATAAGCATCGCCTACTCCAAGAATCTAACGTCGAGCTTGATGATATATTTGCGCGTCAGGTGAGCCGCAGCTTAACTTCATCGCTTACATTGCAGTACGATAAAGTAATTTACATGCTCACTCCGACTGATAAGGCCAAGTGTTTGGTGGGTAAAAAAGTCATGATTTATGATTATCCCGATGGCACACTTTCCATTCAACATTGCGGAGAATCGTTTGAATACAGCATATTTGATAAGCTGAGGCATGTTCAGCAAGGTGAAGTCGTGAGTAATAAACGATTGGGTGCGGTCTTAGCTGCTGCTAAGCGTTCACAGGAGGAAAGAGAAAATGAGCCGAGTCGTAACCGCAACTCAAGAATGACAAGTCGCAAGGCACCTAAACGTTCGATGAACCCGGTTTATTTTGCAGATGTTGAGTTTAAGACAAGTTCTTCGCGGGATTAAACGGTCCTTACCAAAGCCCTTCAAATCTAAAACTAGCGATTCTGGTATAGTGGACTGTATGCTTTGGATCTCTATGGCCGAGATAATCTTGAATTAAACGAAGCTCATAGCCCTTGTTAGCCAAGTAATACCCACACGAATGTCTTAGGGGGTGTGGATGAACATCGTGCGTCTCAGTTCGTTTTGCGGCGGTTTTAATGATGTAGTTAATTGATTGTCTGGTTAGTGCTTGTTGACGTTCGCTAATGAATAACCAAGGTAGCATGTCAGTTCGGGACGCTAAATATCGTTTTATTGCCCTCAGTTCTTCCCCATCAATAGGCTGCTCCACTGATAAACCATTCTTCAAACGTTTAACCCATAATCGAGATTGCGCTAAGTTAACGTCACTACGCTTTAGTGATATAGCCTCACTAACCCTCAAGCCATGACGGTACATCATCAATATGATTAGATGGTTTCGTGAACCATTGCGCCCTTTTTTAGCGGCAAGTAAAAGTTTTTTCATCTCGTCTTCGGTTAAAAAATCTTTACTTCGTTCATGAGCATCGATTGCTAACACTCGTTCACTCTTTACATTTCGCCCGTTGGTCATTCTTTTTTATCATCACGTGAACAGTGTATTTACTATACCCGATCACACCAACTCTTTACATAATGCGCCTTTTGTTAAGAATGACGGAGTTTATTCGGCTATTAGTAACCGACTCGTACCAGAATAGTATATTTTAAAGTGGCAGTGTGTTTTTAGCTTCCTGAAGCTCATCCATTGCCTCTTGTAATTTTCTTTCTTTTTTATCAACTTTATTTAGCTTGCCACTATTTGTTGCTTCAATTAAATCTTGTTTTCTTTCAGCAACTTCAGCCTCATATTTAGCTATTTTTTCCATTCGTTTAGCTTTTAGGGATTCGTCTGTACAGTTTTCGGTGACTTTTTGCAGCGCAATTTTCAATCCCTTTAAACGCTCTTTATCTCCATATTTCTCGGCATAACTTAGTTGTGTCTTGATCTGTTGCTCTTGAGCTGCACAACCCGTTAAATCGTTAGCATGGCTTGTAACCGATAGCGATAGCAAAAGTAAAGTGAAAAGCGTTACTGGTTTAATTAGATTATTTAGCATTGTTATACCATTACCTTGAGTATTTTAGAGCTGATAGTTTATATCAAAATAGTGTTCACAGTCTTTGTTTCATCTAGTTAAGTTGGTCGATAAGGTGATATGTGTCACTGAATAGGCGAGTTAGAATTGAAAATAGGTGATATAAGCAAAAAAGTAATGTGACATTTCTATCCTGCGGAACTATGTGACATTTTAAACTTGCCCTAACAAGCGGACCGTTGGGCATTATCAGAGTTTTTTTTCTGATGATGAACAATGGCGTATAGTGCATTTTATGTTTAGTACGACTACGGAAATACGACCCAGTAGCGCATGTAGTTGCACGGTACACACCAGGAGTGATCTAGTTCGCTATATTTTACGTAGCGAACCATCTCTAGACTCTGAACTTACATAACATGCGTTATACGCAGTGGTTTTCTATTGATTAGAGACCTTAATTGGCCCGAACATTCCTGTGTTAATGAGTAGATTCCAGACTTTTTTCATTGTAAGCGCAGTTTCTTGATTCACAAAAAGTGATGATCTGCTGCCGTGTGGTGAACCCATGAAATATGGGCGCATTGTTTCCCAAGTTTCTCCACGTGTAGCCCATTCGTAGCATGGTACTTCTTTTTGTAACATAAGAGGAATTGCTAGTGATGCTGGTATCATATTATCGCCCACCGGAAGGTTGTTCCAATTGCAGTAAATTAGTATGGGGTTTGCATGGGAGCTATAGAATTGAACATCGAGCCGCACAGCTGTAATTGTGGCAACAGAACTGTAAGGTAGTGCTTCAACTGAATCGATGATTTCCTGTCCATCACCATATGGGCAAGTAATAAAAGCATTCAATAAAAATTTCGTATGATCTAAACCTTTATAGCCGCATAGATCACTAGGAAATCTAACGGGGCACTCGTCGTCATGATTAGTGACTAAAGGATGCCATGAAGGGTAACCTTCGACAACAGGTCCATATTTATCTATAAGGTCTAAAAGTTTATTTTCACTACGAACTCTTTCATTTTGTTCAATATCTCGAGGGATGAGATAATTTTTTATTGATTCAAACCCATTACGCACAGATTCATCAGCTCTAAATGCCATTGTTATAACCCTTACTTGATTGCGGCATTACATTAATAGCACAGGTTACGCGCAAAAAGAACTTATTATGCGTAAATTTAGTTTATTATGATGGAGCACTCTCTAAAAAGAATGCTCTCGCGTAGTCTACCCTAATTGGAAACTTTCTTTATCTTGGGATAAAATCGGCAATATGCGGACTATTTAACATAAAGGCGATAATGCGCATAACAACGATGATCGGGTGTTAGGGCAAGTTTAAAATGTCACATAGTTCCGCAGGATAGAAATGTCACATTACTTTTTTGCTTATATCACCTATTTTCAATTCTAACTCGCCTATT
>JAESRX010000063.1 GCA_016764435.1 Flavobacteriaceae bacterium | reverse complement strand
ATATCGTTGATGCGCATACGGTTCTTTGGGTTGATCTTGGTGGGTCAGGTATAGAGACCATTGCCCACCTTCGCGAGAATGGCCGCATCACCTTGATGTTTTGCGCGTTTGAAGGGCGTGCAAATATCTTGCGCATTTATGGACAGGGCGAAGCGGTGACGATGGACGATCCAGGTTTTGATGCGTTGCTGGCATTGTTCCCAAAATTTGAACGCGCCAGAGCGATCGTCAAAATCAATATTTCCAGTGTATCGGATAGCTGTGGTTGGGGTGTGCCGTTCTATGAATTCAAAGAGGACCGCGAGCAACTCAACCGCTATATAGAGCATCAGTCTTTAGAGACCTGGAAACAGCATCGATACGAGGGTAATGGGCAATCTATTGATGGGCTGCCTGGTTTAAGGCGTCCAGATTTAAAAGATAAGGCACAATCATCATGACTGCTGAGACGAGCGCCCCTGAACCGCTTCTGTTTATTCTGTTTTCTAATTTTAACATGCCAGCTGTACTCATTATTCTATACACCTTTTTATGGTTTATCAGATAACCATCCCTTTTTAAATATGCAGTCATTAATCGGTAGCCACAGTCAATAAACTCATGACCTAGAACCTTTTTTATACTGCTAATTACAACCTTTTCATCAATCCAGCCTAGCTTACTATGACTGGTTAATATCGACGGCTTAAGGCCTTTTCTCCCGTTACTTGGCTTTCTGTAATAACTACTTTCTGCCAGCCTAGCATAACTAATCAACTTTTTCAAGCTACACTTAGTTTTCTTTCTAAATACATCGACTAAATTTTTCTTGGATCGGACGTCCCAAACTTTTTTTTTAAAAGCTCTCGCTGTACTTCAAGCTCAATTTCTCGATCACTGAGTAGCTTTCTTAGTATCCTATTCTCTTCTTCCGCTTCTTTTAATAGCTTATCCTTTGGCTCACTTATAACTTTTAAGCCAGCCTCTCCTTTGTAATCAAATTTTTTCTTCCAGCTATAAAATGTCCCAGTACTAACACTGTATTTTCTACAGGTTTCTACGATCCCTATTTCTTCTTAACTTGCTATAATTTCTAACTTTTCATCTAAGCTCCATCTCTTGTATTTCATATATTCAAAGTTAATGTTTATTATTCAACATTTACTCCGAGCTTCTAGGGGGCTAAACTAGTAATTATACGTAATAGAATTATATATAAGTAAAAACTTACTTTTATAATTTTCATATTTTATTGAAAAAACAAAAAACTTTATAGGATTCAGCAACCTAGATTAGCAGATAAATACGACTTCTTAAGTTCTTCATTTAAGAAAATTTAATACTCTAAAACAACGATCGCATGGTACTTAAAAAAAATATTTCACTCGTTGTTATTCCTTCCAAAATAAACGAAGAACGTAACAAAACCCCCAATTGACACCATGAATAGAAGCACATAACAACATTTATTATTAGCTTCGAATCAACCAACTACCTACATTATTCGTATTGATATTAATAAAATTCATTACATTTATCAAAAAAAAAGCTATTCTTTAATATATAAACAAAATTAAAGATAAAAATTTATTTAATGAAAACAGAAACTTCAAGTATTAAATCACTGTGGCTTATAAGTAAAAAAGATGATCTGTTTTGGATAATTTCTCCGTTTATTTTTAGCTTTTTATTCATTAGTATTTATTTTATTTCAACTATATATTCAACTATTAGTAAAGCAACCATAACACTGATACTTTATCTTTTCTGGGCACTACTATTTGATTCCACATATGTATTTGCTACTTATACTCGAACCTACTTTGATAAGGAATTCTATTTAAAAAACACCTCCTTATTATTAAAAAGTTTCTCGCTTTTTGCAGTTGGGCCAATCTTCATATTGAGTACTTTTATTTTCAGGGAAGGATTTTATTCCACCAACATTGCTTTTATTATGTTTAATAGATTTGCTTTCTGCTATGCTTTTTATCATTTAATAAGGCAACACCGAGGGTTTATATTATTATCTACAGAAATAAGAACAAAGAAACAAGTACAATCACTAGAAAACTTGACAGTTATCTTCTCGAGTTCGGAACGATATACGCCTTTATTACAGGTATTAAAAACATAAAACTACACAAATGAGGAAAAACAACCTAAACTACATAATTCTACTTATACTAGTAGTAATAGTCTCTGTAAAATGTGATCTAGACGAGCACCATCAATTTACAAGTCAAGATCTAATAGGTCAATGGGTATTGAATAACGCAATAACAAATAGGCCAATGGACTACAATAATGATGGAGAAAAATTCAACGATGTCTCTGATGATTTAGATTGTTTTTTCTACACAATCATTTTAAACAAGAACACTACATTTTACTTGAGTATTTCCGATCGTTATTTAGGAGAAATTAAAGGTATTAATTGCAATGGGACTAATTTCTCTGGAAACTGGAGTTATAATTTAATATCAAAAGAAATAACGTTTGATTTTAATGAAAAAATTCCAAACAAAACTTATAACTGTTATCTCACTAAAGAGAATACACAATTAGTCATTGAAAAAACGTTGCATGATACCGAAGGTGATTTTACGGCAAATTTAAAGTTAGATAAAATAAGCCATAACTAATATGAAAACTATTATATTTTCATTGCTCTTACTGGTATTTTCATCAAGTATCGTAGCCCAAAACACGAATAAGATGATCCTCTACAATATTGGGCTAGGCTCTGTTTTCAGTGGAGTTGGAGCCGTTATAAACAAAAAACCGAATCAAAAATGGACCAAGGTATTCTTTAAAGGACTCTCTCAAGGTGCGTTGGGTGGAACTCTAATATATGGAAGTAAAAAAATCACAGAGGAGTTCACAAAAAAAAAGCACTGGTCATACAGCTGGGGAGGAAAATTAGTAAATGCAGCAGGTGCTTCTATCATTGAAAATGCTTCTTTAAATAGAAATTTCTGGGAACAATGGAATCTAAACTTTGGGTTTAACAGATTGGAATTTCACACGAATGGACGTTTTAAGGTTAAGTATAAAATAATGCCAATTTCATTCGCTATAACAGTTAATACAGCCCTCAATAATAAGTTTGAATTTAAAAAATCATTGCAATACGGACAGGTTATTTTTTCCTCTCAAACATCAAAAACATCCTATGAAATAGGAGGGCATATTTTACTAAACAGGAAGGGATTAAAAAGCCATCGCACCCTCGCACATGAAATAATTCATATCTACCAGTCCAATGACTATAACTTTATAAACACCTATTTTAATAAGTCTATTAAAAAGTGGCGTAAAAAATCTGTTCATTTCAAAAAATTGAATAATTTTTTATACTTTGATATACACGAACCTATTACTTATGGGCTTTATTCATTAGAAAAAATTAACAACACTTATTACAACGATAATTTTTTCGAATACGAAGCTTGGTATTTTCCTAATAAAAAATATAGGC
Source organism: Flavobacteriaceae bacterium (assembly GCA_016764435.1). Classification (GTDB taxonomy): domain Bacteria; phylum Bacteroidota; class Bacteroidia; order Flavobacteriales; family Flavobacteriaceae. The sequence goes on along the minus strand of JAESRX010000063.1, from coordinate 107,028 downwards.
TTTAAATATTGACCATCTTATTTGATGCATACTGAACACCTCTATCGGAATGGAAAATATGATCATCCGCTATATCCCTTTTATCTATGGCTAACATCCAAGCCCTGTATACCGTATTTTCGGTAGTCATATCCTCAGTTAACACCCAGGAGATAACCTTTCTGTCTGCTAAATCGAAAATGGTTGTTAAGTAGTTCCAGTCCTCTCCAACCTTTATGTAGGTGATATCTGAAACCCGTTTTTCACCTAGTTGCATACTAGAAAAAACGCTATCCAATACATTTTCAGACAAAGGGAAGGAATGATTGAAATCTGTTGTGCAAACTCTAAATTTCTTACTCAGAACACTCCTTAAACCCAATTATCTCATGATTATAGCCACATAAGACCCGCAATAAATAAGACCTTCTCTTTCTATCATTTTTTGGATGCGATAACTCCCGTAAATTTTTCTACTTTCATTGAATAGCGCCAACACTCTCAATTTTAAAAGCACTAAAGAAGGTTTTTGTCCTTTGTTTTTACCTACACGCAGTGGAGTTCCTAATAAATATGTGACTATTTCACTAAGCCACTTTCTTAATTTCCTTTTTTAGTTTTATTTCCAATTCAAGCGGTGACAAATACCCTAAACTTGAATGTAATCTTATGATATTGTACCAAGAGATAAACTCATTTTCAGCTGTGTGACCATTCTTAGGAGTGGTTTGACTAAATTTAACTGATTTTAAATCCCAATCATCAAGCTTCCCATCAATTTTAATCGTTTTATTATTTTTATGTATTAAAATTTTGAAAAAAGCAATGACTCGAGATTAATAATAAATAAAAAGTTAAACAGCATTTACACATCGACGAAATTTATAATAGCTAGATATTACTTGTTAGGTACAACTACTCTTCTTTTATTTTTCTAATTTATTTAGTAGTAATTGATGTAGACTAAGAAGCAACCCCCTTCACTAATTTTGTCCGTAACTAATCCATTTGTGTTTTCAAAAACGAAATAAAAAGCCTTAAATTGTCTTTATTGTCAACTCAAGTATCGCACATATAACAAATTACAAAATCTCCTGATAGTTAAACTCAGTTACTCCTGCACTCTTTCGTAGAGAATCAGTTTGTACTTTTTTCAGGTACTGATCCCTGTTGGGAACAGTATTTAAACAGCGTAAATTCAAGACCATCCGACATAGTGCATTAGAATGTAAAAAAAGTACTCCTCAGAAAATTCACCTTGAAAACCTAGAAAGTCGAAAAACTGTATAAAGGCCCGTTTTGGTGAAATAAATTGTGGATTTCCGCACATTGAAGCATTTATTGTCAATTATATCTATATTTATAAAAAAAGGAGCGTGTTATCCTCATCATAAATTATCACACAAATAAAAAGCGTTGGCTAAGTCATAAACCTAAAGAACAGTTCTTTTCACTCCCGTACTTACCATAGCTCAACCATTAGCAATAATTTAAATGACACTAAAAAATAAAATATTAATTTTAAGCACCATACTTCTTAGTTCTTGTATATCCCGGCTTGGAAGACCCTCATTATCCGGTATAATAACTGATTTTGAAGGAAATCCAATAGAAAACTGTTCCGTTGGAGAAGTTTTAACTGATAAAAACGGAATTTTCACACTCTCAGAAATACGCTATAATCAATTCTTTTTAACTGAGTTATTTCATATGGAAGCACCTCCATTGATGGTTTCGGAACTCATCAATAAAAAAAATTACTTGACAAAAGAAATATATTCTTTTAGTTCTTTTGGCGGTGGTGGCAGAAAAGGATCAAAATGGAATTTAGATACTATTCGTTTAAAAAAAGAAGACAAAAAACCACTAATTCTTATTAAGAACAAGTGGAATATTAGTACTAATAAAAAAATGGATACCATTTACTTTATAAAATCTAATTTTCACAAAATATGTAAGTCTAGAAAGTGTAGAGCCTTTTATTTCGAATACGGTCAGTATTCAGATAACTACTTAAATTCTTTAGGAAAAGACAATCTACCGAAAGGGGTTATTAGAAAAAATATTAATATTAGTTTTAATCCAAAAAACACTTTTAAAGCAGAAAAAATAATACAATATGGAAATAAAGACGGTAGTTGGAGTGAGTCAAAACCAAATGACACAATACAGATAAATGGAGAATGGAATTTTAATAATAAAAAAATTCATTTAAAAAGTGAGTTTAAAGAACTTAAAGGAACGTATGAATTAACTAAATTTGATTATGAATATATGCAATGGACTAAAACTATTTCCAATAACTAAAACTTCCGGAAATGATAGCGTCAAGCATAAAAACCCTGTTCAATATACCAGCTAAAAATAAGGACACTATAGCATTTAGAGGTATTCATTAAGAGGTAGTAACCACAGAACATGACAGATACCATTACTTTTAACTCATATACTCTCACACTCTTTCGTAGAGAATCGGTTTGTACTGTTTTTCAGTACTGCCCCCTAGAAACAGGGTTTAGAAATTCGTTTCCCTTTATGTGCTACATTTATTTTTTTGTTTGATTATTCATAGATACTTTTACTCACTGTAAGCACTAAGAAGCTGAACTTGTTCTTCTAAACAGATTCCCTAACACCATATATCACAAATAGAGTGGTCTGAGTTCCTGATATATTCAGTCCAATTAATAGATACCTATGATTTGGGTCAGGTATAATTTAAAGTTAATTTCTTAAAATCATGCACTACATACCATATTTGAAACCTTGAACACCTTTAAAACAAAATAAACAACGTAAATCCAACACCCTTCTAATTAGGATATTATAATTCGAAAAAGAAATACTCCTCGGAAAAATTCACATTGAAAATCTAGAAATCGAAAACCGTAGAAAGGCCCGTTTTGGTGAAATAAATTGTGGATTTTCACACTCTGAAGCATTTCTTAATAATTATATTTATAAAAAAACCGTTAGTCACCTATTTCTATTGGATATATATCGTCAACTTTTAGATTGAAAGTATGGATGGGTTCTAGTTACGGAGCAGTCACTCTTGGCTGAAAGAATCTATCCTCATACCTTGTTGACAGAAGAACAATCATCGCTCCAATCCAACCATTCACATATTCAAATCGTCTACTTAAAGATTGCCTCTATAAAAATTTAAAAAAAGGAAGCAACTTTGAAAAGTAATTTAGTAGAAACCTAGCGCCGATCTCATAGCAACCTCTAACAAATCGAATATAACGCTACACATAAGAATTACACAAATATTTACTATCTTAATCGTTTAAAGCACTCTTACTATTATGAAAACTATTCAACCATTGCTAATCCTTCTTCTAATTTTAATCACGGCTTTCAGCACTCCGTCGGAAAAGGCATACGAAAAGCCTATAGGATTGATTGACAAAGAAACAGCAATTCTCTACGAAAAAAACTATGTAAACCATCAATATAAATACATTAATGAATATGTAAATAAACACCTATCCGAAGGTTCAAACACCCCTTTTAAAGACAATAGAGAAGTGTTTTTTACACTTGAAAATTTAGAAAACTATCTGGCCTATGTAAAAAACAATGCCAAAACTAAAGGGTATAAAAACCTAGGAATACGGATCTATTTTGCGGCTAAAAAAGACACTGAAGGAGTTTATAAATCTACTGTTTTCCTTTCTCCAACACACCAACCGTCCTCTAATAAAGCCACAAGAAATTCACGCTATAGCACTAGTTCAACTAACGTGAATACTACAGACATAATGGCTTTAAACTACGGAAGTTCCGGAGAGCCAGACGAATATATTGGAAACTAATAATGAGAGAAATATTAGACATATTATTGTGGGGCTCACAGATTACTGCTTTTATAATGGCAGTCATACAATGGAAAAATTACAAAAACACTACGGAAAGGTATTTTGTTTTTTTTCTACTGTACGTCCTTTTTACAGAGTTTATAGGATACATGATTCCTAATTTATACCATATTAATAGCCAGTTTGTATATAACATATTTATCACCCTGAGTTATTCTTTTTACTTGTATTGGTTTTCCTGTTTTCTAAAACGACCAAAATTAATACGACTCCTGTGCCTCCTATTTTTTAGTTCAATTGTTTGTTCTCTAATTTTTGAAGATTTTTTCCAACATTTATGGGGCTATGCCTTTAAAACAGGTGCTGTATTATTTTTATATTGTGCCACCCTTTACTATTCAGATTTATTAAAACAGGATGCCGTGATAAACTATTTAACCTCCAGAAAATTCTGGATCATCTCAGGCCTCTTAATTTTTCATATTGGTTTTTTACCTTTAGAAATGCTTCAAAGACAAAAAGGCATTGTATCCTCTTTAAACTACAGGATGGCATTGACATTTTTAAATACGATACTCTATGGATTTATAACATTCGGTTTTTATGCAGGATCCAGACATTGATATAGACAACATATTTCTAGTGCTTTTTTTTATAGTACTACTAATTATAAGTGCTCTTGTATTTCTATTCGTGGTATTTAATCAACGTAAAAACGAATTAATACAACAAAAATTAAAGGAGGCACTCACACATCAGCAAAAAGTACACGAGTTACAATTAAATGCCTTACGAAGCCAAATGAATCCGCATTTTATACATAATTCTCTAAATGCCATTCAGTATTATATACAAATGAATGATGTAGAAACATCCGAAAAATACTTGTCAAAATTCTCCAAATTAATGCGCTTATTTTTTGAATATTCTCGCAGGAAAGTTATCAGTATCTCCGACGAGATTAAGCTCTTAAATAATTATTTAGAAATAGAAAAATTACGTTTTGAAGACAAGTTAAACTATCAGATTACGATAGATCCATTGTTAGACATAGATGATGAGCATCTGCCTGTAATGATCCTACAGCCCATTGTAGAGAACGCGATAAACCACGGTATTTTTCATAAAAGCACCAAAGGAACAGTACACATTATTTTTAAAAAAATAAAGCAAGGTTTTCGCATTAGTATTGTGGATGATGGCATTGGAATCAACAAGGCAAGACAACTTGAACAGGCTCTTTTAAAGCCCCACAGATCACATTCGTCCATCGTCATAGAAGACCGATTACAGTTATTAAAAGAAAGTAAGATTTTTGATATTAGTTATCGCATCCAAGACTTGTCAGAAATAGGAAAAACAGGAACCAAAGTGGTGTTGGATTTTAATTTAAATTTATAAACAATGAGTATTACTGTAATTTTAATTGACGACGAGCCAAAAGCAATTGCTACACTTAAAAATAAAATAGAACGCTTTTGTCCTCATTTGGAAATTATAGCTACCACCATCAAACCAATGGAAGGTATTGATTTGATTCACAAACTTAAACCTCAACTTGTTTTTTTAGACATTGCCATGCCAGAAATCAATGGTTTTGAGTTATTAAAAAGGGTTAAAACTCCTGATTTTGAAATTATTTTCGCCACTGCTTTTGATGATTTTGCCATAGAAGCCATCAACCAATGTGCCATCGGTTACCTGGTAAAACCTGTAGACAATGACGATTTGATAAAATCCGTACATAATGCAAGTAAGAACATTGCAGAAAAAACCGCTTTAGAAAAAAACAAAAACTTAATTAAAAATTTGGGCGTACAACTTTTCCAAGATAAAAAAATAATAGTCCCCACACAGGACGGCTTGGAATTTCTAAAAATAAGTGACATCATTCACTGTGAAGGCACGGATGGATACACTAAAATTCATAGGGTTAAAAACACCTCGTTTTTGAGTTCTAATAGCATTGGTCATTTTAAAAAACTGCTAGAAAACCAAGGGTTTTATCTGGTCCATAAATCACACTTAATAAACCTTAATTTCATAGAAAAATACTTGAATGAAGGATACGTAGTATTAGCTGGAAACTCAAATGTACCCGTCTCTAGAAACAGAAGGACTGATTTTTTAAATAGTTTAAAGGAAATGCATAATGGGGAAAAGCATTAAAAACGTCCCCAATTAAAAAAGCCTGTATTCATCTCCGAATACAGGCTTTTAATTTTTATAAAGAGAGCCATGAGCAACTCAATACTCACATCTAATATCTCAATACTATTAATACGCTCTCTTATTATTCCCTTCATAATAATTAATAAACGAGTCGTTTACCACACGCATTCCTCCAGGTGTAGGATAGTTTCCTGTAAAGTACCAATCTCCTAAATGATCTGGACAGGCAATATGTAAATCTTCTACCGTTTGGTAGATAATTTGAATGTCTGCTTTGGTTTCTTTGGTCTTTAGCATCGATGCTATTTTATCCGAAATTTGAGTAGCTGTAAACGGCATATAAATTTCTTTTACAAAATTCACAATGGTAGTGTCTTCATTTCCTTGTTGATGCTTACATTTTGCATATACCTCAGAAATTAATGCTTCTTTTCCTTGATCCTTTAGCAATTCAATCGCGGCTCTAAAAGCAATAAAATCTCCCAAACGCGCCATATCAATTCCATAACAATCTGGATATCTAATTTGTGGAGCAGAAGAAACAATTACTATTTTCTTTGGAGACAAACGATCCAATATTTTAATAATACTCATTTTAAGGGTGGTACCTCTCACTATACTATCGTCAATAATGACTAAGTTATCTGTAGGTTTTACAATCCCATAAGTAACATCGTAAATATGCGCTACTAAATCGTCACGACTTTTATCATCTGCAATAAAGGTACGTAATTTAGCATCTTTGATGGCTAATTTTTCGATGCGTGGACGTTGTGCTAAAATTTCTTTTACTTTATCGGGCGATAAGGTATTTTTTGCTGCCAATAAAATTTCAGCTTTTTGAGAATTTAAGTAATCCTCTGCTGCCTCTCTTAATCCATAGAACGATGTTTCCGCGGTATTAGGAATGTATGAAAACACGGTGTTTTTCATATCCCCATCTATCTTCTTTAAAATATGAGGGAATACTAATTTTCCTAATTTTTTACGTTCTCTATGAATATCCGCATCACTACCACGAGAAAAATAAATACGCTCAAAAGAACAGGATTTTTTTGGCAATTGCTCTAAAATTTGATCTACCGTTACTTTTCCATTTCGCTTGATAATCAAGGCATGTCCACGGTCTAATTCCTTTACATCTTCTATCGCTACATTAAATACCGTTTGGATTACTGGTCGTTCAGAGGCTACTACAACTACCTCATCATCTTCATAGTAAAATGTAGGTCTAATTCCTGCTGGATCACGTAATACAAATGCATCTCCATGACCTAACACTCCTGCCATTGCATACCCACCATCCCAGTTTTTAGCGGATTTCTGAAGGATGTTTGCAATGTCCATACGCTCTCCGATTATAGGAGACGCATCTTTTTTACTATAGCCTTCTCTCTTTAATTCGTGGTATAAATCCAAGACTTCATCATCTATAAAATGTCCGATTTTCTCCATAACAGTCACAGTGTCAGTCATCTCTTTTGGATGCTGTCCGATCTCTACTAAATCATCAAATAAACGATTAGAATTGGTCATATTAAAGTTTCCTGCTACTAACAGATTACGGTGCATCCAGTTACTTTGACGTAAAAATGGATGTACACTCTCGATACTATTGTTTCCAAAAGTTCCATAACGTACATGGCCTAAAAACAAATTCCCTAAATAGGGTAAGTTTTCCAATTGCCAAGCTACATCTTCCTTTTTATCCTCATTTCCTTCCCAAGCCGTTTCAAGACGAGTATTAATTTGAGCAAAAATATCTTGAATAGGTTGTGCCGCATTAGAACGTACACGACTGATGTAACGTGTCCCTGGCTTCACATCAAATTTTATGCTTGCAATTCCAGCACCATCTTGACCACGATTGTGCTGTTTTTCCATTAATAAATACATTTTATTAAGGCCATAAAAAGCAGTCCCGTATTTTTTCTGATAAAAATCTAATGGTTTTTTTAAACGAACCATTGCGATTCCACACTCGTGTTTTATTGCATCACTCATAATGTAGTTTTGTAGTTGTGTTAGGGAATATAAAAAAATAAAAATTCCGCAATACAGCGGAATTTTTATAGACTATTATTTGATACTGTACTGTGTCAATTCTTTAAATTGATCTAATCTTTCTTTGACTTCGTCTGCCGTTAATTCTTGCATACGTTCTGTTCCAAATTTCTCCACACAAAAAGAGGCTAAATTAGATCCGTAGATTACGGCGTTTTTTAAATTATCGAATGATAAATCTTCTGTTTTAGCAAGGTATCCTGCAAATCCACCTGCAAAAGTATCTCCTGCTCCTGTAGGGTCAAAAACTTCTGCTAAAGGCAATGCTGGTGCATAAAACATTTTTCCATCATTAAATAGTAAAGCACCGTGCTCTCCTTTTTTAATCACAACGTATTTAGGTCCCATTTCATGAATTTTCTTAGCAGCATTTACTAAGGAGTATTCTCCACTTAACTGTCTTGCTTCTTCATCGTTTATGGTAATTACGTCTACACGTTTAATTACATCTAGTAAATCGTCCAAGGCAATATCCATCCAGAAATTCATGGTATCTAAGACCGCTAATTTAGGTTTTACCGTCATTTGATCCAATACAGATGCTTGTACCAATGGGTGTAAATTCCCTAACATTACAATGTCACTATTCTTATAATTATCTGGAACTACTGGTTTAAAATGCTCTAAAACATTTAATTCAGTTGCTAAAGTATCTCTGGTATTCATATCGTTATGATATTTCCCAGACCAGAAAAATGTTTTTCCTTCTTTTACCACCTCAACACCATCAGTGTTTATGTTTTTATCATTTAACATATGTAAATAATCCGCAGGAAAATCGCCTCCTACTACTGATACAATTCCAGAATCCACCCCAAAATGAGATGCTGAAAGTCCAATGTAAGTTGCGGCGCCTCCTAATATTTTATCCGTCTTCCCAAAAGGTGTTTCAATAGCATCAAATGCCACTGTACCAACTACTAATAATTTACTCATAGAATTATATATTAAATACGATCTTTTATTTATTTTTGCAAAAATAAGTAATTCACGTTATTTTTTACCTAATTTGGCTTTAAATTTATTTTACAATACACAAATACACAAAAATATGAGTATCAAAGAGATACAAGAGGAGATCATAGATGAATTTTCGATGTTCGAAGATTGGATGGAGAGATATGAGTATATTATAGAACTTGGAAAAGACTTACCTATTATAAATGAGCAATATAAAACAGCTGATAACCTAATTAAAGGATGCCAATCTAAGGTCTGGTTACATGCATCCATTGTTTCGGATAAAATATTATTTACCGCAGACAGCGATGCTATTCTTACCAAGGGAATTGTCGCCTTATTAGTCCGCATTTTATCGGAGCAAACTCCGATGGATATTATGAGTGCTGACTTGTTTTTTATTAATGAAATAGGACTCACAGAACACTTATCCCCTACCCGAGCTAACGGATTGTTAGCCATGGTAAAACAATTAAAGTTATATGCTTTAGCTTACCAGTCAAAGTTAGGATAAGATTCGTATATTTGCATTTATTTAGATTGAATTAAAGAACTATGAACAGCGAACGCGTACAAGATTTAGGAAGTAAAATTATAGGACAATTAAAAGCTATTTTTGACCCGGAAATCCCTGTAGACATCTACGAATTAGGATTAATATACGATGTTATGATTAGCGATGAGAATGATGTTAAAATATTAATGACTTTAACATCTCCAAACTGTCCAGTAGCAGAGACTTTACCTGTAGAAGTAGAGGAAAAAGTAAAGGAATTAGAGGAAGTTAAAGGATGTGAAGTAGAAATTACTTTTGATCCCACTTGGACTCAAGATTTAATGAGTGAAGAAGCCAAACTAGAACTAGGTTTTTTATAATATACTTGTAATAGAAGCAATAGCATGTCAGAAATAGTAAATAGAGTGGCGAACAGCAAGTTGATCACGTTGGATTTAGAAGATTTTTATCCAGAGGGAGCACGTATTATTTTCGATGTCAAACCTTGGTTATTCCAAGAGCTTATATTAAAAGAAAAAGATTTCAGGGAACAGGTGAAACAACATGATTGGTCTCAGTATAAAGACAGTTATGTAAGTTTAACCTGCTCTTCTGACGCCATTATTCCATCCTGGGCTTATTTACTAATAAGCACCCATTTGACGCAACATGCTCGCCATATTATTATTGGAGACTTAGCACAACTGGAAACCGCTATTTTTGAGCGAATTATTTCAAAAATTCCGACAGAACAGTTTAAAGACAAGCCTGTAATTATTAAAGGTTGCTCTAGTAAACCTATTCCAGAAACTGCTTATATCTGCCTGATAGAAAAACTACAACCCGTAGTAAAATCACTATTTTTTGGAGAGGCATGCTCTACGGTTCCACTTTATAAAAAATAACACCTTGCTCTTCTTCACATAACACCATTATAGCGGGTATCCATTATATAAAAAGCCACGCATTATCAAGTTAATTCGTGTAGCATCACAAGCTCCATTATTTAACGTACCTCTAACACACTTTCCTAGACTTCCTAAAACCTGCCTTTTCACAAAGCGAGAGAAACCCCAGTTCCGTTCTTCGGAAAATAAGTGACCTTTTCCACAAAATATGGTCTTACAATAGTAGTATAATACTATATTTGAACAAAATTGAAAATACATTTATTATGAAAAAAGTAATGCTATCAATTGCATTTATTTGTTTTTGCGTAATTTCTTATGCACAAGATAACGCTACAAGCCCCAAAGAAGGATGGAAAACAGGAGGTAACGTCTCCTTTTTATTCAACCAATCTTCATTTTCTAATTGGACCACCGGTGGAGAAAATAACATATCCGCTACTTTAGGTATTAATTACGACTTTAATTACAGCAAAGAAAATGTAACTTGGGATAACAAAATTATTGCTTCTTACGGACTGACAAAAACAGCCAATTCCGAATTTGAAAAGAAAACAGATGACCGGTTTGAATTTAATTCATTATACGGTAAAAAAGCCTCCGGTAACTGGTACTACTCCGCTTTTTTAAATTTAAAAACTCAATTTTCTAAAGGGTATAAATACAGTAAAGACAGCTTTGGAAAAGAAATCAGAGATGAATACACTAACTTATTATCTCCTGGATATCTTACTTTTGGTCCTGGTATGCTTTGGAAAAAGAGTGATAATTTAAAATTCAACTTGGCTCCATTGACCTCTAAAATCACTTTTATTGATAAAAAATTAAGAACTATCAATGGTATTATGGATGATAAATATTTTGGCGTAGACCCAGGAAAGAGTATCAGATATGAGTTAGGTTTTAACGCCTCTGGATACTATAAATTAAATTTGATGGAGAATGTTTCTATGGAAAACATACTCTCCTTATACACCAATTATTTAGAGGAGGCTAAAAATGTAGACTTGGACTACACTATGAATTTGGTCATGACCATTAACAAGTATTTATCTGCAAATTTAACCTTTCAAACAGTCTATGACGATAACGCTCACCGAGGGTTTCAAACCAGAGAAGTATTTGGAATCGGCGTAAATTACGGATTCTAAAAAACCATCTAACAAAACAATACAGAATCGCCTAGGAAACTATTTCTAGGCGATTTTTTCGTACCTTCCACATTCAAAAACACATTCATTTTTCATGACTACATTATTACTCATTGCTTCAATTTCTATTTTCATTTCATTTGTATGCTCTATATTGGAAGCCGTACTTTTGAGTATCAATCCTACATTTATCAATATAAAAAAGAAAGAAGGAATTGGCTATGCGAAAACATTGGATGCTTTAAGAAATGATATTGACAAGCCCATTATCGCTATTTTAACTTTAAATACCTTAGCGCATACCGTTGGTGCTATTTTAGTGGGAGTACATGCAGAATCGTTGGACTATGATATTGATATTTTAGGCGTAAATATTGTGGGAATTGTATCTGCTATTATGACCCTTTTAATTTTAATTGTTTCAGAAATCATCCCTAAAACTATTGGTGCTACCTACTGGAAACAACTCGCAAGCTTTACCGCAAAAACACTTACCGCCATGGTATTCGTGTTAAAATGGACGGGAATATTATGGGTATTGCAATTAACCACTAAATTAATTGGAAAATCAGGGCATGGTAGTGCTTTGTCTCGGGAAGATTTTAGTGCCATGGCAGAAATAGCCACTGAGGAAGGTGTTTTTTTAGAATCCGAAAGCATTATTATCAAAAACCTAATCAATTTTAAGGACGTCAAAGTGAAGAGTATTATGACGCCTAGAACGGTGATGCAAATAGCAAATGAAGACATGAGCATTCAAGATTTTTTTGATGCAAACCCCTCCTTAAAATATTCGCGAATCCCTATTTTTAAAGAACATACAGATAATATCACCGGCTATTTCTTAAAAGACAATTTATACCAAGCCATTATTAATAAAAAAGGAGAGCAACCTTTAAAATCGATTCGAAGAGAAATTTTTGTCACGGAAAGAAACTTAACTATTCCTGCCTTATTTGACACTTTAATCAAACAACGTGAGCACGTAGCATTAGTTGTTGATGAGTATGGGTCAGTCAGTGGTTTAGTAAGTCAAGAGGACATTATAGAAACTCTTTTAGGACTGGAAATCATGGATGAAAGTGATAGCCATGCAGATTTACAACTCTTAGCAAGAGAAGGTTGGAAATCCAGGGCTAAAAAAATGGGAATTATCATTGATGACAAAAAAAATCTCCCAGATTAATATCTAGGAGACTTCTATTTTTGCTTTTTTAAAAACCGATTAAAGCTGACTTTAACCTTTATTTAAATAGATATACACAGGGAAATGATCACTAAACCCTCCTTTATACCATTTTCCTACATAGGTTCTGAAAGGACTCCCTCTGTATTTACCTTTAAATACTTTTACAAATTTCTTATTAAATACATCCGCATATCGGAATGAAAAACCAGTACCCTGTTTTACCATAAAGTTTTTGGTGAAAATTATTTGATCAAATAGATGCCACGTTCTTTTATGTGTCAGTGTCCCCTTTCCTTTTTCTAATAGACTTTCCATTGGATTGTACAAACTAGTATTAGATAATAAGGTTTCTTTGATACTTTTATTGGTCGGATCATCATTAAAATCCCCCATAATCATAATATAGGCCGATGGATCTTCTAATTGAATACTATCCACAATAGACCCCACTAATGTTGCCGCTTTTAGCCTATTTTCTTCAGAAGTATCCTCTCCCGATCTTCGAGATGGCCAGTGATTGACTAAAACATACATTAACTCCCCTTTTAAACGCCCTTTTACATACAGGACATCCCTAGTATAATCACGTTCCCCATTAGGTCTGCTTAATAATAGCGGATAGGTTTTTGACTCCAATAACTCAAATTCCTTTTTTTGATAGAGCAATGCTACATCTATCCCACGTTCATCTGGAGAATCGTAATGCGCATATCCGTAGTGAAAATCGGCTAAATTTTTATGATGTACTAAATCCGACAATACGGCTTTATTTTCCACCTCAACCACGCCTATTAACAGCGGAGGTAATTTAGATTTCTCTGTACCAATTTGGGAAATGACACTGCTTAACTTTTGTATTTTTTTCTGATAACGTCTATAATTCCATTGTTTTTTCCCTGCAGGCGTAAAATCATCATCAAATGTATTTTTATCATCCGTAGTATCAAACAAGTTTTCTAGGTTATAGAACCCAATGGTTACGGGTTTTTTCTTCTTTTTTTTAGAGAATATCATCGACATGTTAGTTGGCTTAAAGAGCGAATGTATTAAATTCTTTTATTAATCCTATTAATCAACACAATTTGTACCTTTGCCCCATGATAGATCCAAAAATAGTTAGCTCGGAAAAAGCCATCTTAATAGGTGTAATTACACAGAAGCAAAGCGAAGAACAAGTCAATGAATACCTAGACGAATTAGAGTTTTTAACCTTAACCGCTGGAGGTAAGGCTGTAAAACGCTTTACTCAAAAAATGGAAAAACCGAATCCAAAAACCTTTATAGGTCAAGGAAAACTGGAGGAAGTATTAACTTACATGACGGAGCGCGGGATAGAAACGGCTATTTTTGATGATGAGCTAACTCCAGGGCAACTTAGAAATATAGAAAAAATACTAGACTGTAAAATATTAGACCGTACTCATTTGATTCTGGATATTTTTGCGGCACGTGCCCAAACTTCGTACGCAAGAACGCAGGTAGAACTGGCGCAATGTCAATATTTATTACCACGTTTAACCCGACTTTGGACCCACTTGGACAAACAAAAAGGGGGAATAGGAATGCGTGGACCAGGGGAGACCGAAATTGAAACTGACAGGCGTATTATTAGAGACAAAATAACCTTACTTAGAAAAAAACTACTGGTGATAGACCGTCAAATGTCTGTGCAACGAAAAAACCGTGGAAAAATGGTGCGTGTCGCTTTAGTTGGATATACCAACGTAGGGAAATCAACCTTAATGAATGTGGTCAGTAAAAGTCAGGTATTTGCAGAAAATAAATTATTTGCGACCTTGGATACTACCGTTAGAAAAGTAGTTATTAAAAACATCCCTTTCTTACTTACGGATACCGTTGGATTTATTAGAAAATTACCTACGCAGCTGGTAGAATCGTTTAAATCTACCTTAGATGAAGTTAGAGAAGCCGATTTATTATTACATGTTGTAGATATCTCTCATCATTCGTTTGAGGACCATATGGATTCCGTTAATGGAATTTTAGCCGACATTAAAAGTGCTGACAAACCAACGATTGTAGTGTTTAATAAAATTGATGCCTATACCCACGAAACCATCGACGAAACTGATTTGGAAACTAAGAAAACCAAAGCACATTTTACCTTGGAAGAATGGGAAAAAACATGGATGAATAGCTTAGATGATAATTGTATTTTTATCTCTGCCTTGAATAAAGACAACTTGGAAGCTTTTAAAGAAAAGGTTTTTGATGCTGTTAAAGATATTCACATCTCTCGTTTCCCTTACAATGACTTTTTGTATCAGGAATACGATGATTTAGGTGAGAGTAATTAGACCAATGATCTCTTTTATAATATAAGACAGACTGCGTTTCCCTCCTTAAAACGAGGGAATCAGCAATAAGTAACAAGAAGTAATTAACAGCTGTTTTCAGGACTACTACTGCGTACATTTCCTACTACTAGGATTGTATAAGAAATCAACTCCTAAGGTGATTAAATGAGTCCCTACGTTGTATTGGATGATATCTCCTAAGGTAATTTCAAATCCATAAGAAACATAAAAGTTATCACGCTTAAAACCTATCATCGGCGTAAAACTCGCAGGTTTAAACCCTAAATCGTTGAGCAATCTAACACTGGCTCCAGCCCAAACATAGTCATCTCCTTTTATTTTTCTGTATTTTACATTGACATCGGTACTCGAACGTCCATCACTTTCAAAATAGCGTCCAAATAAGGAAACTTCTAACTGATGGTATGGATTCTCTAAAAACTTGAATCCCGTATAAATAGAATAATTTCTAAGTTTTACAGGCTCGCTGTCCGCAAATGCTCTGGCACTTTTATCTAATATATTCGAGGCATTCAAACTAAAATAAAAGGATTCGAAACGGTATAAAACACCCACATCAAAATTTGAATTAAACGTAGATTTATCTCCATATACAGAAGGATCATCCCCGTTAAATTTAGAAACATCTATTTTAAACTGTGTAAAACGATATGAAATTCCAAAGGACAAAAACTGATTTCTATAATCGTTTAATGTTAAATGATGGGCGTAACTTAAAAGCCCTCCATACTGTCTTGTATTTCCATTTTCATCATTAAATAGGAGTATTCCTACGCCATCTACATCTCCAAAACGTCCATCCAAAGATACGGATTGCGTCCCTGGTGCATTACTCACTCCTACCCATTGTTCCAGTCCACTTACTCGCAACTGAAAATAAGGACCTATCCCCGCAAAGGTGGGAGATATTACATAGGGGTTTTCTGCCATATACTGGCTTAATAATGGCATATTAAATTCCTGCCCTCTACATAGAAGGACACTAAATACACATGCCAAGAGTACTATTTTTTTCATAATAACTTCTTCTTAAAATTAACGATACAGTGTAAAATTACCCATCATCTTCCGTTTATCACCTTGCAATCCATCCAAGTCTATTACATACCAGTAATCCCCTGAAGGAAGTGCAGTTCCATTTAATTTACCATCCCATCCTACTTGGGGCCCTCTAAATTCAATAATCAATCTAGAATAACGATCGAATACAGAGACATGAATATTAGGATATGCCATTAATTTACGAGGATACCAATAATCATTTGTTCCATCTCCGTCTGGTGTAAAGAAGTTTGGAATAAATACTGTAATAAACTCTATATAAATATCCGCTGTAGAAATACATCCTCTGGCATCTCTAACTTCTACGGTATAGGTTCCTGTTTTCTTGACAATAAATTCATTAGAACTTCTATACTCACCGCCATCTATTCTATATTGAAATGGAGGCAATCCGAACGTTACATGTGCCGTAATTGTATTTACAAATGTTTCTTCTAAAGTTACTTCTGCAGGAATCATTTCTACAACTTCTACAAAAGATTGAGAAGGAATACACCCATTCGTATGTTCTGCTTCTGCCAAATAAGTATCAGGCGTTAAATTCTCAAAAACACCGGTAGTATTTGAAAAGGATTGGGTAGCACTCACTAAGGTATAGGTAACATCGTTTTCAAATTCATCGTCTACGGAGGCAATAATTTTTATATTTCCATCACAGGCATAATCAATGGTAGTCCCAAAATTCAAATCCACTGGAGGATCTAATTTAATCACTAAATTTTGAGTACATCCAGCACTATCTTCTATATAAATAGCATAGGTAGAACCTCCTAATAAGTTATCGTATATTAATTTTCCTTGTACAAAAACTCCGTCTATATTTAATTTGGTGAAATAAGGAGCCGTTCCACCTGTAATCACTATTTCTATACTTGCGTCTTTATCATCTATACATTTTTCTTGATTGATAAGTCCAAAGGTCATCACTAACAATGCAGGCTCCTGAATGGTAACTCTTTCATTGATATAACAACCATTTTGATCTTGTACCGTCACCGTATATGTTCCAGGACCAAGGTTTTCAAATACGTTATTCGTCACATATTTATTTTGATCTATACTATAAATAAGATTTCCTGTTCCTCCAACAGCATTCACCGTAATCTTTCCGTCCTCTTCTCCAAAACAACTTATGTTTATAACACTCGCAGGAGCAATTAACTGGAGTTGTTTAGGGTCCGTTATTGCAAAAGGAGTAGATATTTCTGAACAGTCCAAACTAGAGACTCTCACTTTATAAATTCCGGAAGCTAAATCTGTAAAAATACTTGAATTTTGAGGGCCATCGAGCAGGACATCATTGCCATCCAATAACTCGTACTTATAATTCCCCATACCTCCAGAAGTAACAGCTGCTATTACGGCATTATTACCACCAAAACAACTGATATTGGCATTAATTCCATCAATCGTTATTGTTAAAGGCTGTACTGGTCTCACCGTAATTCCATTGGAAACAGCAGACGTACATCCACTAGCATCTCTGACAAAGAACTGATAGGTAGTAATGATTGCAGGGTTTAAATTAAATGTATTTACTCCATTAAAAATGACTCCGTCTACACTATATGTATAAGGACCTCCATCTCCACCTGAAGCGGTAATTTCTATAATAGCATCCATAGTACAACTCAGCACATTGGTCAGACGCGCTGCTGCGATCACCTGGTCTGGAACAACGATAGTAACTGGTAAAGTAGTCACTTCACAATTTAAATTATCTGTAACTAGTACGGTATAAGTCCCTGCTGCAAGGTTATTAAATACAGGTGAGGTTTGAAGCGCTGATGCATTCCCTACTGCATTTATTAAACTATATAAATATGTTCCAATTCCTTGTCCTCCATTGGCAAAAACCGTTATTTCACCATCCAAATCACCAAAACAACTTAAGGTATTAGGTGTTGCCGTTGCCGTCATTGGATTCGGTGCAATAATTTGAATAGTCTCTGGATATTCACAACCTGCCGCATCTTTTACGGTAACGGTATACATTCCGGCATCTAAATCTTTAAAAACATTTGCATTTGAAAACGCTTGTAAAATAACTGCTCCTTGTGAGAGTTGGTATTCATAAGAACCCCATCCAAAAGCTCCCAAAGCAATAATTTCACCATCATCACCTGGATCACATGTCTCCTTATGGCTCACACTTAAGTTCACCGTTAAAGCTGTACTCGGTGATGCTATCGTGATTACATTACTGGTTGCATCACAAAAAGCCGGATCCGTAGCAACTATATATACGGTGTAATTACCTCCTGGAACATTCGGAATCACAACAGGATTCAAAGTTCCATTTCCTGTATTATTGGCAATACTTAGGCCCCATTCGTCCAGAACATCCCATGTATAATTACCTCCATAATTTAGAACTTCAAAAGTGATACTTCCATTAGTATCTCCAAAACACTGGATAGGAGTACTCGACAAAGCCGTGACTGCAATAGTATCAAACGGAGCTACGATATAAGGGATACTCATCACAAAACATCCTGTGCTATTATCAATTACTTTAAAAGTATAACTCCCTACTGACGGCAAATCAAATGTTGCAGACTGACTAATAATACTTTGTGAATTTGTTCCAATTGGTAGCAATTCATAGGTGAAATCTCCCGAGCCACCTGTAACGGTAACGGTTACATTTTCAGGGTTCACACAAGAAATGGCCGTATTTTGAGTCACTGCAATGGCGGTAACTGTAGGTAATGGATTGATCGCAACAGTAGCTGTTGCCGTACAGCCGTTGGCATCTTTAACCCATAGGGTGATGTTTTGAATCACTCCTGTATCAACAATCTCAAAAGTAGTAGAGGCTGTATAATTAAGGCCGTCTATACTAAATAAATATCCTGGTGTACCATCTGAAGCATTTGCTATAATGGTGACAACGCCTGTTATATTGGTAGGAGTACAAACAAAAGTATCCGTTATTGCAACTACAGAAAGCGCTACGGGTTCTCCAATCGTTATGTCTTTTGTATCAGTACATCCTTTTACAGAAGTTACAAGAACTGTATACGTGCCCGCTACCAATCCAGTAAATACATTACTACTTTGCGCTATTCCTAAAATAGGTGCTGTAATTTGATAGGTATAAGGTGGCTCGTCATTAATTCCTGGAATCGTTGCTGCTAAATTTACGGTGATGGTTCCGTTCGCATCACCAGTACATATAGCATCGGTGAAATTTAAAGAATCTATGAATACATTAGAAGGTGCTACTAACGTTTCCGTAATCATAGCCGTACAATTTGTCGTAATATCTGTAATAGTAATCGTATACACTCCTACCTGCGTTAACCCTACAAATATCCCAGTAACGCTTGGAATAACCGTGGCGTCTGGTTGGGTTATCGTATACGTGTAATTCCCAGACCCTCCGGTAACACTCGTAGTAATTTCTCCTCCTGGAATTGCAGTACAGTCTATTTCTTTTACAATAGAAACACTTGGTTGTAACGTTTCAAAGAGGATAGATATTCCTGCTGGGATGACCGAAACACAAGACCATTGGTCCGAAATTTCCACCTCATAATTCCCTGCTCCCAATCCTGTAAATACAGGACTAGACTGTGGAATTCCAATAGGAATTCCATTTAAAATTAATTGATATTGATAATTAGTTCCTTGTCCACCTGTTACAAGTACTACTTCTATTTCTCCATTATTCCCAGTACAATTTGCATTGTTTATTTGCAAGGTTCCAGTAATTGGGACTGGGTCCGTAAAAATGGCATCAGGCAATTGAATTTCACAACCCGACATGTCTTTAATCCATACTTGATAAGTAGCCACTGCCAATCCATTAAACGAATCCGACACAGTCCAGCTGCCTATTCCTGGGGCGCCGACACCTACATAATATTCATAGTTAGCCCAACCACCAGTTGGAGTAATTACAAGCGTTCCATCATTCCCAATACAAGTAATATTAGTACTTGTGTAAGTCCCAGACAATCCAATAATGGGTTCTGTAATGGTAAAATACACACGGTTATTACATGTAGGGATATTATTTTGAGTAATGACTACATAATAAGATCCGGCTCCAATGTTCACTGGTAGCGTTGGACCATTAGTTCCTATATTCCCTGTAGCTACAGAAGTATCATCGGCATCGTTTGCTAAGGTTCCTTTGGTGTCAAAAATCTCCCAATCAAATCCTCCTGGGTAGGTAGTGTCTTCCAATTCAAAAGTAACTGTACCGCTAGTGGAACCTTTACAAATTACTTGGTTCACAATGGTCACTTTTGGAGTAAATGTATTTGGTTCGTTTACGGTATAACTTAGAGGATAGGTACATCCTGTTATCAAATGTCTGATTGTAAAATTATGCGTTCCTACGGCTAGATCATTAAATACATTGGAGAGTTGCCAAGTTATTCCATTATCATCAGAAAACTCAAACTGTGTAGGATCTCCTGCCGTTGAAATAACATCTATTTGAATATCTTCCCCTAGATTCACACAAGAAATAGCTTCTAAAACAGTAATATTTGCATTGCTAATTTCATCAAAAAGAAGAATTGTCTCTGTATCTGTAGCCAAACATCCGTTACTATCATAAACATTTACAGTAAACAGTCCTGGCGTAGTGGCGCCCATAGCGACACTATAAATAGCTGTTCCTGTATCGTATGCAATATTCAATGTATTATTTGTACCATCTTGGACAGTAATCCCATCAGAATTCACAAATTCATAACGAGTATAAGAACCATTCCCTCCACTTACCGTAGTCACAGTAATACTTGCAACATTTGGCGTATTCCCAATAGTACAGCCAAAAGGCGTGGTCGTTAGAAGGTCAATACTCACAGGAGTAGGTTCAAAAATAGTCACTATTTGATCCGTTGTACATCCATTTGCCCCCGTAATAGTAATGGTATAATTAGTACCTAAAACGCTGCCTGGTAAATTTTCAAAAGTAGCGGTGAATCCGTTGTTTGAAGTAGCTACTATTGGCAAAGGTGCTGTAATAGAAAATGTAAATGGACCAATACCATTGTCTTGAGCAGTAATACGGATGCTTCCATCATTACTTCCACTACACAAGGCATCTACCGTGGTAGGTACGGTTAGTAGTATTGGGTTTAAATCTGCTACAATAAATACTGATTTTACAGCAGTACAATTAGTAGCCGTATCTGTGATTATAATTTCATATTCTCCACTAACATCTGCCCCGTTCCAATCAAATGGAAGGGCTGGAAGTACTGTACCTGCAAGCACATAATTAGTAGCGGTATCTAAATTATCAATTTGATATGTATAATTACCCGAACCTATAACATCCCGAAGTGTTATGGTCGCATTTGGAGCTACAGAACAATCTAATAATTTAGTGATGCTCGCATTAAACTCAAGTGGCGCTACAATAGTTATTACGTCTGCCGCAGCTTCACTACAACCATTACTATCTGTAATTTGAAATGTATTTACGCCGGAATTAAGTCCTGTTATTACGATTGGAGTTAAGGTATCAAATGGATCCGTAATCACCTGACTCGCACCTCCATTAATCTGAATACTATACGGAGGAACCCCCGCCGTATCAAGAGTAATATTTACACTGAAATTTCCTTCTCCTGGACAGGCCGTATAATCTGCTGTCGCCGTAATCGCTGGAGATGGATCTAATGGAACAGTTAACAGTATAGGAATTCCCTGAATACAATTTAAGGCATCTTTTACGAACACTTTATAGTCACCCGCAACCACATTAAAAATACCAGTAGCGTTTCCTCCAAGCCATGTTCCTATGGTTGGATCAGCATCCGTAGCTGCTTGTATTTGATAATCGTAAGGAGCCGTTCCGTATTGCGCTAATGCAGTGATTATTCCTAATTCGTTACAGTTTTCATTTTTAGTAAGACTTGCCGTAATTTCTAATAATGTAGGTGATTGTTGGATTAAAAACGGTTCAGATGTCGTAATACAGCCTGGGTTCCCTCCATCGACTTCTGTATATTGAATAAAATATTCACCTGGAGCAAATCCCGTTAAAGTATCAGATGCAGGTATTCCTGTCAGTCCAATAAAAGAACCTGATTGTCCCAAAATTGGATTGATAGTAATGGTTTGAAATACTTGATAATCTACTTGAGTAGCTGTTGCTTCATAATTAAAAATGGTAAAATCTACCCTACCGTCTGAAGCCCCAGTACATGTAATATCTGTTATTGTATCAATCGTTGATTTTAATGTGGAAATAGGGTTTATTAATTTATCTGCTTCTTGAATATAGGTGCATTTTGTACTATCGTCATACACTACAAATGTATAGGTAACTCCTGGTGTTAATCCGTTAAAAGTGTATTCTTCTGTAGCGGCCCCACTAGCCAGAACTCCCGCTACTCCAGGAAACCAACCGAAACCAAGCGGAGCAGGAGTTGCAATAGGATAAATAGCAAAATAATAAGGCCCTGTACTCAAGGAGCCACTGGTTGTATTTGCTTGTACAGTAATACTACCCGTAGTACAGGTAGCTACTCCTACAATAGTCACTAAAATATCTGGAGATGTACCAATGGTTATGTCTGAAATACTTTCACAACCATTTGCATCAATAATCACCACTTTATACTGCCCAAAATCTAAACTTGTAAAGGTATAATTAGTAAGCCCTAGTACGGCAGTATCTATTGTTTGGTTAAAAGAGTAATCATTGTTATACACTTGGTAAGTATAAGGACCGGTTCCAGTTCCACCGGCATCAACAGATATGACTCCCTTTACATCGAATGGATTCGCACAAGAAATATCAATTTTAGAGATATTCCCGTTGATTGCTGTGGGTTCTATAATGGAAACTAAATTTGTAGTTGAACAGCCTTTGGCATCGGTTATAGTAACCTCATAATCACCAGCTGGCAATCCTGTTGTTTGTGTTCCATAGCCCGTAGCACTTGTTGTATTAATTATATTTGTAGTGTATGGAGCTAAGCCTTTAGTTACATCAATCGTAATATCAATCACTCCACTGAGGTCTCCGTTACATTTGATATCCGTTGCAAGGAGTGTAAAATCAGGATTGATCGCAGGAGTTAAGGTAATCGGATTGGTGATTACAAAACAAGCAGAAGCATCGGTTATTTTAAAAATATAATCCCCCGCTATTCCAATGGTAAACAAATTTCCTACAAAATTACTCGCATTCCAAATTCCTCCACCATCATTAGACCATTCATAAGTGTTTCCTCCAGCTCCACCATTGGCATTTATTAAAATTTCACCATTGGTAGGTACATTACAATCAATATCATTTACTAATATAGCGGCTCCTATTAATTGAGAATCTATCGTTACTACCGAAGTAACGGAACAATCAAATTGATCACGTATTGCAATGGTGTAATTCCCTGAAATTAAGTTTAAAAAAGTATAACTAGTTCCAGTAGCTGGGCTTGGTGTTTGAAAAGCACTCCCATTTATACCAAACTGATAATTTCCATTTCCTGCGGTAACATTCACCGTGATACTTCCATTCCCATATCCTGTATAACAATTGGTTTGAGTAGTTGTATATAAAATAGGTGTAGGTAATTCAATATCAATTTGTACATCTATAACATCTTCACATCCGAATACATCTCTTACTCTAATGATATAAGATCCTGCCATTAGATTTTCAAAAACAGGAGACGTTTTAAAGGCTACGATAGGAAGCCCTGCCGTATCTTCTAATTGATATTCATAAGAACCTCCTCCACCTATAGCACTTGCCGTAATAGTAGCTCCTGCATTCGTACATGTCAATTTTTCTATAATACTTGCACTTGCAAGTACAGCTGTCGGTTCTCCAATAATTTCAGTAAGCGTTTTCGCACAATCTCTTGTCCCTAAACCATCTGTAATATAGGCGATTTCTATAGCATGTGATCCTGCATTGAGTCCGTTTACAGTGATTATATTAGCTAACTGAGAAGCACTCCAAGTGGTACCACCATCTGTACTGAATTGATACCCTAAAACTGGATCAAAATTACTGACTTGAACACTTATGCTTCCGTCACTCCCTCCGTTACAAGTAACATCTGTAACTGTCGTTGTCATCACTTTAAATTCCTTCCCTGCTTCTACAGTAAAAGTCATTGCTGTAGTACTTGGACATTGTTCCGGTTCTTGGAAAGCAAAGATATCATCTATAGCGATATCGTTCCCCATAATTACGGCTGAATTTGTTCGAATTACAATACTTAAATTTGTATTTGCTCCCGGATTTAACGTTATTTTAAACTCGTGCCAATCATCCGCATTTGTATTTTTAGGGATTACTGGTGATACAGGTGACGTTGCTAAAACGGTACCAAAAGAATCCACTAATTGTACATTAATGGAAGGGTCTCCTCCGCCAGATCCTTGTCTTAATAAATTGAAAGCGTATAAGGATATGGTGATGTCTCTATTCGGAATAATATCTTTGACTTCTTTTTCATAAATAATACCTGTAGTACCAGCGGCTCCTCCCACATTTATGGCTAAAAACCGGCCATTAACCATTCCAGAATGATCGTTTGGATTGCGCCAAGAACCAAAAGGAAAGGCTACTTTTTGTGTGACACTATACTCTCCATCATTAATAGCTGGCCCAAAAAAACATCCACCAGTTCCGTCCTGTGGTTCATAACAATATACTGGGTCAATATTAGAAATAGATGTGTTTGCACCAATCCCAAAAGACTCCTCTAGCAGTACACTTTTAGTAGGCGTAGCTAAGGGGGTGAAATTCATAGTTACAGTATGCGTTCCAACAGGAATATTTGGGAAAGAAATTCCTGTAGGTCCTCCATAAGTAGGCACTGTAATATCCGCAGGTACAGCAGCACCTCCATCTATATTAAAGGTATAACTATATAATGGTATTGGATCTACAGCAGTAACCGTATAAATTCCATTTCCATCACAATCATAGGTAAGACTTGGCATATAGTCTGGCGCCGTTATCTTTGCTGCTACAATAACTTCCATGGAAAAAGTACATCCATTCGCATCTTGTACATACACCGTATGTGTTCCTGAAGGTAAATTTGAAATATTAGACGTCGTATATGTGAGACCTCCGTCAAAACTATAGCGGTATAAATTTGGAATTGGAAAAGGAGTTCCTCCTTGCGCATTTGTAATGCGAACTTCTGCATCCATATCATTATTACAAGATACAAGTTCCGTAACACCTGCAGAGGCTAACAAATAATCAGGCTCTGAAATAATTACAGTTACAAAGACCTCACAGTCTCTTGCATCCTTTACTCTTACAACATAATCTTTAACTGGTAAGTTATTAAAAACAGGGCTTGCTTGATAATTTGTGATGACAGCTCCTAAAACATCTTCTAATTGGTATTCATAAGGAGCTTGCCCACCCCCAGCAATCACTGTGATAACACTTAGATCTCCATTACATAAAATAGGGGTACTAGACGCGGTAATCGTTAATGGAGGATCTTTTAAAACCGTAATGGTTTCAAAGGTTTCACATCCTTTACCATCCTTTACATACACCACATAATCACCCGGTGCATTTAGGGTAATAATAGCTGTGGCTACATAATCTCCTGGAGTTGGAAGCACCCCTGTCGGGAGAATAGTATAGGTATATACGCCATCACCTCCATAAGCAGTGATCGTTACATCTGTAGTATTCATACAGCCATTTATACTTGAAAACTGAGTACTCAACGTAAGCTCATTAAAAACAGTAATCACATTCGACGTGGCTTCACAACCATACATATCTTTTACTGTTATAGAATGATTTCCTGGTAAAATATTGGAAAACACATTGCCATTTTGATAGTTACCACCATTTAAGGCATATTGTAATGGAGCCGTTCCGGTTCCTGTAGCTGTGATGCTAATATTCCCTGTTGATGTAAAACATTCTGTAGAGGCCACGATACTGATCGTTGGAACGACTACAGCATC
The DNA here is from genome assembly GCA_016764435.1 of Flavobacteriaceae bacterium. GTDB lineage: Bacteria > Bacteroidota > Bacteroidia > Flavobacteriales > Flavobacteriaceae. Next base: position 80,951 of record JAESRX010000063.1, on the reverse strand, counting down.
TATGGTGATATTTTCTTGAAGGACACAACCATTCGCATCTCTTACAAAAACACTATAATCACCCGCTAGAACATTTGTAAACAGCTTCGTTGTTCCATAAGCCGTAAGTACTACGCCGGCGGCATCTTCTAATTGATACTCTAAAGCTCCCCAACCTCCATTAGCCGTTACCGTGATGGCAGCATTGGTATTACAGGTAATTGGACTTGCCGTTAAACTCATTGTTAAAGCCAGTACCGGTTCAGTAATGGTCACCGTAGCGGTGTCTGTACAAAGGGTTGTTTCATCAGTAATCACAATGGTATAATTCCCTGTAAACAGATTCGGCAACACAATAGAAGTACTATTTTTCCCAATTATTTCAGGGTTTCCATTCAGCGAATAACTATAAGAAGTCGTAAATCCACTCACCGTAAAAGTAGCATTCCCTGTAGCGGTTCCTTTACAAATAACCTCAGTATCTACTATTCCTACAATTGCAATTTCTGAAACAGGTATTATGGTATAATCCTCTTCATAACTACAGCCTAATGCATCCGTTACTTTTATGCGATACGTACCTACGGATAGATTCGTAAATACAGGATCATTCCCATTGTTAACAACCGCCCCCGCAGGAGCTATAATCTCATAAACAAAAGGTAACGTTCCTCCAATAACTGAGGCCACTGTTAGGTCTGAACTTAAACTAGGACAGGTTATTTGAGTTGTTGTAATGCTAAGATCTGTAGGTTTATTCAAGACATCAAATACGACCGCATTTGTAGTCGTAATACATCCATTCGCGTCTATGATAGTCACCGTATTAGATCCACTAAACAATCCTGTAAATACATTTGTATTTACAAAATTTATTCCATCGATAGCGTATTGATACGGAGGTGTTCCTCCGATAGCGTCAACGGTCACCTCACCCAGTTGATTACACGTTAGAGGCTGTGAAGCTGCTAATGTTCCTGTTAAAGGGTCTATCGGTTCCGTCAGCACAACAGTTTTCGGATAAAAACAAGCCTTACTATTATTCCCTCTCTTAATGATTAAAGTATACGTTCCTGCTGGCAGATTTGTAAAAACACCTGAGGTATTAAAAGCAGTTAGGTCATAATCCGTAGGATCACTTCCCGCTATAATCGCATCTAAAAAACCATTCCCAGGAATGCCATCATCTAGGGCATAACTTAAGTTTTTTGATTTATCGTTTAGTACAAATGAAATGACTCCTGTACTATCACCAAAACAGGCGATATCCGTGGTGTCAATTGTATAATCCACATCCAATTCAAGTGTTATCTTAACAATATTAGACACTGCAGTACACAAGTTTCTATCCACTACTACATATCTATATTCCCCAGCACCATTAACGGTAGGGATATCAAAGATTTGACTGGATTGATAGGCATAATCTACTGGGTTTATAATGGTCCAAAAAGCATCGTCCTTTAATTTATAACTATGAATCGCATAGTTATGTGGTGTTTGTCCTCCAGAAGAACTCATCTGAATGTTTCCTTCCTTACATGTTATATTTTGTGAAACCACTGCCGTTAATTGTAATGGAAGCTCGGCTTTCACTTGAATATCCGTAATTACCTCCGTACATTCTGGGGTTGTTACTCTAACACGATAATATCCTCCAGCCAAATTATCGAATAAATAATCATTCAATGGATCTGGACCATAAGTTCCTATCAGAGCACCGGCCATGGTATGCAATTCTATTTGATAATCCCCTGGGACATTATTCACTTGAACACGAATTCCACCCGTGTCCGTAGGACATAGAATATGGTTCACTGAGATAATGGTGCTTATCGTTTTTGTTGCAATAACAATCCCTTCAATTTTCGGGACACATGCAGTTGGAAGCGCTCCAATAGTTCTAAAATATACCGTGTAATTCCCAGGCACAGAAATAGGGTAGGAATTTACACTACTAAAAAAACCTGCGGGTTGTCCATCCAATACTACACTAAATTCGTATAAGGAAGCATCTATATTATTGATAGTAATCATACCATCATTCCCACAGTTTATATTTTTATTAACGATAATAGGCTGTACAGTAGACTTAAATACATTAAAGTAATAGTTACTAAAACACCCTCCAGGATATACAATTCTCAAGCGATATTCTCCTGCTGTATCCGCAGTAAAATTATTCGTTGTGTCTATAGTAGTCCATTTACTGGTGATAGTGGTATTAGGACAGTTCACATCAGAGGTTCCTTCTTCTAAAGGATCCAACTTCTCCCATAAGATCTGATTAGCACTCGCTATATTGGTAACAATAACACGATAATCATCCGTTCCACACAAATATATTTCCGATAATTCCCGTCCATCATTAGGACAAATTTTCACGGCATCCACATACTTATAATCTCCACCTCCATCTTGGCTAATTAATGGATTTTTTTGAATACCAAAAGGAACAACAATCACTGTTTCTGTTGCGTCTACACAGGGAGCATTGGCCGTTTTATAAACAGTGTACACTCCTTGATTAGTGACAGTTAGTGTTTTAGAATTTCCTACAACTATTCCGGCTGCATTTTTCCATTCATAAGCCACAAATCCATTTCCTGCTGTTATATCTAAGGAATCCCCACATATTACTTCCGTTCTTTCAAAGGTACATCCAGCCACGTCCACTAAAAAATTAGTAGCTCCAGAAAGGCCAAAATCACAATTATCTAATCCATAAAAACTAGGGTCATCACTAATTTGAGTACCACTATCCAGTCCCGTATAGTAAGCAAATGCAACATTTTCTATCCTATTCTCACAAGCATCTCTCAAGTCATTACATTGATCTGTAACCGTCACTTTAAATCGAATATCGTAAAAAGTGGCCCCTTTAGTAACAATTGAATCATCTATTGTAAACATTATAATTCCACCGGAAGTAGCTGTTGGAGCTATATAAGTATAATTGACCCCCCAAGGTAGAATTATGGAAGATTCATCTAGGTCTACATTAATAGGTAATAAATCTTTTATCGTAGTATTAGTAGCGCTGTCATTTCCAGTGTTTTGAAACCTCAATTGGTACCACATACTATCCCCTAGGGTAACATTTGCCCCAGCAAGACTTGATGCACCATCATCCACCGTTTTGATAACGGTAATTTTAGGTTCTATAATTTCTATTGCGAAAGAAGTTTGAAAAACAAAATAAGAATCTTTATTGGTCTGCAGGCGTAGTGTGGCGGCAGTTTCATCGTTTCCAATTACAGAATTTGCAGGGTTATTCACTTCGAACAAATCCGTATCCCAACCTAGGTTATTAATACTATTTGGGACTTTATTTACAACGTGTGTACCATCAATAGAAATAGAGCTATTAAAAAAATTAGTCTCTATATTTACAGCATCTGAAAGCACCCTAAATACAGGGTTATTTCCATCAGAACTAATACTATAACTATCTCCTCCTAAACCACGATCTCCCTCTAAACAAGAAACTCCAATACGTGCTTTTACAGGCCCGGTTGGAATCACCGTAAACCCAGAAACATAAATATCTACAGGATTAACAATATCTTTATTTATCCCTGAAAACCCATCAAATATGGTTACATTTTTATTAGATATTAATGGATCTTCATAAACAATTACTAAAGTCCACCCTGCTGAGGCACCACCTAAGGGGGCTGTTCCACCAAAATACATTTCACTCCATCCAAGACTTGCACGTACATTTGCCACTGTATATTCACCTACCGGAGACCCCAACGATTGTACATATCCTGTAACATCCGCAAAACACGCATAAGGATCTGGATGGAAGGTTCCTTGCGTATCAAAAATAACATCATCTGCTATAATGTCTATATAATTAGCAGCTCCAGGAAGTTTAAATTTTACTTGATTGTAGTCTTTTTCTCTTATTGCTTCCTTGTAGATAGCTCCCCAATATAACCCTGCAAATTTCACATTTAAACAGGTGCTGTTTGCAATATCTAAAGTAGCTTTACTCGAAGAAAATGTGGAGGCATCAGTATCAACATCTATATACCCCATATTGAATACATCATTTGTCCTGTATCCATTATAAGGATCATTGGAACTTCTTCCAGCTCCTTCATTTCTATTCAAAATATTATTAGAAATCAGGGTGAGATCACCTCGTAATTTCTCTGAATATCTGATCGTAAACGGAACTGAGGTTTGCGCAAGCATTCCTGAATATTTTATACAAAGTATAAACGTCAGAAAAAATACTATTTTAGAATAGTGCACATAGTTCGGGGAAGAAACTATATTTTTCATAATTATTAGGGGTCAGGTTAATAGTCAATACTTACTTGTTTTTCACTTTCATTATCCATTTCTCTCCAGTATAGGAGTTACTCATATTTGAAAAGTAAGCCGTTGTTATAATAGATTTGTTTTTCGAATATTTTAAATATACATAGCGAAATCCATTGCTAGGATTGGAAATATAATTAGGGTTCAATCCTAATTTCTTTAGTTTAGCTATAAACTTAGTGAAATTATTCTCCTTTTTAAACACATTCACTACTAAGTAATATCCCTGTGGTACATTAGAAATAATAATGTTTTTCTGGTGTTTTTTTGTAAACAAATTATTTTTAGGAGCTCGAATAGTCATAATCCACATTTCCTCAAAATAGGTATTATTAACATGTGAATAATAAGATTTCCTCACTACATTTTTATCTATATTATGAGCTAGATAGACATAGTGATAGTTGTTTTTAGGATTGATAAAATAAGCTGCATTTATTCCTTTTTCCTGTAATTTAGTCACAAACCTATTGGTGTTACTCTTTTTAGAGAACACACTTGCTATTAAATAATTCCCTGTAGGAACCTCCGAAATTTCCATTGCAACATTGCGTATTTTTTCTAATTTCTTAACCACAGGAACTTTTGTAGGAAGAGGAGTATCTACCGTTTTTTTCTTGGGGCTAACTTCTTTTTTTCCTAAGAGTAAATTACCAGAAACATCCATGATCCAAAGATTACCTTTATAGCTATTATTATAGGCTCCACGCACGGTCTCTTTTGCTTTATTCCAACTTAAAAAAGTATCTAGATACACATAATAATTTCCGTTTTTTCTGCTTTTAAAATAAGCGGATTTACGGTTCTTAGCTTGCAATAGCATCACCTTATTTTTAGCAGCCTCCTCGTTATTAAAAATACTGGTCACTATATAATAACCATTTTTGACCGTCGGAAGTTTTCCTAAATACTGATAAGGAATTCCATTGGTATAATTTAACGTAGGATTCACTTCGGCCGTATCCACCGGTTTTTTATTTGTAACAATACGTATACCGTTACTAGGCTGTTTACTTTTTAGCGCTTCTAATCTTTTTAAAGCAGACTCTTTCTGTTGTTTTTTGAGTTCCTCAACTTCTTTTTTTAATTTTTCTATTTCGTTGACTTTGATTTCTTTCTTCTCGGTTTCTTTTTCCTTAGAAAGTTGTATTCCCTGTCTTCTAGGCTCAAATGAGTAGGCTAAAATAAACTCATGCGTACTACCGAAATTCTTAATTCCTTCTGACACCCCTTTTTCTATCATATATCCAAACGATATATTTTTAGATACGTTTATTCCTAGTCCCAATGAGTATCCATAAAACTCATTATATCCTCCTTGTATCCATCCTATTTTTGGTACATCAAACAAAAGGTTTCCGGAAAGATCATCACCACGCTCTGGAGAACGTCTGTTACTCGCAGAAACTCGAATACTACTTTTTGCGAACAAGCCATTGGTGATTTGTAATGGCTGGGTATATATTAAATGACCAACAAAGGTTTTACTGTCTATATCAAAATCAGATAAAGACTCTCCAGTTTTCAAGTCATAACCTACTAAGTTTTCTGCGTACAGTCCAATGTCAAATTTACCAATCGTTAAGTTCCCCCCTGGCATAAATTTAAAAACAGCGTTATTATCCAAGGCTTGTAATGCCGGGTCTGGCTCTCCAGTTGAAATAGCACTGCTATTAAGTCCACTTGTGTAATAAGCCGTATTAAACCCTAATGTCAAGGCAATTTTAGGACTCATTTTAACACGATATGCATAATTAGCGGTTACCCCGAAATTTTTCATCACACCAGAATTTTGTTGGTACAAATTAATTCCGACACCCACTTTATCTGAAACTATTCCAGAATAATTAAGCATAAATATTTCTGGAGAATTGTCAAACTCTATCCACTGTCTTCTATTATAAATAGAAATATGGGAAGCCTTTTCTCCGACCAAGGAAAAGGAAGGATTTACTAAATTCCTATTGAATTTCATTAAATTATGAGTTGGCACATTTAGTAAAGAAACGACCCCTGTTTGAGCCATTGTACTAAAGGTTAAAAATCCACAAAAAAGTAGTGTCCAGTAATATTTAGACATAAGATATTATTTAATAATAGTTATTGATCCTTTTGCAACGACTTGACCTTTTTCTTTAATGATGTAATAAAAAATTGAATTCCCAACTACATTGCTTTCTGGCCAATTATTTTGATAATTTGTAGTTCTGAACACAATAATTCCGTTGGCATTATAAATAATAATTTCAACTTGATCATTAAAAGAATACCCATAAGGTAAAACCCACGTGTCATTTATCCCGTCATCATTCGGGCTAATTATATTTGGTATCGTAGTACTTGTTTTATAAGCGACTTCCACTATTTTTACAAATTCACAGTCCCCAACCTGTGCAATCACAGCATATATTCCAGGTTCATATACTGATAATACATCTGTAGTTGATAGAACTTCTCCGTTTTCGTTTTGCCACTCATAGGTAGAAGCTCCAGAGGCCGTAATGTTTTTAGTTTCGCCTTGTGTGATAAAAATGACACCTTCAGGACTGATTTGAATACTATCTTCATCCTTAAAGTCTATTTCTAATAAATCAGAAGTACTCTGGCAGCTATTTTTGAGAACTGCTACAAAATAAGCTCCTTCTTCTAGCACCTCCAATACGTTTGAATTTTCACCGGTTAATGGACTTCCATCCAGATACCATTGATAAGTACATCCTTCTCTTACTGTTGTAGAAAGAACGACTGTAGTTCCTTTACAAATAACATCTCCCACATTTTCAGACTTAATATCTGCCATCGGTAATTCTAGTTCGATATCCAATCCAATAGACATAAAAGTTACGGCATCTATAGCGGTAACTTGAAGGGTATAAGTCCCTGATTTTTTCCAATCGTTCACTAGGATACTCGACGCTGTCTCTCCAGGTATTAGCACTCCATTATGCCACCATTGAAATGTAAATTTATCGTAATCTAAAGCACTGATTAAAATTGTTTTATCTGTTGCAATACGAATCCTTAACTCCTTTAAACTCAAAAGCGTTTGAGACACATCACAGGAAGTGTAATTCACACCAGTTTTGATAGATACCTCATAATTTTGTGGGCTTATTACAGAAAAATAATCTGAATACACTGTTTGTCCACAGGCTCCTATCACTTCTACTTTAGCCCTATATTCACCAGGACTTGAAATGGACAAACTCAAGGAATTACTTCCTGGAATCTCATAACCATCTTTATACCAAGTAATCGAGGGATATACAGCCGTTGTTGAAATGGTCAGTGTTTCTGTTAGTCCACTATATAATATAATAGGTAATGTTGCATCATTTGCAATAACATTAAAAGATACAGCGGCACTTAATAAGCTAATCGTATTTGACACCGTAGTACAACCTCCATTTGTACGCACTTCTACACGGTAATCTCCATGGACATCGTTAGAAACCGTATAAGAAGGCGTGTAACTTGGAATCCCTCCAATTTCTACCTCATTTTTAAACCATATATAAGTAAAGTTAGCATCATCTATAGCTGCTTCAAAAGTATAGGAATCATTGGCACATAAATGCACCACTTCTGGCCCCTTAATCTGTACCGAAGAAAGTTTTAAATTTACTTTAACAGCATTGGAAACTGCTTTAACCCCATTTGCGTCAGAAATCACCAATTTATACGCACCTACTTTTACGACATCATCTACAAGTAACGAAGATGTATTCCCTCCAGCAACTTCTTCCCCGCTATACATCCAGCGGTAGCTAAATAAAGAAGCATCAAAATCATTAAACTTAAATTTTTGACCGGAACTAATTCCATATTCCAAGGATTTAATTCTAATTGTTGTTTTAGAAAAAGAACAGGAAGTATAATTTGTAGGCAAACCAATACTTACAAAATATTTACTTGGATTATAAACTTTAAAAATAGGAGAACTAACTTCTGCTCCACAAGGATCACCGGGAATAGATACCAGTGCTTTATACTGTCCCTCATCGGTAACTTGGATAGATGCGGCACCGTTTTCAAGAAACAACACATCATCTTTATACCAGTTTATTGCCGTAGCACTCGCTATCATAGAAATCTCTAATTTATGGGGATTTCCATTGAAAACAATAATATTATCAAGCGGTCCTAAAGCAGTCACTTCAAAGTCCGTATTTGCGTTCGTTATCTCCACAGATTCTGAATGAGAAACACATCCTATTGCAGTTTCAATTTCTAAGGAGTAGCTCCCGTACATATTATCTCCACTGACAGTCAATGAACTGGACTTTACAGGCAAACCTAATATTAAACTTCCATCTTTATACCAGTAGTAATTATTTTCTATTGAAGTAATACTAGACAGTAATTCATAACTTTCTCCTGAACATAAAGGAATAGAATCGGCTCCTGAAATTTCAGGTAATATAGGGGCTATCGTAGTAACTCTTATCAGGTTTGAAACAGCAAGTCCTCCACTACAGATACCAAAATCTACGGATGCATAATAAAGTCCTTCTTTTTTAATACTTATAGAGGGACCCGCAGTCGCATAATATGCGCCATCTAAATACCAATTAAAAGAAGTGAACTGCGTATTTTCAATAGTAATATTCGTTGAAGTACCTTCACATAAATATATATCTTGATAATTTTCTAGTACCAAAGGAGTGTTAGAAATAAAATAGGCTGCAAATTTTTCAGACAATGGACTCGTCATAGCAGGACTTGTAGCCCTCACTCTAATCATATGGTTTTCACCAAAGGTAGAGGATGGTAAAGCAAAAGACGTGGAAAAATTTAAAGTGAAATTTTTATCTGAAACTTGGCGTAAAACCACTGCGTTCTCAAAACTCCCCTTTCCATCAGAAATTTCTACAACAAACACATTATCGCTATTGAACCCTCCTACAACAGAGGATACCTCAACGTTAAACTCATTGAAGTTTTCTGACGCACATGCATAAGAAAATCCAAGAGTTGGCTGCGCTAATTCTTGCGCAATACCAATACGCACCATGAAAAACATGAAGCATAGACAAAGAATCGAGAGGGGATTGGCTCTTTTCATATGGGGTTAAGTTAATCTATTATCTTTACTAAACACAGGCACTATTACGTAATCATAAATGCTACCTGTTACATACAAATATAAGTTAAAATAATTATAAATAAGCAGTTTTTATAAAAAAATACACCTAATCAACAATTTGTACCACAAGCTTTTAACACAATATATATTGGAACCGCAACTCCTAACTCAGCCCTAGAGCAAGAGCTAAACCCATTAATCAATTACAAAACAACAAGTTAACAACAACTATATTTTCTTAATAAAAACTCATTATATTGCTGAATTTTTACAAATACACTTAATTAATATCTAAAAAAACGAGGGATTAATCCTCTTTATAAAATAGGCCCACCACACTATTTTTAAGTGGAAGATTATACGAGACTCATAATTACTTTTTATAATTTACTATCGTTCAAATAACCGTGTAGTAAGGTTTATTATTCTTAGATAAACTTTATTAAAAAACAAGAGCTCCACCACTTAATAAACCCTCTAAAAAAGAGCCAATAACCTCAATTACAAGTACTCAATGAACGCATCTCAACGTCCATTCTTTAACTGTTTTTTTAAAAAAACACTGAATATCCAGTTTTTTCTACCATACTCCTTGAGTATGCATCAATTAAATCATCTAAGAAAAGAGCACACAGGACGCTAGGTATTCTAACTGTTTTTATTCCATAAAATTAACATTTTAAAGGTGTTATAACACCTTTTCCAGCGCCTTGTATTCGTTGTATTTTACTGTCTACATAAAACCTATTTCTATTTTAAAAAGTGACAAACATATAAAAGCCTAATATGTACATTTCCTACCACTAGGATTGTATAAGAAATCTATTCCTAAAGTGATCAAATGTGTCCCTAGGTTGTATTGAGCAATTTCATTTACATTCAATTCAAACCCATAAGAAACATAAAAATTATTCTTTTTCAAACCAAGCATCGGCGTCACACTAACAGGCTTGAACAGCTGCTCATTAATCACTCTAACACTACATCCTGCCCAAAAGTAATCTTCTTTAGTACGTCTTCTATATTTGACATTCAAGTCGGTACTAAATCTATCATCACTTTCGAAATAACGACCAAAAACAGAAACTTCATACTGATTTTTCGAATTTCTATCAAACTTATACCCGGTATAAACTGAATAATTACGAAGCTTCAGCGGTTCACTATCCGCAAAAGCTCTTGCGCTCTTATTTAAGATATTAGAGGTATTTAAAGCCATATAAAATCGTTCAAATCTATAGAGTACACCAATATCAAAATTTGAATTAAACGTGGATTTATCTCCATAAATGGAAGGATCACTCTCCTTAAATTTTGAAACATCTATTTTAAATTGCGTAAAACGATACGACAGTCCAAAGGAAAGAAATTGATTGCGATAATCATTCAGTGTTAAATGATGTGCATAGCTAATCAAGCCTCCGTACTGCTTTGTATTACCGTTTCTATCATTAAAAAACAACAGACCTATCCCATCGACATCTGTAAAACGACCATCTAAAGAAAGTGTCTGAGTACCCGGAGCATCTGTCACTCCTACCCATTGCTCCAAACCACTTAGTCTAAGTTGATAATAAGGACCGATTCCTGCAAATGCCGGAGAAATCACATAGGGGTTTTCTGCCATATACTGACTTAGTAAAGGCATGGTAAACTCCTGTCCTCTACTTAAAAAAGAACTCAATATAACCATTAAAAGTGTTAGCTTCTTCATAAAATTTTCTATTTACTATTAGCGATAAAGTGTAAAATTCCCCATTAGATCCCTCTTGTCTCCCTGTGTTCCATCCAGGTCAATTACATACCAGTAATCCCCTGAAGGCAATGGTTTCCCTCTATATTTTCCATCCCATCCTATCTGAACCCCTTTAAATTTAGCGATCAATCTAGAATAACGATCAAATATAGAAACGGTGATATTAGGATACGCTTTTAGATTTTTCGGATACCAATAATCATTGGTCCCATCTCCATCTGGCGTAAAGAAATCAGGAAAAACAACGGATACATATTCCATATCAATCAATGCACTAGACACACAGCCTCTAGCATCTATAATACCTATTGTGTACTGCCCTGTTTCCGAAATTATAAATTTATTTGAACTGCCATAATCCTCTCCATTAATCCGATATTGATAAGGAGGTAATCCGCCTGTCCCTACAGCCGTAATGGTATTCACAAATGTTTCACTTACGGTAACAAAGAGCGGAAGTATCTTAGCGACATCTACCTCTAAAACATCAGATGCACAACCATTATCGTGTTGAACCATCACATGTGCCTTTTGATCCTTGATAATATTCGTAACAAGGAACAGTCCTGTATTATTCACCTCAGAATAAGTTCCTATCATCATTGAATAGGTAACTTTATTTTTATATTCCGCAGCTACAGAAGCCGTAATTTGAACATTTCCATCACATAAAAACACGCTATTTACCTCAAAATCTAAGGCTACAGGTTTCTTTAAATCTTTAGAATAAGAATTCTCACATCCATTACTATCTTTTACATAAAACAGGTATGTTACCCCTCCTTCTAAACCGGAATAGATCATTTTATCTTGCTCATAAACACCTCCCAATCCTAACTTAGTAAAATATGGTTTTGTTCCTCCTTCAATCACTAGTTCAATGACTCCATCTTTATCATTAATACATTTTTCTTCTTTTACTTTAGCGTCCAAAAACTCTAAGTTTTTAGGTTCTTTTATCTCTCCAGTTACATAGCCTGGATGACATCCGTTTTCATCGATCACGGATACTGTATAGATTCCTTTTGCCAATCCACTAAATACATTACTGGTTACATATTTATTCTGATCGATACTGTACAGAAGTTTCCCTGTTCCCCCTGTTGCGTATATAGTAATGATTCCATCTTCTTCCCCAAAACAAGAAACACCCTGAAAATCTACATTTTTTGTCATTACTATCGGGTCAGGATTCAAAATTGTTACGGCTATTGAAGTCTCCAAACAATCTAAACTCGTCACTCTAATTTTATAGGTACCTGCCCCTAATTCTTCAAAGAGACCCGCGCTTTGTGGTCCTTTAATAGAAACCCCTCCTCCGTCTAATAATTCATACATATAATTTCCTAATCCTCCCGAAGTGATCGCAGAAATAACAGCATTTGTCGCTCCAAAACAAACGATTGACCCATACTGCATATCAAGGTCTATTTTTAAAGGTTCAATAGGAGATATCGTAATTCCATTGGACACGGAAGAGACACAAGCACTTGCATCTTTTACGAAATATTGATAGGTGACTACACTTGTAGGATCCAGCGTAAATACATTGGTTGTATCATACACAATTCCATCTTCACTATAGGTGTATGGTCCCCCATCTCCTCCGGAGCCCTCCACCTTAATTTGGGCAGGAACAGTACAAGAAAGCGCTGTAATTAACGTTGCAGACGCATTGACTATCGGTGGTGATTTAATGGTTACGGGCGCTGTGATAACATCACAGGATAAATCGTCACTAACCAATACGGTATAAGTACCAGAGGCTAGATTCTTAAATACATTATCTGATTGAAAAGCAGTAGTATTCCCACTGGAATCTACTAAACTATACACATAAGTACCAGGTCCTTGACCACCAGTTGCAACCACTTCAATTTCTCCTGTTAAATCTCCATTACATCGTATTGAATTGGAAGAAGCATTCGCTGTAATAAGCAAAGGAGAAGCGATCTTAATATTTTTTATCGCTTTACTACAACCATTTAAATCGCGAAGCGTCACCGTATAATCTCCTGCGACTAACTCTCCAAATACATGGTCAGTCCCAAAAGGAACAATAATAGTTCCTTCCAATGCCAGCTGGAATTCGTAACCGCCCCATCCACCAGTTGCAATGGCTCTAATTTCTCCATCACTTCCTGGGTTACACGTTACTTTATGCAATAACTCCAACTTCAAATTCAATGCATTATTTGGTGACTCTATAGTAATCACATTACTCGTAGCCGCACAAAAGGCAGGATCTGTAGCTACAACTCGTACCGAATAATTTGCAGCAATTAAACCAGGTACCACTATTGGATTATTCATTGTATTCCCCGTACCTGTTACTATTTCAGCACCCGAAGAATCATTTACAAACCAGGTGAAGTTACCCGTATAATTAAGAACTTTAAATTCCAATATCCCATTGGCATCCTCTAAACACTTAACGGCACCTGTCGCCGTTGCTTCTACTGTAATGGTATTATAGAGCGCCACATCATAAGGCATTGCTACAAAATAACATCCCGTATCATTATCAATAACCTTAAAGGTATAATTACCTTCACTAGGGAGCTCAAAATCTGCAGTATCACTTACTACCGGTCCCTGACTCGGACCATCTGGCAGTAATTCAAAGGTGAAATTACCGGATCCTCCTAGAACTGTAATCGTTACTTGTTCTGGATTCAAACAAGAAATAGGTTTCTTTTGTACTACTGTAACCTTTGTAATAGCTAGTAAAGGGTTAATTGTCAAAGAACCCGAATTAGCAATACATACATTAGCATCCTTTACTGTAACTGTAATATTCTGAACAAGCCCTGTGTCAACTATGTAAAAAATAGGTGAACTGGTAAAATCAACTCCATTTATACTGTACAAATAATCAGGTATTCCTCCAGTTGCAGACACTGTTAATTGAACCCTATTGGTCAAATTATCAGGAGTACACCCAAATGTGGTCGCCACAACTTTTACGGACAATAAGCTAGGCTCTGTGATTTCAATATTATTTTGAATGGCTTCACATCCCTTTACTGAAATGGCTTTTACAGTATACATTCCCGAAGGCAAGCCACTAAATACATTACTGTTTTGAGGACCTACATTTACGGGGCCTGTAATTTCATACGTGTACACAGGTTCATCATTACTACCAGTGCTCGGTTGCGCTAGATTAATGGTAATTGTTCCATCACTCCCTCCATTACATTTTACATCTGTCCAAGATGTAGGTAATAACACCACCGTAGAAGGTTTTTTCAACGTTTCTTCAATAGAAGAACTACACAAAGTAATAGTATCTGTAATACGAATCGTATAGATACCTATAAGTCCTAAATCATCAAACACACCTGTGGTATTTGTTAAAGTAGTCCCATCAGGTAAGGTCATTACAAATTTAAAAGCACCTGATCCTCCCGTCATCGAAACGATTAATTCTCCTTCTGGAGCTCCTGTACAATCTATTTCTTTTTGAATAACAATTGTTGGCGCTAATACATCATATAATGTTATAGTACCCCCTGTACTTCCTGTACAAGACCAAAAATCTGTAATATCAACATGATAATTACCTGCAACTAAACCTGTAAAAACAGGACTTATTTGTGCTGCTCCTACAGCGGCACCGTCTAAGAATAATTGGTACTTATAATTTTTCCCTTCACCTCCAGACACATTCGTTACCTCAATTTCTCCATTAGATCCTTCACAATTATAGTTTTTCACTATTAACGAAGCGGTAATAGGAGATGGGTCCACCAATACTACGTCTGGAAATACTTGTTTTTCACAACCTAAAACATCTCTAATCCATACTTGATACGTTCCTACTGACAATCCATCAAAGGAATTCGAGACAGTCCAACTTTCAGTACTAGGAGCGCCTATTCCTACATAATACTCATAATTTTCCCAACCTCCTTGAGCCTTAATTCGAATACTACCATCATCACCACTACACGTAATGGCATTGCTTAAATAGCTTCCCGATAATTCTTCTTCCGGTGCTGTCACCGTAAAATAAGATCGATTATTACAATTCGGAAAATTGTATTGGGTAATGCGTACATAATACGAACCTTCCCCTATAAAAATCGGATCTGTTGGTCCATTACTCGACTCAACTCCTGTACCTACAGAAACATCATCACTATCATCTGACAAAGATCCTTTGGTATCAAAAATTTCCCAATTGAAACCACCTAAATATGTAGCATCTTCTATTTCAAAGGTAACTTCACCAGTAATAGAACCTTTACAAACTACACGGCTTTCTACCGTTACTTTCGGCGTAAAGACATTCGGATTGAAAACTTCATGACTCATAGGAAATTCACATTTTGTAATTTTATGTCTAATAATAAATTGATGATTCCCTACTGCTAAATCATTAAAAACAGGACTTCCTTGCCATGTCAATCCAGCATCATCAGAGAATTCAAACAATGAATTATCAGCTCCAGAGGAAACAACTATCAGCTGAATATCCTCTCCTGCATTTACACAAGAAATAGCATCATTTATAGCAATAGAAGCCGTTATAATTCGATCAAAAAGAAGAATCGTTTCAGTGGTCGTTGCCTCACATCCATTGCTGTCATAAACATGGATTGTAAATACCCCCGGAGAAGTACTTCCCATAGCAACACTATATGTATTAGAAGCAACATTATACACAATACTCAATACATTACTTCCTCCATCCTGTACGACATCTCCATCTGAATTCACAAACACCACCCTAGGATATACACCGCTCCCTCCAGTAATAGTGGAGACTGTGATATTTGCAGCTTCAGGGGTATTCCCATCACTACATCCAAACGGACTTATATTCACCGCATCAATACTCACAGGCGAAGGTTCCTTAATTTTAATTATTTTTTCTGTAGTACAGCCATTTGCTGCAGTGATCGTAACGGTATAGTTAATACCATCGACAGTCCCTTGTAGATTATTAAAGGTCGCCGTATAATCGCTCACTATATCCGGTGTTATTGCACTTGGTGCTGTAATAGCAAATGTAAATGGACCAATGCCATTATCAACTGCCGTCACAAAAATGCTTCCATCAGCAGCTCCCTTACATGATGCATGAACAGCTAAAGAAGAAGCAACTATAGGTTTTAATGCATCGGCTACAAATAATGATTTCACAACAGCGCAATTCGTTTGAGTATCTGTCACTGTAATTATATACTCACTTTCCATATTTGCACCTGTCCAAACCGTTATAGGAAGCTCTAAATCCGTTCCTGCAATTAGGTCGTTTGCACCTATAGCCACACCATTAATTTCATACGTGTATTTACCAGAGCCTACAATATCACTAATAGTAATCTCCGCATGAGGAGAAATAGAACAATCTAGTAATTTAGTAATCTCCGCATTAAATTCAAGCGGTGGTGCAATCGAAAATACTTGAACACTTCCACAAGCATTCTGGTCTTGTATTTCAATGAGTTGATCTATTCCTGAACTTAAATTAAGTATCGTAAAAGGCAAAGAGACGGGTTGAAAAGGGCCTTCGTTTACACGAATACTATACGGCGGAACTCCCGCAACAAGTAGACTAACTGTAACTTCAAATGCTCCTTCTTTTGGACAACTAGCATCATTAATACTAAAGGTTATCTCAGGTATACTATCAACTGTTACAACAACTTCATCCGTTCCTTGAATACAATTAAAAGCATCTAAGACAAATACCTTATAAGTCCCAGCCGGCACTTTAAATATCCCCGTTGTATTATTACTCCCCCACGTTGTAACCGTTGGGTCTGATTCTGTACTTAATTGTATTTTATACGTGTAAGGTCCTGTTCCATAACGAGCGACTGCTGTAACAATCCCTAAGTCATTACAGGTTTGATTTTTAGTAGATTTAGCTTCTATTTCCAGTAAATTTTCAGACGCTTTAATTGAAAATGGTTCCGAACTTGTAATACATCCAGGGTTTCCTCCATCCACTTCTGTAAATTGTATAAAGTAGTCTCCTGATCCTAATCCCGATAGACTTGCTGATGCATCAGCACCTCCTAGTCCTGTGAAAGACCCAGACAGTCCAGGAACGGGACTAATTGTTATTGTTTCGAAGATTTGATAATCTACTTGCGTAGCAGAAGCTTCATAATTTGAAATCGTAAAATTAACAATTCCATCAGACCCGCCTGTACAAGTAACATTCGTAAGCGTATTAATGGTAGATTCTAAGGTAGACACCGGACTTATTAATTCATCCGCTTCTTGGATGTAAGAACACTTGGTCGTGTCATTATACACCATAAATGTATACCTAACCCCTGGACTTAAGCCATTAAAAGTATACTCTTCTGTAGGGTCTCCATTACCTAAGACTCCTGGTACCCCTACGAACCAACCCGCTCCCGAAGGAGGGCTAGTAGCAACTGGATAGATTGCAAAATAATAAGGCCCTGTACTTAAAGAACCACTCGTGGTATTTACCTGTACTTTAATACTTCCTGTAGCACAAGTCGCAGTACTCGCTAGAGTGACTAGAATATTTGGTGCAGTTCCAATGGTAACCTCCGAAATATTTTCACAACCATTGCTATCAAGAATAACAATTTTATAAAACCCAAATTCCAAGCCTGTAAAGGTATAACTCGTAGTTCCTAAAAGAGCAGTATCTACCGTCTGATCAAACAAAAGTCCGTTATTATACACACGGTACGTATAAGGTGCCGTTCCGGTTCCTCCAGCATCTATGGATATTGTTCCCAAAACATCGTCTGGATGTTCACATTTTATATCGGTACTTTGAATCTTCCCATCTATAATACTTGGTTCTTCTATCGTAATATCTTCTTTAGAAAAACATCCTTTGAGATCTGTCACTGTAACTTCATAATTACCTCCTGGCAATCCTGTTGTTTGACTTCCATATACGATGCCTGTAAGAACATTACGTACACTAACCGCATATGGAGGCAATCCTATATTGGTATCAATATTTACTGAAATTTCTCCCGTACTATTTCCATTACATGCAATATCTATCGCTGTTAAAGTAAACTCTGGAGCAACGGCTGGGCTAAGAACAATACTTTTAGTCAATCCCGAACAATTAGCCCCATCGGTTACTTTAAAAACATAAGTACCCGCAGCGGTGTTTGTAAATTTATTTCCTGCAAAGTTCGAATTGTTCCAAGTAACACCACCGTCTTTTGACCATTGATAACTATAGCTTCCATCACCACCATAAGCTTCCACTGTTATTTCACCCATTGTAGGTGCGATACAATCTATATCATTCACTAATAAAGCCCTCGCTCTTAGGACTGAATTTATAGTTACAGAAACACTTTCCATACATCCGTATTGGTCTTTAACCAACACTTCATAAGTTCCTGAAACTAAATTCTCAAACGTATAATTTAAGGACGTTACAGGAGTTGGCACTTGAAATGCATTCCCATTGATACTGAATTGATAATTTCCATTTCCATCCACTACTGAAACCGTAATAGTTCCTTTAGAATCTCCTTGATAACAAGCGCCTGGTACTGCTGTAAATACAATTTCCTTAGGAGTCAATACTTCTACTGGAACAGCAATTAGATCTTCACATCCAAAAACATCTCTCGCTCGGACCATATAAGATCCTGCCGCTAGATTTGTAAAGAACGGTGATTTTTGAAAGCTTGTTAACACCAGTCCTGCTACCGTTTCTAATTGATACTGATAAGGACCTGACCCACCTACAGCACTTGCTTCAATCGTTGCTTGCGTAGTGCTAATATTTCTACAGGTTAGATTTACTTTAATACCCGCACTTACAACCACTGCAGAAGGCTCCCCTATAATTTCGGTAATGGTTTTCTTACAGTCCTGAGATCCATCAATATTCAAATAGACGATTTCTATGCTATGACTCCCAGAAGTCAATCCATCAACAGTTAGTAAATTCGAAAACTTAGGTCCTATCCAATCTCCTAGTCCATCTATACGATATTTATATCCATAGGTTGGATTAAAATTACTCAGTTCAATCGCTATACCTCCGTCAGTTCCCCCATTACAGGTCGTTTCCTCAATACTATTAGTGACCGCCTTAAATTCTTTAGCGTCCTCTACAGTAAAGGTTACGGAAGTTTCTGTAGCACATTGATCTGGTTCTTGATAAGCAATAATAGCATCTATCGCAATGTCATTCCCTTCAGTCACTCCCGCATCTGTTCGTATCACAATATTCAAATCAGTAATTAACCCAGGATTCAAAGAAACCGTATACTGATGCCAATCATCTGCATGATTATTCTTAGGAACCTCTCCTACATTAAACGCTACAGGATCCCCTGCAGCATCAAGTAATACTGTCCCGCTACTATCAGTCAGCTGTATGGTAATAGAAGGATCCGTTCCTACAGCTCCCATTTTTAAAAGATTATACACCGCTAAAGAAATGGTAATATCTTTATTCGGATGAATACCTGAAACTGATTTCTGATAGATAACACCATTATCTCCAGCATCTCCAACTACATTAACCACTAAAAATCGACCATTGGCCATTCCTGAAATATCATTTGGACTACGCCATGACAACGATGGAGAAGTCACTTCTTTTGTTACACAATATTCACCCTCATTAATGGAAGGGCCAAAATAACAAGCACCTGTTCCGTCCTGAGGCTCATAACAATAAACAGGGCTTACATTACTAAGAGATGTATTTTCTCCTGCACCAAAATCTTCATTCAATACTACATTTTTCGTAGGTGTAGCCAGTGGCGTAAAATTCATAGTCACCGTATGATCCCCAACGCTTACGTTAGAAAACACATGTCCTATCCCTGTATTTGGAAGAAACTCAGCGCCTCCATCTAGGGTATATGTATAGCTAAAAAGTGGAATAACATCTTCTGGTAAAATTTCAAAAATCCCTTCTCCAACACAATTATACGTCAATGCAGTAAGATAACTAGGTCCCGCTATTTTAGCTGCGACAATAACTTCCATCGGAAAAACACAGCCATTTGCATCTTTTATATAAACAGTATGTGTCCCTGAAGGCAAATTTTGAGTGTTTGAGATCGTATAACTAATCCCTCCGTCAAAACTATAACGGTATAAATCTGGTAATGAAAAAGGGGTTCCTCCTTGAGGATTTGTAATATGTACTGCTGCATAGAGGTCTTTATTACACGAAACTAATTCCGAAACACCTGCAGAGGCCACCAAATATTCAGGCTCTGAAATTACGACAGGGACTGTTTCTTCACAATTATTAGCGTCCTTTATTCTAAGAAGGTAATTTCCTGCAACAACAGTATTAAATACTGTTTGTGTCTGAAAGCTATTAAAAATAGTTCCTGAAACATTTTCTAATTGATAAAAATAAGGAGCTTCTCCTCCTATTCCTATCGCTGTGATTTTTACAAAATCACCGTTACAAAAAACAGCTGTAGCCGTGTATGAAATTTCTAATTCATCCTTTTTAGTGACATTAATTGTAGTCATAACACTACATTGTTTACCGTCTTTAACATAGACATCGTAGCTCCCTATTCCTGTAACAGTAATCGAAGATGCTATTCCGTAATCTGTTTCCGAGGGCAAAATACCCGATGCTACTATTGCATACGTATAAACTCCATTTCCACCATTCGCGGTAATAGCTACTTCTGTCGTGTTTTCACAAGATATAATAGGTAAATACTGTACACTCATAATAAGTTCTGGAGAAAAATTAAGTAAATTAGAAACGGCTTTACATCCATCTCCATCTATGATCGATACTTGATGCTCTCCAGGAGTAATCCCTGAAAAGGTCGCAGAACTCTGGTAACTCCCTCCATCAATAGCATATTTTAATGGAGCCACGCCTGTACCTGAAGCAGTGATTACAATGGTTCCCATAGCGGTATAACATCCGGTATTCGAAACAATACTCACCGTAGGACTTATGGCTGCTTTTATACTTATATCTTTAGAAACAACACATCCATTCGCGTCTCTAACCAGTACCGTATACTCGCCCTCTAATACATTTAGAAATAAAGAATCACTACTATAATCTGTATGTACAACACCTGCTTGTGTCTGCAATTTATAGTTAAATGCTCCCCAGCCACCAGTTACAAAAGCCTTAATAGTTGCATTACTATTACACGTAATAAGTGTAGGTAATAACTCTAAGATAAGAGGAAATTCGGGTTCATCTACCGTGACCGTATACGTGTCTGTACACGCTGTATCTTCATCAATAACAGTTACTTCATAATTCCCTGCTAGTAGATTTGATAAGTTTATAGTTGCAGTACTTTGGTCACTAGTCACAGCTCCGCCATTAACACGATAACTGTAGGTTTTTTTATAGCCAGAAACGGTAAATTCTGCTGCTCCAGACGTAGATCCTTTACATTGAACGGAAGCAGTAACATTTCCTTTTATGGCTATTTGACTGATTGCATTTATAGTCTTATCTTTTTCATATTCACATCCTTTGGCATCCGTTACCCTTATCGTATAAGTGCCTTCTAATATCCCTGTAAACACCTTATTATTTCCATTATGAATTACAGCACTTGAAGGCGAAATAATTTCGTACTCAAATGGTGGATTTCCATTAATTACCGATACTGTAATCTCCGTTTCTAAAGAAGGACACTTAATTGCGGTTGTTTCAAAATTTAAGTCTGTAGGAGGATTTAGTGCCTCTAATATGATTGAATTGGTCAGAAAAACACAGTTCTCACTGTCCTTTACAGTGACCACATACGTTCCATTAGTTAAGTCTGAAAACGTATTATCGCTTGTAAAACTCACGCCATCAATAGCATACACATAAGGAGGTGTCCCTCCAGAAATAGCCGTATCTCCCGTAATAGCCACGGCTATTTCACCTAATTTTTTACACGTATATTCTTGAACTATATGTAACTTTCCTGTAATCCCTGCTGAAGGTGCTCCAATAGTAAATACTTCAGGAAAATCACACGTAGACGTTCCTTTTGAAACCCTCATGATCAAGGTATAGTTTCCTGTAGGCAAGCCAATAAAAGACATTATAGAAGTAAAAGAAGCATCGTCATAACTTCCATCGGAAAGAATGGCATCAAAAACTCCATTTCCTACAATACCATCATCCAGTGCGAAGGTCAATTCATTTCCGTTTAGATTTCCTGTGGGACTTATCGTAACAAGTCCTGTATCATCCCCAAAACAAACTACATCTGTTATCTCCAGATCATAAGATATTTTTGGTTCTATCTTGATTTCAACCTCATTAGAAATGGCTGTACACAAATTACTATCAACCATAATAAACCTATAAACCCCAGGGTTACTAATATCAAACAGTTGGTTTGTTTGATACTTATATTCTGACGAAGAAATTACGGTCCATGTAGCTGTTCCTTCTAAGATATAACTATGAATGGCATAGTAATGAGGTACTAGACCTCCCGAAGAATTCACTTTAATAATTCCATCGATACACGTAATACTCTGAGCCAGTGCCGCTGTAAATTCTAATGGAACTGGTGGTTTTATTTCAATATTTTCAATACGATCAGAACACTCCGGAGTTGTAACAATCACTTGGTAGAATCCTGCATCCAAATTATCGAACAAATTATCATTTAGAGGACTTGGTCCATAATTCCCTATAACTTCTCCAGCCATGGTTTGTAATTCCATCAGGTAATCTCCAGGAACATCATTTACTTGAACACGAATAGCCCCTTTACCCGTCTCGCATAAAATAGGAGATGCTGTGATGGTGGTATGTATCGTTTTTTCAGAAATATGAATGCTTTCAATTTTAGGAACACACGCGGATAAACTCACTCCTATTTGACGAAAATACACGGTATAATCACCTGCTACATTAATAGGATATGTGTGTTGACTCGTAAAATTTCCTGCAGGTTGCCCTTCTAAAACAACACTGAATTCATACAAAGAAGTATCGATATTATAAATAGCGATAAACCCCTCTTTTCCACAATTGATATTCTTTTTAGAAATAGCAGGTTCTACGGTAGATTTAAATACATTAAAATAATACCGAACAAAACAACCCCCAGGAAAAACAAGTTCCAATCGATATTCTCCCGCGGCTACCACCTTAAAATTATTGGTTGAATCTACGGTAGTCCACACACTACTTCCTTCGGTATTAGGACAGTTTGGATAGGCATTCCCTTCTTGTTCTTCCGATAATTTCTGCCATTTAATCGCTTCTGCTCCCGCAATATTGGTGACAATATCCCGAGAATCATCTGTCCCACATAAGTATATTTCCGATAATTTACGTCCGTCATTTGGACAAACAAGAACCTCATCTACATACAAATAACCTCCACTACCATCTGGGCTAATCAATGGATTTGTCTGTTCTCCAAAAGGGACTACTGTAATCGTTTCTTTTGCATTTACACAAGGTGCAGCTGCTGTTTTATCAACTGTATATACACCTATATTTGTAACCGTTATCGTTTGAGTATCTCCTATTATATTCCCTGAAGCATCCTTCCAAACATAGGCAATAAAATCACTACCTGCTGTTAAATCAAGGGACGAACCACACATCACTTCATTTCTATCAAAAGTACATGCGTTCACATCTACTAAAAAATTAGTAGATCCTGTAATTCCAAAATTACAAGCATCCAATCCGTAAAAACTAGGATCATCACTTATCTCTGTTCCACTATCCTTTCCGGTATAATAAGAATAGGAAATATTTTCTATTCTATTTTCACAAGCATCCCGTAAGTCATTACATTCATCAGAAATAGCGACTTTAAAGCGAATGTCATAATACGTAGCGCCTTTAGTTACAATCTCATTAGGGATTGTAAATGTTAAGATACCTCCACTCAATCCTGTGGGTTGTATGTATGTATAAGTTACACCAGGAGGCAATACCATGGACGATTCATCGAGGTCAACATTAATAGGAAGAGTATCTACCATGGTCATATTGATGGCATCATCATTTCCTGTATTCTGAAATCTCAACTGATACCAAAGACGCTGTCCTAAGACAACATCAGACCCTTCCAAATCATTAGTCCCATCATCAACGGTCTTCAATACCGTTATTTGTGGCTCTATTATTTCCACTGAAAATGAAGTATAGAACACATAATACCTATCTTGAACCGTTTCGAGGCGTAACGTGGCGGATGTTTCTTGATTTCCTATGACTAAATTTGAAGGATTAAAAACCTGAAACAGGTCTGTATCCCAACCTAAATTATTAATACTATTAGGAACTCTATCTAAGTAATGAGATCCATCAATAGTAATGGAACTATTAAAAAAGTTATCTGAAGGATTTTCAGCATCAGACAATGCTGTAAAATTCGGGTAATTAGCCCCCGTACTTATCTCGTATTTATCTCCTTTTAACTGAATTTCCCCCTCTAAACAAGAAACTCCAATACGCGCATTTACAGGACCTTTAGGAATGGTTGTAAATCCAGAAACAGAAACACTTGCTGCAACTCCTTTTTCTACACCCGAGAAGCCATCAAAAATTGTCACATTTTTATTACTAAGCATTGGGTCTTCGTAAACGATTACCAAGGTCCAACCTCCAGAAGAACCTCCATAAGGACTTCCTTCACCTGATTTCCCTTGATTTGCAAAAATATTTGCCACAGTATATTCACCAACAGGAGATTCTAATGTCTGTACTAAAGCTGTCACATCTGCAAAACAAGCATACGGATCTGGGTAATACGTATCTTGATCATCAAAAATAATGGTATCCGCATTAATATCATGATAATCCCCAACCCCTGGAAGTTTAAATTTTACACTTGTATACGCTGGGTTTCGTTCCTCATCTTGATAAATAGCGCCCCAGTATAAGCCTGCATATTTTATATTTATACAGTCCTGATTAGCGATTACTAAATTTGATTTACTGGATGAAAAAGTAGTAGGATCATCGTCTACATCAATATATTTCATATTGGACCAATCATTCGAATTGCCACCATTATAAGGATCATTAGATGTCTCTCCAGGACCATTGTCCCTGTTTACAATACTATTCGAAATTAAAGTTAACTCACCTCTGAGTTTAGAATTATACCTAATTTCAAAAGGCACTGCCGTCTGAGCGGTTAAAGTAATAGGGTTCAAACAAATATAAACACATAAAAATGCAAGCAATTTCACAAACTTCATATCCTTAAATATTATTAATATCTTTTTCATTATTAGCAATTAATACAGGGTTAATAAGTAGCTGGGACTTTAGTTATTTTCAATACTACAGATCCATTTTTCTTTAAAATAAGTATTGTTCAAATTCGAAGTATATGACTTGGCGATACTTGCCCTATCAATGGAGTGTTCTATATAAATGTATTGGTAATTATTTTTAGGGTTTACAAAAAAGCGCGCATCAAAGCCGTTTTTCTTTAGCTTATCCAAGAACCTAGTTGCGTTATGCTGTTTTGAAAAAACACCAACAACGATATAATACCCACTAGCTACCCCTTGAATTTTCATTTTTACCAGAGGTTTACTATTGGCAATAACTCTCTTTTTCTTTGAGACAACATGCATCACCCACATATCCTCGAAATAACGATCGTTTACATTTGAATAATACGATTTTAGCATTGCCGCTTTCTCTTTTGAATACTTCAAATACACATATCGGTAATTGTTTTTTGGATTTACAAAAAACCGAGCATCCAATCCTTTTTCCTTTAACTTCTTTAAAAAATTAGAGGCATTAGTCTCCACGGAAAACACACTTGCAATCAAATAGTAGCCACTTGCAACATCCGTAATATCTACCGGTAAATTTTTTGGAGGTTTCCTTGCCTTACTAATTTTATGAGGGTTTAATAAAGGTGCTTCTTCTTGCTGTTTTTCTTTAATTACTGTCGAAATATGAGTTTTAGAAACAGGGGCTGTTTTAGCGCTAGGCTTGGGAGTTAAAACGGTGCTTTTTTTCTTGTCTTCAGCCACGTCCATGATCCATAAATGGTTATCATAACTATCATCATAACGAGATTTTACAATTTCTTTTACCTTTTCCCAACTTAAAAAAACATCCAGATATACGTAGGAATATCCATTATTAGAATTAAAAAAATAGGCTGATTTAGTGGGCTTAATATTCAGTTTCTCTACGGCTTTCTTCGCTAATAATGTATCCGAGAACACCTTGGTCACCACATAATACCCTTTATCCACACCTGGTACTTTTCCTAAGTACTGATATGCAACACCAGAGGCGTCATGAGTATTCGGACTTACCTCTCCTTTTATAATTCGCAACTGACTCTTATTGACTCCAGCCTCCCTCTCTTTCTTGGATTGTAACTCTTTCAATTTTTCAAGTCTCGAAATATTAGCGCCCACTTGGTTCACTTTTAAATCGTCTATGTCTTTTTTTAATTTTTGAAGATCTTCTTCTAGTAGGGCATTCTCTTTTAGTTCCTTGTTACGCGCTGAAAGCGATTTTCTTTTCTGAGGATCAAAAGAATAAGCAATGGTAATTTCATGTGTACTCCCTAAATTTTTAAGACCTTTACTGACTCCTCTTTCTACTAAATATCCAAAAGAAATATTTTTTGTAACATGTACACCTAAGCCTACAGAATACCCATAAAAATCGTTGTACCCCCCTTGAAACCAGCCAAGTTTCGGCATGTCTAACAGTAAATTTCCCGAAAGTACATTTCCTCGGTAAGGGGTATTTCTATTTATGGCCATAATTTGCAACTCCATATCTTGTAAAACACCTGTAGTGTTTTTAAATGGGTGCGTATACATCAGATGTCCTGTATAGGTTTTATCTTTAAATTCCGTGAGTGTTTCACTTGTTTTAAAATTGTAATCAACAATGTTTTCCGCATACAACCCTAGCTCAAATCTCCCTATGGTAAAATTAATCCCCGGCATAAATAAGAATAGAGAATGATCGTCCATGGCTTGTAACGCAGGATCCGGATTTTCTATAAATACTTTCTCTCCATTTATCCCACTGATAAGGTAAGAGGCATTAAACCCTAAAGTCACGGCCATTTTTTCACTAAATTTTAGCCGATATGCATAATTGGCCATGACTCCGAAATTTTTAAGAACCCCAACGTTTTGTTGATATATTTGAATCCCAACGCCAACTTTTTCAGAAACCAAGCCTGAATAATTTAACATATATAGTGCAGGAGAATTATCAAAATCCACCCACTGTCTACGATTGTACAAACTAATTCTTGACGATTTTTCGCCAATAATTGAAAATGTAGGGTTGCGTAAATACCTGTTGTGTTTAACAAGGTTATGCGTCGCTATGTCTAATGCCACATAAGCATTTGACTGTCCGATGACGTTACTAGAAAAGAACAAAAATAAAAGAACTGGTAAGCGCAATTTAAACATGAATAAAATTATTTTATAATAGTTATGGTGCCTTTTTTAAACACCTGTCCTTCTTGTTTGATTACATAATAAAACAAGCTGTATGATGGCACATTATTAATGGTCCCTTGAGGCCACGTATTTTGATAGTTTTTAGTCTTATAAACAATAGCTCCATTAGCATTATAGATGATAATTTCAACAGATTTATTAAAGGCATAACTAGGAGGTAAATTCCAAGTATCGTTCACCCCATCTCCATTAGGACTAATTATATTTGGCACTAAAACACTAGTGATAAAGAAAACCTCAACTATTTTAGTGAATTCACAGTTACCTATTTTAGCAACTACCGCATACTTTCCTTCCTCACTCACCGACAACATCGCTGTTTCCGAAAGAATATCTCCTTGCTCATTTTTCCACTGGTAACTTTCTCCACCCGAAGCAACAACATCTACTGATGTTCCTCCTTTTATAAATAGTGACTCTGAAGGACTAATATGAATACTAGCTGCTCCTTTAAATTTTACAGTAATACTATTTGAACTGATCGTACAATTATCACGTTTTACACTTAGGTAATAGTCTCCTTGCTCAATAGCAACCATAGAAACTGCCGTTTCCCCTGTCAAAGGGTTGCTATTTAAATACCATTGATAGGTATAAAATTCTTTTTCTTCTGTATATAATTTAATAGCACTTTCTTCACATTTCGTAGCACTAGGCGTTTCTGAAAATATTTCTACTGGGGCTAATTTCATTTTTATAAGAAGGTCATTTGACAAAGCTGTAATCGCTGAATTATCCATTATTCGCAACTGATAGCTTCCGTTATCTCCCCAAGAATCCAAGACTAAAGTCGGCTCATTTTCTCCGGCTATCAATGTTCCATTTAAACTCCATGAAAAGGAAAACTTAGCATAATCCGCTATGGCTACGAGTACTGAAATACCACTTTCTTGTAGTATCACTAGCTCTTCTATCTTCAAGGTTACAGCAGTGGACTCACACGAGACATAATTAGTATCTGCAATCAGGGTAACTTTATAATTTTCAGGAATAATAACCTTGAAATAATCTGAATACACAGACTGAGTACAGCTCTCAGAAACCGTAACCATTGCTCTATATTCACCTGGAGTAGAAACAGCCAAACTCAATGACGTAGCGCCAGGAATCTCATTTCCGTCTTTATACCACCTAATGATAGGATTGGTCGCTGTAGTAGTAATTTCAAGTGTTTTTGTTTCTCCTGAATACACAACAATCGGAGCACTGGAATTAATAGCCGTCACATAAAACGAAACAAATGCATTTAATAATGCAACAGTATTTGAACTACTCGTACAGCCTGCTTGATTTTTCACTTCCACTCTATATTCACCATAAACATCTGTATCTACAGTATACATAGGGCTATAAGGAGGTAATGACTTTATTTCTGACTCATTTTTATACCACGTATAGGTATAATCAAGGTTCTTAATACTCGCTTCAAAAGTGTACTCTTCATCCGAACATAGATATACTAACGCTTCCCCTAAGAGGGCTACATTTGGTAATTTCAAATTCACATTTAAAAGGTTGGACCCCCCCGATATCTCATTTTTATCATAAATTTTTAACTGATACTCTCCACTGTTTTCAAAAGATAACACCTCCATACTCGGGTTATTTTCTCCGGACAAAGTAGTTCCTTGGAACAACCACTGATAATTAAACATGGAATAATCTTCGACATTGAGAACCAATTTTTCCCCTGTACTAATTTCATAGTGTATCGTGGCTACTTGTAATTTAATCGAATCCGAGATACAAGAGGCATAAGACGCCTCGGTTTCTATTTCTAAAAAATAATTACTTGGAGTATACACTTTAAAATCATCGGAACTAACGTCTATCACACAGGACCCTTCTACAACAGAGACCACAGCTTTATATATTCCTTCCTCAGAAACAAGTAGGGAAGTACTTGTAGCTGCGACTAATAATTCATTATTCTTATACCATTTCACAAGGTAAGACGTGGCATTCGTAGTTATTTCTAGTGTTGCTGTCTCACCAGGGAAAACAATAATATTTTCC
Source organism: Flavobacteriaceae bacterium (assembly GCA_016764435.1). Lineage (GTDB taxonomy): Bacteria > Bacteroidota > Bacteroidia > Flavobacteriales > Flavobacteriaceae. The sequence goes on along the minus strand of JAESRX010000063.1, from coordinate 51,351 downwards.
GTCTGACCAATGGTAGTTACCGTGAATGTTGAATTTACATTTACAACGGTAACCGGCTCAGAAACCGACACACATCCTGCCATATTCACGACTTCTAGTGTATAGTCTCCAAACAACTGATCTCCAATGAGTAGATATGTAATTGCTTTCGTCGAAATTCCTTTAATCAATTCCCCGTCTTTATACCAATAATAGTCATTGGACAGATCTGTAATCGTAGATTTTAATAGGTACGAATCCCCAGAACACATAGAGACAGTACTTTCCCCATGTATTTGGATGTCCAATGGTTCCATAAACGTAACTCTTATCAAATTAGAAATGGAGGCCCCTCCGCTACAGATACCAAAATCAACTTCGGCATAGTACAATCCCTCTTTTTTCACTTCAATACTAGCTCCTGCTGTTAGCAAATAGGAACCGTTCAAATACCAATTATAGGAACTAAACTCTGCGGTATTTAGACTTAGAGTTACGATCGTTTTGTCACAGAGGTAAACGTCTTTATAATTTTCTAAAATCAAAGGAGTATTCGAAAGATAATAGGCCGCAAACACCACGGAAGCGGGGCTTATACTTTCTGGATGTGTAGACCGAACACGTATCTGGTAATCTTTACCGTAGGTTTCCGTTGGAAAGGAAAATGAAGTTTCAAAATTGAGTACTGAATTTTTAGAAGCAACTTCTTTTAAAATTACGGGGCTATCAAAGTTCCCAGTAGCATCTGACAATTCAATGACAAACTTATTAAAAGTCTCAAATCCTCCTTCAGAAGAAATAACTTCAATATTATATTGATTAAAAGAAGGTGATGCACACGCATACTCAAACCCCAATATTGGCTGTGCCAATTGTTGCGTATAACATATGTGCGTGACAAAAAACATGACACAGACACAAAGAAGCACAGGGGGGTTGGCTCTCTCCATTAGGGTTAAATTAGTTAGTTTAGTCTTAAATTTTTTTTAACCTATTGGAGAAAATAATAGTTAGGCTTACTACAAACATAAGTTAAATAAATAAAACTTTCAACGATTTTATTAAAAAAAACGAAGAACCAAGCATCTCAACAAAAAGAAGAATAATTGCATAATATTGAAGAATCCATATTAAATCCAATCTGCAAGTGTTAATTAACACGTAAAACACCCCTAAAACTAAGAAATAAAATTTATAAAAAAACACAAAATAGAAAAATCATGATTGAAATACTCCCTTCTCATCGGGATGTTTTTTTAAAAACAGCTGTGAAATTCCTCCTTTTTAAGGAGTGTTTAACTTTTGAAAAAAAATCGAAGCTAACTAAAAAATAGCCGAACTTCCCTCTAACCCCTACGTTATTCCATGGCTCATCCCGTAGATAAACAGGTAGTAAATAGCCCTGACACTCTTAACTATCAACACCCTGAAAAAGAGTATTTATACAGAAAAGGAATCATTTAATGTTTTTATAAGAACATCACTTATCGCCTTCTAGTAAGTTCTAATAAGCTCCGTTCCTCTTCCTAGAGTCAAATGATGACACAACGGCTACGCCCCTATTGCGTTGTCTGCGTTGCCCCAAAAACAAAAAAGCACTACCAATGGCAGTGCTTTTTTCAATACTATTATTTTAAAATAATTAATCCGCTAGGATAATTATTTTATCATCTTTCATTTCTATCGTTCCACTATTAATAGCTAGTGAATAGACATTATTTGAAATGGTAAATTTAGATTCAAATTCCTTTTCAATCTGAATTTCATCTCCTTTAATAATCACAGAACCCCCTACCAATAAAGATACGATAGCTGCGTGATTTTTCAATAATTGAAATTTCCCATTCACTCCTGGAACTAACACAGACACTACATCTGAATTAAAAATTACTGCTTCCGGTGTTACTATTTCTAAAAACATAATTTATACGTTTTAAATTCTGATTTATTTATTCAAATAAATCGGAACTAATTATTATACTTCAGCTAACATTTTCTCTCCAGCATCAATCGCATCTTGGATTGATCCTTTTAAGTTAAATGCTGCTTCAGGGTATTTATCTAATTCCCCATCCATAATCATATTAAATCCTTTAATAGTGTCTTTAATATCTACTAAACAACCAGGAATCCCAGTAAACTGTTCAGCAACATGGAAAGGCTGAGATAAGAAACGTTGTACACGACGTGCGCGGTGTACTACTAATTTATCTTCTTCACTCAATTCCTCCATACCTAGAATTGCAATAATATCTTGTAATTCTTTATAACGTTGTAATAATTCTTTTACATTTTGAGCCGTATCATAGTGCTCTCTCCCTAAAATTTCTGGAGTTAAGATTCTAGAAGTAGAATCTAATGGATCTACCGCTGGATAAATACCTAACTCTGCAATTTTACGAGACAATACTGTAGTGGCATCTAAATGCGCAAACGTAGTTGCTGGCGCTGGATCCGTTAAATCATCCGCTGGTACGTATACCGCTTGTACAGATGTAATAGATCCTTTTTTAGTAGAGGTAATACGTTCCTGCATCGCTCCCATTTCTGTAGCTAATGTTGGTTGGTACCCTACTGCTGATGGCATACGACCTAATAATGCCGACACCTCAGAACCTGCTTGTGTAAAACGGAAGATATTATCCACAAAGAACAATACATCTTTTCCTTCACCATCATCACCTCCATCACGGAAATATTCTGCAATTGTTAAACCAGACAATGCAACACGTGCACGTGCTCCAGGTGGTTCATTCATTTGACCAAATACGAAAGTAGCTTTTGAATCTCTCATTCCAGGTTTATCAACTTTAGATAAGTCCCATCCACCTTCTTCCATAGACTCCATAAATGCATCACCATATTTGATAATACCAGACTCTAGCATTTCGCGTAATAAATCGTTCCCTTCACGAGTACGTTCTCCTACACCTGCAAATACAGACAATCCACCGTGTCCTTTTGCAATATTGTTAATTAATTCTTGAATCAACACTGTTTTCCCAACACCTGCACCACCAAATAATCCAATTTTACCTCCTTTTGCGTAAGGCTCAATAAGGTCGATTACTTTAATCCCAGTGTATAACACCTCCGCAGAAGTTGTTAAATCTTCGAATCTTGGAGCATGACGGTGAATAGGTAATCCGTTTTTACCATCTTTAGGTAAATCACCCAATCCATCGATAGCATCACCGATTACATTGAATAAACGTCCATAAATATCTTCACCAACAGGCATTTGGATCTGGCTTCCAGTTAAAGCTACTTCATAACCTCTACTTAAACCATCGGTAGAATCCATTGCGATTGTACGCACGGTATCCTCTCCAACATGTTGTTGTACTTCTAATACTAAAAGTGATCCATCTTCTCTTGTAATTTCTAATGAATCGTATATTCTTGGTAACGCTGTTCCTGATGCAAACTCTACATCAATCACAGGACCAATAATTTGTGCAACTTTACCTGTAACTTTTGTCATTATGGTAACTATTTATTGTTTAGTTATTTAATTTCAATCTGGATTTCTCCTATTTAAGCAGCAAAGATAATTTTTTTGGGTTAAAAACTTTAAAAAAAACCGTTTTTTTATAAAACAAGCGCCTTATTTAGATAAGGCGCTTGTTTTCCTAAGTTTTATTAGGGTATTCTCAAGAAAAAATAAGATTTCTAATCGACGTATACGCCTTTGTAGTTTCCTACATTCACCCTTGGCAGATTGGATCCATAGGCCGTATTGATTGCGTCCATCATTCCGTTTGCAAGTATTGCGGCTCCTCTTGGTGATGGATGTACTCCATCTAAAGAAAATCCACCTCCAGTAGCGAACTTACCTGTAGTGGTAATTTCATCTTGAGTAATCCCTGTTTCTATCAATTCCGTAAATAAACTTGTGGCATCAAATAAGACCACATCATATTGAACTGCCAATATTTTTATAGATTCATTATAAGCAACTTGTGCCGTATTTACCTTTTCTTGCTCTTCTGGTGTTAACACCCACTCATCCGATAAAGGAACTGATACTCCATTAATTAAACTAGGATTGTCCCCTACTAAGGTTCCTAAAAAATTCATTGCAGGTAAGACGATTAGATCCTCTCCCGTAGCCATCCTCATATTAGTTAGTCCCGAATTATAGATCGTTAAATCCGTCAAGTCTTCATCAAAAATCAGAACAGAATTTTGCCCTTCAACAAAAGAAATATTTCTTCTATCTGCCTCCTCAGCAGTTAAAAGTGAATTAGCTACCATCGCCTGTAATCCTCCATTATAAGTTGCAAATGCTTGATTTAACATAGTGGCTGTTGCGGCATCCAACGGAATAGCATTGTAAGGCACCGTTGTAAAGTAGGGAATACTCGTAACTTTAGGAACAGTAGATACAATTCCTTTCGCTCCTTCACTGGTTAACGCTTCCAATAAGTTTCTATAGGTGTTTTCAAAAATTTCCGGATCTGTAATGTCATTTTTTTTATATAAAGCTAGGTTATCATTGCCTAATTGATCCACTCCTGTACCTCCAGAAAGCGCATAACTTAACACATCGTTATTTCCTATCCATAAAGAAAAGAACGTTGGACTTTGCGACATCGCATCTCCTATAACCGTAGCTCCAGGAGTGGTCGCCATTCTTACATAATATGGATTCGCATACGCATTTTCAGGAGTTAATCCCATAATATTACCATATCCTGAAAAACCTAAATGAAAACTTTTAGCTCCAGGAACTCCCATATTATTAAATGGGCCCGAAAGTATATTACTTACTTCTGTAGTAGGTGTGCCACTTAATCGAACAGGACCATTTCCGTTTACAGCATCAAAATTCAAATAGAATCTATTTTCTTGAATTTGATTTCCTCCTAGTAATAACCCTCCTATATCATCGTTCATTAATGGTTGAGAAAAATCCCCTCCTCCAGCCAAAGAAAACTGACCAGCTAATATATTGGGGAAAGAATTTTCCTGCCCCGATTTAAATAACGCTCCATCTGAATACCCTGCAGTTATCGAGTTCCCAACACTAATAAAGGTTGAAAAATCTGCGGTTCCACTCGTATACACCGTAGTGTCCACTTCAGGATCTGTAATTCCTTCCTGTTCTGGTAAGACTACATAATCTTCATCATTACAGCCTATAAAAGTAAGGCTGCACAATGCTACTATTGCTATTGATATTTTATTTATTTTCATTTTCAAATTTTTTAAGGATTAATCGTCCAAGAAATATAATACTGAGACCCAATACTACCAACACCTGGCGCACTCATATACTCATTCCCTCCTATATTTGCTCCACCAACTTTAAAAGTAGATTTCCATTTAGGTAATGAATAATTTACCTGAGCATCCAATACTGTATTGGCTGGAATAATAGCATCTGCAAAAGTAGATTCCCATAAATACTCATCGTTCCAACGCACATTTACGTTGAATCCAAAGTTGTCAAACAAATGAGGATTCCCAAAAGAAAATTTCACTTTGTGCTCCGGTGTATTAAAAGAGGCTTCATAATCGGGGTCTGATGCTTGGTCAAAATCAAATTTAGACAAGGTATAATTCAATGCGATGGCATAGCCTCCAAAAATCTTTGTATCTGCCCCTATGGTTCCTCCATAAGACGAAATAGTAGCGTTGGTATTTGTATACAATTGGACAGCTTGCACATCTTCATTTTTCAATGCTAGATATGAAAGAGGCTCTCCTACAACACCATATAAAGGTGCTAACACGGTGGTATTCCCAATAAAATCTTCATATTCATTAAAATACCCACTCATATCTAAGGCAATTCTTCCGAATTTTGCACGATATCCAATTTCGAAGGCCATTACTTTTTCTGGCTTCACATGCGATACTTTAGATTTAACTGGCGCTTTCTTCAAAACAGAACTCAATGTAAAAGAGTTTTCATAAGCCTGTGTTCCTGTTAGCTGAACCGTGGAAGGAAAACCAGCCAACTGTCCTTCGTCACTAACATTAATAGGATTCGAAGTATAACGCGCTAAATTATCTGGCGCTGACCCTACAAGCAAGGCACGTCCTACATCCAATCCTATGTACTGATCCTGAGTCGTTGGATACCTAAACCCTGTTTGAAAGGAAGCCCTTAAATTTCTTGTTTTTTCTTTCCCTAAGGAATAAGAAAGTGATAATCTTGGAGACACATGTCCTTCAAAATTTTGCGCTTCGTCATAGCGTAAAGAACCTGTAAATTTTAAACGGTCGTTTATCATTTTCTTTTGAACTTGCATATAAGCTCCATATTCATGATAATTAATAGGCCCATCATAATCTGTAAAAATAGTTCCTTCTGAATTTAACGAATACTCTCTATAAGATCCTCCGATTTGAATGTCTATAAAATCAATCAAATGACTAAAGTTATAATTAGCATCTGTATGGTATAATTTTGTTTCATCTATAAACTTGGCTCCTGTTGTTAAATTTCCATCATTTCTAACTTTATCTAACGCGGCCTTAAATCCATCACTACCTGGTAATAACCTCCCCGTATCTGCTACATTCCTGGCTGTTGCATGTGCTTGCTCATTACTAACGCCTCCATATAATTTACTACCGATATAAGTACTTACATATTCCGTAAACCAGTCTACATCACCCTTCCAACTTCTATTTACATTAATAGCTGCAAACCTTGAATCAAAAGACTTTCCAGCATCTTCTGAAGTTACATAGGCCCTTACAAAAAAGTTAGCATTCGAAATTTCTAGTTTATGTTGCTGCATAAAGAATCGGTCTAACGAGTACCTATTTGCTCCTTGATAAATAGTATTTCCTTGCCCAAATTTAGCCACATAGCTGATTTCTAAATCATCTGCCATAGGTCTATAATGTAAGGAAAAATTAGCTTTCATAGAGGAAGCCTTGTAGTCCATAATATCCACTTCCTTATACCCTGTTCTAGAGATCGTAGCAGATCCCAGGACACCTGAAGGCAATCCCGCTTGAAAATCAAAATCAAATAATTTAGAGACTTCATCTCCATATACATTTAAACCATCATATCCAGGATCTAGACGTGTAGCTCCATAATTATCAAAATCCTCGTAATTAGTAGCATGCCACTCCGTACCTTCCAGATAAGAAAATACTGCTTTTGCCGCAAACTTATCACTAAACTTATGGGCCATTCGAATACCGACATCATAAAACTGATTGTCTCCAGCCGCTTTTTGTGAGGTAATTCCTGTTTTTAAATACGCACTAATCCCTGCATGGTCAAACGGATTTTTACTCGTCATAAATAAAATCCCGTTAAAAGCATTGGCTCCATAAAGTGCTGATGAGGCTCCTGGCATTAATTCCACAGACTTCACATCCAACTCTGACAGACCTAATAAATTTCCTAGTACAAAGTTCAAGGCAGGAGAAGAATTATCCATTCCATCCACCAATTGCACAAATCTAGAATTTGAAAATGCAGCAAACCCTCTTGTATTAATAGATTTAAATGTCAAACTAGAGGTATTTACATCCACCCCTTTTAAGTTTTCCAAACCATCATAAAAAGAAGCTGAAGCAGTATTTTTAATGGCTCTAGCATCCATTCTTTCAATAGTCACTGGTGATTCTAAAATCCGTTCTGGTGTTCTTGAAGCAGAGACTACAACCTCATCTAGGGCAGTCGCTAGTTCTTTTAATTTAAAATGAAGTACTTGGTTCTTTTTAAGAACTTCTATCACTGAAGGTGCATAGCCCATAAGGGAGACCTCCACTTTAAAAGGCACTTCTAATTTTACATTAAATGTGAAATTACCATCAAAATCTGTAGTGGTACCTAGTGATTTACCAACAACCTTAATGTTGGCTCCGGGAATAGGTTGCCCCGATTTTGCTTCTTTTACGGTTCCTGATATTGCCGTCTGTGCAATCATCGTGGAACCAAGAAAAAGAACCAAAACAATACTCAAAAAATTTTTCATAATGTTCTGTGAATTTTTAATTAACAACATCGCAAAATACAATTATTTACGAGAAATCAAAAAAAACATCACTTTTTGTGCATATATTGATTGTTTTACAGTATAAAACCACACAATCATCACCAGCAATTACACCACACATTATAAAACAATAACCCGCCTCCTTAGTCCGTCTTAAACAACCATGTTTTACCAATAGACCTTCCTCCTGCATTATCCATCACTTCCACTCTCCAGTAGTACGTTTTAGCAGCTGAAACAGCTTGTGTATACTTTTTAGTTGGATGTCCAGCTACCACAATATTAGGACTAAGAGTCTCTCCAAAATACACATCGTAAGTTAGGGTGTCATTTACATCTACATCTGCCGCTTCCCACTCGAGTATAACGTTTTGTGTAACATTTTGTGTATTCACCACTTGATTTAATGTAGGTTTCACCAATTTAGGCAAAAAAGGAACATAATTAGAAACCCCTATCCCTTCCGTATAAAACTGATACGCAACGCTAAAATTACTTGACGCATCCGTCGCGTCGATAGCGCGAACTCTCCAATAATAGATAGCGCCTTTATCCAAAGAAAAGGTTCTAGAAACTCCTGTGAGTTTTTCCGTATGTAATAGCGTAGAAAAGTTACTATTTTCAGCCACTTGAAGCTCGTATTTCAAGGCATCTCCTTCAGGGTCTTCAGAGGCCTTCCACCTAAAAGTTACGACATTATTTATACATAACATATTACTCTGAGGATAAATTAACCCAGGAATATTAGGTGCTTTATTGGACTTTTTTTCGCCACCTTTAGAACCACCTCCACAGGAGATACAGATCAATAACAAACTAATAAATATACTATTTCTCATCCTGCGCTATTTTTTTAATAATTTAAAGGAAACTGATTTTGTCGATGCAATAGTTACGATATAAACACCACTCGGAAATCCTGCCAAATTCACTGCTATATTCCCTTCTCTCACCTGACAGTCCTGAACGGCCACTAATTGCATCTGAGCATTGTAAATAGTCGCTGTAACACGTGTTAACAAATGCTCATAAAGGTTCACATTTGCAATATCAAACGTTGGATTTGGATAGACTGTAGTCGGATTAAAAACCTCAAATTCTTGAGAAAATTCACCTTCACAGGCGATACTAGACTTCACCGTAACTATATCACCCTGTTTTACAAATACCAATATTTCCGATTCAAAACTCTCTTTTACAAATGCCTCATTTATATAAATACTAAAAGGAGGTGTACCACTATAAACTTCCACCGTGACTACACTGGTTTTCTTACTCAAGACTGCTTTTCCTGACAAGGAACCTCCGGACTCTATACGTACTGAAAAACACTGTTCATAACCGCCTTCATCTGGAATACTTATACAATATTGATAATCACCCGGAGCCAAATTAACAACTTCTATTGTGTCTGTAAAATTAATAGTACTTCCCGCGATAGTCAATGCATAATTATGCGTTTCGACTGTAGTTATACTAAGCATTCCATTTCCTTTCCCTGCACATGTTTCTCCTTTAGCTAACACCCTAAAGTTATTTACTGGTAAATCAAACGGACATCCACTAGCATTTACCCCAACTCCAGGAGGCGTATTGGGACAATCGTCAATTTCATCCTGTACACCATCACCATCGGCATCATCAAGTGCTAAGCCACATATATCCAACTTCCAATCCGTTAACTTTCCTATATCTCCTGACACCGCATCAATCACTTTTAACGTCCACTCTCCTGAAGAAATAAGTCCATCAAATTCAGACAATGGTTTTAGAGGTCTAAAAGACCCTGTATAGGGAGAAAACCCTTCTGTAATTCCTTTTTCTTGTTCATCATCAAAAACAGTCAATTCAAAACCGATACCATTCGCTCCCACATTTGAAACGAGCTCTATTGGAACATTGTTAGGTCCTACAAGGCTCACCGATAAATCTCCTGTATAACTATGGCTTATACTTATTGTTACATTGACATCTGTAATTTCAAATTGGTCTTCAACGACAATCACCGAACTAATCCCGGTGCTATTTTTATCTGGGATATCAATATCTACTCCCATATATTCCGTAGTCGCACATTTAATATCCGCTGTCGTAAAGGAGTAAATACTTGAAAAATCACTCTTCCCACACTTATTTATTGCTTTTACTCTCCAAAAATACGCCGTATTATAGGCTAAAGCCGGGTTTGTCACCATGGTAGCAGAAACAATTTCCGTATAATATACTTCCGTAAAATTAGTATCCATACTTAATTGGTACTCATAACTTGTGACATTCGTATCCGATTGCCAGGTCGACATCACAGGATCTATCAGTCCAAAACTCGTATCAGAAGGACTCGTTAATATAGGGGTATTGAGCACACTCGAATAGACATTCAAAACCACCTTCGTCTTTTTAGATGTTGTTGCTGCGGTTCCTACTACTTGAATATCATGGCTGCCTAACGACGCTTCTGAGGCTCCCGAAATAGTCATGACAACAGGTGTATTAGATGTCGTAGCCTTCGAAGGACTAAATACTGCGGTCATTCCAGTAGGAAGTTTTTCAGTACTAAACGTAGTGGTTTCATTAAAACTAGAAAACGCCTTATAAGTAAAATTATAATCGACAGAAGCTCCTTCACATACATTCTGTTCCTTTTTTATAAACTCTAATACGAACTCAGAAGCCTGAATACTAATGGCTGCTGTATTCATCGTATAAAAAATAGAATTAGAGGCCTTTACTTTAATACGTCCTTTAAAGGAAGTCTCTTTGGGTACAATAATATCATACGAACCATTATTCGGAACATTTTGAGCCAATGTAATAGGAAATGTAAATCCTCCATCTGTAGACAATAAAATAGTTACTTCCAAACAATTTATGAGGTTCCCAGTGGTATTTGCTACGTTCCAAGTGATTGTTTTAACCTCTCCCTCTTGCCATGTTTCAGCTTGGGTTTGAGAAGTCATTATAAAAGGTCCTGCGGTATCTGTAACAGAAATTTTAGTAGTATCATAGGCTGTCTGCCCTCCATTTAAGTTGTTATCCCTAACCAGTACGCCAAAATTCATTTCTCTAGACACTGAAGGTAACACTTCCCATGTAGACGAAAGTGCTCCCGTTACCACTGTTTCTAGTTTCGGAAAATAACGTTTCGAATTGATTGTTGGAGGGAAAGACCGAAATAAAGGTCCTGTTACCGTAGAAGACGGTGTTGGAAATTCCACCACTAAACCTGTATCTATTTGATCCCACACATACGTTAATGGATCTTGATCTGCATCACTCGCTACTGCTGCCAATACAAACGGTGTCCCTACTGGAATTACATAAGACTTTCCTGCCTCCACTACTGGCGCGCTATTATTAGTCCCGCCAACACTAGCACAAGAACTTGACCCTGTAATATTTGCATATATTTGTGCAATACTCACCGCATGAAAATACGCATCTACGTTCATCTGAACATTTATAGGAGAACAAATCCCCGCATATGACATAATAGTAGTTCCACTCCCAGGCTCCACAGCTGTAGCATAGGCTCTATTTCCGTTATCACAATTAGGAGCATCCCCATTAAACGTATGAGAAGCACCAAATTGATGGCCCATTTCATGTGTCACATAATCAACGTCAAAGCTATCAGAAATAGGATTTAGACTCCCAGTTACCCCTTTCGCCTTATACACCGTACAGGTTGATTTAAGTTCTGCCAATCCACCTTCACTTGTACTAAAAGTATGGCCAATGTCATAATTTGAAAAACCTATAACATTATTAATAATAGTCTGACTCTCGTTTATCAAACTCGTAACGTCATCATTTGTAAAGCCATCATCTTCCTTTAAAAAGATCAAGTCCAATTGATTCGAAACCAATTGCATGGTTACAGACAAATCGCGTTCAAAAATTCCATTTACACGGGTCATCGTCTTATTTATAGCTGCCAAAACCGCCGTTTTTTTCACAATATCCGTCTCATTACTCGCAATACTTTGATTTGTCAAGTGAAAATTTGAATATTCCTGAGTACAGGCCAACGCTAGCTTGAAAGTTCTAAGAAGACCATCACTCACCGATTTCACACCGCTCTCAATCAATTCTTTAGAAGGTGCTACTGATAGATTTTCCTCCACCAAACATTGAAAATCATTTGTATCTTTACTGTTTTTTTTTGAGACTACTTCGTAATAATTAAGCTGCGCTAATGGATTAATTAATTCAACAGATTTCCCGTCTCTAAAGATCATCGCATGTATTCCCAGTGACGAATGACTGAAACGAATACTATTCCCTTTTTTACTGGTACTCTCTCCAATAAAAGACCGTATCTGCGGAAACTGAGCTTGTAAATCCGGATGCATAATAGACGCTTCCTTAATGCGATATGAATCCAAGCTACCTGAACCATCAGGAAAAGAAATAATAACACCTGAAACTTTAAGCATCTCTCTTTTAGGGATCGGTTTCTTCAAAAAGGTGGCAAACACCTTCGAATTAAACGCATACACATCTCTCTTTTCTGCGTTTTCGGAAGAACTCTCTCTTTCAGATGACTCGATCTTATGCCATACATTCACACTCTCCTGCGCAGTTAAAACTGTAAGGGAGAATACATTAAATACACATAAACCTATGATTTTGAAGTAACTTAATTTCATGAATTGGGCGTTTGGGTAGAAACAAAAATAAAATATTTTTTTATTAAATCAGAGTAATCTGACAAATGTTATACAAATAATTGTTATTTAATTTCCTTGAACAGTTAAAAACAATGCTTAGTTTTGTGAAAACTTTACAAATCCACCTTGAAAACATTTCACGGACTAGAACATTTTAAGACAGAAGATAAAACCATTATAACTATTGGTACTTTTGACGGTGTCCATATTGGCCATCAAAAAGTCATCAAAAAACTACTCAAAACGGCCCGTAAAAAGAACCGTCCTTCGGTGCTTCTTTCCTTTTTCCCTCACCCACGAATGGTCTTACAAAAAGAAGCGGGAATCAAACTATTAAACACAATAGATGAGCGTGCCGAACTCCTTGAAAAAACGGGTTTAAAAAACCTGGTGATCATCCCTTTTAATAAAGAATTCTCAAGACTTACCGCCTTAGATTTTGTTCGTAAAATCTTAGTAAATACCTTAAATATTTCACGCCTACTTATAGGCTATGATCATCAATTTGGAAAAAACAGGGAAGGTAATTTTGAACAACTAACCGAATATGGACACACCTACGGTTTTAAAGTTGACAAAATAGAGGCCTTAGACATCGACCGTATTTCTATCAGTTCTACAAAAATACGCACCGCACTTGAAAATGGAAATATCCAAAAGGCAAACACCTATCTAGGCTATAATTATATGTTAAGCGGTACCGTAGTAAAAGGACATAATTTAGGTGAAAAAATAGGCTATCCCACCGCAAATCTTCACATTGCGGAAGCGTATAAATTAATCCCAAAAACGGGAGCGTACATCTCCAAATCTTACCTAAACGGAGCTTGGGTATACGGAATGACAAACATTGGATACAGACCTACAGTAAATGGAAAACACCAAACTATAGAAACTCATTTTTTTAATTTTAAAGATGATTTATACGGCCGTAAAATACGCATCCACTTACTTGATTACTTAAGAGATGAACAAAAATTTGACTCCGTAGTACAACTAAAAAACCAACTCTTAAACGATAAAAAAACAGCCTTAGAAATAATAGCAAGCATTCCTAAAACTTAATTGCCTAATTTTATCAGAAAAATACTCATGAAAATATTCCTCAGTAGTGTTCTTATTTGCCTCAGTTTTTCCTGTACTCCTCAAAAAAACATACTTAAATTATCCAAAGAGATCCATCAAGTTAGCCAAACACAATTAACAAATGGCCGAAGTACTATTTCTATAATTCCACATAAAAAAGCAGTCTTAAAAAAAGATGCTTTTAACATTGGTTACGTAGCATTGGAAGAAAGCAAAGGAAGTCTTTTTAAGTTCGAATTTATCAAAAAAGTTCCTGGAAATCTGGCAGATGCCCATTATTCCGAGATTATTTACATTGATTTTCCTGAAAATTTCTCAGAAATAAATACGATAGACCTCCCTTTAGTAGCTACTCAAATTCTTTTCGGAAGATTTTGCTACTGTAAAGGACAAACAGGGTTTTACAAGGTAGAAAACAGTGATTTTACGGCTAAAATGATTACAAAAAATCGTTTAAAACTAGCGCTTAAATTTCAGATAAAACAAGTTCCTCATCTAATTTCTGAACTCAAAGAGGACATTCATTTAAAATAAGCGGAGAACATGTAGCATTTCTAGTATTACTTTTCTTAAATTTGTCGCTTACACAAAGAAAAAAACCATGTTACAAGTAGCATTTATTAGAGAAAACAAAGAAGCCGTATTAATCGGTTTGGCAAAGCGTAATTTTAAAAACGCAACAGCTATTATTGATGAAGTTATAACCGCCGATGAAACCAGACGTGCATCACAGGCTTTATTAGACAATGTATTGTCCGAATCTAATAAATTATCCAAAGATATTGGAATGCTATTTAAATCTGGTGAACGTCAAAAAGCAACACTTTTAAAAGAAAAAACGGTTCAATTAAAAGAAGAATCTAAACAACTGACTGAAAAGTTACAAGAAGCGGGTGATAAAGTTACGGAGTTATTATATCAAATTCCAAACATCCCAAATGCATTAGTTCCTGCAGGAAATTCAGAAGATGATAATGAAACTATTTTTAGTGAAGGGGACATTCCTACATTGCACAAAGATGCGATGCCACACTGGGACCTCGCAAAAAAATACGACATCATAGATTTTGAATTAGGCGTGAAAATTACCGGAGCAGGTTTTCCTGTTTATAAAGGTAAGGGCGCTAGATTACAGCGTGCTTTAATTGCCTATTTCTTAGATAAAAACTGTGATGCTGGATACGAAGAAACACAAGTACCACATTTAGTAAACGAAGCTTCTGGAATAGGAACGGGACAATTACCAGACAAAGAAGGTCAAATGTACCACTGTGGAATAGATAATTTATATTTAATCCCTACCGCTGAAGTTCCTGTGACAAACATTTTTAGAGATGTCTTGTTAAAAGAAGAAGAATTTCCTGTACTCAAAACAGCCTACACTCCTTGTTTTAGACGTGAAGCTGGTTCTTACGGAGCACATGTACGTGGATTGAACAGGTTACATCAATTCGATAAAGTAGAAATCGTACGTGTGGAGCATCCCTCTACATCTGCGACCGCTTTAGATGGAATGGTAGCACATATTAAGAGTCTCTTACAAGAACTAGAGTTACCATACCGTATTTTACGTTTGTGCGGAGGTGATTTAGGATTTACTGCAGTAATGACCTACGATTTTGAAGTGTTTTCAACCGCCCAAGACCGCTGGTTAGAAGTAAGCTCTGTCTCTAACTTTGAAACCTTCCAAGCCAATCGTTTAAAATTACGTTATAAAGATGCGGCTGGAAAAAGCCAGTTAGCACATACCTTAAATGGGAGTAGCTTAGCATTGCCTAGGATTTTAGCGGCCTTATTAGAAAACTACCAAACACCAGAAGGAATTAAAATACCTAAAGTATTGATTCCTTATTGTGGATTTGATATGATTAGCTAGATTTTAAAGCTAAAAAAAATAATTTAACACGGTTTTCATCTTCTTGAAAACCGTGTTTTTATTTTAGTCCTATTTGAAAGCTATCTAGGATAGGTAAAAAAACTTTAGTACAAAAAGCGTATCTAATGTTATTATAAAATGATGGCTATTATGGATATAAACCAACGAAAATTTAAATTTATACAAAAATTACTTCCAGTAAACGAACCCCTTTTTAAGTAGTTAGAAGCTATTCTAAACAAAGGTATTAAGAGCAACGAACGCATAAGTATTGAGCAGTATAATAAGGAAATTGATGGCTTTTTATTTTTTCGATTTTATGCTAATTTCTCTCATCATATTGGATATTTAAAACACTTGCTAAAGACATAACTTGGGATTCATTTTGTAACAATAAATCATCAAAAAACAGCTTACAACTGCGTGTCCCTCATTTCTTAATCCCTCATTTCTCTTTGATACCAAGCACAGTTTCTGTACATTCGTTTTAAAGAAAAAAAATGCGTAAACGAATCGTCTTATTTTTTATCCTTATCCAATCCGTCGTTTTGTTTGCTCAAGACCAGCAATTAGCCTATCAATATTTCAGGACTGGAGCGTACGAAAAAGCAGCGACTATTTTCGAAACCCTACTCATAAATAACGAACATAATTACAGCTATTTAAAATACCTCATCCAATCTTATCAGCAAAGTGAACAGTATGACAAGGCAACAGCCCTGATAGAGAAAAACATGCGCACATCACGTCGCAACCATTATTTACAAATACATTTAGGCTATAATTATCAATTACAACACCAACAAGAAAAAGCCGATAAATACTATCGTAAAGCGATTGCTTCTATCCAAAAAAAGTCAACTGAAGGCTACATGATTGCACGTACATTTCAAGACTGCCTCCTCCTAGATTATGCTTTAGAAGCCTATAAAAAAACAATGGAAAAGAATCCAAACGCTAACTACAACCTACAAATTGCTAAAATTTACGGAGAGAAAGGCGCCTTGGAATTAATGTTTAATACCTATTTAGACGCGATAGATGATAAAAACATAAATCAAATTAAGAATTACTTAGGGAAATACATCACAAAGGATTCCCAAGAGTCCGCAAATTTATTATTTAAAAAATCAGTTTTAATCCGTGCACAAAAAACACCTCAAAACACGTGGAATGAACTATTGAGTTGGCTTTTTATACAGCAACGCGATTATTCAAAGGCACTCCTTCAGGAAAAGGCACTCTACAAGAGAAATAAGAAGACTTTAAACCCTATTCTTGAATTGGGGAAAATAGCCTTTAATGCCCGTGATCATGCCACCGCAACACACTGTTTCACGTACATTTTAGACAATAGTAATTCTCAGATAGACCAGTTAAGCGCCAAATTATTTTTACTGCAAATTAACATGATAACTGCTCCTAATTCTGAGTCTATTAATTCAAAATTCAGCGCATTATTAGACAGCTACGGAAACAGCATAACCACCTTAGATGTGCAAATGGCCTATGCCAACTATTTAACCTATGTAAAAAACGACCCCGCAAAAGCACGTGCTATTTTACAACACGCACTGAGCTTGCCTCTAAACAAGTTCCAAGCAGCCACTATAAAATTAAGGCTTGCGGATCTATTTGTATTTACCGGGAAATATAGCAAGGCACTTATCTACTATACTCAAGTGCAATCAAAATTAAAAAATCATGTAATAGCACAGTATGCACGTTTTAAAATAGCCAGAACGTCTTACTATAAAGGTGATTTTAAATGGGCACAATCCCAATTAAAAATATTGAAAGAATCCACCTCACAACGTATTTCAAATGATGCCCTCGACTTAAACCTGCTTATTTTAGACAACAGCACCCAAGACAGTATTCCTACCGCATTAAAAATATATGCCACAGCAGATTTACTCAATTTTCAAAACAGAAAAGAGGAAGCCTATACCTTATTAAAACAATTATTAATAGACCATAAAGGGCACTCAATTGAAGACGAAGCTTTATTTAAACTTGCCCAAATAGAAGTCACAAGAAAGCACTACGAACAAGCCATTAGTTACTACAAAAAACTAATAGAAATAGACAAAACAGACATACTGGTAGATGATGCAGTCTACAACATAGGCCTTATTTATTTAGATAAATTAAACAATCCCACAGAGGCAAGTAACTATTTTGAGGAGATTATATTCAATTATCCCTCGAGTATATTTCTAGTGGAAGCACGAAAAAAATACAGAGAAATTAGAGGCGACAACATTCAATAAGCTCCCAAATCGTCTTATAAAATCAGGAATTAACAGCATAAAAAAGAGTCAAAAAACAAAGGACTCACAGTCAATAAAAACCGCTACCTTTGCACTTTAAAACACATGCCCATGTATATTTATAGCGTTACGGTAAATATTGAGAAAAATGTAGAGAAGGAATGGCTAGATTGGATGCGTAACACCCATATCCCAGCAATTTTAAAAACAGGAAAGTTCAGCAAGGCGCTACTGAGTCAAGTGATGATAGAAGAAGAAATGGGAGGCGTAACCTACTCACTACAATACACTACGGACAGTTTGGAAACATTGCGCGCCTACCAACAGGAAGACGCTCCGAGTCTACAAAAGGAAACCGAACAAAAGTTTTCCGGTAAATACGTAGCTTTTAGAACAGAATTACAAGTAATCCAAGAATTTATATAAATGTCAGTAAGAGCAAAAAAACATTTAGGACAGCATTTTTTAACCGATGAAACTATCGCAAAAAAAATAGCAAACACTTTAACCGAAGTTGGTTACGATAAGGTCTTGGAAATAGGCCCAGGAATGGGAGTACTTACCAAATATTTATTGCAAAAAAAATACACGACTTCAGTCATAGAAATTGATACCGAATCTGTAGCCTATTTAGAGAGTAATTATCTAAATTTAGCGGGTCGTATCCATTCTAAAGATTTTTTAAAAACAGATTTAACTGAGATATTTAATGGAGAACAATGTGCTATCACAGGAAACTTCCCTTATAATATTTCTACACAAATCGTATTTAAAACACTCGACTACAGAGATTTCATCCCTGAATTAACAGGAATGTTTCAGAAGGAAGTAGCCGAACGAATCGCAGAAAAAGAAGGAAGTAAAAAATATGGAATTCTCTCTGTAATAGCCCAGGCTTTTTACGATATCGAATATTTATTTACCGTTCCTCCAAGCGTTTTTAATCCACCACCAAAAGTGGATTCTGGAGTTTTAAGAATGGTTCGTAAAAAGGATTACTCTTTACCAGTAGATGAAAAATTATTTTATCGTGTAGTAAAAACTGGTTTTAATCAACGTAGAAAAACATTGAGAAACAGCCTGAAAGTTTTCAATCTTTCTGATGAATTACGTGCAGAAGAAGTGTTTTCTAAACGCCCAGAACAACTGAGCGTAGGCGCTTTTATAGAATTAACAGCTAAAATTCAAAAGGATGCATTTTGAATTCACGCCACAGATAGCAAAAAACATAAAGAAATGGATCGCTAATGGCGAAAACCTTCASYTAACYCARCTATTAGAAGATGTCCAYTTTGCWGATATYGCMGAAATTTTAGARGAGAYTAGTTTTTCTGATGCTATTTATATCATCAARTTATTAGACAGTGAAAAAACAGCKGAWRTTTTAGCYGARCTSGATGATGAYACRCGWGAAAAAGTAYTRAAAGGMCTYTCTTCTAAAGAAATTGCAGARGAAATAGAYGARYTWGACACAGATGATGCTGCYGATATTATWTCCGAATTACCAGACSAGCAAAARGAAGAGGTAATTGCCCAACTAGAAGATGTWGAACACGCCAARGACATTGTAGAATTACTACGCYATGACGAGGAYACTGCWGGTGGATTRATGGGAAAGGAATTGGTMAAAGTAAATGAAAACTGGACCAATATTACCTGTGTAAAAGAAATGCGTAGRCAAGCSGCMAATGTAGAYAAAGTACACACCATTTAYGTGGTRGAYGACCAYGATATTTTAAAAGGWMGWYTSTCCCTAAAAAGYTTATTAACCACSCCWGCAACYACKCCTGTWAAAGAAATTTACAAYCATCAAATCACCTCGGTTTCTGTTACKGAAAACGATGAGGAAGTAGCGAGAATCATGCAAAAATATGACCTTTTTGTAATTCCTGTTATTGATGAAATGGGAAGACTTACTGGTCAAATTACCATTGATGATATTGTAGATATCATTAAAGATGAAGCCGAAAAAGATTATCAAATGGCTGCTGGTTTAGTGGAAGACGTAGAAGCCGATGATACCATTTTTGAATTGGTAAAAGGTCGTTTACCCTGGTTGGTTCTAGGCCTCTTTGGAGGATTGGCTGCCGCATCTATTATGGGAAATTTTGAAAATGCATTGGAAAAATTCCCCATCTTATTTATGTTCACCCCTCTAATTGCCGCCATGGCAGGAAATGTAGGTGTACAATCTTCGGCTATTATTGTACAAGGATTGGCCAATGATAATATTAAAGGAAGTACTTGGGATAGGCTGGTAAAAGAAGTCGGATTGAGTCTTGTAAATGGAATCATATTAGCTCTTTTAGTAATGGCCTATGGCGTCGTTTTTAACTTGCAATTTTTAACAAGCATCACCATTGCTTTATCATTATTAATTGTAATAATTATAGCGGCACTTATCGGAACTTTTGTCCCTTTAATTTTACACAAACGAGGTATTGATCCCGCATTAGCCACCGGTCCTTTTATTACTACGAGTAATGATATTTTTGGAATTTTTATTTTCTTTTTTATCGCTAAAATGATTTTAGGGTTTTAGTCCCGTTTTTACGTGACTGACAACGACTACTCGAAACAACATAAACCATTTGAAATAAAGACACAGGACTTTCAGTATTGGATACTAAAAACAACTTTAATAGTTGAATTACATCCTACCGAATTCCTGGACTATAATCTTCAGGGGCATTTTGAGGTTCTTTTACAGTACCCGAAGCCCCTGTATCATTCCAAAGGATCCATTCTGTAAGTATAAATATAGGGTTTCCAGAATGCACATTTATATTCCTTAACGCACGACCATCTTCAAATTCATGACTGGTCCCTGAACCATCTTCTCCTATAAGCCCCAAAATATCCACCACTTCTCCAGCAGGGTTCACTAACACGATCGTATCATCTCCATTAGAATCTGCAGGACCCCCCGTAGACACCGCTAAATCCGGTTCAAAACCATAGATATTCAAAAATTCAGAAGCATTGGGAGAGATTACAAAAGTGCTATGAGCACCTATGCTAAGCCCCGTTAACTGTATGTTTTTTGTACTCGTAGTATTGGAATTCGTATAGCGAATTAACTGCCATCCATTCATGCTTTGTGTTGTATCGGAAGGATTGTAAAGCTCTATAAATCGCGCGCCTGAATTATTGTCTGGATCTGCTATTTCAGAAATAAATAAGGGAAAATCTGTAGCCCCCACAGATGAACAATCAACATAGTCCTCATAAAAAGTAACATCGTAGGATTTTCTTAGGTATAATTGTGGCACTTCATATGCCGTCATAATTCCAGTTATAGCGCCATTATTCGAACTTACTTTAAAGCCTGAAAATTTGGATTGATAGCGAACATATACATTTAAACTATTCACACAGTCTGTAATCTTATTCTCCCCCGAAAATGTTTTATTGACATCCATAAATTGGACATTTTCTATTCGAACTACCAGTGATTCAAAATCCCCGGACAAGGCCTGATCTAATGTAATTTCTTTAGGACTGGGTAAAAAACCTGGTTTACTACTAAGAATATTTGCCGTCGGGATATGATTTAATTGTAAAAGTCCTTTGTATTTTTCTACAGTAGTCCCTAATAAAGACAGCTCCACTTCATCCCCAAACTTTAAGCCATGAGCACTACTAAAGCGCAAGGCAATGGCCCCTGTATCGTCCTGGATAAAGGCATTGGTTTCTGTAATGTTTAATTCGCTTGAATCCGAGGTAATCACAGCGCGTATTTTGATATTTTGATGGAGGTCTACAGAAGTATCCAAGAACATATTCCTCACTTCTGACAGTGATACAAATGTCGCATTTTCCACGACATCACAGCGCTCATTTGTCATGGCCTTCACATCGTTTATCGCTCTTATAAACAACTGATAATTTCCATTGTAATAATTGAGAATCCCTTGTACATTTCCATTCTCAGAAGGTAATTTAGCAGCCGAAAAATCTGCGTATTTACTCGTTCTTACATGGATTATATGGGCCTCACAATCTATTAAAGTACGGGTAGACCCGTTAGCATTCGCAGTTACAAAATTTAAACCTTGTTCTAAAAACTGTAGGTTTTCAATCATCACAAAACGACCAATAGTTGCGACACTCAGTTCTGACAAATGTACTTTTTCTGGTACTAATACCTTATTTTCCTCCAATACAAATAAGTGTTTAAAGACATCCTGACTTTCTATATTCCCAATATTTCCATCGTACAAGCCTCCTAATTGTAATTCTCCTCCCAATGCGTCTAAATACAAATCTTGGCTGTTAACTACTATTTTTTGCCCCAAACTAAAGCCTCGTAAATACAGCGATTTTTGGTTGATTTTTATTTTAATTCCACCAGAACTATCTTGTACATAAATATATTTATACGCATTGCCACTTTTATCATTTGCCGTAACCGTTGCTTCGAAAACCAATCCTTCCTTTAATTGCAATAACGTCCCTTGATGCAGGTCTTTTACCTCTTGAATTGTTGCATTCACCGTTGGAGGAGCACAGGAATATGTATTTCCATCACATCGCTCATCATCTAACATTAAATCGTCCGTATCACGAATAGTCAATTGAAAATTATTATTATATTTCCCTAAAACAGCGTGTAACTTCCCTCTTCCAACGGGTAATAATTCTGCCTGAAAATCGGCATAGCCACTATTCCTTAAAACCACCTTATTCCCCGTACAATCCTGAATAAACATACTGGTATTTTTACCGGGCAAAGCATAGGATTGACAATGGGAATCTGACGTTAATTCTACCGCCTCAAAGAGTATCAGTGTATTGATCATTGCCTCCTTTAAATTTTCAATTTTTACCAATTTAGGCACCATCTTCACGGGAGGATCACAAGACACAAATAATACTTTTTTAGCCAAAACACTTGATAAACGTCCTACTGCAATCCCTCCGTCAGTCTGTGGATAAATACCTCCCATTTTTAACACACCGCGGTACTTATCAAGATACAAACCTTTTGTATTTATAATTATTTTTGAGCCTATTGGATAAGTCGCATGCAAATTTTGAATATCTACATCTATCTGAAAACCATCTGTGGGGTTTTCAGGACTATTTTGAAAATGAAGTGTTCTGTAAAAATTCCCTTTTTCGTCAGAAGAAATCACATATCCTTCTATAATTAATTCTTCTGTAATTTGCGTTAACGCTCCTTTATAAATAGATTTAACCGATGCAATGGTCGTATTTACCGTCAAATCAGGAGGAATACAGTCCATAGTAGGCGTGGAAAAATCCTGATCTTCCACACAGGTCCACAACACAATTACGAGGATTCCTAACGCTAATTTCATGTCTCTTCTCATCATATTTATTTTAAAAACTTACCGATAAATTCACATAATAAGAGGCGCCATATCCCCTCCAATATTTAGCACCAAACAGAGGCGTTTTTCTACTTTTATCTTTTTTCAATAATTGATAATTCCCATTCCTTCCTTGCTCATAACCTCCTGTTCTGTATTCCGTGTTCAATACATTACTTGCGCTTATAAATAGGCTGATGTATTTTTTCTTCACCTTCCATGATTTACCGCCTATAATATTTACGAGCACATAGCCTTCAAATTCCTCTTGGCCTAAAATTTCTTTTACATCCTGTTTCTTTATCCCTTCGTAGCGTTGATTGGTGGCAGGATTTGTATAAAAACGCTCCGTTCTTAAGCCCGACGCAACCGCTACATAAGTGTGTGACAAATGATTTGCATTCACCCCAATCCACCAATACTTTGAAGAACGATAATCCATTCCCAAAGAAAAAGCCTGTTGCGGTGTGCCAGCTGTATGATAGCCCTTTAAAAAAGTAGGAACGGGACTAACATCACTTAATAAAGAATCGTCGGAGGTGTAATAACTGAGTGGATTATTCGTATAGCGATAGCTCCCGATAGAGGCCACAAAATTGGCGTTTACAGCCGCTGTAATTTTATACTCAAAACTCACCTCAACTCCAAGGTGTATACGCTCCACATCCGTCAATACTTCAGCGACAAACTCCCCTAAATTCTGATCGTAATACCTAGAAATATTAGTTCCTTTTGAAAAAGAAGTATAATAAGCAGTTACACGTGATTTTATATGTGGAGACCGATGAATATAGCCAATATCTACCGTGTTTATTTGTTCACTCTCCAAGTTTAAGACCACCTCTTTATGGACCCGCGCATTGGAATAAGAATTCCTTAAAGTAGGTGCTTTAAAAATACTTGCGGCGTTTATATCTAATAAATGACGCCCTGTAATTTTATAGGTCAAGCCCGCTTTAAACTGAGGTGTATTAAAGGCTAGTGGCTCCCCTATCCCCAATGAATTCTCTTTGTATAACTCGTTTTGAAACTGTCCTTCTCGCTGATACGTTGTCCAAATATACTGTACAGCAATAAAAGCATCTATCTTTTTTTTCTGATATTGATACTGTCCAAAAACAGCTTTCTTAGTTGCCGATAAGAGGTAGTGATAATTGAATTTATCCCCTATTAAAACAGGATCTTCAGATAGCAGATTATGAGATGTATTCGTAAAACCGTCCCTATCTATTAAATAGGAGGCGCCTAGCAGGTCTAGCATGTTTGCATAATTTTCAGACTTAAAATCCACATAGCTCAGGCCTAAATTTACCGTAGTGTTTTCTGTAAACGCTGTTGAAAATACTGTTTTTACACTCCCTGTTTGATCATCATTTCTATCTTCGTATAAATAATATCCTGCATTGTTAGTATTCAGGGCTTTGTTGGTTTTATATAATTGCAACCAATCAATTTGAACTCTTTGGGGATCCGATGTGAAAGCAGTGATAGATTCCGGAATTATATTCGGATTTAAAGGGGCATTTTTCTGAAAATAAGAAGGTAAATTCCTGTAATAGGTAGGGTCTGGATTTTGTTGTTTATAATAGCCCAATCTACTATTCCCTACAGTCCCAAACTGATAGGAAACACTCGTATTAATAGTTGATTTTTCATTTATTTTTAACTGATGAGACAGCATAATAATGGGCTCATTCACTTCCTTTACTCTTGCATTTCTCTTTCTTCCATCCTGACTTCCCCAATACGCATTGTATTTCCTACCCATTAAGTCCCACACCTCTTGCGTATGCCCCGCATTTTTCCCGCGTTTATTATGGGCATAAATAGCCGTCAAATTAAAGGATTGGTTGGGGTTAGGTTGGTATTCTAGGGATGTAAAAAAGGAATTGGCATCATAAAATGACCCCTCGAAATACCCTTCCTTAGCAAAGCGTCGGGAAGCTGAAATAGTATAGGCCCAGTTTTTCTTTAAGCCCGATGCATGCGTCACCATGAGTCTTCCTTTGTAACTCTTATTGGTAGCAGAAACAGTGATTTTTGTACCAGGGCGATATAAAGAAGCCGTGGTGATCATGTTCGTAGTTCCTAACACACCCCCAAAAGTACTTTCCGTAGGCGCTAATCCAACCGTAACTTCTTGAGTTCTTGTGGCATCATTTAAGCCTCCCCAATTACTCCACTGCGGCCGGCCTCCGTATATTTTATTCATGGAAATTCCATTGATCATCACAGTGGCATTTTCAGAATCATAGCCCCGAACCCGAAACCAAGCCTGACCAAAACTATAAGCAGCAGCTCTAGAAAACGCATCTTTGGATGCAAATAACATCCCCGTTACATTGTCCGCATTTCCCTCATCCTCTAACAACTCTTCTTCTGAAATAGCAATAAAACGTTCTTCTTCCAGTCTATTAACTCTCGACGTTAACAGTAAAAAACCAAGGTCTATCTCTGTTCCTTCCCTACAATTAATAGCTAATTTCAAGGTCTTAAACCCCTGTAATTTAATTTCAAGTAACTGCTTCCCTAAACGAGTACTCTGGAGCTTAAACATTCCCTTTACATCGCTAGTTGTCTTAACAGATGTCTCCACAATAGCGACTGAAACACCCCGCATAGGCCTCCTTGTCTCTTCATTAATCACCACCCCTTTTATACTACAATGTGACTGTGCATTTATAAACATGACAACACACAAACACATGAGTAATACACTCATTGCCTCTTTCATAACTCTTTCTTAAAAATTAAATGGGATTGCAATTTTTTTATAAGTTACAGAAAACAACCTACTTAAAAAAGAAAGCGTTTAAAATACACTTAAAAACACGCGGTCACAGGCATAAAAAAAGGCGGCCAATTGGCCGCCTTTTAATTTATTTAAAATAATTATAAAACTTATCTAACTCCTAAGCCTGACCAATCATTTTTATCTTTTACGATCCATTCTGAATCAGTAGCATTCGTTCCTGCAGAAGCAGTCCAATCAGCATTACCTTCGGTTACAGAAGATTTACGAACTAACGTATTATCTTTTGTTGCTTCAGTAACACCAGCAACGTCCCATCCAGCACCTGGATCTCCTTGGAAGTCACCAATTCTATCAAGAATAACATGACTACTTTCTGTCCCGAATACTAAAGCTAAACCATCATCCCCATTACTTAAAAAGTTATAATGTTGATTTGCTTTGGCTAAAATAGCTGGATCAGCTGATCCATGAGATACAATATAAAATCCACCTGCAGGAATTACTGCATCTACATCGAAATTATTCCAGAATTCGTGCTCACCAACTATAGTTGGTGCATTTGAAACGTTAGAGAAAGCATAATTTGCTAATGACACCTCTTCAGTTGAAGGGTTAAAAATTTCAAAATATTTATTGTTACTCACTCCCTCTGTGCATTCACTAAAGAACAATTTCACCATTGTTTCACTTCCTCCAACAGGAGCACACTCTTCATATACATCCGCAAATACAACATCATTTGCATCTCTAATATACAATTGTGGTGTGTTATATTCACTCATTACACCGGTAATAGTTCCTTTTAAAACACTCACTTGAGTATCTTTAAAAGTTGCCGAACCACTTACATATACTTTTAATTCATTTGTACAGTCTGTAACAGCGTTATTCCCTTCAAATGTTTTTATAATATCTTTAAATTCTACACCTGTAATGCTTACGAGCATGGCTTCAAAATCACCAGACAACGCTTCCTCTAAGGAAATCACCGTAGGATCTGGTAAGGTTCCAGTAACCGTACTAATAATATTTCCAACAGGAATATAGTTTAATTGTAACAAGCCTTTATACTCGCTTAATTCCACTCCTTTTAAAGCAATTTCTACTTCCGTTCCGATGGCTAAATTATGAGCTCCTTTAAAACGTAAAGCAATGGCTGCAGTGGCATCTTGAGCAAAACCATTAGAGCTATAGATATTTCCAGTAGCACCGTCAGAGGTAATGACTGCTTTAATTTTCACATTGTCTTCAAAAATCACTTTACTTCCTGAGAACATCGCTTTCACTGCAGATAGATCCATCAATGTTGCACCTGCATAGATATCACATCTTTCTTCTTGCATTGCTGCAAAGTCATTTGCGTCTCTTATCAATAATTGGTATTTACCATTGTAGATATTTACAATTCCGTATACTGTACCATTCTTAGAAGGAAGCATCGTAGAATTATACTTTGCAAACTTACTTGTGTACACTGTTAATGAAGAGGCATTACAATTAGAAATTGTTCTACTTGTTCCATATTTATCACTAGTATCGTAAAAAGAGACACCTTCTTCCATAAATTGTAAACCTTCAAACTTAACAAACAGACCAACATGGGCTTCCGTCAATTCTTCAAAAGTCAAAATAGTTGGTTCCAATGGTGCATTTTCTTCACCTATAAATAAGTGTTTATAAATAACACTTTCATCCATGTTACCAATTTTCCCGTTGTACAATCCACCTAATTGAATTTCACCTCCGTAGTCTCCAATGTATAAGTCTTTTACTTTTACGGTTACTTTTTGTCCAACAGCATACCCTCTTAAATACAATGATTTTTGGTTAATCTTAACTCTCAATCCTCCAGTTTCATCTTGTAAATAAATATATTTATACAAGTTGCTTCCTATATCATTTGCTGTTACAGTACCTTCAAATACTAAGTCGTCAGTTATCTCTAACAAGTCTCCTGTAAATAAATCTTTTACATCTTGAATGGTTGCATTTACTTCTGGAGCTTCACAAGAGAAGGTAGAACCATCGCAACGTGCGTCATTCATAACTACATCCCTGGTATCACGAATTGTCAATTGATAATCTTTTTTGTATTTACTTAACACAGCAACTAAGGTACCACTACCATTTGGCAATAATTCTGCTTGAAAATCTGCATATCCACTGTTACGTAAAATAATAGCATCTCCGTTACAGTCTTGCAATGAAATGTCTGTATTCGTACCTTCTACAGCATACGTCTGACATAAACCAGCAGGAGCTATTTCAATGTTTTCTAATTTGATTAACATGTTAATCATCGTATCGTTTAACTCACCAATAGTTGTAGCTACTGGAGTCACTGTTTCAAACTCATCACAAGCTGCATAAAGCGCCTCAATAGTTCTACCACTACTTAAACGTCCTACTTTTAGTGTTCCATAAGAATCGTATAAACCACCTACTTTAAGCACCCCATTGTAATCTCCTAAATACAAACCGTTCAGGTTGATTAAGATTTTACTTCCTACAGGATATTTTGTGTATAAATTTGGTAATTTTGTATCTAATTGAAATCCAATTGTTGGGTTTTCTAATGCATCTTGAAAATGCAATGAACCGTAAAAGTTCCCTGTTTCATCACTAGAAGTTACATACCCTTCTATAATTAGGTCACTGGTTATTTGGATGGTATTTCCTGCAAACATTGCTTTTACTTCAGCAATAGTAATGTTAGCCTTTACATCTGGCTCATTACAGGTAATTTGTGGTGTGTCGTATTTATTATCCTCCACACAGGCAGTTAACATTCCTACTAACAGGAATAAGCAAGCTGCGAATTTTGCAATTGTCAAATTTTTCATTTTTGAATGTTTTATTTAATTGTTTATTAAAAGCTAACTGAGAAATTAATGTAAAAAGATGTTCCGTACCCGTACCAATATTTAGATCCAAATTTTGGTGTTTCACGTGATTGATCTTCTTTTAACAATTCGTAATTTCCTTTTCTTCCTTGCTCGTAACCTCCGGTTCTATATTCCGTATTTAATATATTGTTTATACTTGCGAAAAGAGACACGTATTTACCGTTAATTCTCCAAGATTTTCCACCTGTTAAATTTACCAATACATAATCATCAAAACGTTCTTGTTTTAAAACAGCATCTATATCTGACTGGCTTACACCGTCAAATGGCAAGTTTGTATCTGGGTTGATATAAAAACGATCGGTTCTTAATCCAGAAGCAATATCTACATACGTATGTGACATGTGATTCGCGTTTACACCAATCCACCAATATTTTGGATCGCGGTATTCCAATCCTAAAGAATAGGCTTGCTGTGGTGTTCCTGCTACTTTATAATCTTTTATATAAGAAGTGGTAGGTGCTACTGTTTCAATAAATGATTCGTCAGAGGTATAATAACTCAACGGATTATTATCATAGGTATATTGTCCTATGGCAGCTACAGCAATGGCTTTTACAGTTTGTGTTACATTGTATTCCATTCCAAATTCTGCTCCGAAATGTTTACGACTCACACCTGTTAATACTTCCGATACAAACTCTCCTAAACTCTGATCAAAGTAACGAGAAATGTCGGTACCATTTTCAAACTTCGCGTAGTACCCTGTCAAACGTGCTTTAATCCCTGGAGATCTAAAAATATAACTTACATCTGCCGTTTTAATAGTTTCACTATCTACTCCTATCACTACATCGTGGTTTACACGTGCATTTGAATAGGCATTTTTTAACAAGGGTGCTTTGGTTAAATACCCAGCATTAAAATCAATTAAATGGCGTCCTGTAATTTTATAAGTAGCCCCACCTTTTACGCTAAAATCGTCAAAGCTTAACTCTTTTCCTTTTCCGTAAGAACTATTTTCATAAATCTCGTTCTGGAACAATCCTTCACGTTGGTATTTAGTGCTAGATACATTTCCTGCTACAAAGAAGTCAACTTTATTATAGTTGAATTGTAATTGCGTGAACACATCAAAAGTAGTGGCATCTAAATTATAGTTATAACCAAAAGTGTCATTTTCTAAAATTACACCATCGCTTAACAAATTACTTCTCTTTAAAGTATACTGTCCTTTATCTACAAAATGAGTAGCCCCTAAAAGGTCTAACATTTTTCCGTAGTTATTTGACTGTAAATTACGATACGTCAATCCAACGTTTATACCTACATGCTCACTAATTTCAGAAGACAATACGGTATTGAAACTAAATTGATCATCATCATTACGATCTTCATATAAAAAATAACGAGCACTATCAGAACTTCCATTCGTATTTGCTGTATATAAAGCCGACCAATTTAACTGGCTAAGGCTAGAATCATTTAGAAGCTTATATGTCTGTTCAGTAAATTCTAGTGGATCAAGTTCATCTACATAAGAACTAGGTAGATTCTTATAATACATTGGATCAGGGTTTCTTACTTTAAAATACCCTAAACGGCTATTTCCTATTTTCCCGAATTGATAACCTACACTCGTACTCAACTGCGTTTTATCGCTAATATCCCACTCGTGTGTTAACATAAAAATAGGCTCTGCCACCTCTTTTCTACGTGCATTACGTTTTTTACCATCTTGATACCCCCAGTACGAGTTGTATTTTTTCCCCATTAAATCCCAAACTTCTTGAGTATTCCCTGAGTTTTTTCCTCGATGATTTACTGCGTAGATCGCTGTAAAATTCAAACTATGATTGTCTGTAGGTTGGTATTCAACTGCTGCAAACATAGAATTTGCATCATAGGTAGATCCTTCAAAATACCCTTCGTTTGCAAATCTACGAGACGTAGAAAATACGTAAGCCCACTTGTTTTTCATCCCAGAAGCATGAGTCGCCATAATACGACCACTGTAATTCTTGTTCGTTGCCGATGCGGTAACCTTGGTTCCCGGACGGTACTCAGATGCTCTAGTAGAAATGTTAGTCGTTCCTAATACTCCTCCAAACACTTTACTAGAAGGCGCTAAGCCTAAAGTAACTTCTTGGTTTCTTGTCGCATCATTTAATCCACCCCAGTTGCTCCATTGTGGACGACCAGCGTACATTTTGTTCATGGTAATACCGTTTAACATTACGGTACCATTTTCAGAATCGAAACCGCGGACCCTAAACCAGGCAGCTCCAAAATTAAAAGCGGCAGCTCTCGAAAAAGCATCCTTAGAAGAAGATAATAAACCAGAAACATTGTCTGACCCTCCTCCTTCATCTTCTAAAAGATCATCATCAGAAAGTGAAATAACACTTAAGTCGCTTCCAAAACCGATCTCTTTGTACATTAATAAAACTCCTAAATCCGATTGTTTTCCTTCTAACACCACAACTGGATAATTTTGTGTGTCGTAACCATCAAAAGTCAACTGAACTACTTGTTGACCTTTTGGAATTTGTTGTAAAACAAAATTCCCTTCAGAATCTGTTTTTTGAACAAATGTAGTTCCTAAAACCTTTACTATAACCCCAGCGATGGCGTTGCCTGTATCGCTATCAGAAACAGTACCTTTAACACTACTCAAACTTTGTGCATTCATCGAAAAAACGACAAATAAACCAAGGAATAGTGAGACGATTGTTTTTCTCATATTTGAATTGATAAAAATGTTTGATTGCAACTTTTTTATTGCTTGTCAAAACTACATAATAATAACAAGTTCGAATGTTATTTTAAGGTAAAATATAGCTATGGTTCGGATATTGTTCATAACTTTGACCACTTAATTTTTTATAACGATGAATAAGATCAAACTATTAGTAGTTACCTGTTGTTTTTTAGCACTCAGCATGAATGCTCAAAACACGAGTAAAGAATACCAAATCAGAACAATAGCATTTTACAATTTAGAGAATTTATTTGATACCGTTAACGATCCAAACGTATATGATGAGGCAAGTCCGATCATGGAGTCTAAAGGTGATACTGCGAAGATTTATCAGCAAAAACTGGATAATATGGCACGTGTTATTGCTCAGATTGGAACTAAAAAAACACATACCGCTCCTGCAATAATTGGAGTTTCAGAAGTTGAAAATTTACGTGTTTTAGAAGATTTAATTGCCAATGATTACTTGAAAAAATTCAATTACGGAATTGTACATTATGACTCGCCGGATTTTAGGGGAATTGACGTAGCGCTCTTATATCAGAAACGTTACTTTAAACCTGTTCATAGTAAAAATTATGAACTTAAGTTAACCGATAATAAAGACGGAAAAAAACAGACCACCAGAGACCAATTATTAGTGTCAGGATACCTGGATGACGAATTGATTCATGTCATCGTAAATCACTGGCCATCAAGACGTGGAGGCGAAAAGAAAAGTAGTATAAAACGTGAAAAAGGCGCTGCTTTAAACCTTCAAATAATTAAAGAAATACAAGCTGAAAATCCAGCGGCAAAAATTATTACCATGGGAGATTTTAACGATGACCCTACAAATAATAGCTTTAAAAAGATCCTAAAATCTAAGGGAAAAAAATCAGAAGTTAACCCTGGCGACATGTACAACCCAATGGAAAACATGCATGCAAGAGGACTGAACACCTTAGGATACAGAGATAATATTAATTTATTTGATCAAATTTTAATCTCTTCTTCTTTATTAGATAGAGACAAAAAATTTACCGATTATAAAATGTACAAAGCGAATATCTACAACCCTCGCTTCCTTACAAATAAAAAAGGACGCTATAAAGGATATCCATACAGAAGCTTTAGCTACGGGAATTTCACAGGAGGTTTTAGTGACCACTACCCTGTGTATATTTATGTCATCAAAGAGAAAAAATAAGCTTCACCGCCTTTTTATATTTAAAAGACGATGACTTACAAAGAATCACACTGTAAATCATAAAAAAACGCCGACAATTTGTCGGCGTTTTTTATATATAATTTTTCAAAAGTCGGCCAGAAATTACACCTCTTTTTTTAGATCTTTTAGCATTAATTGTATGCTTGTATTCCCTTGCCATGTATTTTCGTCTACCGTAAAAGCAACATCAAAAGTAGCTCCCTTTTTTATCCCAGCAAAACGCGTGGCCAACCCAAACCCAATTCCACTGATGGCTATTTTTGTTTCTGGATCTTCCAAATTTACTTTTAAATGTGTTTTATCTCCTCCCACGGGCTTTCCCCAGCCTGTATCTCTGATATCTTTCGCCACAAAGGTAGGTGTCATGTTTCCAGGACCAAAAGGAGCCAATTGCTTTAAAATACGGTGAAATTTCGGAGTGATTTCCCCCAATGTAATTACCGAATCGTATTTTAATTCTCGCACCCGTAACTCCTCAGGTATAGTGGCCTTCACTACCTCCTCAAATTTGGCTTTAAACTTAGGATACTGCGCTAAAGACAAGGTCAGACCAGCCGCATATTTATGCCCCCCAAACTGCTCTATAAACTCACTACATGCCTCCAAGGCGTCATAGACATCAAACCCTGTAACAGAGCGTGCAGAAGCTGCTAATTTATCACCACTTTTTGTAAATACAAGTGTGGGTCTATAGTAGGTTTCTATCAGCCTGGACGCTACAATTCCAATCACTCCTTTGTGCCAATTTTCATCGTAAACCACTGTCGTATACCCTTCCTCTTCACCATTCTCTATGATTTGATCCAAGGCTTCTTGGGTGATGTATTTATCTAATTCTTTCCTGTCTACATTGTTAATTTCTATTGCTTCGGCAAATTTCTGTGCCTTCAAAGCATCCTGCTCAATTAACAATTGTACAGCATCATTTCCAGATTTGATCCGCCCTGCCGCATTAATCCTCGGAGCGATTCCAAACACAACATCTGTAATCGTTAAGTTCTCCTTTTTTGACTGCGCAATCAAGGCTTTCATCCCTATTCTTGGATGGGAGTTAATCACTTTTAATCCGTGATAGGCAAGGACTCTATTTTCTCCTGTTACAGGAACAATATCCGCCCCTATAGCCGTTGCTACCAAATCCAAATACGGCAAGAAATAATCAATCCCTTGCCCGAAAGTACTCCCGATGGCCTGGATCAATTTAAAGCCCACACCACAACCGCAAAGTTCATCATAAGGATAGGAGCAGTCTGCGCGTTTTGGATCCAATACAGCCACAGCTTCCGGAATAGTATCTCCCGGCCTGTGATGGTCGCAAATCACATAGTCAATGCCTTTTTCAGTAGCATATCGTACTTTATCAAGAGCTTTTATACCACAATCTAGGGCAATGATTAAGGTAACACCAGTAGCTGCTGCAAAATCTATGGACTGAAAAGAAATCCCGTATCCTTCCGCATAACGATCCGGAATATAGGTCGCTATATTTTTATGCAGGGTACTTAAATAAGAATATACAAGTGATACGGAAGTAGTTCCATCCACATCATAATCACCATATACCAATATGTTTTCCTCATTTTTAATGGCTTTGAGGATTCGTTCCACCGCCATGTCCATATCCTTCATTAGAAAAGGATCATGTAGTTCGCTCAAATTAGGGCGAAAAAAAGACCTTGCTTCTTCAAAGGTGGAAACACCTCTTTGAAAAAGCAAGGTCGCTATGGTTTTATCAACTCCCAAATCTTTGGAGAGTTGTGCTACAGTTTTAAGGTCTGTATTTGTTTTTTGAATCCAGCGCATTGCTTATTTTTTTTTCAAAAATAAACAAAATTGAATTCATTTATTGTTCTATATACTCCACTTTGATAGAAAGTTCCGAAAAACCTTTAAACATTTCCAATACACCACAATAACGCGCTACCGATAAATCGACTGCTTTTTGGATTTTATCTTTCTTAAAATCTGTTCCATAAAAGCGATAAATCATCTCTACTTTATCGTAATATTTAGGATGCTCATCTGTTAAATTCGCAATGACCTCTATCTTAATATCGGCCACTTCTGCACGCATTTTTTTCAATAAAGAAACAATATCCATGGCAGAACACCCCGCTAAAGAAGTTAACATCAGTTTTTTAGGAGTCACTCCTTTTCCTGTACCTCCCAATGCTGGGCTTGCATCGATATTTATAATTTGTTCATGGCCTTCAGCGACAAAGTGCATGTCACCTTTCCAAGATAATTCAACTTTATTTTCCATTTTGATATGTTTAAAAAAACGAAGTTAGGGATTATTACATACAAATTTGATGACAATCGACACTTTCTAATTCTTGTCTATTTTATTAGGTGGTTACTGCTAATAGTTGACGACGATAAGCGGTTAACAGCTTAGATTTAGAGATAAACCCAAGGTATTTCCCTTCCTTAATTACAGGTAAATTCCATGCGCCTGTATGCTTAAACTTATCCATAATTACCTGCATAGAATCATCTTCATAATGAATCAAATCAGGTGCACTGTGCATTAAATCTGCTACTTTAACTTTTTTACAAAGTTTTGTGTCAAACATAATCCCACGAATATCATCCAATAGTAAGACTCCTAAGAATTCATTATCATCACTTACTACGGGGAAATTATTTCGCGAAGATTTCGCGACAGCACTATGCAACATATCTTGTAATAACATTTCTGGTTTTATAGAAATAAAATTAGTTTCTATCACCTTGTCTATTTTTAACAACATCAGCACATTCGTATCCTTATTATGTGTCATTAACTCCCCTCTTTTCGCTAATTCCATCGTGTAAATAGAGTGGGAGACAAAGTAACGCGTTACTGAGTAGGAGATAACAGCTACCAACATTAGTGGTACAAATAATTCATAACCTCCCGTAATCTCTGCAATTAAAAAGATTGCCGTCAATGGCGCATGTAGTACTCCAGACATTAAGCCTGTCATCCCAATTAGGGTGAAATTAGATTCCGAAACGTGGAATCCTAAACCTAAATTATTGATAATTCTAGCCACCATATTTCCCAAAGCACTCCCCATAAATAAGGTAGGAATAAAAATCCCTCCAATACCACCAGCTGCAAATGTAGTAGTCATGGCAATGGCCTTAAAAATAGTAATGATAAAAAGCATGGCTATAATTCCCCAAGCATGGTCCGTTAAATGTCCCCAATAAGGAATATTTCCCAATGCTTCCTTTGCATTTCCATGCAATAGGTTATTCATCAAATGATACCCTTCCCCGTACAGTGCAGGAATAAAAAACAACATGGCACCAATACCAACACCACCAATAAGTAATTTTTTAAACGGATTGGTCATCTTTTCAAAAAAGTTACTAATCCCAAAAAATATTTTGGAAAAATAGACGGAAGCAATCCCTGTAAACAAGCCTAACAAGATATAAAATCCGATGTCTGATATTTCAAATTTATCTTGCAATTCAAAAGAAAACAACAAGGCCGTTCCTCTAAAAAAGTAAGTTGTCAAAACGGAAGAAACCGAAGCAATTAATAGCGGAACCATGGAAGCAAATCCTATTTCCAAACTAAAAATTTCCATTGCAAATACGATGGCCGCAATCGGCGCTTTAAACATCGCAGCCAATGCACCGGCCGCAGTACAGCCAATTAATAACATTCTAGTTTTTGTACTCATGTGGAACAACTGCGCCAAATTCGAACCAAAAGCGGCTCCTGTACTCACAGAAGGTCCTTCTAATCCAACAGACCCCCCAAAACCAACAGTCAAGGGAGCGGTTAATAAAGAGCCCCACATTTTATACCTTTCAATGAATCCATTCTTCTTTGAAATTGAATATAACGTAGATGGAATTCCATGTGGAATTTCATGCCTCACGACATATTTAATCACAAAATACACCAATACTAATCCTATGGTCGGAAAAATAAAATACAGAGTATGGTGGTAATCCTTTATATATTCCCACTCCAATAAAGATTGAATTAAATGGGTTAAGTTTTTTAAGAGAACTGTTCCTAAACCAGTTAGGAGTCCTACAAATACACTTAAGATATAAATAAATTGACGTTCAGAAATATGCTTATATTTCCAAATTAAAAATTTGACTAATAGAGTTTTTTTAGCGCTTGGCATAATATAATAAGGTGAAGTTTTAGCGCCGCAAAGGTATCATTTTAACCATACAATGCTCCAGATCTACTTTATTTAATGCAAATTATTTAAGAATACGTATTCGTAGGAAGGAAAATAAGCGTTTATTTCACTTTAAATATTGAATACAAAGGAATTAATCCCAAAAAGAAGCAGTAAGAATACTCTTTCATTGAGTCTCTAAAACAAAAAAAGGAACGGTTAGTTTTCCATCACTCTGGGACAACGACCACAGAAAGTCTTCCCTTTTTTCTTGTAACTTTTACAACATTTCTTTTTCTTATTACAGGTTTCCACCACAGAAAAGTTATATTCGTATACCGATTTCGCTAGGCTAATTGCTGACACGTTATTTTTATTTAGAATGAATAAAAACAAAGGTAGTCTTTTTTATGGAACTAAAAAGTGATACTTGTTAGTTTCATTCTTTTTAACCAAATCATACACACATATTTAACGTTACATTAGTTCCAAATAACTTGGCTAAGACAGTTAATCTAAATACTTTTACAAGATGCAGGAACAAATCACTTATAGAAACGCCCCACTATCTTTCAATCAACAAGGAAAAGGTACCGCTGTAATTTTACTTCACGGTTTTTTAGAAAACAAAAGTATGTGGGAAAACACGGTGACTGTTTTAGAAAAGAGAAACCGCGTAATTTGCATTGATTTGTTAGGGCATGGAGCAAGTGAAAACACAGGCTATATTCACAGTATGGATGAAATGGCGATGGCTGTAAAAGCCGTGCTGAATCATTTAAAAATCAGAAAAGTGATGTTTATTGGGCATAGTATGGGAGGGTATGTCGCCTTAGCTTTTGCTGCCTTATTCCCCGAAAACACCAAGGGAGTCTGCTTATTAAACTCCAGTACAATGAATGATTCCCCGGAAAAGGTCATCCATAGAAACAGGGCTGTGATTGCACTCAAAAACCACCTGGATACGTTCATTAAAATAGCCATTCCTAACTTGTTCGCTCAACACTCAAAAACGTCCTTTTTACAAGAAATAGACGCCGTAACTCTAGAAGCTTTAACCACCAGTAAACAAGGTGCAATTGCAGCAACAGAAGGCATGAAAATACGAAAAAATTACACAGAATTTTTCGGTAATTCCTCCTTTAAAAAACTCGTTATTTTAGGAAAAGAAGACCCTATTTTAGACTTAAAAACGCAGTTGGAATTGTACAAAAACAGCACTATTTCAATAGCTGTTTTAGAAAGAGGACACATGAGTCATATTGAAAGTTTTGATGCGATGATTCATGCGCTAAAGACGTATTTAAAATAGTAATAAACCGATTAAAAACAGAAAACAGGACTCTTGCAGTAATGCAACAAGTCCTGTTTTCTGTTTTTAACTATCTATGTAATGACTTAGTCCTTTAAAGGATTCCATCCTTGGGCAGTCAATTCTATTTTCTGATTGGCTCTGGTAATTAAATTTACGCCTTCGTTTTTTGCCGTCATATGTCCTATTACTGACAAACTTGGATTGGCTTTTATTTTTGGAAAATCTTCCTGAGCTACTGTAAATAGCAATTCATAGTCTTCTCCTCCACTCAACGCAATAGTCGTACTGTTCAATTCAAATTCCTCACAGGTAGAAATCACTTGAGGGTCTAATGGAATTTTATCTTCATATAAATTACATCCCACTTCTGATTGTTTACACAAATGCAAAATCTCAGAGGACAATCCATCAGATATATCAATCATACTGGTAGGTTTCACTCCTAATTTCTCCAATAAATCTGGAATATCCTGTCTCGCTTCTGGTTTTAATTGACGTTCGATCAAATACGAATATTTCTCTAAATCTGGTTGCTCGTTTGGATTCACCGCAAAAACTTGCTTTTCACGCTCCAGCACTTGTAAGCCCAAATAGGCAGCACCTAAATCACCTGTAACCACCAATAAATCACCTTCTTTAGCGCCATTTCTATAGGTTACATTTTCTTTTTTAGCTTCTCCAATAGCGGTTACACTAATTAATAATCCTGTCTTAGACGAGGTCGTATCTCCTCCTATCAAATCAACGTTATACATCTCACATGCCAATGAAATTCCAGCATACAATTCCTCCAACGCTTCTAAAGTGAATCGGTTGGACACCGCAATAGAAACCGTTACTTGCTTGGCTTCACCATTCATCGCATATACATCCGATAAATTAACAACAATGGCTTTATACCCCAAGTGTTTTAACGGCATATACCCCAAGTCAAAATGCACCCCTTCTACCAACAAGTCAGTCGTTACTAATAGTTGATTTTTAATACCTCCAAGAACAGCGGCATCATCTCCTATTCCATGAACAGTCGTAGATTGCTTATTTTTAAACCCTGAAGTCAAATGGTCTATTAGTCCAAATTCTCCTAATTCAGACAAACTTGTACGGCTTTGATTTTTATTTTCTAACATAGCGCAAAGATACATATTCTTAGTCATTTTAGAAGGCCTCATAGTTGGCAACAATATCTACACATCATTTTAAGGATCCCTAAATAATTTTAATTTGATTGATTTCTTAACTCCTCAAACGTTTTATTAAAAATTTTCACAGAAGGACTGAAAGCACCTCTTAAGAAAATAAAAAAACTTAAACCACTATCCAACAAACAGTTACACTACTTTATCATAAAAAAACACCCTTTATATTTTAAAAAAATCACTATTTGTAAAACCGCAGTTTATCCGTACTTTTGTCACATAAAATCTATCTATCTAATTATAAGAGTACTCAATACTATATTTATGATAATTATCATAAATAACGTATCTTTGTAATTCTATTAATTTGAATTAAAGCGCATTTAAACAATGATTAAAGTTTCAGATATCGCAAAAAAGAAAGTAGTTGAACTCATGACTGACGACGGTTATAACGCCACAACGGATTTTGTCCGTGTTGGAGTTAAAAGTGGTGGTTGTTCAGGACTTTCTTACGACTTAAAATTTGACAAATCTAAAAGCGAGGATGACAAAGTTTTTGAAGACAATGGTGTGAAAATTATTGTAGACAAAAAAAGCTTTTTATACTTAGCAGGGACTACTTTAGATTTTTCTGGAGGCCTTAACGGTACCGGATTTATTTTCAATAATCCCAATGCTAACAGGACTTGCGGATGTGGCGAAAGTTTTTCGTTATAATATAAAACAGGTACTACAACTGTATGAAGTGTAGTGACATTTTTAGATAATTATTAATTTTAGACTTAGTTTAAAATTGTAACATATAAGATTCATAGGGTGATTTATAGCGTACAGCAACGAGTCACCTGCGCATCTTTTGAACAGTAACTTATGAATAAGTATACAGAAGACGATTTAAAAAAAGAACTCGAAACACAAGAATATGAATATGGTTTTTATACAGATATAGAAGCCGATAAGTTTCCTGTGGGTTTAAATGAGGACATAGTAATTGCCATTTCTAAAAAGAAGAACGAGCCACAATGGATGACAGACTGGCGTTTGGATGCTTTTAGAATATGGAAAACTATGGAGGAACCAGATTGGTCCAATGTAAATTACACCAAACCAGACTTTCAAGCTTTGAGTTATTACTCTGCTCCTATTCAAAAGAAGCAGCTAGACAGCTTAGACGAGGTAGATCCTGAATTATTAAAAACGTTCGAGAAATTAGGAATTTCTATAGGTGAGCAAAAGCGATTGAGCAATG
Organism: Flavobacteriaceae bacterium; assembly: GCA_016764435.1. GTDB lineage: Bacteria > Bacteroidota > Bacteroidia > Flavobacteriales > Flavobacteriaceae. The sequence continues at coordinate 10,740 of JAESRX010000063.1, read as the reverse complement.
TAGCCATGGATATTGTAATAGACTCCGTATCTGTAGCCACCACCTTTAAAAAGACATTGGCAAAGAAAGGAATTATCTTTATGCCTATTTCTGAAGCGATTCAAGAACATCCAGAATTGGTAAGAAAATACATAGGAAGTGTCGTTCCAAAAACAGACAATTTTTATGCAGCACTGAACTCTGCAGTATTTTCTGATGGTTCTTTTTGTTACATTCCTAAAGGTGTAAGTTGCCCGATGGAACTGTCTACTTATTTTAGAATTAACGAAGGAGGAACAGGTCAATTTGAACGTACACTCGTAATTGCTGACGAAGGAAGTTTTGTGAGTTACCTAGAAGGCTGTACTGCTCCCTCAAGAGATGAAAACCAATTGCATGCTGCCGTCGTGGAATTAATTGCGATGGATAAGGCAGAAATTAAATATTCAACTGTTCAAAACTGGTACCCTGGTAACAGTAAAGGAGTTGGTGGTGTTTATAACTTCGTAACCAAAAGAGGTATTTGTCACGATTACGCTAAAATTTCTTGGACACAAGTAGAAACAGGAAGTGCTGTTACGTGGAAATATCCTAGTTGTATTTTAAAAGGAGATTATTCTGTAGGAGAATTTTATTCTATTGCAGTAACTAATAACTATCAGCAAGCAGATACAGGGACGAAGATGATTCACCTTGGAAAAAATACGAGAAGTACTATTATTTCTAAAGGAATCTCTGCGGGGCACTCGCACAATTCGTACCGTGGCCTAGTCAAAGTAGCTAAAAACGCAAGTAATGCAAGGAACTTTACACAATGTGACTCCTTATTAATGGGGGATTTATGTGGTGCACATACCTTCCCTTATATAGAAAACAAATCTGCCTCTTCTCAAATAGAACATGAAGCGACCACCAGTAAAATCGGTGAAGACCAACTTTTCTATTGCAACCAAAGAGGGATTGATACTGAAAAAGCCATTGCCTTAATTGTAAACGGTTTTAGTAAAGAAGTATTGAACAAATTACCGATGGAATTTGCGGTAGAAGCTCAAAAACTATTAGAAATTTCCCTAGAAGGAAGCGTAGGTTAAATCCTATATTTACATCCATTATGAAAAGAGTCCTCATACTAATTGTTTTATTAACCGCCATCAGTTGCCAGACAACGTCCAAAAAAAACGTTGTTAAAACGATGCGCAAGACAATAGAAGTTCCTGTAAATCAAGAAGATTTTAAGGGAGAAAGCAGTTATGACTCTGAAAAACAAATCATACTTTTTAAAGATGCTTCCGGTATCTCTGAAATATATAAAAACAATCAATATTACAATTTGTTAGCCCTTCTTAAGAACCTAAAAGCCACAGAAGGAAGCAATAGTATTACAGTATCATTTAAAGGAGAAAGAGTTGCAAAAGGAACCGGAGACTTCGCACTTATAAAAATGTCAACATTTATTTCTATCGCAGAAAAAGTAACGACAAAAACTCCAGAATAATTTAACGACATTTAAGCAGATACCATGTTAAAAATAGAAAATCTAAAGGCAAGAATTGACGATAAAGAAATCCTTTCAGGAATTAACCTAGAAATAAAAGCAGGGGAAGTACATGCTATTATGGGACCAAATGGTTCTGGAAAAAGCACTTTGTCCGCTGTAATTGCAGGAAAAGAAGAATACGAAGTAACCGATGGAACCATCTTTTTAAACGATGAAAACATTGAAGACTTATCTCCAGAAGAACGTGCTCACAAGGGTATCTTTTTATCTTTCCAGTATCCTGTGGAAATCCCAGGAGTTACAGTAACCAACTTTATTAAAACTGCTATTAACGAAGGTCGTAAAGCAAGAGGAGAAAAAGAGCTTCCTGCAAAAGACATGCTAAAATTAATTCGTGAGAAAGCAGATTTATTAGAAATGGATCGCAAGTTTTTATCTCGCTCTTTAAATCAAGGGTTTTCTGGAGGAGAGAAAAAACGTAACGAAATATTTCAAATGGCCATGCTAGAACCGAAATTAGCGATTCTGGATGAAACCGATTCTGGATTGGATATTGATGCCTTAAAAATAGTAGCAAACGGAGTTAATAAATTAAGAAACAAGGACAATGCAGTCATTGTAATTACACATTACCAACGTTTACTAGATTATATAGTTCCTGATTTTGTTCATGTATTACACAATGGAAAAATTGTAAAATCTGGAGGAAAAGAATTGGCCTTAGAATTAGAAGCAAAAGGATACGATTGGTTAAAATAGTTGTTTCGCAGTAAAAACAACACCTCGTAATTAACTATTAGTACAAAAGAGTAACCATGGAATTAAAAGATAAATTAATAGCATCATTCATCGCCTTTGAAAACAAAGGTAGCGTAGATTTAGATTCAGCGATACACGCCATTAGAACTAAAGCTATTCAAAATTTTGAAGAGGAAGGTTTCCCATCTAAAAAAGATGAAGAATGGAAATACACCAACTTAAAATCATTATTAAGACAAGATTATAGCCTTTTTAATAAAAAAGATAATACTGTAGATTACAACACCATTAAACCTTATTTAATTAGTGATATAGATAGCTATAACCTAATATTTATAGATGGTGTTTTTAATAGCTTTTTATCTGAAACTACACATGACGAATCAGATATCTGTGTATTATCTGCTGCCCTATCAAAACCTAAATACAATATCTTAATTGATAATTATTTTAACACAATAGCAGGAGACAAAAACAGTTTATCAGCTTTAAATACAGCATTTACCAAGGAAGGTGCTTATATAAACATCCCTAAAAACACGATTGTTTCAAAACCAATACAAATTTTAAATTTTTCTACAGGAAATGAAAAAGAGGTATTGTTACAGCCACGTAACCTTATAATGGTTGGGGAAAATTCTCATGTTCAAATTATAGAACGCCACCAAAACCTATCAGATAACTGTACGTTTACAAATGCGGTTACAGAAATTTTTGTAAACAAACGTGCTATTGTAGATTATTACAAGATTCAAAACGACACGGATAATTCATCCTTAATTGACAGTACTTTTGTACAGCAAAAACAACACAGTGTGGCCTCTGTTAACACCTTCTCTTTTGGAGGTAAATTAACCAGAAACAATTTAGAATTCCAACACGAAGGAGAGCGTATCACTTCTAATTTAAATGGAATTTCTATCTTAAAAAACAGCCAACATGTAGACAATCACACCCTAGTGGAACATAAATTCCCTAACTGTGAAAGCCATGAATTGTACAAAGGAATTTATGCAGATTCTTCTACAGGTGTGTTTAACGGAAAAGTAATCGTAAGACGAGCCGCTCAGAAAACAAATGCATTCCAACAAAACAACAATATTTTAATGAATGATGGCGCAACTATTAACGCCAAACCTCAATTGGAAATATTTGCTGATGATGTAAAATGTTCTCATGGTTGTACCATCGGTCAACTAGATGAAAGCGCCTTATTTTACATGCAATCTCGTGGAATCCCTAAAAAGGAAGCCAAAGCATTATTACTATACGCTTTTGGAAATGACGTGATTGAAAAAATAAAAATACCACAACTTAAAACCATTATTACTGGATTAATCGCTGATAAATTAGGCGTAAATCTAGGTTTTGACTTGTAGAAATACATTTTATAATTTTATTAAACACCTTTTAAATAGTCGTATTTAAAAGGTGTTTTTTTGTTTTATAACGTAGGAATTATCGAAATAGTTTAAACTTCCCCAATACCTGATCTAAACTCATCGCTTTTTGAGGAATCGGTTTTAGTATTAATGGATCCATCAATAACTCAATAAAAAACGCTTGATCCGCTTTCACAAAGGTTCTAACTTCTAAACGTTCGGTTTTAAAAACATACCTGTTTTTAGCGTTTAATTCTTAATTAGAAGACCTACTCTATCGCCCCATAAATACCCCCTAACAAGGCATTAAAATCAAACGAACTATCACTCGCCAATCCCATACGAACAATGACTAAATCCTTAGATGGAAAAATAGCAATTCGCTGTCCTTGGTACCCGTTACAAGAGTACATCGTTTCAGGAACATCCTTATACCCTTTAGCAGCATTCAACCAAAAATGACCACCGTAAGACTTCTCAGAATTAGGGGCCGGAGTTTTCACATAGGTTTCCCAGCTAGGATTAAATAACTGTTCACCATTCCAGTTTCCTTTGTGTAAATACAACAAACCAAATTTTGCCCAATCACGAGTCGTAGCCCATCCATAGGAAGACCCTACATAATTCCCTGCCATATCTGCTTCTATCACCATGCTGTGCATCCCTATTTTATCTATCAATTCCGTATACCAATAATCCAGGTATTCCTGATGTGTTTTGAATTGATTCCGAATGATTCTCGATAATAAATTACTCGTTCCAGAAGAGTAATTCCAATGTGTTCCAGGAGGAAATTCTAATTCCTTATCACGCTGTACAATGGTCATATCTCTGGATAAAAACAACATTTTAGACACATCCGAAATGGTATTATAATCTTCCTCCCATTCCAATCCACTATTCATTTGAAGTAAATTATTAGTAGTGATCTCAGCACGTTTATCATCCTTCCAAGATGCAATAGGTGCAGGTTTATAAATATCGAAGTCCCGTTGCTTTACCAGTATACCCAAAATAGTACTAGTAATACTTTTAGTCATACTCCAACCTAGAATACGTGAATTTTTATCGATCCCATCTTCATACTGTTCAGCAATTATTTGGTTTTTATAAATCACCAATACCGCCCTAGTCTTCTTTGTCCGTTCTCCAGACTGGTCAAAAGAAACCTGTACAACGTGTCTAATTTTCTGATAATCTACAGTTGAAAATACCGTGTCTTTTTGAGGTAAATCGCCATAAGGATAAGCTAATTTATTGGGGCTTAAATTTCTGATTGGTTTTAAATACGGAGCGGCAGTATCAAAACTAGCATCAATCAATACAGCGCCCAAACCATCTCTATAAACAGCCGTTCTTTCCAATACTCCAAAAGAATTAGCACTCGCAGATCTATTCGTAACATCCACTCGAGTCTCCGCTTTACTTATGGGGTCAAAATTATTATCAAACTCAATGATAGAGGCTTCCGACCTATGGGCTAAAAAAACACTTGATGCCATATTTTTAGAGGCATAACCACTGATAATATTTAACTTTGGATAATTCAGATAAACCACCGCAGTCACTCCCAAAAAAAGAAGTAGAAATCCGTATTTAATAATTTTTTTCATCGTAAATATTGTTCGTTATCTCTCAAAGATAAATTAAAAATAAAGAGTATTAAAAATACTTTGAGTACTTTTGTTTTTAGAACCATTCTAAGTGATTCCTGAACACTACACTCAGGATCAAAGAATTGAATAATTAAAGAGATTAGACCACCATATATTATGTTAGACATTGACAAAATCAGATCCGATTTTCCTATTTTAAATCAATTGATTCACAAAAAACCCTTGGTGTATTTTGACAATGCGGCCACCAATCAAAAACCTCAGGTAGTGATCGATGCCATTGTAGATTATTACTCTAATTACAATGCTAATATCCACCGAGGAGTACATACATTAAGTCAATTGGCGACCAATGCATTTGAAGAAGCACGTTTAAAAGTAAAGGCGCACATGAATGCTGAAAATTCGTTTGAAATAATCTTCACTTCAGGAACCACGCATGGGATCAATTTAGTAGCGAGTGGCTATAGCCAATTACTACACATAGGCGATGAAGTAATTGTTTCCGAAATGGAACACCATTCAAACATAGTTCCCTGGCAGATGCTCTGTGAAAAAACAGGTGCTATTTTACGTGTCATTCCAATGAATGAATTGGGAGAATTAGACATGGATGCCTATGTTAAATTACTTTCTGATAAAACAAAAATGGTTTTTGTAAACCATGTATCTAACGCACTAGGAACTATAAATCCCATCCAATTTATCATAGATCAAGCCCATAAAATAGGCGCTGAAGTATTAATAGATGGAGCTCAAGCAGCGGGACACATAAAAGCGGACATGCAAGCTTTAGATGTAGATTATTATGTAACCTCAGCACATAAATTATGTGGACCAACAGGTGTTGGTGTCCTGTACGGAAAGGAAAAGTGCCTCTTAAAATTACCTCCATACCAAGGAGGAGGTGAGATGATAAAAGAAGTTACTTTTGAAAAGACTACCTACGCAGATTTACCTCATAAATTTGAAGCTGGAACTCCTAATATTTGTGGTGTTATCGCCTTCGGAGTAGCCTTGGATTATCTAAATGAGCTAGGTTTTGACAATATTGCCTCTTATGAAGATGAATTACTATCATACGCTACCGAAAAACTTGAAGCCATCGACGGATTAAGAATCTATGGAACGGCCGCACAGAAAACAGCGGTCATCTCCTTTAATGTTAGTGATATTCACCCCTTTGATATTGGAACTATTATAGACAAATTAGGAATTGCTGTAAGAACAGGACATCATTGTGCACAACCAATCATGAATTTTTATAATATCCCAGGAACGGTACGTGCCTCTTTTGCTTTTTACAACACAAAAGAAGAAATAGACCTATTTATCAGTGCTTTAAAACGCGCCACCATGATGTTAAGTTAAGTCCTCTAGACCTAATTTAACACCTAAAAAATAATGGTGATACAACTAGTATAGTGAGCGCCCTTGTTACTATTGTTCTTTTTAAAACAATAGTAACAAGGGCGCTCTATAGTTACAAAGAATAGCCCTCGCCTTTATTGGAAGTAAGAACCCTCATTGAGCAAACTCCATTTGAGAAGCCTCATTGCACAAAAAACACTCGTTGACTTCTATTCTTTAGAATTACAGTTGCTTTTCAGAGTAAGAACCTTTCGTAAAAACACACACAACAGACTGAAACACAGAATAGTGCACTTTTTCACAAAGATCTCCTCTACTATTTTTCGCATACACGCAACTAGTTTCAAAGAACAAAAAAAAAAGTACCTATTATTCCAAGGACAACACCTTACTACCACAAGAAAATTGAAATCCATACACATAGCATAAAACCATATATCTTATGTTTTTTATACCTATAAATTAGTTTTTTAACATAATTTTTATAAATTAGTTCGAGTTACCCAAATTAATTTACACATAAACAACTAACTAACTAACAACAAGATTTATGAAAAAATCAATTCTAATGGTTGCTGCAATTGCCAGCATTTTGTTTTCATGTTCGGAAGAGAATACACTTTCAAACGAAGATGCATTATCTCTACAGAACGCAACCGAAGTATCCGAAATTCCACCGAGTAGAAATTGTGCGGTAATGGATGTATTGTCTGTACAACTACAGAACAATCCTGGACTAGAAGCTAGCATGAATGCTATTGAAAAACATGCTTACGACTTTGAAAACTATCTAATATCCTATAAAGGAAAACCACCAAAAGGTGGAGGCGGAAATGGAGGAGGTGGAGGAGGAACAGGTCCTACGCCATACACGGGTACTATTAATATTCCCGTAGTAGTACATGTCATCTATTCTAAGGTTGCAGAAAACATAAGTCTTCAACAAATTCAATCTCAATTAGATGTTTTAAATGAAGATTATAATGCCCAAAATTCAGATTTCGGAAACATACCTTCAGAATTCACTGGAGTCGCGGCAAATGTTGACATCAACTTTACCCTCGCTGCAATCACTAGAAAAAGTAGTTCAAAAACTAGCTGGGGAACAAGAAATGACATGAAATATGCCTCACAAGGAGGAGTAGATGCATGGGACAGTACACAATACCTAAATATCTGGGTCTGTAATATTGGCGGTGGAATATTAGGATATGCCCAATTCCCAGGAGGAGCTGCTGTTACAGACGGAGTGGTTGTAGGGCCTAATTACTTTGGTAGAACTGGAGTTATTTCTGCTCCTTTTGACAAGGGAAGAACCTTAACTCACGAAGTGGGACACTGGTTAAACTTACGCCACATTTGGGGTGATGGTAGATGTAGAGCGGATGATTACGTAAGTGATACTCCTTCTTCTGATGGACCAAATTACGGATGTCCTTCCTATCCTACTATTAATTGTAAATCCTCGGACATGACCATGAACTACATGGATTATGTAGATGATGCCTGTATGTACATGTTCTCAGAAGGACAAAACACACGAATTAGAGCCTTGTTTGCCACTGGAGGTGCAAGAGAGAGCTTTGTAAAGTAAAATTACTATTTATTACCTAATTTTAAGAGGTTGTGAGCGTACTACTTTTACAACCTCTTTTTATACTGAAACACATGAAAAATCCGATCTTATTAATCGTACTAACAATGGTATTCTTAGCATGCAAACCTATGCAATCAGAAAAATTAACATCCATACAATACAAGGCACAGACCAGAGGCTATTCATTATCAATAGCTGTAAATCCAAGCCAAGTTCTCCGCATCGAAAACGGCAAGGAAACCATTCGTACATTAACTCCAGCACAGTGGAACCTCATAGAAACAAGCATCAAAGATCTTGATTTTTCAACCATTTCGAACACCGTTGATAAGGAACTAACCGCAGTAGACAGAGGTATTCCAGCACTATTATCTATAGTAAAAGGAGCCGAAACAACACAGATTGAATTTATACATAATGCGGCTCCAACAGCAGTTCAAAAATTACTGAAATTAATTCAATAAGAATTCATACTTCCAAGCACCTGTTCGTATTGAATATAAACCACCTTTTCTCCACAATAAAGCCTGGCTCTCCTTTATTCACATAACAGGATATGGACCTTTTATCTGACAAATAAAAACCGCATACAATTACATTATACACGGTTTTAAAAGGCAACATCAAACAATAACTACACGATTTTCGTGTAATTTTTACTATATTCGCATTAGACTACTACAAAATATTACATTTATAATAATAAAGCACTAACCCGAGAGGCTGGCTGAGAGCTAACAATCTGTTTTTTAAAAAATTGATACTGACCAAATCCGCTTTAAGAGCAGCCTCTTATTTTTTATTTCCTTTGTGTTTTAAAAGTTCTGCATTCTTATAAAATATAATTTCCTCTGCTATATTTTTAATTAAATCCCCGACTCTTTCATACTTTTTAATAATAGAAGACAACTGTAAAGATTTACCTATCACAGTTATATCCTTATGAATCTCTGTTTCTATAATCGCAAAAGATTCAAAATTAATCGCGTCTAAAATCTTGTCTTTTTTAAATACTTTTCGTGCTGATTTTACATTTTCATTTTCAAAAGCATCCATAATATCAACAAACATATCTTGAATAGTCACCCTCATTTTTCCAAACTGCAAGGCTTTTATCAAGTGTACAGGAGTCCGTGTTTCATCCTCCACTACATATTTAGAAATCCCATAAGCATGATCTCCAATGCGTTCTAAATCAATATTAATTTTTAGTATCGCCATTGCAAATCTCAAATCTGTGGCTACAGGCGTATATAAAGCCAAATAGCGTTCGCAGTTCTTTTCAATATTTATATCTAAGGCGTTTACGTGTGACTCCGTATAAATCACTTCCTCTGCCAAGTCGACGTCATTATTTAAGTAGGCTTCTGTCGCTTTCTCTAATTGAGAAAAACAAAGAGACATCATTTCTAAAGCGCACTGTAGGGCGGATCAATACCGCAGCAGGCCCAGCTCTCAACATCACTGGGAAAGAAACCTAGCTCACCTTCGACCATTGATCGAAGGTGAGGGTTTTTCTGGTCAGAAATGCAAATATAAATGGTCAAAATGCATTTCTGATCCTGGCGTTCACAACATTTGTACAGTCATCCCGCGCAGCCCTAGCCGCACTTAGAATGACCACAGCTGCGACAGGTCATGCAGCCTTCGACCATCTGCATGTCGAACTGACCACAGCTGGGGCAGGCTTTGCCACGCGGCGCGCCCAGGTTCACCACCTCGGCGGTGGGATCTGACTTCAGCCCCATGCCCTCACCTGCAATAAAGCCGGTCCGGATCATATGGGTCTCGATGACACCGCCAATCGCCGCCAGGATTGAGGGGATGTATTTTCCCTTCACCCAGGCCCCGCCACGCGGATCAAACACCGCCATCAGCTCCTCGACCACAAAGGACACATCGCCGCCACGACGGAACACCGCCGAAATCATTCGGGTCAGCGCCAGCGTCCAGGCGTAGTGCTCCATGTTCTTGGAGTTGATGAAGACCTCAAACGGGCGGCGATGACCGTTCAGAATGATGTCGTTGATGGTCAGATAGATCGCGTGCTCGCTGTCAGGCCATTTCAGCTTGTAGGTATGGCCCTCCAGGCTTTGTGGGCGGTCCAGCGGTTCGGACATATAAACCACCTCGGCGCCATTACTGGCCTGCGGTGCATCTGCCGTTTCACCCGGTGCCTTATCCGAGTTTTCGCTAACCGTCAAAACCGAGCCGGTGACATCATTGGGCCGATAGGTGGTGCAGCCCTTACAGCCCTGATCCCAGGCCTGCATATAGACCTGTTTGAACTCATCAAAGCTGATGTCTTCGGGGCAGTTGATGGTTTTTGAGATTGAGCTGTCGACCCACTTCTGCGCCGCCGCCTGCATTTTCACATGCTCGGAGGGAGCCAGAGTTTGCGCGTTGACGAAATACTCGGGCAGCTCTTTGTCGCCAAACTTGTCACGCCACATCTGCACCGCGTAATCAACCACTTCTTCTTCGCTGCGGCTGCCATCCTTTTGCAGCACTTTGCGGGTGTACGCATAGGCAAACACC